>NZ_JBFUDE010000005.1:0-355993 GCF_056404875.1 Hylemonella sp. P2_B10
ACCGGTGATCATGTTTTTCACATAGTCAGCGTGGCCGGGGCAGTCGACGTGGGCGTAGTGACGGTTGGCCGTCTCATACTCGACGTGGGCGGTGTTGATCGTGATGCCGCGGGCTTTTTCTTCCGGGGCGGCGTCGATCTGGTCGTAGGCCTTGGCTTGGCCGCCGAACTTGGCTGCCAGCACGGTGGTGATGGCTGCGGTCAGCGTGGTCTTGCCGTGGTCAACGTGACCAATGGTGCCAACGTTGACGTGCGGCTTGGTCCGCTCGAATTTCTCTTTACCCATTTCAATTCTCCAAAGAGCAATACCCGTGTATTGGTTTTACGTCTGCACGGTGTTGCTTGATCGCCCCGCACGGGAAACAAGGCGGCACACCGTCGCAGACACTTCAAAATCTTTGCCAGCGGACCAACGGCAAGCGCCGGCCCGCTGACCACGCGTCAATTACTTGGCGCGCGCAGCCATGATGGCTTCAGACACGTTACGCGGCGCTTCCGTGTAGTGCTTGAATTCCATCGTGTAGGTGGCACGGCCTTGCGACATGGAGCGCAGGGTCGTGGAGTAGCCAAACATTTCAGACAGCGGCACTTCGGCCTTGATGGCCTTGCCGCCACCGACCATGTCTTCCATGCCCTGCACCATGCCGCGGCGTGAGGACAGGTCGCCCATCACGTTGCCGGCGTAGTCTTCCGGAGTTTCCACTTCCACGGCCATCATGGGCTCCAGGATCACGGGGTTGGCCTTGCGGCAACCTTCCTTGAAACCGAAGATGGCGGCCATCTTGAACGCCAGTTCGTTCGAGTCCACGTCGTGGTACGAACCGAAGTGCAGCGTCACCTTGACGTCCACCACCGGGTAGCCGGCCAGCACGCCTTGCGTCAGCGCTTCGACCACGCCCTTTTCCACCGCGGGGATGTACTCGCGCGGCACCACGCCGCCCTTGATGGCGTCGACGAACTCAAAGCCCTTGCCCATCTCGTTGGGTTCGATCTTCAAGACCACGTGACCGTACTGGCCCTTGCCGCCGGACTGGCGCACGAACTTGCCTTCAGCGTCTTCCACCGTCTTGCGGATGGTTTCGCGGTAAGCCACCTGCGGCTTGCCGACGTTGGCTTCAACACCGAATTCGCGCTTCATGCGGTCGACAATGATTTCCAGGTGCAACTCGCCCATGCCGGCGATCAGCGTCTGGCCGGACTCTTCGTCGGTCTTGACGCGGAACGACGGGTCTTCCTGGGCCAGGCGTTGCAGCGCGATGCCCATCTTTTCCTGGTCGGCTTTGGTCTTGGGTTCCACGGCCTGGGTGATCACGGGCTCGGGGAACACCATGCGCTCCAGCATGATGATGGCTGCGGGATCGCACAGGGTTTCACCCGTGGTGACGTCCTTCAGCCCCACGCAGGCAGCAATGTCGCCGGCGCGGATTTCGCCCACTTCTTCGCGGTTGTTGGCGTGCATCTGCACGATACGGCCGATACGCTCTTTCTTGCCGCGGATCGGGTTGTAAACGCTGTCGCCCTTGGTCAGCACGCCGGAATAGACGCGCACGAAGGTCAGCTGGCCCACGAACGGGTCAGTCATCAGCTTGAAAGCCAGCGCCGAGAACTTCTCGCTGTCGTCAGCCTTGCGGGTGACGGGCTTTTCGTCGTCATCGGTGCCACCCACGGGCGGAATGTCGATCGGCGAGGGCATGAACTCGATCACGGCGTCCAGCATGCGCTGCACACCCTTGTTCTTGAAGGCGGTGCCGCACAGCATCGGCTGGATTTCGCTGGCGATGGTACGCGTGCGGATGCCCAGCTTGATTTCAGCCTCGGTCAAGTCACCTTCTTCCAGGTACTTGTTCATGAACTCTTCAGAAGCTTCGGCCGCGGCTTCCACCATCTTTTCGCGCCATTCCTTGGCGCTGGCCAGCAGCTCCGCGGGAATTTCTTCGTACTTGAACTTCATGCCTTGCGAAGCCTCATCCCAGATGATGGCCTTCATCTTGATCAGGTCGATCACGCCGGTGAAGTTTTCTTCGGCGCCGATCGGGATCACGATGGGCACGGGGTTGGCCTTCAGGCGCAGCTTCATCTGGTCCACGACCTTGAAGAAGTTGGCACCGGTGCGGTCCATCTTGTTGACAAAGGCCAGACGCGGCACCTTGTACTTGTTGGCTTGGCGCCAGACGGTTTCCGACTGCGGCTGCACGCCGCCCACGGCACAGTACACCATGCAAGCACCGTCCAGCACGCGCATGGAACGCTCCACCTCAATGGTGAAGTCCACGTGGCCGGGGGTGTCGATGATGTTGATGCGGTGCTCGTCGAAATTGGTCTCCATGCCCTTCCAGAAGCAGGTCGTGGCAGCGGACGTGATGGTGATACCACGCTCCTGCTCTTGCTCCATCCAGTCCATGGTCGCCGCGCCATCGTGCACTTCGCCAATCTTGTGATTCACACCGGTGTAAAACAAAATACGCTCGGTGGTCGTGGTCTTACCAGCGTCGATGTGCGCTGAAATACCAATGTTGCGATAACGCTCAATGGGTGTATGGCGAGCCATGATGGATCCTTGGTTTGCTCGGTAAATAAAATTTCAGTTCCAGCCTGCAGCCACCTGGTGGGCGGCCCCCGCAGCGGGGTTGCGAGCGGAAAAGGGGCCGGATACTTACCGCGGCACCGGCCCGCACCAATATGCGGGCCAGGGCTGGCAAATTCAACGGCACCCGGCGCCCGCCCGGGCGCCTGCTGCTACTCTTAGAAGCGGAAGTGCGAGAAGGCCTTGTTGGCCTCAGCCATGCGGTGAACTTCGTCACGCTTCTTCATGGCGCCGCCACGGCCTTCGGTGGCTTCCATCAGCTCGTTGGCCAGGCGCAGCGCCATGGACTTTTCGCCACGCTTGCGGGCGGCCTCCTTGATCCAGCGCATGGACAAGGCCAGACGGCGCACCGGGCGCACTTCCACCGGCACCTGGTAGTTAGCACCACCGACGCGGCGGGACTTCACTTCCACCATGGGCTTGACGTTGTTGATCGCCATGGTGAATGCTTCCACCGGGTCTTTGCCGGGGTTCTTCTTCTCGATCTGCTCCAGCGCGCCATAAATGATGCGCTCTGCAACAGCCTTCTTGCCGCCTTCCATGATCACGTTCATGAATTTGGACAGCTCGACATTGCCGAACTTGGGATCCGGCAGGATTTCACGTTTAGGGACTTCGCGACGACGTGGCATTTTTTCACCTCTTTGCTTCAGTTGGCACCTTTTCAGGCACCGCGAGAGCCATACAGACCCTCACTTACTCGACCCACCAGGACAATCCCCGGTTTCGGGTCACTTCGTTTGAGCCGCCGGCCAGGGCGAATCAAACACCGAACAACTAAATACTGACTTTGACCGACAAAAACCTGGAGATCAGGCCTTCTTCGGACGCTTGGCGCCGTACTTGGAACGCGACTGCTTGCGGTCTTTCACGCCTTGCAGATCCAGCGAACCGCGCACGATGTGGTAGCGCACGCCAGGCAGATCCTTGACCCGGCCGCCGCGCACCAGCACCACCGAGTGCTCTTGCAGGTTGTGGCCTTCGCCACCGATGTAGGAAATGACCTCGAAACCGTTGGTCAGGCGCACCTTGGCGACCTTACGCAACGCCGAGTTCGGCTTTTTAGGCGTCGTGGTGTACACACGGGTGCACACACCGCGGCGCTGCGGCGAGTTTTGCATCGCGGGGCTTTTGGACTTGGTCGTTTCGACCTCGCGCCCCTGACGCACCAGTTGATTGATGGTTGGCATTGAAAACGTCCCTAAACGTTTGAAACAAAAACGAAAACGTGAATCCCTTCGGAATTTCCGAAAAGCCTTCGAGTATAGCCGTTAGAGGGTTTCCCCGCAATGGCTTTAAGGCTACCGCAAGTTGGTGGGCACCAACTTTAGCTACAGGCGCAGCAATTCAACCCCTTGGTGACGGCTGTTCGGCTGTTCAAACGCCTCGCCAGCCCAGAACCTACTTGATCCACAGCCGAATCGCATCCCAAGCCCGGCCAAACACACCGGCCTGCTCCACCGTGTCCAGCGCCACCAGCGGCACTTCGGCCACGGTCTGGGTGCCGCTGAGCACTTTCAGCGAACCCACTTGCTGGCCCTTGGTCAGCGGGGCGACCAAGGGGTCGGGGCGGACCACCTGGGTTTTCAGCTTGGCGGCTTCGCCGGCAGGCACCGCCACCACGATGGCCTGGGGTCGGCCCAGCTTGACAGTGGCTTCCTTGCCCTTCCAGATGGCCGGCGTCACCACCGCCTGGCCGGCATCGAACAGCTTGACGGCTTCATAGGCGGTGAAGCCCCAGTTGAGCAGCTTTTGCGATTCATTGGCGCGCACGTTCTCACTGACCGTGCCCAGCACGATGGACAGCAGGCGGCGGCTGCCCGGGGCGCTGCCGGCGCCCAGGTTGGGAAAGTCGCGCTTGGCGGTGGCGATCATGCAGTAGCCGGCGGCATCGGTGTGGCCGGTCTTCAGGCCGTCCACCGTGGGATCGCGGAACAGCAGCAGGTTGCGGTTGCTGTCGTTGGCGGCGGGTGTGCCGGCGTAGCGGTATTTCTTGATGGCGTAGTAGCCGATGTATTCCGGGAAATCGCGCATCAGCCGCGTGGCCAGGATGCTCAGGTCGCGCGCGGTGGTGGTGTGGCCCGGCTCGGTCAGGCCTTCGGGGTTTTTGTAGCTGGTGGCCTTCATGCCCAGGGCCTTGGCCTGCTCGTTCATCAGTTGCACAAAGCGCTCCGCCGTGCCGCCCACGCCTTCGGCCAGCGCCATGGTGGCGTCGTTGCCGGACTGCACGATCAGGCCCTTGATCAAATCCTCCACCGGCACCTGCATCTTGGGGTCGATGAACATGCGCGAACCCGGCATCTTCCAGGCCCGTTCGCTGACCGGCAGGGTCTGCGTCAGCGTGAGCTTCTTGCTGCGCAGCGCGTCAAACACCAGATAGGCACTCATCAGCTTGGTCAGCGAGGCCGGCTCCACCGGCGAGTCGATGTCCTTCTCGGCCAGGATCTGGTTGGCGGTGACGTCCAGCAGCAGGTAGGAGCGGGCGGCGATTTCGGGCGCCTGCGGCGCTTGCGCGGCGGCCACCCAGCTCAGGGAGGACAGGACAACAGCGCACAGCACTGACGAGAAACGGTTCATAGGGGATGGGGGGTGCAAGAAAACTGTTGAAACTGATGAGTGGGCTGGCGGCAGCCCCAGGCCCAGTGCCGAAGCGCTCAGGACTGCAGGTGGCGCACCACCAGGCTCTTCAAAAGGGGCAATTGTCCATGAAAGAAGTGCCCGCCTCCGGGAACCACGGTCACCGGCAGGGTCTGGGGCCGGGCCCAGTCCATCACGGCGGCCAGCGGCACGGTGTCGTCCAGCTCGCCATGCACCACCAGCGCACGCTCGTGCGCCTCGGGCGCAGGCAGCGGGGCCACGGTGAAGCGCGCGGCCGCCGTGCCCACAAACACCAGCTTGGGAATGTCCCGGCCCTCGGCCCACAGCGTGGTCAACGCGTGGCTCATGACAAAGGAGCCAAAGCTGAAACCGGCCAATGCCAGCCGGCCGTCTGGCGCGGCCTGCCGCACCACGGCCAGAAAGTCGTCGCGCTCACCCTGGCCTTCGTCAAACGTGCCGGCGCTGGCGCCGACGCCGCGGAAATTGAAGCGCAGCGCCACCCAGCCGCACTGCACAAAGGCGCGCGCCAGTGTCTGCACCACCTTGTTGTCCATGGTGCCGCCGAACTGCGGGTGCGGGTGGGCAATGACGGCGTGGCCACGCGCGGCCTGGCCCGGCGCCAGCTCCGGCTCGTCGCGCAGGGCTTCCAGCGCGCCGGCCGGGCCTTGCAGCACCAGGCGTTCGGTTTTCAAGTTCACCGGCGAGGCCTGTTCAAGATGCCATTCAAGGGCTCAGCGGCCCAGGTGCGGCGGCGTCAGCAGACGCTCCACCACCTGGCCGTTTTTCAGGTGGGACTCGACAATCTCGTCAATGTCCGTCTGGTCCACATAGGTGTACCAGACCGCCTCGGGATAGACCACCGCCACCGGGCCGGCGGCGCAGCGGTCCAGGCAACCCGCCTTGTTGACGCGCACGCCGCCCGGGCCGGCCAGGCCGGCGGCGCGCACCTGCGCCTTGCAGCGGTCAAAGCCTTCCTGCGCATTGTGCTGGGCGCAACTGGCCTCGCCGTTCTTGCGCTCGTTCAGGCAGAAGAAGATGTGGTGCTTGTAATAGCTGGTGCCCGCCGGGGCACCCTCGCCACCAGTCGCGGCGGCTGTCTGCAGGGTGTCGCTCATGGCCATATTTTAGTTTTTCGCCTCGGAGGAAGAGACTTCCAGCAGCACGTACACCAGGGTGGCGTAAGGCCATAACCAACCCACCCACTGCGCCAGGCCATGGAAGCGGATGAAACGCCCCTGCTCCCAGGCCTGCAGGGCCTGCGCGAAATAGGCGTTGGCCGGCGCCTGGTTCAGCAGACTCAGGTTGATGCCCAAGGCCAGCAGCACCAGGCCGGCGGCGGCGCGGCGTGGCACCGGCACCAGGACCAGCGCCAGAATGAATGCCCCCATCAACCCCACTTGCACGGGCAGATCAAACCAGGCCCAGGCGTGGGAAGGCCCGTAGCTGAGCGCGGCCGACAGCGCGCTGGTGGCCACCCCCACCCCCAGCGCCACCGGCGCGAACACCACCCGGCGCACCCGTGACGAGATGATGCAATAGCCCACCAGGCAGGGAACCAGCGCACCCAGCATCACGCAGACCAGTTCAGAAATAGGCAGCAGCGGCTGCAGCTCAATGTCCCGCACCGGCAGCAGTTCCAGGAAAGGCGTGCCCTGCAGGGCGTTGGCCAGCGTGGACTCCAGCCGCTCGAACACCTGGCCCAGCCCCAAGGGCACGGCCGGTGGGAACAGCAATGCCACCGGCCACAGCGCCAGCAGCACCAGACCGCCGCGCGCCTCACGCACAAACCAGCGGGCACGGAAGCGGCTCCAATGGTCAATGGCGCCAAAGCGCTCCAGCAAGGCGGCAAACACCGCGCCGCTGAAGGTGCCGGCAGCGTTCAGCGCCAGATCCACATTGGAGGGCACGCGCTGCGGCAGGTAGCTTTGAAACGACTCCATCAGCAGCGACAGGGCGGCACCGGCCAACGCCGCCATCGGCACCGCGTAGCGGCCGCGCCCGGTGCGCAAGGCGCTCAGTGCCAGCAGCGCGCCCAGCGGCACATAACCCAGGAAGTTGGAAACCAGGTCAAACCAGGTCCAGTATTTGGGAAAGGGTGCATACAGGAAAGCCCAGGGCGCGATGCCCTGGTCGCGGACGTCAAAGAACGGGTACAGGCTGGCATAAATGATCAGCCCTATATAAAGAAGCGACAGCGGCCAGGCTGATGTCTTGTGCATCCGGCGTCAGGTCATGTCAAAAAGGTTTGACCACCACCAGGATCACCGCCGCCAGCAGCAGCAGCACCGGCGCCTCGTTGAACCAGCGGTACCACACATGGCTGCGCTGCGGCTCCTGGCCGACCTGGAACTTCTTCAGGATGCGCGCGCAGGCATGGTGATATCCGATGACCAGCGCCACCACGAACAGCTTGGCATGCATCCAGCCATTGCCCGGCCCCCAACCGATGCCGTAACCGGCCCACAGCCACAGCCCCAACGCCAGCGCCACAACAGCCAGGATGTGGCTGAAGCGCATCAGCTTGGTCGCCATCAGTAGCAAGCGCTCACGCTCAGCCACAGAGCCGGCCGGCACCATGGCCAGATTGACGAAAATGCGCGGCAGGTAAAACAGGCCGGCGAACCAGCTAGCCACGAAGACGATGTGGAAGGATTTGACCCAGAGCATGGGAGCAGTTTAGCCCTAGAGCCACCGACGCCAGCCAAAGAGTAGGCAAAACCTGCGCAGCAGGTTTCAGTGGAAGCTAACTTTGCGCAGCAAAGTTAAATGAAATGTGCTGAAACTAAAAAAAACCCCAGCACATGGCTGGGGTGGTAAGCCTTTTTTGCTGTCACACATCAAGGCCCCGCTCAGGGAGGAAAAGCGGGAGGCGGCAAGCCGCCCGATGTGTAATTTAACAAATCCGGACAGCCCTTTCAAGCCCCCAAGATGTAAATCAGGCACAATTTTCGCCATGACAACCTTTGCCTCCTACCCTCTGGGGCGGCCCCGGCGCCTGCGCCGCGACGCCTTCACGCGCAACCTGGTGCGGGAAAACGCCGTCACCGCCCATGACCTGATCTACCCGGTGTTTGTGGTTGACGGACAACGCCAGCGCCAGGCCGTGGCCTCCATGCCCGGCGTAGAGCGACTGAGCCTGGACCTGCTGCTGCCAGTGGCGGAAGAGTGCGTGAAACTGGGCATTCCGGTGATGGCCTTGTTCCCGGTGGTGGACCCGGCGCTGAAGACCCATGACGGCAAGGAAGCCACCAACCCCGAAGGCCTGGTGCCGCGCGTGGTGCGCGAGCTGAAAAAGAATTTTCCGGACCTGGGCGTGATGACCGACGTGGCGCTGGACCCGTTCACCACCCATGGCCAGGATGGCCTGCCCGACGCCAACGGTTACATCTTGAACGATGAAACCGTGGAAGTGCTGGTGAAGCAGGCGCTCACCCAGGCTGAGGCCGGTGTGGACATCGTGGCCCCCAGCGACATGATGGACGGGCGCATCGGCGCGATACGGCGGGCGTTGGAAGCCCACCACTTCATCCACACCCGCATCATGGCCTACAGCGCCAAGTACGCCAGCGCCTTTTACGGCCCGTTCCGCGATGCTGTGGGCTCGGCCGCCAACCTGGGCAAGAGCAACAAGAAGGTTTACCAGATGGACCCCGGCAACAGCGACGAGGCGCTGCGCGAGGTGGGGATGGACATTGCCGAAGGCGCCGACATGGTGATGGTGAAGCCCGGCATGCCCTACCTGGACGTGGTGCGCCGGGTCAAGGACGAGTTCAAGGTGCCCACCTTCGCCTACCAGGTCAGCGGCGAATACGCGATGCTGAAAGCCGCCGCGCAGAACGGCTGGCTGGACCACGACGCCGTGATGATGGAAGCCCTGCTGGCCTTCAAGCGCGCCGGTGCCGATGGTGTGCTGACCTATTTCGCGCTGGACGCGGCCCGGCTGCTGCAGGCGCAACGCTAGGCTGTTCCACCGTCATAGGACCCACAGCGAATGCGCGTCTTCACCATCCAGCCCCAGGGTGTCACCGAAACCGGTGCGCTGGACGGCCTGCAACTGCCACCGCACGGCTTTGTTTGGATTTCCTGCACCCGCCATGAATTCGGTACACCGGCGCAACAGGCAAAGATCCAGGCCAGCCTGCAGTCGCTGTGCGGCCTGCAACTGGTGGACCTGCACATCAGCGACCTGCTGAATGCGCAACTGCCCTCGCATTACGACTACACCTCGCAGTACGACCTGATGGTGTTCCGCCGCTTGGCCACCCGTGCGGACGCACAAGCCGGCGCGAGCCCCAGCGGCAGCGACGCCGCGCCCGCACCAGCGGCACGCGGCAGCGGCCCACCGATATTGCGGCACATCGACACCAGCCCGGTGGGCTTCGCCGTCTTCGACCAGGTGCTGCTGACGGTGCACCCAGCCGACTGCGCGGTGCGCGACGCCTACGCGCACAAGCTGCTGCACGCGGTGTCGCCCGATTCGCGCGCCGGCGGCGCCCGCGCGCCGGCCAGCCCGGCCGACCTGATGCTGCGCATCATCAACCTGATGGTGGACGGTTTCCTGGAACTGCGCCGCGAACTGACCAGCCAGCTCGACCACTGGCAGACCGAGCTGATCAACCCGCGCACCCGCTTCACCAACTGGGGCGCGCTGCTGGATGCACGCCTGGCGCTGCACCAGCTGGACCAAGTGTGCGAAGACCAGCGCGCCGCCGTTCAAGACTGGATAGAGGCGTTGAAAACCTGGCCCGACGCCGGCACGCCGGCCGGCCAGCGCGAGCGTGACCTGTTGCATGTGCGCAGCCGCGACGTGCAGGAACACATTGAGCGGGTGGTCAGCCACGTGCGCCGGCTGGAGCAAAACGCCGAGACAGCGGTGCAGATGCACTTCAGCGCGCAGAGCCACCGCACCAATGACATCATGCGCACGCTGACGGTGCTGACCGCCATCTTCCTGCCGCTGAACCTGATCGCCGGCATCTTCGGCATGAACTTCGAATTCATCCCGCTGCTGCATGTGCAGGACGGCTTCTGGCTGGCCATCTCCGCCATGCTGTTGATCGCGGCGTTGCTGGCGATATTTTTCTGGCGCAAACGCTATTTGACACGCAGCGGGGGGTAGGCCTACTTCCTCCGGCTGCCGGGCTGGGTATGCGGCGCGCACTGTCGATCAAGGAAGAGTCGCCCACCAGCGCTACCCCGACAACGAAAGGGCTGGGGCGCGCCAGCGTTCCTTGATCAACAGAGAAGTGGCCCGCGCAGGAGGCTGGTCAGCGCCAACCAAGCTTCGCGATCAAATCACTCCAAGCCAAACGCCGACGCTGCGTTGCGCCAGGCAATGCGGCTGGCCACCTCGGCCGGCAAGTCACCCAACCACGCCCGGTATTCCCGCATGGTGTCGTCGTACGAGGCCCAGCGCTGGTTGACCCAGGTGTCGGAGCCCAGCACGAAGCGATCGGGGTACTTGAGGAACAGTGCACGCCACTCGGGACACAGCTTGCCGCTGTTGCACACCAGACCAGGCCGGTAGGACAACTCGCCCATCAGCAGCGGGTAGCGCGCCATCAGCTGGTCCACCCGTGATGCCGGCGCACCGCCAATGCCGCTGTGCGCCCAGATCAGCCGCATGGCCTTGCCGCCGCTGGGCGTGTTGGCCATCAACAGGTCGATGGCCGCATCGTCCACATGGGCCATGGCCACCAGCTTGTTCTGCTCGGCGAACTGCATCAGCTTCTTCGCCACCGCGCCATTGGCGTTCGCACTGTCGTACAGGTGGAACTCGCCTATGCCTTTGAACGGGCCATTGGGCGCGCCGCGCGCGAACTCGGCCTGCACCATGGTGTAGATGCTCTCGTCGGTGGGCCAGCCGGTGTAGTCCGCACGGTTGCGGTACAACCGAATGAAAGGCACCACCTTCACATCGGCCAGCTCGCCTTTCGATTGCAAGCTGGCCAGCAGTTTGCTGCCGTCGTTGGGCCGCGAGTTGGCCAGCACGGCTTTGACACCGTTGCGTTTCAACAGCGCCAGCACCTCGGCGGGCGGGTAAGGGCCTTGCTTGCCGTCCCAGGCCTCCACGTTGTAGTGCAGGTGGGCGTCAAAGATGGGGCCGGTGTAGTCGGCCGCCTGGCAGGCGGCCGTGGTGGCCAAACTGGCCAACGCCAGCGCCGTGGCACGCAGTGCAGCGCGAAGACCGTGTCGCATGGCCGTCACCATGTTCAGCCCACATGCTTGGCGAAAAACGCCAGGCTGCGCTCACGCGCCAGCCTGGCCGCTTCGGCGTTGTACGAACCGCGCTGGTCGCAATTGAAGCCGTGGTTGGCTTTGTAGATTTGCACCTCCACTTCAGGATGCCTGGCTTTGAAGGCTTCCACGGTGTCCAGCGGGATCCAGTGGTCCTGGTCGCCGAAGTGCGCCAGCACCGGGCAGTTGGGCACGCGTGCGGCCTCTTCTGGCGTGGTCATGCCGCCACCGTAGTAAGGCACGGCTGCACTCAAACCCGGCAGCAGGCAGGCGCTGCGCCAGGTCAGCAAGCCGCCCCAGCAATAGCCCACAATGCCCACCTTTCCGGCCTGCGCCGCATGGCTGATGGCGGCCTGGATGTCCTGCAGCACGCCCGGCGCTGGCAAGGCATCGACAGCCGTCTTCAGGCCAAAGCCGGCCTTCATGTCGTCTTCGGTGTAGCCCAGCTCCACGCCTTGCTGCACGCGGTGGAAGGTGGACGGCGCAACCGCCAGGTAACCCTGCGCGGCATAGCCGTCGGCCACCGAGCGGATATGCGAGTTGACGCCGAAGATCTCCTGCAGCACCACGATGCCGCCCTTGGGCGTGCCCGCAGGCTGGGCCACGTAGGCGGGAAACTTGAAACCGTCAGCACTGACCAGCTCCGTGAATGGCGACATGGCTTACTACTCCTTCAATCCAGACAGAAAGAAACAACAACAATGGGCGTCACAGGCCCAGGCGCCGCTGCACAAAGTCCAGCCGGTCCTGGCCCCAGAACATTTCACCGTCAATGACAAAGCTGGGGGCACCAAACACCCCGACGTCGATGGCGGCCTGGCTGTTGGCATCGTACTGCTGCTGCACGGCCGGCGTGCGCGACTGGTCCAGCCGGGCGGCGTCCAGCCCGCACTCTGCCAGCAGTTCACCCAGCACGGCGGCGCTGGCAATGTCGCGCTGCTGCACCCAGACGGCGGCAAACACCGCGCCGCACAGCCGCATGGCCGCTGTCGCGCCATCCTGCTGGTCCACGGCGATGATCAGGCGGGCCGCGTCATCGCTGGCCACCGGGAAGAACTGGGGCTGCACATTCAGCGGCAATTTCAGGTGGTCACGAAAGCGCGCCAACTCCAGCAGCCGGTAGGCCTGGCGTTGCGGCGAGCGCTTGGCCAAGGGCAGGCCACCCGAGACGGGAAACACCTTGCCCAGGTCCACCGGCAGCACCCGCACCTGCGCGCCGCTGGCCTGCACCAGGGACGAAAACCGCGCGTGCCCCAGGTAGGTCCAGGGGCTTTGCGGCGCAAAGTAGTAGTCAATGACCGTGGCCAAGCTGCGTCTCCTTGTTGTTCTTGCGCGTCCAGAGGCTGGCCTGAACTCACCCGCAAACCCGGTCGCTGGTGTATTGTCATGCCTTGTTGTGACAGCGATTGTGCTGCGAAAGGAAAACCCTTGGACAAAGTTGCATTGATCACCGGCGGCTCGCGTGGCATAGGTGCGGCCACCGCCCTGCTGGCAGCGCGGCGCGGCTACGCGGTGGCGGTCAACTACACCAGCAACTCGCTGGCGGCCGACGAGGTGGTGCGCCAGATTCGTGCCGCAGGCGGCAACGCCATCACCGTGCAGGGCGACGTGGCGCAAGAGGCGGACGTGCTGGCCATGTTCGCCAAGGTGGACGCCAAGCTGGGGCGGCTGAACGCGCTGGTCAACAACGCCGGCGTGGTGGACCGCGCCGCGCGGGTGGACGAGATGAGCGTGGAGCGCCTGCGCCGCATGTTCGACATCAACATCATCGGCAGCTTCCTGTGCGCGCGCGAAGCGGTGCGGCGCATGAGCACGCGGCACGGCGGCAGCGGCGGCAGCATCGTCAACCTGTCCAGCGCCGCCGCGCGGCTGGGCGGGCCGGGCCAGTATGTGGACTATGCCGCCAGCAAAGGGGCCATAGACACCTTCACGCTGGGCCTGGCCAAGGAGGTGGCGGCCGAGGGCATACGCGTGAACGCGGTGCGCCCCGGCATCATTGAGACCGACATCCACGCCTCCGGCGGCCAGCCCGACCGCGCCAAGCAACTGGCGCCGCAGGTGCCGGTGCAGCGTGCCGGCACGGCCATGGAGGTGGCGCAGGCGATTGTGTTCTTGATGACGGACGACGCCAGCTACACCACCGGCGCGCTGCTGGACGTGGCCGGCGGACGCTGACACCCACAACCGCGGTACTCGCACATGGACTTCAAACCCCTGGTCACACTGCTGGCCATCGTCAACCCGCTGGCGGTGGTGCCGTTCTTCATCCACTACACCGCCGGCTTCAGCGCTGCGCAACGCCAGCGCACCATCTGGATCGCCGCCTTCAGCGCGTTCTCGGTCATTGCCACCAGCGCACTGCTGGGCCTGCAGATCCTCGAGTTCTTCGGCATCACGCTGGCCAGCTTCCAGGTCGGCGGCGGCATGCTGCTGCTGACCTCGGCGCTGTCCATGCTGAACGCGCAGCCGGCCGAAGCCCGCTCCACCAACGCCGCGGAAGCGGACGACGCGTCAGCGCGTGCCAGCATTGCCGTGGTGCCGTTGACGATCCCGCTTCTGACCGGGCCGGCCACCATGTCCACCGTGGTGATCTACGCCGAAAAGGCCAAGACCTTCTGGCAACTGCTGTCGCTGGTGGGCTATGGCGTGGTGATCGCCGCGGCCACCGTGGCCTGCTTTTCTGCCGCCCAGCCGATTGCCCGCTTTCTGGGCAAGACCGGCATCAATGTGATGACACGGCTGATGGGGTTGATATTGGCAGCGCTGGCCGTCGAAGTGATGTCGGACGGGCTGATCAAGCTTTTTCCGGCCCTGGGGCGATAACTGGCCCCCGCGCTCGCTCACTGCGTGTAGCTCGCTGCCCCCGAGGGGGCCGCAAATCCCCTTGGGGCGGCCCGGCGGGGATTTGACCTAACGCTCTGGAAGCCCTATGCCTGTTTGCCCAGCGTGCGCACCAGCTGGTTGCTGGTGTTGCGCAGGCGCTGGGCCAGCATTTGCGTCAGCTTGACCAGCAGCTTGGCGCCAATCGCCGGGTGGTCATGGATCAGCTGCTTGATGGCGGCACGCGTCAACAGCCCGGCGTGCACCTCCTCGATGGCCACGCAGCTGGCGTAGCGCGGCGCGCCGTCCATCATGGACATCTCGCCCACTGAAGCGCCGGCCTTGATGACGGCCAGGCGCGACACCACACCGCTGTCGGCACGCTTGGTGACGTCTACCGTGCCGCTGAGCAGCAGCAGCATCCAGTCACCCACCTCGCCTTCCACGATCAGCGACTGGCGGCTGCTGGCGCACACCAGCGGCATGAAACCGCCCAGCGTGTCCACCTCGGCATGGTCCAGGTCTTCCAGCAGCATGGCGTCGTGCTTCCATTGTGGGAAGCGGTTGGACAAGTCCTGACAATGACCCAACAACGCCAGCCCGCGGCCACGCAGCAGCGCTTCGGCAGAGGTGAGCACGGGGCTGTCCATCATGGCGCTTTTCCCTGGCCATCAGGGCTGCTGCGCCAGCCACTCCGCCAGTTGCTGGGCGCTGGCGTCAGCGGCTGCGGTCAGCGCGCGCACGCCGCCCGGTGCGTCACTGCTGGGTGCCGTCTGCTGCACCACAAAAGCGCGTTGCGCCAGCAGGCGCTCGCCGGTGGGCGTGGACTGCAACAGCGTGGCTCGCAAGCGCAACAGGCCACTGCTGCTGCCCGGCGAGTCGAACACCTGGCTGAACTCTTCCAACGTGATGCGCAGCGTGCGCGGCCCCGGTTCGACGCCGCGCGCCGGTGCCAGCGCATCGCTCACCGCCAGCACCACGCGCTGTGCGCCCAGGTGCTCGCGCAGGCGCTGCTGCAGCAGCTGGGCCGGCGTGGCGCTCCAGCGCGCCAGTGCATACGGGCGCAACTGCTGGGCATCGGCATAGGCCAGGCGATACAGCACGGCATTGCTGTCCAGCGCGTTGGCCGACTCCAGCGGCGCCAGCACCAGCGGCGGCTGGCCGGCCGCAACGGCCGGCGCGGCCGCCACCCGGGGCCCGGGACCGAAATCGTAGACCAAGGGGCGCTGGCCCTTGTCGGCCGACGCACAAGCGGCCAGCGTGAGCAACAGGGCCAGGCCCAGCAACAGGTGGCGGCTCATCGGCTGCCTCCCGGCGCGCTGAAGCCCGGCTCGCCGGGGCCAGGTGGCGCGGCACCGCCGCCGAACAGCAGCATCTGCGGGTTGTCTTGCAGGTTTTCCACCACGCGGCCGGCCTGGCGCACGGTGCGCCCGGCATCATCCACCGTGCGGTTCAGGCGCGGCAGCGTGGCCCCGGTCAGGCTGCGACCGGTGGCCTGCAAAGCGGCGCCGCTGTCGGCCAATTGGTCCAGCGTGCCGCCGGGCTGGTTCATGCGCTCATTGGTGCGGCGGAATTCACGCGCGGACGCCCGCACCTCCTCGGCACTGGTGGACATGCGCTCGGCGGCGGATTTCATGGTGGCAAAACTCTCACTGGCCTTGCCCACCAGCTCTGGCACCGGGCCTTGCATCTGGGTATCCACCCGGCCAGCCAACTGCTGCAGGCTGCCGGCGGCGGCCGACAGGTTGTTGATGGCGCCCAGCAGGGCCTTCTGGTTGTCGGGTTGCAGCAGTTGGTTGATGCGCAGGCTGCTCTCTTCCAGCTGCGCCAGGATGGCGACGCCCCTTGTTTGCAGGTTGGACATCAGGCCAGGGCGCATGGGAATGCGCGGCGGCCCGTCACCCCCGGCCGCCAGCGGCTCGCGTGGCGCGCCGGCAGCGTCGTCCAGCTGCACGAAGGCCAGTCCGGTGACGCCCTGAAAACCCAGGCTGCCGTAGGTGGCCTTGGTGATGGGCGCGCCCACGTCCACCGCGATGCGCAGCAGCACGTTGCCAGGCGTTTGCGGATCGAAACCAATCGACGTCACCTTGCCCACTGCCACACCACGGTAACGCACCGCTGCCTGCGACTGCAGGCCGGTGACAGCCTCGTGGGTAGACAGTTCGTAATCGCGGCGCAGGCCCACGTCGCGCGTCAGCCAGGCGGCCAACGCCACCAGCAGCGCCGACACGACCAGCACGAACAGGCCGGCGGCCATGGCGTGGGCTTTGTTTTCCATAAATCGTTGTTCCTCGCTCTTTCTACACCGCAAACGGGTATTCGCGCAACAATTCCATTGCGCGCTGGCCGCGCTCGCCCAGGAAGAAGTCGCTGATGAAGGGGTGCGGGAAGGCAATCACCTCCTTGGGCGCGCCGTGCACCACCACCTGCTGCTCAGCCAGCACCGCCACCTGGGTGCTGAGCTCGAACAGCGTGTCCAGATCGTGCGTGACCATCACCACCGTCAGCCCCAGTTCGCGGTGCAGCGAGCGCAGCAGCGCGCAAAAGGCGTCGGCGCTGTCGGGGTCCAGCCCGGCGGTGGGCTCGTCCAGCAGCAGCAGCGGGGGGTCCATGATGAGCGCGCGCGCCAGCGCCACCCGCTTGATCATGCCGCCCGACAGGTCTGAGGGCATCTTGTGCGCCTGCGCCGGGCTCAGGCCCACCATCTGCAGCTTGACCATGGCAACGTCGCGGATCAGGTCATCCGGCAAGGTCTTCAACTCACGCAGCGCGAAGCCGATGTTGTCCAACACATTGAACGACGAATACAGTGCGCCGTGCTGGAACAGCATGCCCACCCGGCTGGAGGCGCCGGCGTCGCCCAGGCGCTCGGCCGGCCGGCCCAGCACCGTGACGCTGCCGCGCTGCGGGTGCTCCAGCCCCAGGATCTGGCGCAGCAGCACCGTCTTGCCGCTGCCCGAGCCCCCCACCAGCGACACCAGTTCGCCGGCTTCTATCTGAAGGTTCAAGTCCTTGTGGATCACCGCTTCGCGGCCCTCGGCGCGAAACGCCGTCCACAGGCCTCGGATGTCCACCACCGGCCCCGGGCTGGAGCGGGTGCTGGGCAGGCTGGGGTTAGCGTCGCTCATTCACAACCCCGTGCGCTGGAACACCACGGCGAACAGCGCGTCCACCAGGATCACCATCGTGATGGACGCCACCACCGATGAGGTGGTGCCGCGCCCCAAGCTTTCGGTGTTGGGCTTGACGCGCAGGCCGAAGTGGCATGCGAGCAGCCCGATCAGGGCGCCGAAGACGACGGCCTTGCCGCTGGCCAGGCTGAGGTTGGACAGCTTGACCGCACCCGGCAGCGCCTGGATGAAGTAAGACGGGCTCAGGTTCATGGCCACGTCGGCTGCCAGCATGCCGCCCAGCAGCGCCCACAACGTGGTCCACACCGACACCAGCGGCATGGCCAGCGACATCGCCAGCACACGCGGCAGCACAAGGCGAAAGCCGTGCGGAATGCCCATCACGCGCATGGCATCCAGCTCTTCGGTGACGCGCATCACGCCGATCTGCGCCGTCATGGCCGAGCCGGAGCGCCCCGCCACCAGGATGGCCGCCAACGCCGGGCCCAGCTCGCGTATCAGCGCCAGCCCCAGGATGTTGACGATGAAGACATCGGCGCCAAACTGGCGCAGCTGCTGCGACATCAGATAGGCCAGCACCACGCCAATCAAGAAACCCACCAGTGCCGTGATCGGCAGCGCAGTGGCACCCACCTGGTACAGGTGGCCGGAGACGTCGCGCCAGGGGCCCTGGCGCGGCGCGCGCAGCAGGCGCAGACCGTCCAGCACCAGCTGGCCAATCAGCCGCGTGACATCGCGCACATGCTCCAGCGAACGCAGCACGCGCCGGCCCAGCCGCAGGTACAGCTGCCACAGCGTGGTGTGCTCCACCGGTGGCGGCACCACCGAGTATTGCGCCACCCGCTGCAGCATGGCGCGCTGGACCGCATCGGCATGCAATTGGGTAGGCCACTGGCGGCGCCAGGTGTTCCACAGCAATTGGGCGCCGGTGTGGTCCATCCGCTGCATGCGGCGCAGGTCCCACACCAGGTCGGCACCGGGTCGCGCCTGCAATTGGGACAACTCACGCTGCAAGGCCGCCCACTGCTCCGGGTCCGCAGCCAGCCGCGCCGCCGTCCAGCGGCCCAGCACGGTCGCGCTGGCCTCTTCGGAGGTCTGCGTGCGGGCAATGCGGGGCGAGGCGTCCTCCATGGGGCGGGCGTGTGCGAAACGAAGTGGCGGTGTGCGCCATCGTACCCGTTGGCGGGGCAAAATAGCGCAGAGAAAACTCTGATTCCACACCAGGAGACCCGAATGTCCGAAACCACCCCCTCTGGCGCCGACCTGCTGGTGGAGCAGCGCGGCCCGGTGCTGTGGCTGACCATCAACCGCGAAGCACGCCGCAATGCCATGAGCCACGACGTGCTGGCCGGCATGGCCCGCGCCATCGACGCCGCTCAGGACAACCGCGACCTGCGCGCCATCGTGGTGACAGGCGCCGGCAGCAAGGCCTTTTGCGCCGGCGCCGACCTGCAATCGGCCAACGCCTTCACCACCGACTACTCAGACCCGCTGGGCCACCTGGCCAAGCTGCTGCGCCGCGCCAAGGCCAGCAACGTGCCGCTGATCGCCCGCGTGAACGGCGCCTGCATGGCCGGCGGCATGGGGCTGATGTCCATGTGCGACATGGCGGTGGCGGCCAGCCACGCGGTGTTTGGCCTGCCCGAGGTGAAGGTGGGCGTGTTCCCGGCCCAGGTGCTGAGCGTGCTGCAGCACCTGATCCCGCGGCGCAACCTGGTGGAGCTGTGCCTGACGGGCGAACCCATCACCGCGCAGCAGGCCCAGGCCATGGGCCTGGTCAACTACGTGGACGACGACGTGGACGCCAAGCTGCAATGGCTGCTGGAGCGCCTGCTGGACAAATCCCCCGCCGCGATCCGCCGCGGCCTGTACACGCTGAAGAAGGCCGAGGCCATGCCGTTTGAGGAGTCCGTGGCCTTCACCGAAAGCCAGATCGCGCTGTTCACGCTGACCGAGGATGCCAAGGAGGGCATCTCGGCCTTTGTGGAGAAGCGCAAGCCGAATTGGCTGGGGCGCTGAGCAAGCCTGACAAAAAAAGAAAGCGCCGCACACGACGGTGCGGCGCCTTCGGGTCACAGGCCGTAGCGGGTTACTCCGGCGTGATCACCGCCGACGTCAGGCTGGCGTCAAAGGCCATCTTGTGCGGCGCCGTCGGCGCCCACTGCTCCCAGTTCGCGTTCAGGCTGGCATTGTTGGGGTTGCCGGTGCGCATGAAGGCGGCCACGCTCTTTTGCAGGATGTTGGACATCGCCACGCGGCCGGGCTCGTTGGCCGCACTCCAGCCGAAGGCGTTCAAGCTGGGGCCGCTGAAGCTGCCGAACATGAAGGAGATGTCTTCGGTGTGCCAGGCGCCGTACACGTCGTTCCACGGCGCCGGTTCCTTGTTCCACTTGAAGTTGTACATGTAAATCGGCACCTGCCCGTAGTAGTTGGTGTTGGACGTCACCCCCAGCCCCAGGAAGGTGGCAGTGGTGATGCTGGGCGCCGGCGTCACGCGGTTGGCGTTGTTGAAGGTGTAGGTGTTGTAGTTCTCCACCGTCAGCGGGGTGACGATGCTGCCGTCGATCACGTCTTCCAGCTTCAGCCCGCTGATGATGCCGGTGTAGGTGCCGTTCATCCACTTCACGCGCGTGTAGTCGTCCACCTTGAAGGCGGATGAGAACAGCTTGCCCTCCTCCGACGTGTTGCCAACCAGCATGGGCACCTTGTTGAAGGTGCCGGCCTTGACGGCGTTGGTGGGGTTAGCCGGCTGCACGGTGCCATCCGTGATGGGCGCCACCGTGGACCACAGCGTGGCAGTGGTGGAGCCGGGCTCGAAGGTGCGCGAACCTGTGCCCCACTTGCCGCCGGTGGGATCGACCTGGATACCGTACAGGTCGGCGGCGGTCTTGGTCGCCAGGTAGTTGCGTATCCAGTCGTTGGTGGCCGCGCTGCGGTAGGCGTCGGCCGAGGCCTTGTCGGTGGCCAGCTTGTCCTTGATCAGCAGTGCGTTGATGATGGCGTTGGATTTGTTCACCGCCGCCGTCATCGAGCTGCCGCCCAGGCCGCCGCTCATCGAGATGGCCTTGTGGAACAGGCCTGCGGCCAGCGGCGAGACCACCAGCGCGTTGACGTTGGTGGAGCCGGCGGACTGGCCGGCAATGGTCACATTGCTGGGATCGCCGCCGAAGTTGGTGATGCTGCCCTTGACGAACTTCAGCGCCTGGATCAGGTCCAGCAATGCGAAGTTGCCCGAGTCCCGCAGGGCGTCGCCGGTGTTGAGGGCCGGGTGGGCGAACCAGCCAAACAGGCCCAGCCGGTAGGCCACCGTCACGACGATCACATTGCCATTGGTCGCCAGGTTGCCGTTGATGTACAGCGGGTCGTAGGAGGCGCCCACCACGTTGCTGCCGCCGTGGATGTAAACCAGCACCGGCAGGTTGGCGTCGTTGCTGGACGGCCGCTGGATGTTCAGGTACAGGCAGTCTTCCGAGCCGATCTGCTTGTAGAACGTCTCGTAGACCGAGTTGTAGTCCTTGCCTTTGGGCGCCGGGCCGAACAGGCCGCCGATCTGCGCGCAGGCCTCGGCGTATTCCTTGGCCGGGCGGGTGCCTGTCCATGGGTCCGGTGCCTGCGTGGGCTGCCAGCGCAGCTTGCCCACCGGCGGCTTGGCAAACGGCACGCCGTACCAGGACAGGGTCTTGCCATCCGTGACACCTTCAACCTGCCCATAGGCGGTGGCGCGAACCAGGCTGGGTGGGGCTGGCGGCGGTGGGGTGGTGGTGCCACCCGAGCCGGCTGAGTCTGTGCTGTCACCACCACATCCCGCCAGCCCAATACCCAGGATGGCCGACGCGGCCAACGCCGCGGTAACCGACTTGATTTTGCAAATGTTCATGTCTCACTCTTCAGGTTGTATCGGTAGCACACTGCCGTCGGGCTTGGCTTGAATGCGCAAGGCGACAAGGGCAACGTAGTCTCGATCGATTGGGGTGCGGTTCCAATGTCATGCGCGCACACCGCTGCGCCGACTTCTATGTCACGCGTCGTCGTGTGTAAAACAACGTAAAGTAGCTGGACATTTCCGCCTGTCCAGCACGCTGTGCGCAGTGAGCAAACCAGGGGCTAAATCTGTCCCCACACCGCATCGAGTGCGGCCCAGGCGCTGGCCACCACCGGCTCGTCGCGCCGCGCGCGCAGGCACACAAAGCTCAACGCGCAATCCAGGCTGACGCGGTCCGCCACCACCAGTCCATGCGACTGGCTCTCGCGGATGGCGACGGAATCGCGCGCAAGGCTCAGGCCCACACCGGACTTGACCAGGTCCAGCATCGAGGCCTCCTGGTCCACCAGCGCCACGCGGCGCGGCTCCACACCGGTCAAGGAGCCGGGGCCGAACACGCTGGCCAGCAGCCGATGGTGCGCGCTGGCCGGCGGCGTGGCCAACCAGGGCAAGGCGGCCAGCGCCTTCCAGTCGCGGCCCTGCACCTGCGGACCCCAACCGGCGGGGGCAATCACACGGTAGGTGAAGGGCGTCAATGAACGCGCGGCCAGCTCGGATGTGGCCGCTGCTTTTTTGGCGGGCTTGGCGCCTGGCACGCCCCCATCGGGCAGGCCCAGGTAAAAACCGACGTCCAACGCACCGCGCTGCACCTGGTCCAGCACCTGGCCGCTCATGCCCTGTCGCAACTCGGTGTCGATTTGCGGTGCCGACTCCACCAGCTGCTTCAGGAAGGCGCCCAGGCGGGTGAATTCCGGGTCCAGGATGGTGCCGATGCGCAGCGTGCCGCGCACCGTGCTGTGCAGGCTTTGCGCGGCGTGGCCGAAGTCGGCCAGCGCGGCCAGCGCCTTTTCGGCTTGCGGCAGCAGCAAGGCGCCGTCGCGCGTCAGCGCCAAACCCTGCGGCGTGCGGGTGAACAGCACGAGGCCGGTGGCCGCCGCCAGGCTCTTCAACTGCAGGCTGACCGCGGGTTGGCTCCGATTGAGCCGCTGCGCGGCACGCGATACATTCCCCTCACGCGCCACCGCCACGAAAGCGCGCAAAGTTTGGGGATCGGTAGACCAAGCCATATAAGCCATACTTATAAACCCGTTTTGGCGAATTCATTGGAAATTCGGCCACAAAACCGGGACACTGGGGACAACAAAGAGGATTCCACCATGAGCATTGCCAATATCGACCACTTCATTTCAGGCCGCGTGACCGCCGCCACCTCAGGCCGCAGCCAGGACGTGTACAACCCCGCCACCGGCGCCGTCACCGGCAAAGTGGCACTGGCCAACGCCGAGGAAGTGAACGCCGCCGTGGCCGCCGCCCAGGCCGCCTTCCCCGCCTGGGCCGACATGCCGCCGATACGCCGCGCCCGCGTGATGTTCAAGTTCCTGGAGCTGCTGAACAAGCACAAGGACGACCTGGCCCGCCTGATCACCGCCGAGCATGGCAAGGTCTTCACCGACGCCCAGGGCGAGGTGTCGCGCGGCATCGACATCGTGGAATTCGCCTGCGGCATTCCGCAACTGCTGAAGGGCCAGTTCACCGACCAGGTCTCCACCGGCATCGACAACTGGACGCTGCGCCAGCCGCTGGGCGTGGTGGCCGGCATCACGCCGTTCAACTTCCCCTGCATGGTGCCGCTGTGGATGTTCCCGGTGGCCATTGCCGCCGGCAACAGCTTCGTGCTGAAGCCCAGCCCCATCGACCCCAGCCCCGCCTTGTACATGGCCGCGTTGCTGAAGGAAGCCGGTCTGCCCGATGGCGTGTTCAACGTGGTGCAAGGCGACAAGGCAGCCGTGGACGCGCTGCTGGAACACCCGGACGTGCGCGCCATCTCCTTTGTCGGCTCCACGCCGATTGCCAACTACATCTACGAGACCGGCGCCCACCACGGCAAGCGCGTGCAGGCGCTGGGTGGCGCCAAGAACCACATGGTGGTGATGCCGGACGCCGACATCGAGCAGACGGTGGACGCGCTGATCGGCTCCGGCTACGGCTCGGCCGGCGAACGCTGCATGGCCATTTCGGTGGCGGTGCTGGTGGGCGACGTGGCCGACAAGATCATCCCCAAGCTGACCGAGCGCGCCAAGACGCTGAAGGTGTTGAACGGCACCAATCTGGCCGCCGAGATGGGCCCCATCGTGACGCCGGCGGCGCATGCGCGCATCACCGGTTACATCGAACAGGGTGTGAAGGAAGGCGCACAGCTGCTGGTGGACGGCCGTGGCTTCAAGGCCGCCGAGGCTGGCGCCGGTTGCGACGGCGGCTTCTGGATGGGCGGCACGCTGTTTGACCACGTGACGGCCGACATGCGCATCTACAAGGAAGAGATCTTCGGCCCGGTGCTGTCCTGCGTGCGGGTGAAGGACTTTGCCGAAGCGGTGAAGCTGGTCAACGACCACGAGTTCGGCAATGGCGTGTCGTGCTTCACGCGCGACGGCAACGTGGCGCGCGAGTTCGGCCGGCGCATCCAGGTGGGCATGGTGGGCATCAATGTGCCCATCCCCGTGCCCATGGCCTGGCACGGCTTTGGCGGCTGGAAGCGCTCGCTGTTTGGCGACATGCATGCCTATGGCGAAGAGGGTGTGCGCTTCTACACCAAGCAAAAGAGCATCATGCAGCGCTGGCCGGAGAGCATTGGCAAGGGTGCCGAGTTCGTGATGCCGACCGCGAAGTAAGACGTGTCCGAGACCCACTTCGACTACATCATCGTAGGCGCCGGCACCGCCGGCTGCCTGTTGGCCAACCGCCTCAGCGCCGATGCCAGCAAGCGCGTGCTGCTGATCGAGGCCGGACGCAGGGACGATTACCACTGGATCCACATTCCGGTGGGCTACCTGTATTGCATTGGCAACCCGCGCACCGACTGGCTTTACAACACCGAGCCCGATGCCGGCCTGAATGGCCGCCAACTGCGCTACCCGCGCGGCAAGACGCTGGGCGGCTGCAGCAGCATCAACGGCATGATCTACATGCGCGGCCAGGCGCGCGACTACGACCATTGGGCGCAATTGACCGGCGACGGCGACTGGGCCTGGTCCAACGCGCTGCCCTACTTCAAGCTGCACGAAGACCATTACAAGGGCGGCGACGCGCTGCATGGCGCCAAAGGCCAGCCGGCCGAACTGCTGACGCAAACTGCCGGCCCGGACGATGCTTATCGCAAACTGCTGCGCGCGCGCGGTGTCGGCGGCGAATGGCGGGTGGAAAAGCAGCGCCTGCGCTGGGACGTGCTGGACGCCTTCGCTTCAGCCGCACAGCAGGCCGGCATTCCCGCCACCGACGACTTCAACCGGGGCGACAACGAGGGCGTGGGCTATTTCGAGGTCAACCAGAAGGCCGGCTGGCGCTGGAACACCGCCAAAGCTTTCCTGCGCCCCACCTGCTACGGCCGGCCGAATTTCGAGATGTGGACCGGCGCACAGGTGCACAGCCTGGTGCTGGAGACGCTAGACGACGGCAGCCAGCGCTGCACCGGCGTGCGGGTGTGGGGTGGTCAGGAGTTGACCACGGCCACCGCCAGCCGTGAAGTCATCCTGAGCGCCGGCAGCATAGGCTCGCCGCAGATCCTGCAGCTATCAGGAATTGGCCCGGGCGAGTTGCTGCAACAGCACGGCATCACCGTGGCACATGACGCGCCAGGCGTCGGCGCCAACCTGCAAGACCATTTGCAGATACGCGCGGTGTTCAAGGTCAACGGCGTCAGCACACTGAACACGCTGGCCAGCTCGCTGTGGGGCAAGGCCAAGATCGGGCTGGAATACGCGCTCAAGCGCAGCGGCCCGATGAGCATGGCGCCGTCGCAGCTGGGTGCCTTCACCCGCAGCGACGCCACGCAGCCCCACCCCAATTTGGAATACCACGTGCAGCCGCTGAGCCTGGATGCCTTTGGCGAGCCGCTGCACGGCTTCAACGCCTTCACCGCCAGCGTGTGCAACCTGAACCCGACCAGCCGGGGCAGCGTGCGCATCAAGAGCAACCGCTTCGAGGACGCACCGGCCATCGCCCCCAATTACCTGAGCACCGAGATCGACCGCAAGGTGGCGGCCGATTCGCTGCGGGTGACACGGCGCATCGTGGCCCAGCCGGCGCTGGCCAAATACCAGCCGCAGGAATGGAAGCCCGGTGTGCAGTACCAAACCGATGACGAGTTGGCCAAGCTGGCCGGCGACATTGCCACCACCATCTTCCACCCCGTGGGCACCACCAAGATGGGCAGCGACGGCGACCCGATGGCGGTGTTGGATGCGCACATGCGCGTGCGCGGCAAGAACGGCAGCCGCATTGCCGGCCTGCGCGTGGTGGATGCCGGCGCCATGCCCACCATCACCAGCGGCAACACCAATTCGCCCACGCTGATGATGGCCGAGAAGGCCGCCGAGTGGATCAAGCGCGACGCCGGAACTTAGCCCCCAACGCTCGGCACTGCGTGTCCCCGCTGCCCCTCAAGGACGTTAGGCCCGCTGGCGCGGCCCAGCGGGGCTTTAGTTTGGCTGCGCTATCAGGTAGCTGTTGCCCAAATGATTCCACGTGCCTCTTGGCAACTCAATCAAAGGACCCTGAACCTGACGCTCGGCTAGGGCGGCTTGATGCCCTGAGCTGACCTTCGGTCACATGCAGCTGACGGTCAGCTATGCAGCGTAAGCCGACCTCCGCGAACGGCAGGTTTCCCTGACATCCCAGCCCCATGGAGCCGCTAAGGCTCCGAAGATGGCAATTCCTCCGGTCGCATCCACTCTTTGGGAGACGCTTAGCGTTTTATTCGCTCAATCCAATGATCAGCTTGACCTTCGTGCAGCGGCGTGCGCGGTTCAGTATTTCGAACCCCGCCTAGGCCCAAAGCAATCAAGATACAATCCATTTGTATTGCAATTGACATCTGTTATGAATGCAATTGGCAATTGCGATGGCGTGAAGACGCCGTACCCATACATGTTCACCAGGAGCAAGCTTTGACGCAGAGTATCTTTGTTGTTTCCGCAGCGCGCACCGCGATCGGCACCTTTGGCGGTAGTTTGAAGGACGTGCCGCTGTCCCAGTTGGCCACAACCGTGGTGCGAGAGGCGATCAACCGCAGCGGCGTAGAGCCAAATCGGGTTGGTCATGTGGTGATGGGCAACGTGATCCCCACCGAGCCACGCGATGCCTACCTTGCACGCGTAGCCGCCGTCGAGGCCGGTGTGCCGCAAGAGACTCCTGCCTACAACGTCAACCTACTGTGCGGTTCAGGCCTACAGGCAATCCTGCTGGCTGCTCAAACCCTGCGCAGCGGTGATGCCGAAATCGCGGTGGGGGGCGGAGCTGAAGCCATGAGCCGAGGCCCTTACCTGATGCCGGCGGCACGTTGGGGCGCGCGCATGGGCAATACGCCTATGGTTGACTATGTGATGACCGCATTGCATGACCCATTCCATCAGATCCACATGGGTATTACCGCAGAAAACGTCGCAGCGCAGGAGGGCATCACCCGCGACATGCAAGACGCGCTGGCGCTGGAAAGTCAGCGGCGCGCTGCGAAAGCCCTGGCAGAGGGACACTTCAGGAGTCAGATCGTGCCAGTGGAAATTGCCACGCGCAAGGGAACGGCCCACTTCGACACTGACGAACACGTCAAGCCAGGTACCACCCTGGAGGTGCTGGCCAAGATGAAGCCGGCTTTCAAAGCTGAGGGCACCGTGACAGCCGGCAATGCTTCCGGTCTCAACGACGGAGCGTGTGCGCTGGTGTTGGCGACCGAGGCGGCCGTGAAGGCTCACAACTTGACACCGATGGCGCGGCTGGTCAGCCATGGCCACGCCGGACTGGACCCAAGGATCATGGGACTTGGCCCAGTCCCAGCGTCAAGAATTGCGCTGCAACGCGCTGGCCTCACGGTGAAAGACCTTGACTTGATAGAGGCCAACGAGGCCTTTGCCGCTCAAGCCTGCGCGGTGACACGCTCGCTCGACTTAGACCCCGCCAAAGTCAACCCAAACGGCTCCGGCATCTCGCTCGGTCATCCCCTCGGGGCAACCGGCGCCATCATCACCACCAAGGCGCTGTACGAATTGCAGCGCACTGGCGGGCGATACGCGCTGGTCACCATGTGCATAGGGGGCGGTCAGGGTATCGCCGCCATCTTCGAGCGGATTTGACCGTGTCACCAACAAACCACGAAAACTGCAGCATGAACATCCAACGGATAGGCGTCATCGGCGCCGGCCTCATGGGCCGCGGCATCGCTCAAGTCAGTGCCCAGGCCGGAGTGCCTGTCGTCTTGATCGACGTAACTGAAGTGGCGGTGCAAAAGGGCCTGTCAGCAATTTCAGGCAGTTTGGACCGGCTGGTTACCAAAGACAAGCTAACCGCATCTGATAAGACCGCCACACTTGCTCGCATTACGGCGTCCACCGACTACGCCGAACTGGCAAATGTGGACCTGGTGATTGAGACCGCTACCGAGAACCCGGCCATCAAGTTCAAGATTCTCCAGCAGGTAGAGGGTATTGTCCGCCCGGATACGGTCATTGCCACCAACACCTCGTCAATCTCGATCACCCAACTGGCTGCGGTGCTCAAGTACCCAGATCGCTTCATCGGCGTGCATTTCTTCAACCCGGTGCCGGTGATGGCGTTGGTAGAACTGATACGCGGCCTGCAAACCAGTGACGACACCCACGCCAGGTGCCTGGCTTATGTTCAGAATGTAGGCAAGACGCCGATCACTGTGAAAAATGCGCCAGGCTTTGTGGTCAACCGCATCCTGTGCACCATGCTCAATGAGGCCGTCTTCGCGCTGCAAGAAAATCTGGCCAGTGCCGAGGAGATCGACACAGGCATGAAACTGGGCTGCAACCACCCAATCGGCCCGCTGGCGCTGGCGGATCTGGTCGGGCTGGACACCTTGCTGGCAGTCATGAACGTTTTCTACGAGGGCTTCAACGATCCCAAATACCGTCCGGCACCGTTGCTGAAGGAAATGGTGGCCGCAGGCTGGCTGGGACGCAAGAGCGGGCGCGGGTTTTACCAGTACACGAGCTAGCGCACAGGCACGCTGCGCAAGCCGCGTGCCAGTGCTCGGCAGATCAAACCAGGCTCCGAAGGTCCCGGCGGAGAATCTTTCCGACAGTGGACTTCGGCAGCGCTTCGACAAAGACCACTTCCTTGGGCACTTTGTACGCCGCCATGCTCCCCCGGCAATGCGACATGACCGCCGCCTCGGTGATGTCAGCACCGGGCCGCTTCACCACGAAGAGCTTGACGGCCTCCCCTGTTTTATCGCTGGGCACGCCAACGCAGGCGCACTCTGCCACGCCAGGGTGCTCAGAGGCAACGGCCTCAATCTCGTTGGGATAGACGTTGAAGCCCGAGACCAGCAACATGTCTTTCTTGCGGTCAACGATTTTGAGGTAGCCATTGCCATCGAACAGGCCGATATCACCGGTGCGCAGGTAGCCATCATCAGTGAACGCTGCAGCGTTGGCTTCGGGCTTCTCCCAGTAACCCTGCATCACCTGCGGGCCTTTAACGCAAATTTCGCCGGAGGCGCCGCTGTGGGTGACGTCCTGATTGTCGGCATTCAGCAACTTTACCCAGGTGGACGGTGCCGGCAGTCCGACACTGCCATTGAACTCACGGACAGAGGGCGGGTTGAAAGACACCACCGGTGAAGTTTCCGACAGGCCATATCCTTCGTGGATAAAGCATCCGGTGATGGCAGCCCAGCGCTGCGAAGTCGTCCGCAACACCGGTGCGCCACCACCCAGGCACAGACGCAGCGCCGACCAGTCGACATGCTGGATGCCAGGTTGCACGCACAGCGCCGAATACAGTGTGTTGACGCCGACAAACACCGTCGGCCGTGCCGCGTTGAGCATCGCCACCAGGGACCGCGTGTCGCGGGCATCGGCCACCAGCCAATTCTCGGCACCGAGTGAGAAGCAGGTGAGGAAGTTCACCATCAGCGCGAAGATGTGGTACATCGGAATCGCCGTGACCACGACCTCCTGGCCCGGACGCAACGCGCTGCCCATCAATGCCTTGAACTGCTCGATGTTGGCAACGAGGTTGCGATGCGACAGCGCAGCCCCTTTCGAGGGCCCGGTGGTGCCGCCGGTGTACTGCAGCAGCAGCATGTCACTGCCGCACACCTCGGGCAGGACCAACTGCATCTTCCTGCCTGCAGCCAACGCATCTGTCAGCGCCACGCCGGCGGCGAGCCGCGCGTCCGCATCGGGCCCGGGGCCTCCGGCCTGGCCCAGCTCCCCCGGGCCAATCGTGATGATGCTGCGAACACGGGTCTTCGCCAGCACCTGGGCCACCGTGGGTGTGGCAGCGGCGTGCGCAATGATCACCTCGGCGCCGGCGTCGCGCAGTTGGTGCTCAAGTTCTCGCGCCGTGTACAACGGGTTGACGCTGACCTGCACGGCCCCGAGTTTGGCGATGGCAATCAACGCGACAGGAAAAGCCAGCACATTCGGCAGCATCACGGCCACCCTATCCCCTTTCTTGATGCTCGCCACGTGGTACAGGTAGGCCGCCAGCGCATCCGAAAGCCGATCCACCTCCGCGTAGGTGAGCACGCCCTCGGCGGACCGGAACGCGGTGCTGGAGCCATACGTGTGCATCGCGCCCTGCAGCAGTTCACGCACGGAGCCGTGCCGGTCGGGATCTATCTCGGCTGGAATGCCGGCGTAGGCTGTCAACCAGGGTCTGCTAATCACAAACGACGCTCCGAAAACATGTTGACACGGGTCTCACTGCGTGGCGCAGGCAAAATTCGCCGCCAGGTTGATGTCGCCACTGCCCTTGTACTTAGGCCAGCTTGGGAACTCACACAGCGGGCGGGTGCGGCCTGGAACCACCAGCCGGTCGGTGACCACCGGGTTCGCCGGCGCGGTGCCTTTCTCGACCCAGGCCTCCAGCGCGGACACCGAGTCCCAGGAGGCATAGAACGCGCTGCCGGTCACGTGCGAGTAGCCGGGAACTTCGTAGTGGCGGGCGAAGCTGGTCACCTTGTCCAGGCCCATCACGGTGCGCAATCGCGTCATGTAAACCTGCGTGGCCCGGGGGCTGACCAACACGTCCTGGGTGCCGTGCAGTATCAGCAGCTTGCCGCCTTTCGCCTGAAAGGCTGACAAGTCCGCCTTGGTGGCCGCCTGGGTCGCCGACAGGTCGACAATGCGCGCCTGCAGCGCACCAGGGTTGACGGGGTCAACTGCCAGCGAATTGAAGTTGGCATCGCGAGTGACAAAGAACTTGATGAACTGGTCCCAGAACACGCTGCCTGAAATGGGGAAGGCGCTGGCGGTCACCGGGGGCATCGGGTAAGCCGGGGCCAGGGTGCCCAAGCCCATGATCAGAGCGGTGGACTGCACTGCAGTCGGGGCACCTGGCATGCCATAGTCGCCGCCCCACACGTTGAAGCCGGGGTAGCTCATCTCGCCGCTGGCCAGCGCGTAGTTCAGGTTCAACGGAGCATTCAGGGTCTTGAAAACGTTGATCTGCGCATCGGAAAGGCAGCTGTCCCCGATATCGGCCCCGGCTGCGCAGCGCAGCGGAGCTCCGTTCAGCATCGCACTTGCGGGATTGAACGTGACATTGCAAGCCGCCTGGTTGCTGATCACGCCGTCCAGCACACCGTCCAGCCCGTCACAGGTTTGCACCGCTGCGTCATACAGCGCCTGGCGCTTGGCCCGGCTTGGGTAGGCGCCTGCCTTGGCCAGCTCCCGCGTGGCATTGCCCCAGAACAGGTACAGATTGACAGCATCCCAGGCTGGGTAAACGGCAATTGCACCATCAAAGTCTTGCGGCCATCTGCTGATCGCCACCAGTGCTTCTCGACCGCCGGTCGAGCCGCCGGCAAAGTAGGTCTTTTGCGGTGCAGCAGCGTAACGTGCGTTGATGATGGCGAACGCCACATCGCGGGTCTTTTTCAAGGCGTCGCCGCCGTAGTTCCGGGCGGCCTCGTCGTTGACGCCGAACGAGCCATCGCGCAGCGCATCAATGGTGGCGTCGGCCTTGCCCTGGTGGCCGGAATCGCTGGCAAACGTGGCATAGCCTCGGCCGAGCGGCACCAGTTGGTCGGTGGGGCCAGCCGGCACATTGCCGACCACGTTGGGCACCGTGCCGTTGTTGCCGCCGCCGCCGAACATCATGGCCTTGTTGTTCCAGGTGGTCGGCAGATTGACCTGGAACTTGATCTTGGGCGCGTTGACGTCCACCGGGTTGATGTCACCCAGCACTTTGCAGTATTCGCCGACGGCCGCCGCGCCGCTGCCTGCGGCGGGCACCACGGACGTGCTGGTGACGGCGGCGCCGGTGGTGGAGAGACCGATGGCCGCCGCCGGGATCACCAGGCCATTCAGGCTGTCGCATGACATGGGTTGCGCCATTGGCGGAGTGGCTGGCTGCACTGTGGGGGCGTTGCCGTTACTGCCACCGCAGGCGCATAACAAGGCGGCGGGCAAAAAGGGCCAACAGCAGCCTTGAAAAGAAAGGGTTCACGATCGTCTCCTTTGTTATGGGTCAAGTTCGCGGCTCAGCGGCGCTCGGCGCGACGACAGGGCCGCAGCGGCACGCTGGCGTTCGGCTCAGGTCGCGACCGGCCTGCCGGCAAGCACGTTCCAAAATGCCATCGTCAATGCCATGCCGCGGATGTGTGGCCCGGCAATCAGCTTGTTCATCACGTACGAGCAGACCGAGCGCGAATCAAAATCCATCACCACCAGCGACCCGCCAAAGCCGCCGCCGTAAATGATGTTCGGCCCGGGGATGACATGGTGGCCAGCCAGCAAGTAGAAGCCCAAACCGTGGCGCGTGTTGGCCCCGGTGATGATTTCACGACCTTCAAACTCGATGCCGAGCGTTCGGCGGCAACCCTGCTCGGACATGATGCGCTTGCCGTTCATGACCCCACCGTTGACGAGCAGGGAATGCACCAGCGTCACCGCCTGGGCATTGCTGAAACCGGCCACTGCCGGCATCTCGGCTGAGCGCCATTCACGGGTCTTGGTCAGCGCCGGGTTACTTGCCGGGTCGGCAAAGAGCCGCATGGCAAACTCCGTGGGTTCAAACGCCCGCCGTGGGGGGTAGCTTGGGGGCAACAGGTCGGCGACCCGGGCGTCTTCAGACGCCGGCAGCGTGAAGTGGAAGTCTGCGCCCAGCGGTTCCGCTACTTCATCGCAAAAAAAAGTTCCCAGTGTGCGGCCGGTGATGCGCCGAACCACCTCGCCAATCACGAACCCCTGAGTGTTGGCGTGGTAACCCCATGCTGTGCCTGGTGTCCAAAGCGGCATCTGCTGCGCCAGCAGGCTGGTGACTTTGTGCCAGTCGTACAGATCCTCTATGGTGATGCCGCTGGGCCAACTCGGAAGCCCCGCCGTGTGGCTCATCACGTGGCGAATCTTGAGCTGTGACTTGCCATTGGCGGCAAACTCAGGCCAATAGCGGGCAACGGGCGCGTCAGGATCCAGGTCACCTCGATCCATCAGGATGAGCGCGCACAGGGCGGTCATGGTCTTGGTCGTGGAATAGACATTGACGATCGTGTCTTCGTCCCACGGGCGCGACTGCTCGGCGTCCGCCCAACCGCCCCACAGATCAATCACCGTCTCCCCCTCGACAGTTGCCGAGAAGCTTGCCCCCAGATCCAGCCCACTGGACAGATTGGACTCAAACAAGCTCCGGACACTGCCATAGGCGTCGTGAGCCATACCCTTTGCCGAAGTACCACTCATTGCTTTTCTCTTGAAACGTGCTGTTGATTTGTTAGAACTTGTAGGTGCCTTCGACGCCGATGGTGCGCGGCACGATTACGCCCTTCACATACGGATTGAATGCGGGGCTGAAGCCCAGGGCTGCGACCGAGGTCACGCCACGCGCATCGCCCAGGTTCTTGCCATACAGCGACAACCGCCAGCTGGCGCTTTCCAGGCCCGCATAGAGGTTGAAGGTCGTGTACGACGGGGCTTCGACGGGAAACAACTGACTGAAGGTGGAGATCCGGCTGCCGGTGAAGTTGATGGACCCGCCCAGCGTTGCGCTCCAGCCGCTGGACAGGCCCCAGCGGTAGTCCGCGGTCACAGAGGACGTGAGCTTAGGCACAAACGGCAGCCGGTCACCATTCAAGCCGCCGGCCGCCGGTGCGGCAGAAGTCAGCGTGGCATCGGTATAGGCGGCGCTTGCGCGCAGGTTCAAGCCGGCAATCGGCACCCAGTAGAGAGTTGCTTCAGCGCCGCGGCTGCGTGCCGTGCCCCCATTGACATAGAAGTTGTAGCCCTGCGCACCGGTCAGAATCTGAATGTTCTCCCAGTCCGTGTAAAACACGGCAGCCTCGAACGATGCGTGCCCGCCAGCGAAAATCGACTTGAAGCCAAGCTCGTAGCTGACCAGCGAATCAGGCTCAAACGTTTGCTGGGCACCCGTCACGCCCGCGGGCGGAACTGCATTAGGGCCGCCAGGCCGGTAGCCGTTCGCCGCGCGCACATAGACCGAGTCATCCGCTGTGGGCTTCCAGCGTGCACTGAGCAGCCAGGTCGCCTTTCTGTCGTCCGAGGTCTTGTTGAGCGTCACCGGCACCGGGCCGACGAGCAGGCCTTCATAGACCTGTCCGTAGGTCTGGCTGTCCTGGCCATAGCGCACGCCGGCCTGGATGTCGATGGACGGCGTGATGGCGTACGACGCGTTGGCGAACAGCGAAGCTTCGCGGTACTCTGACACGATGGACGCCTTCACAATTGGCGGCAACGGCAGAGCGGCGCCCGTGGCCGTATCGAACGCCATGAAGCCCGGTATGAGGAAGGAGCTTTTCTCCTTTGTCAGGAACAAGCCGCCCTCATACTCTAACTTGTCGCTGAATGCCGACGAACGGAGCCGGAACTCCTGCGTCCACCGCTTGGTGTCAATCAGCGTAGTGGCACTCACGCCCAGCGTCGGAATGTGCAGCGACGGACCGAGCAGCGCGCCATAAAACGGCGTGCCGTCCAGCCCATTGGAGGAATTGATCGTCTCGTAGGTGGTTGACGAGACCAGGCTGTAGTTGCCGACATTGCCCTTGAGCGTCACGTTGTAGACCTTCATGTCCACCAACCCGGCCTCGKGCACGTAACTTGAATGACTCAAGGCGCCGCTGAGCGGTGCCAATGTGGCATGGTCGACATCGACTTCGCTCGCTCCGTCAGACTTGATTTTCTGGGCCAGCGCGGAGGCCTGCAATGACCAGTCGTTTGACAGCTTCCAGCCAAACGCAACCCGCCCTCCTTCCGCGTGAGCCTTGTTCACCTCTCTTTGGCCAGTGGTCGGGTTGTCAATGAAGCCCGCGTCATCGCGTCCGAACGCGCTGACACGCAGCGCCATGGACTTGCCGTCCAGCGGAATGTTCATCGACACGCGGCCCACGTAGCCATTGCCACCGTGCTCGACGGCATTGCTCCCCAAGGTGATGCTGCCACCGAACTTCTCGAAGTCAACCGGCTGCGTGACATAGCGCACAATGCCACCCAGCGCGCCTGCGCCGTAGAGCGTCCCCTGCGGACCTTTCAGCACCTCAATCTGGCGCAGGTCCGCGGGGTCAATGTCCGGCGTGATCGTGCTGCCGGCAGCGTAGGCATTCATTGATCCGATCGGCGCTTCATCGATATAGAACGAGGTCGTCGGAGCTGCCTGTGTCACCCCGGTGGTGATGCCGCGCAAGGTGACCTGCGTCATGCCCTGTCGCTGAGAGGAAAACGACATCCCGGGAATCTCGGCCGCATAGTCCTCGATCCGCTTGAAGCCCCCGCTGACAAAGCGGGCCGTATTGATGGCAGTCACGGACGCAGGCACGTCGATGGACGCCTGCTCGCGCTTTTGCGCTGAAACGGTGACTCGGCCCAGTTGCACACTGTCATTAGCAGCGTCAGATGCCGCGGCAGCCGGCATGGCCGCGGCAGCGACTGCTGGCACTGGATCAGCCGCCAGCGCCGGCGCTGCTTGGAGGCTAAGGATGGTGGCGGTGACAGCCAGCGCCACTACAGTTTGCCTGCCCGCTAAGCTTTGAGAGCCCAGAGAGCGCGATGCGAAGTTGATCCGGTTCATGACTTGTCTCCATATAGTTGGTCTGTTTGCGTGATTGCCTGGTGTCCACCGCTGTTACGTTATTATTGGATGCCAATTACAATATGATAAGATTGTATATGCTGAGATGAAAAAATTTCCAACCTTTGATCTACGTGGAAACCCGGGGGCAGAGCACTGCACAGACGCCCAGCACGGGTTGACACAACTACAATACGAATATCTTGTAAATGCCATACCGAACCAATGCCAGCTCCACGCACAGCCAACCTTGACGCTCACATCGACGTGACCGGCATCGACACCTCGGCACACAACTCCCCCATCACTGCAGCAGCCATTGCCGCGCGTCGGCGACGCGGTAAAAAGACGCAAGATGAGCGCAGCTCTGACATGCGCGGCCGCCTGCTTGAGGCCACATTGGAGAGCCTGACAACATTGGGTTACGCGGGCACCAGCTTTTCCACCATCGCCAGTCTGGCGGGCGTTTCTCGGGGCGCGCTGCAGCATCACTACCCAGAGAAGAACTACGTGATTGCCGCGGCTCTAGAAATACTCAGCAAGCGGGTGCTTGAAGACTTCTTGCCCCAGGCAGTGGGAATGTCACAAGGCCCGAGCAGGACCGCCTTCGTACTCGACCAGATCTGGCTCGCAACGCAAACCGGGGCCATGTCCGCCATTGCCGACATTCGAATGGCCGCGCGCACCGACGCCGAACTGCGTGCCATGCTGCTGCCGCTGGAACATCGTGTCCGGGAGCGCCAATACCAGCTGATCGCCGATGCCTGCGGCGGCCGCATAGGCCAATCACCGGATTTTTCCCGCCGCGTGGATGCGGTGCTGGCAACCGTGCGAGGGCTGGGCGTGCAGATTGCGCTCGGATGGGAACGCAGCGAGGTGGAGACGGCCTGGGCAGTCGCCCGGGACGACTATGTCGCCGGGTTTCAACGCGCCCAATGACAACCCCCACCGTCCCCACCCTGGTTCTACTGCACGGCGCGACGATGAACGCCCACGCCTGGGATGCCGTGCGCCGCCACTTGAGGCCCAGCTTCCGAATCATCGCACCGGATCTGCCGGGGCATGGCTCCCGGCGCGCGGAGCCGTTCAGTTTCGCGGCCTCGATCGAAACTGTGCGGGCGAGCGTTGCCAGCACTGAGGACGCCCCCGTCATTCTGGTGGGGGACTCGCTCGGGGGCTATGTCGCGCAGGCGGCCGCGCCGTGGATCCCCGAGGCACAGCTCAAGGGCTTGGTGCTCGGTGGGTCGACCGCCATCTTGAAGGGCGTCCACGCCCTGCCCTATCTGGCAACGGTCGGGCTGTTTCGGTTATTGATGGCCTGTTTCGGCGAACCGCAGCTTGTCCGCAAGTGGGTTCCCCGGTCATTGCGGCGCCAAGGCATTGCCCCGCGAGACATACAGTCCCTTGTGAACGCTGGCCTGACCCTGCGCGTCTTTGGCCCAGCGGTGGCTGGCATCCGCAGTTTCGACGCACTAGGCAATTTGGCAGCGATCTCTGCCCCTATGCTGTTCGTCAATGGTGACCAGGACGCGGGCATGGTGCGGGGAGAGCCTACATTTCTCGCTTTGGCCAGGCGGGGCCACGCGCATCGTTTCGAGAAATGCGGTCACGGCGTCAGCATACTTCGAAGCGCTGAATTCGCCGCCTTGGTGAACCAATTTGCCGCCGTAAACTTCGATCTGTGATCTAGCAATTGCCAGTGGCATAAGCGTCCGCTTTGCCGAACTCCGACAGACGGCAGTGGTCGGAAGCAGATGCCCAGTATTTGAATCTGAAGAACTGCTCTGAGCCTCGGGCGGGGAAGTTGACCGTAAACCCAATATCAGCTATTGGTCGAAATGCGAAGTTCGTGAAGTCGATTTCAATACCTGAAACCAGCCCCCCAACCGCCGTAGGGCGCCTCGCAGACCTTGCAGCCAATGGGCGACTGCCATCTAAAAGCCACGAATGGCGACCCTTCACCGGTCCCAGAACACCACCTCCAGCGTGTGCCCGTCCAGGTCCTTGACCATGGTGCCGTAGTACTCGGCATTGATGTCTGGCCGCAGGCCGGGCGCGCGCAACGGCGCGGCACCCAGCGCAGTGGCGGCGTCAAAGAAGGCCTGGGTGGCCTCCCTTGAAGGTGCGCTGAAGGCCAAGTGCGAACGGTGCCCCACCAGCGCGCTGCCGGCCTCAGCCGGGTAAATGCAAAAGATCCACTGGCCGTCGACGCCAAAGATCGCCTGCGTGGCGTCGCGGTGCTGCAGGCTGTAGCCCAGCGTGTCAAAGCAGCGGGTGTAAAACGCCACGGCAGCATCGCTGTCGTGGGAGCCAATGGATACGTGGTCAATCATGGTGTTCACGTCAAGCCTTTCAAAGTTGCGGTGGAATAAAGAGGCCGTTCTTGCGGCCCTTGCGGTTCGGGGCCCAGCAGATCGCGGTAGCGCGCCGGGTCGGTGGCGCCTTCGGTGTTGATCACCAGCACCCGCGCTTGTGGGCCCAGGCCAAGCTGTGCACGCAGGCCGGCGTCGCCGGCCACCCGCAGCAAACCAGCCAGCCCGGCAGCGCCGCTTTCACCCGCCACGATGGCGGGGTCTGCGGCCTGCGGCCAGGCCAACTGGCGCATGGCGGCCACGGCATCATCCTCATCCACTGTGACAAAGGCGTCCGCGGTGCGCACCAGAATCCGCCAGGCCACCGACGAAGGCGTGAAACACTCCAGCATAGACATCAGCGTGGGCTCGCCGGGCGTCAGTTGCACCAGCCGGCCAGCGCGTGCACTCTCGAACACGCAAGCAGCGCGGCGGGGTTCGACCACCACCAGCTTGGGGCGTTGCGCACCCAGGGCCATGTGCAGGTAGGCGGCCAGCGCCGCCGCCAGGCCGCCCACCCCCGCCTGCACAAACACATGCGTGGGCGCTTGCGGCAACTGCGCCAGCGCCTCGTGCATCAGCACCGTGTAGCCCTGCATGACGATGGCGGGCACCCGCTCATAACCCTGCCAGGCGGTGTCCGACAGCAGATGCCAGCCCTGCTGCGCACACACCTGGGTGGCCTGTGCCACCGCGTCGTCGTAGCAGCCGGGCACCCGGACAATCTGCGCGCCAAGGCGGGCGATGGCCGTCACCCGCTGGGCGCTGACACCGGCATGCACAAAGATCTGCGCCCGGGCACCCACCCGCTGCGCACCGGCCGCCACCGAGCGCCCGTGGTTGCCATCGGTGGCACAGCCGAAGGTCATGGCAGCGGCAACGGCCCGCACCTCGGGCAATTGCAGGTCTGCTGGCGCCAACGTGCGCCCCAGCGCGCGCTCGGCCTGCTCCAGCACCAGCCGCATGACGGCGTACAAACCGCCCAGCGCCTTGAAGCTTTGCAGGCCCAGACGGTCACTCTCGTCTTTCACATGCAGCGCCGCCAGCCCGTTGGCGCGCGCCAAATCGGCCAGCGAACGCAGCGGCGAAGGCTGAAACTGCGCCAGCCCCTGGAAAAAGCGCTGCGCTTGCAGCGCGCCTTGGCGCCCCAGCGGTTCGGCGTCCACGGCCTCCAGCGGTTGGCCATGCAGCGCATGGGTATTCAGTAAGAACAAGCCGGTCTCCGTAACGAATAGAGGTGAAATATTAGTTTGCAGTGCCCGAGCGATCCGCCCTGATTCGCTGCCTAAAATGAATTTTTGTTTCGTTCTCGGATACCAATGAGCCAAGACGTTGCAGCGCTGGACGGCTTTGACCTGGCCATCCTCGCCATCCTTCAAAAAAACAATGCCACCCCGCAGCGCGAGATCGGTGAGGCGGTGAATTTGTCGGCCCCGTCGGTGCAGCGCCGCATCAAGCGTATGCAGGCGGCGGGCGTGATCGCGGCGCAGGTGGCAGTGGTCGAGCCGGCCGCCGTGGGGCAGGCCATCACCATCCTGGTGGAAGTGCAGGTCGAGAATGAGCGCATCGACCTGATCGACGCCATCAAGGCCAGCTTCGCGGCCGCACCGAATGTGCAGCAGTGCTATTACGTCACCGGGGACGCCGACTTTGTGCTGGTGGTCACCGTGCCCACGATGGCCGACTACGAGGCGCTGACGCGCCGCCTGTTTTTCGACAACACCAACATCAAGCGCTTCCGCTCGCTGGTGGTGCTGGACCGCGTCAAGGTGGGGCTGGCCGTGCCGCTGGCCGGCAAGGAAACCCGGTAGCGCCAGGCAGCCTAGCGCTGTGTGCCCGGGCTCACCGGCAGCGTCAGCGCCACCACCAGCCCGCCACCCTCGCGGTTGCTCAGCGTGATGGAGCCGCCATGCGCCTCCACGATCTCGCGCGTCAGCGCCAGGCCCAGGCCGGTGCCGCTGCGCTTGGTGGAATAGAACGGCACCAGCGCATTGGTCAACACGGTGTCGTTCATGCCGCTGCCGCGGTCCCACACCTCGACGCGAAAACCACCGGCAATGCGGCGCACACCCAGGCCCACCTCTTGCGGTGGCGAGCCGGATTCGTGTGCGTTCTTGATCAGGTTCAGCAGCGCCTGCTCCATCTGCGCCAGATCAAAACACGCCGCCTCGGCCGGCAGCGGCCCGCCAAGCTTGAAATTCAGTTGCGCGGCCAGCCGGGCGACGAAGCTGGGCCAGTCGGTCAGCTCCAGCCGCGGCGTGGGCAGCTTGGCAAAGCGCGCATAGCCCTGAATGAAGCTGTCCAAGTGCCGGGCGCGCTCTTCGATGGTCTGCAGGATGTGCGGCAGGCGCTCGGTCTGCCCCCGGCGCACCAGCTCGGCACCTGAGTTGGCCAGCGAGGCCATGGGTGCCAGCGAGTTGTTCAGCTCGTGGCTAATCACGCGTATCACCTTCTTCCAGGTCTGCACCTCCTGGCGGCGCATCTCTAGCGTCAGCTGGCGCAGCAACAGCAGCTCGTGGCTGCGGCCGTTCAGCGTGAAGCTGCGCCGCGCCAAGTGGAAGGTTTCCTCCTCCTGCTCCAGCGTGACGGAAAACAGGCCGTCGCCACCGCGTTCCACCGCTTCGCGCAATGGCGGCGCGGCACGCTGCAGGATGTCTGCCAACGCGTGGCCTTCGAGCTTGCGGCCCTGGTTCAGCAGTTGGCGCGCAGCAATGTTGGCATACACCACCGGGCCGTCCTCGACCACCAACAGCATGGCCACCGGTGTGTTCTGCACCATGGTGTCGAGCAGCAACTCGCGCTGCACCAGCTCCAGCCGCTGCTCACGTAACACGTCGCCCAGCGCGTTGTGGGCCGCCACCAGGTCGCGCAGTTCGTCATTGCGTGGCCAGTGCAGGCCAAAGGAAAAGTCACCATCGCGGTAGCTGGTGACGGTGCCCGTCAGCGCCCGGAACAACGACAGCTGCGACTGCAGTTGCTGGCGCACCAGCAGCAGCACCAGCGGCAGCAGCAGGCCCAAGCTCAAGCCGGCGGCCAGCAGCCATTCGCCTGGCAGCAGCCAGGCCAGGAGCAGGGCACAGCCCACCGCCAGCGCCACCAGCAGGGCCACCCACGCCGCCCAACGTGCCACCAGCGAACGCCTTGCGCCGCCCGTGCGCGCATCCATCACTTGCCTATGCCCAGCCGCTCCATGCGGCGGTAGAGCGCCTGTCGGCTCAGGCCCAGTTCTGCGGCGGCGCGTGCCACCACACGCCCGGCGCGCGCCAGGCTGGCCTCGATGGCCTCGCGGTCAGGCTCCGCCTCTGCGCTGCGCGGCAGAGTGGCCGTCGCCAGGCCCAGATCGGCGGCGTGGATCACCTCGCCTTGCGCCAGCAAGGCGGCGCGTTGCATCACGTTTTTCAACTCACGCACATTGCCGGGCCACACATGCTGCTGAAGCGCGCGCTGGGCCGAGGCGTCCAGCCGCTTGCCGGCCCCCAGAAAATGCTCGGCCAGCGGCAGGATGTCGCCCGGCCGGTCGGCCAGCGGCGGCAGGCGCAGCTCGATGACGTTGAGCCGGTAATACAGATCTTCGCGAAAGCTGCCGGCGCGGATCATCGCCGGCAAGTCGGCATTGGTGGCGCTGATCACCCGCACCTTCACTTGGCGCTCGCGGTTGGAGCCCAGGCGCTCGAAGCGGCCGGTCTCCAGCACGCGCAACAGCTTCATCTGGCCGGCCCCCGGCAGGTTGCCGATCTCGTCCAGAAACAGCGTGCCGCCATCGGCCGCCTCGAACTTGCCCTCGCGTGCCTTGTTGGCGCCGGTGTAGGCACCGGCCTCGGCGCCGAACAGCTCGGCTTCGATCAGCTCGGAAGGCAGCGCGCCGCAGTTCAGGATGACGAAGGGGCCATCCTTCACCGCCGAATTGCGCTGGATGATCTCGGCCACCCGCTCCTTGCCGGCGCCGTTAGGGCCGGTCAGCAGCACCGGCACATCCGAGCGCGCCACCTGGCAGGCCATGCTGAGCAGGCGCTCGGTGGCCGGGTCTTCCCACACCAGGCCGCGCAAGTCGAAGCGCTGCTCCAGCTCGCGGCGCTGACGCAGTTCGCGCGTGACGCGCTGGCGCAGCGCACGGTTGGCCTGGCTGAGCTCGATCAGGTTGGTCACGCTGGCCAGCAGCCGGTGGTCGCTCCAGGGCTTGGCCAGGTAGTCGGCGGCGCCGGCCTTGATCAGGTCCACCGCGGCGTCCAGGTGCGTCCAGGCGGTCAGCAGGATCACCGGCAGATCGGGGTGGCGCTGGCGTATGTCGCGAAACAGCGCAATGCCCTCTTCGCCCGAAGTGGTGTCGGCGGAGAAGTTCATGTCCTGTATCACCAGGTCCACCGTGGCGCGCTCCAGCAGCGCCAGGCCCGCTGCCGGCGTGGGCGCATGCAGCGTCTCGATGTCACGCAGCGAGAACAGCACCTCCAGCGCCATCGCCACGGCGGCGTTGTCGTCGATGATCAGGACGGTGGACATGGGGTGTTGGGCGCGGCTGCAAAACAAGGGCAGCCGCTAGCATAGCGCGGCGCCGACCCGGCACCCCGCAGGCAGGCAAACAGCAACCTGATCAGGCGCTGCGCGTTGCGATGGCGGGCGAAATGCTGGCTGCGCGCCACGACGGCCCATACACCGCCAGCAGCCCCAGCACCCAGAACACCCCCACACCGCCCAACATGTAGGCCACCGGCAGGCGCGGCAGCTCCAGCTGGCTGACCAACAGCTGGTTCAGCGCCAGCGACAGCAGCAGGCCCAGCGTCACGCCGATGCTGATGATGATGAAGTTCTCGGTGATGAAGTAGCGCATGATGTCCAGGCGCCGGCCGCCCAGGGCACGGCGCACGCCGATCTGCTTGCGCCGCTGCGACACCCACAGCGAGGTCATGCCGACGATGCCGCTGGCGGTGACCATCAGCAACAGCACGCACACGGTGATCAACATCCAGGCCAGGCCACGGTCATTGCGGTAGCGGCTTTCACGGTCTTCCACCATGCTTTTCTTGATGATGATCACCGGCCCCGACGCGGCCTTTTGCACAGCCGCCTCGGCGTCGCGCATCACCCGCTCCCGTTCGCCGGGGGCGGTGCGCACCGCATACATGGCGGCACCGTAGCTCTCGCGCGTACCGCGGATCATCGAGTACTCGGCTTTCGGACCGGCCTGGGCCGAGTAGGTTTGCAAGCGTTCGACCACACCGATGATGCGCAACTCGTTGGCATCGTCGCCGGTGCCCAGCAGCAGCGGCTTGCCGATCACACTGGCGGCACCGGGGTACATCAGTTGCGCCAGCGCCTGCGTGATGATGACGGTGCGGCCATCGGCGTTGCTGTTCATGGCATCGATCTCGTCGATGTCGGCCGGCGTGAAGTTGCGCCCGTCGACGATCTTCAGGCCCAGCGTGCCAACGATATCCTCGGGCGAGAAGTAGTTGGCCACCTCGGCGGTGCTGTTCAACTGCTTGCGGTCGGTGGCCACACCGCTCGTGCTGCCATTGCGGGCCAGCGGCATTTGATTGGTAAACGCCACCGATTTGACCCCCGACACGCCCAGCAGCGCCTCGCGCAGCGCGCGCTGCTGCGTCATCTGCGCGGCATGGTCCTGCTTCCTCATCGGCACGGCCAGGATGGTGAACAGCGTGCTCTCGTCCGTGACACCGCTGGGACGGTCGGCCACGGCCAGGCGGATGTTGACGATGTACAAGGCGTTGACCAGGATGGCCAGGCTGATGGCCACCTGCAGCGCGATCAGCAGCGCGCCGGTCTTGTTGCGCAGCAGGGTGGACATGATGGGGCGGAATTCCATGGCGGGGCTCCTAAGGCGTTGGCTCGGCGTGTTCAGGGGAATCGATCAGGTCAGGGACTTCAGCAGCACGGTCAGCGGGCCGGCGGCGCAAGACGGTTGCAGCGCCAGCGTCACCACCCAACTGCCCTGCGGACCGGCCGGCGTGATGCTGACCTGCAGGCGCGGCAGCAGCCAGGCCGCCAGCACCAGGCTGGCCAGCGCCAGCACCACCGAGGCCAGCACAGCGCCGCGGCGGCTCAACAACTTGGCCAGTGTGGTGGTGGCGTCCATGGTCGGCATGTTGTGAGCCTGCGGTTTACTGTGACTTCAATTGGATGGCGGGCGTCACCTGGCAGGCGCGCCAGGTCGGAAACAGGCCGGCCAACAGACTGGCGGCGACCGACAACCCGAAGGTCACGCCCAGCATCACCCAGTCCATGTGGGCGACGGCAGCCAGATCCTGGGACTGCCGGCCGATCAGCCACAAACCGCCGAAGCTCAGCACCAGGCCCAGCATGCCACCCACCAGACCAATGACGCTGGTTTCAACCAGGAACTGGCGGAAGATCTCGGCGCGCGACGCACCCAGCGCCCGGCGTATGCCCACTTCTGGCGCACGCGTGGAGAACTTGGCCAGCAGCAGGCCCACGGTGTTGACCATGCACAGCAGCAGGAAGCCGAAAGCCAGCCAGGCGGTGAGCTTGCGGTCGTTGCCGACCACGCGCAGGTAGTCCAGCCACTCCATCACGTCGTACAGCTTGGGCGGGCTGTGGCGCTGCATGCGGCCCAGCTTTTGCTGCTCGGCCTGGTAGGCGTTCAGGTAATCCTGGATCTTGCCGCGGCCGCCCAGGATGCCGGTCTCGAACCAGAACTGCAGCCAGGTGCACTCGGAATCCAGCTTGCCCTGGTAGCCCGGCTGGGCGCTGGCGGTGCACTGCGTGTTGCCGCTGTTGTTCTGCTCATGGCGTATCGCCGAGGCCAACGGAATGTAGAAAGCCTCCTCGTCGCCGAAGGCGCCGCCGTTGCCACTCATGACCCGGTAGTATTTCGGTATCGGTCGCCAGGGTTGGGTCACGCCGACCACCTGGTAGTCGCTGTCGAACATGCGCACCCGCTTGCCCGTGGGATTGACGTTCGCGCCGAACAGCTTTTCCGCCATGGCGTGGCCCAGCACCACCACGTCCACGCCGCTGGCGTCCGCTTCGGGCGACCAGGCGCTGCCGTACTTGAACGGCACTTCGAACATGTCGAAGAAGTCGCGCGTGGGCGCCTGGCCCATGGCACGCACCATCCCCAGGTCCGCACGCTCGGGTTGGATGGAGGTGCCCACGGTGATCAACGCGGTGCGCCGCTCGCCCTGGCCGCTCTTCAGGAAAGCCTGCGCGTCCTTGTAGGTGACCTGCGGGTCGCCAGGCGGCGTGCCGGGCACCCAGCCCTTGACCGGGGCCACGTCGATCACTGGCGACAGCAGGCGGCTGCTCTTGTGCGGAATGGGGTTGCCGCCCATCACGTGCAGGATGGTCAACGTGGACACGCTGGCGGCGACGCCGACGGCCAGCGTCAGCACCATCAAGCCGGTCAGCATCGGACTGCGGCGCAGCGTGCGCAGCCCCAGCAGGAAGTAATGCGAAAGCATGGCTGTGGCCTCCTCGCCTCAGGCGGCAACCGCCAGGTTGGGTGTCTTGCGCACCAGGTCGCTGACCTGGCCGTCGATGATGTGCACGTTGCGCTGCGCGCGCACCGCCAGCTCGGGGTCGTGCGTCACCATCAGGATGGTGGTGCCGCGGGCGTTGATCTCTTCCAGCAGCTCCATCACGCCGCGCGCCATTTGCGTGTCCAGGTTGCCGGTGGGCTCGTCGGCCAATAGGAGTTTGGGGCTGCCGGCCAGCGCGCGGGCGATGGCCACGCGCTGCTGCTGGCCGCCCGACAACTCGGCCGGGTAGTGCTTCATGCGCGAGGCCAGGCCCACCTGGGCCAGCGCCTCTTCAATGCGCTGCTTGCGCTCGGCGCGGCCATAGCCGCGGTAGCGCAGCGGCACGTCCACGTTGTCAAACAGGTTCAGGTCGGGAATCAGGTTGAAGCCCTGGAAGATGAAGCCCAGCTTCTCGTTGCGCAGGCGCGAGCGGGCGTTGTCGTCCAGGCCCTTGACCGAGACACCGTCCAACAGGTACTCGCCGCCGTCAAACTCCTCCAGCAGACCAGCGATGTTCAGGAAGGTGGTCTTGCCCGAACCGGAGGGACCGGTGACGGTGACGAACTCGCCCTGCTTCACGTGGATCTCGAAGCCGCGCAGCGCGTGCGTCTCGATCATGTGGGTGCGGTAGACCTTGCTCAGGTTCTGCATGCGCAACATGGGGTTCTCTCCTGTTGAAAATGGAATCAGTGGATGGCCACGGTGGCCGCGTTGTTGAAGGTGTCGGTGCCAGAAATCACCACCTGCTCGCCCGGCTTCAGGCCGGAGACGATCTCCACCGCCGTCACGCTGGTGGCACCCATCTGTATCGGCCGGCGGCGGGCGATGCCGCCCTCCACCACGTAGGCAAAGCGCCCACCCTCGTTTTCCACGAACGGGCCGCGCGGCAGCAGCAGCACATTGGGCTTGTCCTCGATCAGCAGCCGGGCCGACACGCGCTGGCTCTGGCGCAGGCCGGCGGGTTGCGTGCCGTCAAAGCGCACCCGGGCCAGCACCATGTTCTTCACCACCTCGGGAGACAGCGCCGACAGCTTGCCCATGGCCTTGGCGCTGCCCACCTGGATTTCGGCCGCCATGCCCAGGCCCAGGTCGGACACATACGATTCGGGCACCTCCAGCTCCACCTCCAGGCGCGACAGGTCCACCAACGTCATGAGCGGCGCGTTGGCCACCACCACGGTGCCATCGGACACCGACAGCGTGCCGATGAAGCCGTCCACCGGCGCGCGCAGCATCAACTCGTCGACGCGGCGCTGGGCGTTGGCCAGCGTCACGCGCTGGCGCTGCAGCTGGGCCATCTTGGTCTGCAGCTCAAAGCCCACGTCCTCACCTTCCAGTTCGGCGGCCTGGCCGGCGTGCTTGCTGCGGATTTCAGCCGAGCGCAGGGTGTCCACCGCCTTCAGGTAATCCACCTTAGGGTAGACGCCGGCCTGGTAGGCCGGCTCCACCCGCTCCACCGCGCGCTGGGCCGAGATCAGTTCGATCTCGGCCTGGTCGGCGTCGCGCCGGGCGATCAGCTTTTGTTTCTTGGCCAGGATGTGCTGGCGCGACACCTCGGCCTGCAATTGCTCGAAGCTGGACTGCTCACGCTTGAACAGTTCGTTCAGGTCGGGTGAATCCACCACCGCCAGCACCTGACCCTTCTTCACCGTGTCGCCAGCCTTGACCTTCAGCACCACAGTGCCGGTGGCGGTGGCGAACAGCGTCGGACTGACGGCCGCCACCACCCGGCCATTGACCGAGGCATCACGCACCAGCGTGCCCGTGGTGACCGGTGCCATGCGCAGGCGCTCGGCGTTCACCGAGCCTTCGCTGCCGCGCCAGCCGGCCAACAGGAACACCGCCAACCCCACGACAGCCACGCCCGCCGCCGCCAGGGCCAGGCGCTTTTTCAGCCGCTGAGCCGGGTTGGCCGCCAGCGCGGTGTCTTGGGACGAGGTATCGCGGATCATGCAGGGTCCAAATGAATAGCCATACCCTTTGCACAAGCCGTGCCAGCTCTATGTCATTGATTTGTAAAGGATTTTTTAGACTGCAGGGTGTCCGCAGTGTCCGCTTGACTGTCCGCGTCCGCGCCGGACAGGGCTTGGCAATCGGCGGCAGAAGGGTAAATCCCGATGCCAGGGCAGGCACAAATCGTTACATTCTCGGGGACTCGGCGGCGGGCTTCAACACCCGCCGGCCAACTTGAGAGGCCCCAGGAGACGCTCTACTTCCAACAAAAATCAAATGTTGAGCCGCGACCCGCTTAACCGGCTGGCGCGGACTCAACCTCGATGGCACCGGCACACACCGGTGCCATTTTTATTGGGGCTTCAGCAACACAACAAAGGCGCCTAGGGCCGATGCGACAATGCCCGCCATGGATGTCGTGATTGTCACGCTGGCCTCGCTGCTGGCTGGTTTTGTGGATGCGATTGTGGGCGGCGGCGGTCTGATCCTGGTGCCCGCCCTGTTTGCCACCTACCCCACCGCCCCCCCGGCCACCCTGCTGGGCAACAACAAGGGCGCATCGCTGTGGGGCACAGCCATGGCCACCGTGCAGTTCAGCCGCAAGGTGCAACTGCACTGGGCGGCACTGGCGCCAGCGGCGGCCTGCGGCTTTGTCGCCTCGCTGCTGGGTGCCTGGACGGTGTCCATGGTGTCGCCGGACTACCTGCGCAAGGCCCTGCCCTTCATCCTGGTGACGGTGCTGGGCTACACGCTGGCCAAGAAAGAACTGGGCCGCCACCACGCGCCGCGCTTTGCCGGCCGCCATGAGACGGGGGTGGCCTGCGCCATTGGCGTGGTGCTGGGCTTTTACGACGGCTTCTTTGGCCCCGGCACCGGCAGCTTCTTCGTCTTTTTGTTCGTGCGCCTGCTGGGCTACGACTTTTTGAACGCCTCGGCCTCGGCCAAGCTGATGAACACCGCCACCAACCTGGCGGCACTGATCCTGTTCACGCTGAAGGGCCATGTGTGGTGGCATGTGGCGCTGACCATGGCCGTGGCCAACGTGATTGGCAGCCTGCTGGGCACCCGCATGGCCTTGAAGCATGGCGCCGGCTTTGTGCGCGGCGTGTTCATCCTGGTGGTCAGCGCGCTGATCCTGAAGACAGGCTACGACGGGTTCCTGCGCTGACGCCCTGCGGTACGTAACGCAATGTCGGTTGGCGAGATCAGGCCGCCACGGCGCTCAGCTCCGCGGCTGTCCCCCGGGCCTGCGGCCCTCCTCCTTGATGCCGCTGCGCTGAACGCCATGACGACCTGATCCAGCGAACGTGCTTGGTGCGCGAATGGATTGCATGCGTGCCAACGTGGTCACGCTGCCGGCGTCGCTGGGGCGTGTGGCGGAGCGAAATCAAGGAGGAGGGCCGAAGGCCCGGGGGACATTCGCGTAGCCACGCGCACCAGCGGCGTCGGCAACTGCCAGCGACCCCAGTTCAGGCCAGCACCGCGCATCCGACGCCGCAGCCGGAGAAGGACGAATCAGCGCGCAGCGGATGCTGAGGAAGCGACCGGACGGGCGGTCGAAGCAGCAACACGAGCAGCACTGGCAGCCCCTCGCGCCGCCACAGCCATCGCATGCGGCGAGTTGCCAGACGCTGACGCAGCAGAGGCTGGCGCGGCCGGAATGGTCGGCGTGGCAGCGTCTGGCGGCCACGCCATCTGATCGACGATGCGCTGTTTGCCGATGGGTGTGGGCGCCTGGGCTTTTTGCACGGCGGCGATGTCTTCCGTACTGGGGTATTGGTGCATCAACCAGTAGTCGAACACGCGCCGCGCAATCGGTGCCGAGTTGGCGGCGCCGAAGCCGGCGTTTTCCACGATCATGGCCAGCGCGATGGTGGGATGGTCGGCCGGCGCGAAGGCGGTGAACAGCGCGTGGTCGCGCAAGCGCTCGGGCGTGGCAGCGGCGTTGTATTTTTCGCCTTTCAGGCCCACCACCTGCGCGGTGCCGGTCTTGCCGCCGTTGGTGTAGGGCGCGCCCCGGAAAGCCACCGCCGACGTGCCTTCGATGTTCACGCCCACCATGGCGTTCTTGACAATGGCGATGTTTTCCGCCTTGGCGATGGGCTGCGGCGCCGCCTGGTGCTCGGTCAGCTTGTTGGTGCGCGTGACCACGTCCACCACCTCCTTCACCAGGTGCGGCTTCATGCGCACGCCATCATTCACCAGCGTGGCCACGGCCGAGGCCAATTGCAGCATGGTGAAGTGGTTGCGGCCCTGGCCAATGCCCAGCGACACGGTTTCGCCGGCATACCATTTCTGCTCCTCCGGCCGCTTGAAAGCCTTGCGCTTCCATTCGGTGGAGGGCAGCAGGCCGCGCACCTCGCCCTCGATGTCTATGCCGGTCAACTCGCCGAAGCCGAAGCGTTGCAACTGGTCGTGGATCAGGTCCACGCCCATCTCGTTGGCCAGTGTGTAGTAGTAGGTGTCGCACGACACCACTATGGAGCGGTACATGTCCACCGGGCCGTGGCCGCCCTGCTTGTCGTCGTTGAAGCGGTGGCCGCCCAGCATGAAGAAGCCCGGGTCGCCGAACACCTGGTTGGCCGCGCGCTTGCCGCTCTCCAGCGCGGCCAGCGCCATGAAGGGCTTGTAGGTGGAACCCGGCGGGTAGGTGCCGCGCAACGCGCGGTTCAGCAGCGGCTTGTCCTCCGACTCGTTCAACGCCGCCCAGTTGTCGCTGTCAATGCCGTCGACAAAGAGGTTGGGGTCGAAGGTGGGCTTGCTGACGAAGGCCAGGATCTCGCCGGTCCTGGGCTCGATGGCCACCAGCGCGCCGCGACGCTCGCCAAACAGGTCCTCCACCAGCTTTTGCAGCTTGATGTCTATCGACAGTTTCACCGTGTTGCCGGGCGTAGCCGGGCTGCTCTTCAGCCGGCGGCGCGCGCGCCCGCCGGCCGAGGTCTCCACCGACTCCACACCGGTGGTGCCGTGCAGCTGCGCCTCGTAGCTCTGCTCCACGCCCAGCTTGCCGATGTATTCGGTGCCGCGGTAATTGGCCGCGTCGTCGGAATCGTCCAGCCTTTCCTTCTCGGCCTGGTTGATGCGGCCGATGTAGCCGATCACGTGGCTGGCCAGCTCGCCGTAGGGGTAGTTGCGAAACAAGCGCGCCTTCACCTCGACACCGGGAAAGCGGAAGCGCTGGGCGGCGAACTTGGCCACCTCCTCGTCGGTCAGCCGCGTGCGGATGGGCACCGATTCCAGGTTCTTGGTCTCATCCAGCAGCTTCTTGAAGCGGCGGCGGTCGCGCGGCGCGATGTCGATCACCTGCGACAGCGCATCGATGGTCTGCTCCAGGCTGACCACCTTGGCCGGCGCGATCTCCAGCGTGTAGGCCGAATAGTTGCTGGCCAGCACGATGCCGTTGCGGTCCAGGATCAGCCCGCGGTTGGGCACGATGGGCACGATGGCGGTGCGGTTGTTCTCGGCCTGCTCCAGCAGGTCGGCATGGCGGTAAATCTGCAGGTAGCCCAGGCGCAGCACCAGCACCAGCAGGCAACCCACCACCACCAGGCTGGCCACCAGGATGCGCGCGCGAAAGCGCGACAGGTCGGCCTGGACGTTGCGCAGTTCGGTCATGCGACTAACCTGGAAACCATCACAGGGGACGGTTGGCGTCCGGATCAGGGGCGCGGCGCTGCGGCGCCAACAGCACCACGCTGACCAGCGGCCACAGCACGGCCTCCAGCACCGGCGCCAACAGCAACGTCAGCCCCGGAAACACGCCACCGCCCAACAGCATGCGCGCCGCCAGCTCGATGATGTGCGAAATCATGAACAAAGGCAGCACCTGCATGGCCTGCGAAGGCACGCTGAACCACAGCAACCGGCGGTGGATCATGATGGACAGGTAGGACAGCACGGTGTAGGCCAACGCGTGCTGGCCCAACACGCCGCCCTGGTGCACGTCCATCAGGATGCCGCAGAAAAAGGCCGTGCCTATGCCCACGCGCAGCGGCTGGTGCACGCTCCAGAACGCCAGCACCAGCACCAGAAAATCGGGCGCCCAGGCCACACGGCCCCACAGCCCCATGTTTTGCAGCATGTTGGCCAGCAAGGCCATCAGCAGCGTGGCCCAGATGAAGCCGGGGTTGGCCGGCAACAACAGCTGCTGGCCGGGGCGCATGATCATGTGGCACCTCGCTGCGTCATGGTTCGCTCGATGTTCATGACTTGGCCGCCGCCCGCTTGCTCTCTTTGGTCACCGGTGCCGGGTCTGGCACCGGGCGCGGCGGAATCTGCGCCGACACGGGCTTCAAGACCATCACATGGTGCGCTGCCGCCACCGCCGCCACCGGCACGCAGTGGATGCGGGCAAACGCGGTGTCCACCCGCCGGTCCACCTGGTCCACGCGGGCCACCGGCAGGCCGGGCGGGTAGACGCCGTCAACACCGCTGGTGGTCAGCAGGTCGCCGGTCTGCACGTCGGCATTGGCGGCCATGAAGCGCAGCTCCAGCCCACCGTGCGAGCCCTGGTCGCCAAAGGCCAGGCTGCGCGCGCCGGTGCGGGTGTTCAGCACGGGGATGGATTGGTCGCGGTCGGTCACCAGCGTCACCTCACTCACCGTGGGGTAGGCGCGGGTGACCTGGCCCAGCACGCCGGATTCGTCCAGCACCGGCGAGCCGTCGCTGACGCCGTCCAACAGGCCCTTGTCCACGATCACCTTGCGCGTGTAGGGGTCGCCGGCGTCGTACAACACCTGGGCCGCCTGGCCGGTCGCGCCCACCCGCTCGCGCAGGGCCATCAGCTTGCGCAGGCGCTCGTTTTCCAGCAGCAGCTGCTCCACCTGGCTGGCGCGCAGGGACTGCAGGCCCAGCTTGCGGCGCGCTTCTTCCTCGGCATTCTTGGAGCTGGACACCGAGCCGAAAAAGCGGCTGCCGTACAGGATGCCGTCCACCGGCTGCATCACCAGCCAGCGCACCGGCGTCAGCACGCCGGCCAGCGCCACGCGCAGCGGGCCGGTGACCTTGAAACGGGTATCAGCCACCATCAGGAAGATGGCCAGGGCGCTGAAGACAGCCAGTTTGGACAGGGACGACGGCCCCTGGCGGAAGAACGGAGGGGGGGATCGGTCCAGCGTACCCAGTGGCATCGCTGTGTCCTAGAACTTGTTCTTCTTATTCACTGGTGAAGATGGAGCCCAGCCGGTCCATGCGCTCCAGCGCGATGCCGCAGCCGCGCACCACGCAGGTCAGCGGGTCTTCGGCCACCAGCACGGGCAGGCCGGTTTCTTCGGCCAGCAGGCGGTCGAGGTCGCGCAGCAGCGCGCCACCGCCGGTCAGCATCATGCCGCGGTCGGCAATGTCGGCGCCCAGCTCCGGCGGCGTCTGCTCCAGCGCGTTCTTCACCGCCGAGACGATGTTGTTTAGCGGGTCGGTCAGCGCTTCCAGGATTTCGTTGGAAGAGATAGTGAAGCTGCGCGGCACGCCTTCGGACAGGTTGCGCCCGCGCACTTCCATTTCCTTCACCTCGCTGCCGGGGAAGGCGGAGCCGATGTTCTTCTTGATCGATTCGGCCGTCGGCTCGCCGATCAGCATGCCGTAGTTACGGCGGATGTAGTTGATGATGGCTTCGTCGAACTTGTCGCCGCCCACGCGCACACTGCCCTTGTAGACCATGCCGCCGAGCGAGATCACGCCCACCTCGGTGGTGCCGCCGCCAATGTCCACCACCATGGAGCCGCTGGCTTCCGACACCGGCAGGCCGGCGCCGATCGCGGCTGCCATGGGCTCCTCGATCAGGTACACATCACTGGCACCGGCGCCCAGGGCGGACTCGCGAATCGCGCGGCGCTCCACCTGGGTGGAGCCGCAGGGCACGCAGATGATGATGCGCGGGCTGGGCTTGAACACGCCGCGCGGATGGACCATCTTGATGAACTGCTTGAGCATCTGCTCGGTGACGGTGAAGTCGGCAATCACGCCGTCCTTCATGGGCCGTATGGCCTCGATGTTGCCGGGCACCTTGCCCAACATGGCCTTGGCCTCGTGGCCCACGGCCTGGATGGTCTTTTTACCCTGGGGGCCACCCTCGTGGCGTATCGCTACCACTGACGGCTCGTCAAGCACAATGCCCTTGTCGCGGACGAAAATCAGGGTGTTGGCGGTGCCCAGGTCAATGGCCAAGTCGGTGGAGAAATACCGACGGAAAGCTCCAAACATTACTAAATCCTCTCATGGCACGGCTCGCACTTCGACCAGCCGTCGCCCAATTCTTCAGGTCAAAACCGCACTTTGGGTGCCAAATACCGCCTGATCGCGGAAGTTGCACCAAAGGCGGGATAATACCCTATCCCCTGTGCATAACCCGAGTGGGCGCGCCCTAAACCGCGCGTTTTACACCCGGTTTCCTTTTCTGAAACCCACATGTCCCTGAACTCGTCAGACATTGCGCGCATTGCCAACCTGGCCCGGCTGGAGCTGACCCCGGCCGAGAGCGAGCGCATGCTCACCCAAATCAACGGCTTTTTTGACATTGTCGAAAAAATGAGCGCCGTGGACACCACCGGCGTGGAGCCGCTGGCGCACCCGTTTGCCACCGTGCAAGACGTGGCGCTGCGCCTGCGCGAAGACATCGCCAGCGAGCCCAACCAACGCGAAGCCAACCAGCAAAGCGCACCCGCCGTGGAGCGCGGCCTGTTCCTGGTGCCCAAGGTCATCGAGTAAGAGTTTTATGAGCCATCCTTCCGCATTGCATGACCTGACGGTCACCGAATTGGCCGAGCGCCTGCGCGCGCGCGACATCTCCGCCGTGGAGACCGCGCAGCATTTCCTCACCCGTGCCAAGGCCCATGCCGAGCTGGGCGCCTTTCTGCACATCAACGACGACGTCACGCTGGCGCAGGCCCGCGCCGCCGACGCGCTTCTGGCCCAGGGCAATGCCGGTGCACTGGCAGGCGTGCCCATCGCGCACAAGGATATCTTCGTCACCAAGGACTACGCCAGCACCGCCGGCTCCAAGATGCTGGCGGGCTATCACTCGCCGTTTGACGCCACCGTGGTGCGCAAGCTGGCCGAGCAAGGCGCGGTCACGCTGGGCAAGCTCAATTGCGACGAATTCGCCATGGGCTCGTCGAATGAAAACTCCGCCTTCGGCACGGTGAAGAACCCGTGGGACGCCACGCGCATTCCCGGTGGCTCCTCGGGTGGCAGCGCCGCTGCCGTGGCGGCGCGCCTGGCACCAGCCAGCACCGGCACCGACACCGGCGGCTCCATCCGCCAACCGGCGGCGTTTTGCGGCGTCACCGGTATCAAGCCCACCTATGGCCGCGCGTCGCGCTACGGCATGATCGCCTTCGCCTCCAGCCTGGACCAGGCCGGCCCGATGGCGCGCACCGCCGAGGACTGCGCACTGCTGCTGTCCACGCTGTGCGGGCCGGATCTGGACCGCGACTCCACCTCGCTCGACATCCCGGCGGAGAACTACTCCGCCAAGCTGAACGATTCGTTGGAAGGCCTGCGCATCGGCGTGCCGAAAGAGTTCTTCGGCGAAGGCCTGGCGGGCGACGTGCGTGCGGCGATAGAGGCCGCGCTGAAGGAGTACCAAAAGTTGGGCGCCAAGCTGGTGGACATCAGCCTGCCGCGCACCGAGCTGTCCATCCCGGTGTACTACATCATTGCGCCGGCCGAAGCGTCGAGCAACCTGAGCCGTTTTGACGGCGTCAAGTTCGGCCACCGTGCCGACAAGTACACCGACCTGCTGGACATGTACAAGAAGACGCGCGCCGAAGGCTTCGGCGACGAGGTCAAGCGCCGCATCATGATCGGCACCTACGTGCTGTCGCACGGCTACTACGATGCCTACTACCTGCAGGCGCAGAAGATACGCCGCATGATCGCCGACGACTTCCAGCAGGCCTTCACGCAGTGCGACGTGATAGCAGGCCCGGTGGCGCCCACGGTGGCCTGGAAGCTGGGCGAAAAATCCGACGACCCGGTGGCCAACTACCTGGCCGACATCTTCACGCTGCCCGGCTCGCTGGCCGGCCTGCCGGGCATGAGCATCCCGGTCGGCGCGGGCGTTGGCGGCATGCCCGTGGGCATGCAACTGCTGGGCAACTACCTACAAGAGGCCAAGCTGCTGAACGCGGCCCACCGCTTCCAGCAAGCCACCGATTTCCACGCCCAAAAGCCCGCAGGCATTTGAGCGACAGGCAGAGTCACACCATGTCATCCCAAGCAAAGAGCACCCCTTACGCGCCGCTGGTGCAGGGCTACGAAGTCGTCATCGGCTTCGAGACCCATGCGCAGCTGTCCACGCAATCCAAGATCTTCAGCCGCGCCGCCACCGCCTTCGGCGCCGAGCCCAACACCCAGGCCTGCGCGGTGGACCTGGCCCTGCCCGGCACGCTGCCAGTGATGAACCTGGGCGCGGTCGAGCGCGCCATCCAGTTCGGTCTGGCCATTGGCGCCCATGTGGCGCCGCGCAGCGTGTTCGCGCGCAAGAATTATTTCTACCCCGACCTGCCCAAGGGTTACCAGATCAGCCAGTTCGAAATCCCGGTGGTGCAAGGCGGCTCGGTGGAGTTCTTCCTCGGGGACGAGAAGAAATCCGTGCGCCTGGTGCGCGCCCACCTGGAAGAAGACGCCGGCAAATCGCTGCACGAAGACTTCATTGGCCAAAGCGGCATCGACCTGAACCGGGCCGGTACGCCGCTGTTGGAGATCGTCACCGAGCCCGACATGCGCTCCAGCGTCGAGGCCGTGGCCTACGCCAAGGAGCTGCACAAGATCGTCACCTGGATCGGCATTTGCGACGGCAACATGCAAGAGGGCAGCTTCCGCTGCGACGCCAACGTGTCGGTGCGCAAGCCCGGCCAACCTCTGGGCACGCGGCGCGAGATCAAGAACCTGAACAGCTTCAAGTTCATGCAGCAGGCGATTGATTTCGAAATCCGCTGGCAGATCGAACAGATCGAAGATGGCCACGCCATCCAGCAAGCCACGGTGCTGTTCAACCCCGATACCGGCGAGACCCGTGCCATGCGCACCAAGGAAGACGCGGCCGACTACCGCTACTTCCCCGACCCGGACTTGCCGCCGCTGGTGATTTCTGATGAGTGGGTGGCGCGCGTGCGCGGCGAAATGACCGAGCTGCCGCGCGTGATGGCGCAACGCTTTCAGCAGCAACACGGCCTGTCGGATTACGACGCCACGCAGATCACGCAGAGCAAGGCCACTGCGGCCTATTTCGAGGCCGCCACGCAGGCCAGCGGCCAGCCCAAGCTGGCCGCCAACTGGGTGCTGGGCGAGTTGTCGCGCCGGCTGAACCAGCAAGAGCAGGACATTGCCCAGGCGCCGGTCACCGCGCCGCTGCTGGGCAGCCTGGTGGCGCGCATTGCCGATGCCACCATCTCCAACAACGCTGCCAAACAGGTGTTTGACGCACTGTGGTCCGACCCCACGCAGACGGTGGACGGCCTGGTCGACAGCCTGGGCCTGAAGCAGATGAACGACAGCGGCGCGCTGGAGAAGATCATCGACGAGGTGGTCGCCGCCAACCCCGACAACGTGGCCCAGTTCAAGGCCGGCAAGGACAAGGCCTTCAACGCACTGGTGGGCCAGATCATGAAGGCCAGCAAGGGCAAGGCCAACCCGCAGCAGGTCAACGAGCTGTTGCGCAAGCGCCTGGGTTGAGCGACGCAGGGGGCATAAGTCCCCGCCGGGCCGCCCCAAGGGGACTTGCGGCCCCCTAGGGGGGCAGGGCGCTACACGCAGTGAGCGACCGTGGGGGCGTTGTTGCTAGCGCTTGGTGCTGCTGGCTGGCGGCTTGGCGCCAGTGGCCGGTACTGTCGGGTTCGACAAGGCCCATATCTGTTTCAGACGCCCCAGCTCTTCGTCAAAGCGGGCATTGACGCGCCTGACCTCGGCGTCCTGGTCGGCAATGAAGCGGCCCTGCACCGCCATGCTTTGCGCGTTCTCTTCCACCTGGCGGCGCAACTGCGGTGGCGCCTTGCTGGGGTCCTTCTTGTAGAACTCCATCTCGTCGTCAATCTTCTTGCGCTGCTTCAGCAGTTCTTCCACCCGGGTGACCGCCGCATGCCGCACCGTGGCCACCTGGGCCAGGGCTTCGGCGCGTTCCTTGTCGTGCGCGGCCCGGTCGGGGTAGCGCGACAGCAGCGCGCGGTCGCGGCGCTTTTCCTCGGCCAGGCGGTTGCGCTCTTCCAGCTCTTTCTTTTCGCGCGCCTCCTGTTCGAGCCGCTCCTGCACGGTCAGCGTGGGGCCCACCTTGGCCTTCACCGTGCCGCTGGGATTCAGCACCTTTTGCTCGCGGTCCACGCAGGCGGGAATGGGCCGGTCCGACGTCAGCTTGCGGCCGTGGGCATCCACACAGGTGTAGATGCCATTGATGGGCTGTTGCTGCTCCTGTGCCGCAGCCTGGCCAGCCATGGCGGCAGCCAATGCCAGCATCCATCCCTGTGCCGAAAAACGTGTGTTCAAGTGTTCAAACCTCAGGACTCCTCCGCCACGCCATACCGCTGCCGATAGGCCACGATGCGCTGGTGGTCGGCCGCCAGGCCGTCCGCCGCATTATTTTCCAGATACTGCATCAAATCGGTGAGCTTCGCAATCGAACAAACTTGCAAACCCAAGTGATTTCGCACGTATTGCACCGCACTGTGGTCCACGTCCTGCCCGTTCTCGGTGGCCTTTTCCTGCCGGTCCAGCGCGATCGCCACCGCATGCGGCGTGGCGCCCGCGGCACGGATGATGTCTATGGACTCGCGCACCGCCGTGCCGGCCGACATCACGTCGTCCACGATCAGCACCCGGCCCTGCATCGGTGCCCCCACCAGTGTTCCGCCCTCGCCATGGTCCTTGGCCTCCTTGCGGTTGTAGGCAAAAGGTACGACCCGCCCCAGCCGCGCCAGTTCCACCGCCACCGTGGCCCCTAAGGGAATGCCCTTGTAGGCGGGGCCAAACAGCATGTCGAATTCGATGCCGCTGTCCAGGATGCGGCGCGCATAGAATTCGGCCACGCGCAGCAGCTTGGCGCCGTCGTCGAACAGCCCGGCGTTGAAGAAGTAAGGGCTCAGCCGCCCGGCCTTGGTCTTGAATTCGCCAAACCGGAGCACGCCGCATTCGACCGCGAACTGCACGAACTCCTGCGCCAACTGACTCTGCCGGGCCACCGTATCCACCATGGAGATTCCCCTTTGTTCAAACTGACCAGCCTCAACCTCAACGGCATACGCTCCGCCCACAACAAGGGACTGGAGACCTGGCTCGCCAAGCACCTGCCGGATTGTATTTGCGTGCAGGAGGTGAAAGCCCAGGCGGTGGACATCCAGGGCCGCTTTGAAGAGCTGTGCGGGCTGAAAGGCTACTTCCACTTCGCCGAAAAGAAGGGCTATTCAGGCGTCGGCGTGTACACCCGGCACGAACCCAGCGACGTCGTCGTCGGTTACAACTCGCCGGAATTTGACGTCGAAGGCCGCTACCTGGAAGCCCGCTTCGACCGCCCGGGCCACAAGCTGTCCATCATCTCGGCCTATTTCCCCAGCGGCACCACCGGCGAGATACGCCAGGCGGCCAAATACCGCTTCCTGGCCGAGTTTTATGAGCACCTGATGGGGCTGAAAGGCGAGCGCGAGTTCATCGTCTGCGCCGACGTCAACATCGCGCACCAGCAGATCGACCTGAAAAACTGGCGCAGCAACCAGAAGAACAGCGGCTTCCTGCCCGACGAGCGCGCCTGGATGACCAAGCTGCTGAACGAGGCCGGCCTGGTGGACGTCTACCGCAAGCTGCAGCCCGACACCACCGACGCCGCCTACACCTGGTGGAGCAACCGCGGCCAGGCCTATGCCAACAACGTCGGTTGGCGGCTGGACTACCACCTGGCCACCCCAGCGGTGGCGGCCTTCGCGCGGCGCGAGGCGATCTACAAGGACGTGAAGTTTTCGGACCACGCGCCCATCACCATCGAATACGACATGTAAGCCCCAAAAGATGCCGGCCAACTGAGCCGCAGACTTGTGCCACAATCCCCAATGTGGTCAGACCAAATATAAATCGGTCCTACCACTGATTCCTTTTGGCCTGAGCACAAATCAATGAGGGGATGAGCATGAGCGACAAGGATTCCAACGCGGTCGACAGGCGGACCGCCATCAAGGCAGCCGGCGCGGCAGGCCTGGCGCTGGCGGCGGGGGCGTACGGTGGCGCGGCGTTTGCCGCCGGCGCGCGCAAGCGCTGCGCCGTGGTGGGCGTGGGTTCGCGGGCACGGCTGTTCGTCAACGCCATCACGGGCAAGTACCGTGACAGCCATGACATCGTCGCCGTGTGCGACACCAACCCCGGCCGCCTCGCGCTGGCAGCCAAAAGGATTGCCGACACCGGCGCGAGCCAGCCGCGCCCTTACCCGGCGTCCGACTTCGACCGCATGCTGCGCGAGGCGAAGCCGGAACTCGTCATCGTCACGACGATTGACGCCGCGCACGACGACTACATCGTCCGCGCGCTGGACGCCGGCTGCAACGTCATCACCGAAAAGCCGATGACCACCACGGCCGCCAAGGCACAGCGCATCCTGGACGCTTGCAAGCGCAATGACCGGCACATCCGCGTCACCTTCAACTACCGCTACTCGCCGCCGCGCAGCCAGATCAAGGAGCTGTTGATGAGCGGCGAAATCGGCGATGTGCTGTCGGTCGACTTCACCTGGCTGCTCAACACCGTGCATGGCGCCGACTACTTCCGCCGCTGGCACAGCAACAAGGCCAGTTCCGGCGGACTGATGGTGCACAAGTCCACCCACCATTTCGACCTGGTGAACTGGTGGCTGGGCGCCCAGCCCGAGCTGGTGCACGCCTTCGGCTCACGCCAGTTCTACACGCCAGCCACCGCCAAGCGCATGGGGCTGGAAGGCGCCCACCAGCGCTGCCTGACCTGCCCGGAAAAGGCCAAGTGCAATTTCTACTTTGACTTGGGCGGCGACGCCGGCCTGAAGGCGCTGTACCTGGACAACGAACAGCACGACGGCTACTTCCGCGACCAATGCGTGTGGCGGCCGGAGATCGACATCGAGGACACCATGAACGTGATGGTGCGCTATGACAACGGCGTGCAGCTGAAGTACGCGCTACAGGCCTACGACGCCTGGGAGGGCTACCACATCGCGTTCAACGGCACCAAGGGCCGCATTGAGCACCGCATCGTCGAATCGGGCGGGTCAGCCGGCGCGGCCGCCGTGCAAAGCAGGAACGACCAGGTGGCTATCCGCGTCATCCCCATGCGCGGCGCAGCGCGCGACATCGAGCCCTGGACGGGTGTAGGCAGCCATGGCGGTGGCGACGACGTGATGCTGGCCGAAATCTTCGGCGACGCGCCGCCAGACAAGTACAAGCGCGTGTCCGACGAGCGGGCCGGCGCCTATTCGGCGCTGGTCGGCATTGCGGCGAACCGCTGCTTTGAAACTGGCCAGTCCGTCCGCATTGCCGACCTCGTCGCCGGCCTGAGCCCGCCGGACCGCGCCCCCATGCCCAGCCGCGCAGCGCCGCTGCCCATGCCGGTGCGGATCAAGATTCCCTGACGCGCGTTCTCACAGGTAAGCGACCCCGGACTGCGCTAAGCCAACCAACCCCACATGCGCCTGGCCGGCGGCGCTGGCGGCCAGGTTGGCCAGCCACTGGCCATGCACCGCTTCCGTGTCCAAGGCCGTCACCGCCGCCGCCAGCGTCGCAGCGTCTGGCGCGACACCATTGACGTTGGTCAGCAGGTAGCGCGCCACGTCGGTGTGCGTGGGCGCACTGCGGCCGGTCAGGATGTCCCAGATCGGGATGTCCAGCAGCAGCGCCGCCCCCGCCTGCGCCGAGCCGCCCTGGTCGAAGAAGCTGATCGACGCCCCCATCAGGGCCCGAAAGCCGGGCGCGAAGGCCACCAGGCCCGGCAGCACCGCGCCCAGCAGCAGCGCCGCCTCGCCGCCCGACTGCGTCACGCCCAGATCCAGCGCCAGCTTGGCGTCGGTAAAGGACAGCCGCTCTACACCGGTCAGGCTGTCCGTGCCGTCCCCGATGCCGGCGGGTCGGCTGTCGGTCACCGTGCTGGTGCCTGCCGTGGTGGCGCCCGCCACCTTGTAGTCGCCGAGCTTGCTGGCATACACCGCCGTGTCCAGGCCCTGGCCGCCATCGAAGGTGTCGTTGCCCGTGCCGCCCTTGAGGGCGTCGTTCGCCGCCGTACCGGCGACCACCATGCCCGGGCTGGGCTGGGGGACGATGCCCATCCACTGCCCGTAGTTGGCAGTGTAGGCCACGTCCATGTCCACCCCGTTGCTGGGGCCCCAGGCTGGGTGGACGGTGCCGGACTGCTTGATGTTCTGGGCCGTGAAGGTCAGGTATCCCGTCCATCCCACCGACTGCGCCAGCCAGGTGTACTTGACGTTGGCCGCCGGGTCATTGAGCAGCGCCGTGAGCTCGTAGCCCGACCCGTAGGCACCGATGACGTAAGGCGAGTTGTGTTCGATGAAGTAGGTGTTGATGTTTTCGAAGTACGACTTGATGGCCCCGATGTCGGAGGCCGACACGAAGTCCGCGTCGATCGTGAAGTAGATCGCCGACCCCGGCGCCTGCCCCGCCAGCCCAGCGGCCGTGATCGAATTGGCCGCGTCGGCCAGCGCGTTCGCCGTGGTGAAGTACGAGATGGTGGTGGGGTTGCGCTCGTAGATGCTGACAATCGAAATGCCATTGGCCGCCAGCATGGCCGAGTCCGCTGCGCGCAGGTAGCCGTTGTTCTCCGAGCGGCCCAGGTACTCGCAGACGAACTGGACGCCCGCCGCCTTCATGCCCGCAATGTCCAGACCCGCTATGGCGCTGGCGGCGCCGAAATTCCGATAGTCGCAACCGGTGATGGTTGTCATGGTCCTCGCATCCTCCCTTTGCTCACTCTCGCTGCCCGGGCCGCCGCGGCCCCGGGGCAGGTCACTTGCCCCGCTTGGCCAGAATGGCCTCCATCTGGTCCATGATGCCGTTCATGCGCGCCACGATGGCCAGGTAGGGCGCGGGGCTGGCAAGGTCCACGCCGGCATCTTTCACCAACTCATAAGGATAGCGCGAGCCACCGGCCTTCAGGATGTTCAGGTAGCGGTCCTTGGCACCCGGTGTGCCCTTCAGGATTTCGCTGGCAAACATGTTGCCGGCGGCGATCGACGTGGCGTACTGGAACACATAGAACGCGCGGTAGAAATGGGGAATGTAGGCCCACTCCACCGTGTACAGGTCGTCGATCTTCACCACGCCTTCCTTGTCGCCGTGGTAGCGCTTCAGGATGTCGCCATAGATCTTCGTCAGCGCCGCGCCGGTCAGCGATTCGCCCTTGTCCACCTTCGCGTGCACTTCCTTCTCGAAGGCAGCGAACATGGCTTGGCGGAAGAAGGTGCCGCGCAGGTTCTCCAGCGCCGAGCCCAGGTACAGCAGCCGCTCGTCGTCGTTTTTGGCGATCTTCAGCATGTGGTCGAGCTGGAACACCTCGTTGGTGGTGGAGGCAATCTCGGCGGTGAAGATCGGGTAGCCGGACGTGATGTACGGCTGGTTCTTGCTCGACAGGTAAGAGTGCATCGCATGGCCCCACTCATGCGCCAGCGTGGACAGCGACTCGTAGTCGTCGTTGTGGTTCAGCAGCAGGAAGGGGTGCACGTCATACACCGAGCCGTTCATGTAGGCACCCGAACGCTTCTTCGGCCGCGGGTAGACGTCCATCCAGCCGTTCTTGGTGCCGTGCTCCATCGCCTTGACATAGTCGTCGCCGAGGATCTTGGCCGCGTCCAGCATCAGCCGCACGCTCTGGTCTATCGGGTACTTCGCGTTGCTGCTCACCAGCGGTGGGTAGATGTCGTAGTAGCGCATCTCCGTCACGCCCAGCATCTTGGCGCGCAACTTGAAGTAGCGGTGCAGCGTGGGCAGGTTGGCATCCGCCTGGCTCACCAACATGTCGTAGACGCCGCGCGGCACGTTGTTGCCGTCCAGCGCGCGCGTCAGCGAATCCGGGTAGTTGCGCACCTTGGCCATCACGGTGTCGCGCTTCAGCGACTCGTAGAACGTCACGCCATACGTGCGCTCAAACTCCTTCCACTTGCCCCAGAAGGCATCGAACACCAGCTTGCGGTCGGCCCGGTTGGGCAGCGAGCGGTACTTGGTGTAGGCCGACTGGTCGATCACCACCTCGGTGCCGTCAGACAGCTTCACCTTGGGCCAGGGCATGTCGGCGTCAGCCAGCGTGTTGTACACATTGCCGGCAGCGCCGGTGGCCAGGCTGAAACTGGCGATCAGCTCTTCACCCTTCTTGTCCAGCGTGTGCTCGGCACCGCGCAGGATGTCATGCAGCCCGTGGCGGTAGATGGCCAGCGACTTGTCCTGCGCCAGCAGCGCGTCCACCTTGGCGCGGCCCAGCGCCAGCACCTCCGGACTCCAGAAGGCGGTGGCCTCGCCCAGCTTGCTGCCCAGCACGGCGGCGCGCTGGCGCAGGTCCAGCCCGGCCGAGTCGCCGGTGTTCTGGTCAAAGGTCATGTAGGCGTAACTGCCCACGCGGGAATAACGCTTCAGCACATCGGCGCGCAAGTCCAGGCAGGCCTTGAAGCGCTGCACCGACTCGCCCAGTTGCCCGCTGCAGGCCGCGATGTCCTTGAACTGGGCGGTCAGCCGGGCGGCGTCCTGCTCCCAATCCGCCTGCGTGGCGTACACATCCTTCAGCGCCCAGCGATGCGCATCGGTGGCGGGGGCATCGGCGGCATGCGCCACGTGCAGGGGCAAAGCGGCGGCCAGGGCCAGGCTCAGTGCGGCCAGGCAAAAGGGCAGTTTCTTCATGGTGGCGAAAAAAGAAGTGGTGGAGCGGCTTGTGGCCGGCGCCGGGGTTGGAGGATTGGGCATTGTGCCGCAAGGCGCGGACCCGCCCGCCTCCCCATTTACCCCAGCCCGCTACTGACTGGCCAACGCGCGCTGGTACAGCGGCAGCACCTTGGGCAGGTTCTTCTGGATGTCGGAAATGCGCGTCTTCCCCGACGGGTGGGTGGACAAAAACTGTGGCGGCGCACCCTTGTTGGCGGCCGACATTTTTTGCCACAGCGTGACGCCGGCGCGCGGGTCAAAGCCGGCGCGCGCGGCCAGCTCCATGCCCACCAGGTCGGCTTCGGACTCGTTTTCGCGGCTGAATTCCAGCGTCAGCAAATTGGCGCCACCACGCGCCACGCTGTTGGTCACGTTCGGGTCGATGCCATATTTGTAACTGGCGATGGCGCCGGCAATGCCCGCCAGCACGTTGGTGGCGGTGCCCTTGGCCATGCGTTCACGCGCATGCTCGCGCAGCGCGTGGGCGATCTCGTGGCCCATCACCATGGCCACCTCGTCGTCGGTCAGCTTGAGCTGGGTCAGGATGCCGGTGTAGAAGGCGATCTTGCCGCCCGGCATGCAAAAGGCGTTGATCTGCTTGGAGCCAATCAGGTTCACCTCCCACTGCCAGGCCTTGGCACGCGGGTTCCATGGCTCGGTGAAGGGGATGATGCGCTTGGCAATGGTGCGCAGGCGCTGCAGCTGCACGTCGTCCTTGGGCGCCAGCGCCTGCTTGGTATTGGCCTGCTGCAGCATTTGCCCATACTGCAGCTTGGCCGACTGTTCTACCTTGTCGGCCGGCACCAGACCGGCAAAGACTGAATTTTTGCCCACATCCACCCCCTCGCGGGGCTGGGACGGGGGCTGCGGCTGGGCCTGGGCCAGCGCGGCTGGCGCCCAGGCCAAAGCCGCCGCCACCAGCGCGGCGGACGCGATCCGGCCATAAACCAGCTTGAGCCGGCGCGGGCTTTTCTTTATCCTGACGGTAAAAGCGTTCACAAACTGCCAGTTGGGGTGAAAAAGGCCAATATCAATCCACGGGCCGGGTGCATCATCGGACAAAGGCGCTGGCACAGGGACATTTTGCAATCGCACGCAATTTACATATCTTTACAGGGACTACAAGGGGATTTGACCTGCATAGCGGACCATTTGTAAAGACGTTTTCCCCCCTGCCGCGTTAAGCAGCCAGAGGCCCTTTTAACCGCTGAGTCACTCGCCGAGACCCCCATGAGCCAAAACCTGTTGATGATAGAAGACGATGCCCGCCTGGCCCAGATGGTGGGTGAGTACCTGGGCCAGTCCGGCTTTTCGGTTGCCCATGTGGGTGACGCGCACAGCGGCCTGTCGCGCCTGCAGGGCCAGGCCGCCGCGCCGCTGCCCGACCTGGTGGTGCTGGACCTGATGCTGCCCGACATGGACGGCCTGGAGGTGTGCCGCCGCATCCGCTCCATGAGCGGCTCGGCCGCCCAGGTGCCGGTGCTGATGCTGACCGCCAAGGGCGACCCGATGGACCGCATCATCGGCCTGGAAATCGGCGCCGATGACTATTTGCCCAAGCCCTTCGAGCCGCGCGAGCTGCTGGCCCGCATACGCGCCATCTTGCGCCGCCGCATGGACGGCCTGCCCACCGTGGCCAGCAAGCAGATGCAGTTTGGCTCGCTGGACATCGACCGCGACGCCCGTACTGTCGCCGTTGGCGGCAAGCCCTGCGAGCTGACGTCCTACCAGTTCGACCTGCTGCTGGCCATGGCCGAGCGCGCTGGCCGGGTGCTGACGCGTGACCAGATCATGGAAGCCGTGCGTGGCCGCGAGCTGGAGGCGTTTGACCGCTCCATCGACGTGCACATGGGCCGCATCCGCGCCGCCATAGAGAAAGACCCCAAGGACCCGAAGCGGATTTTGACCGTGCGTGGTGTAGGCTACGTGTTTGCACGACAGCAGGACTGACGTCCCCCCTCCATGTTCTTTCTGAAGCATTTGTACGTCCGCATCTGGCTGGCGGTGGTGTTGGCCGTCGCGGTGTTGACGCTGCTGGTGGGCTGGGCCTGGCGCCTGGCCGAGCCGGTGCCGCTGCGCGAAGTGGTGGTGCGCAACGATGCCGGCCAGATCATCGGCCACGGTCGCATGCGCCCGCTGTCGCGCCGCACCACCACGGCCGAAGAGACGCCGGGCGTGCCTAAGGCCGAGCCCAGCAGCCCCGAGCGCCCCGCTGAGACTACGGACGAATCCGAGCACCCAGCACAGCGCGAGGAACTGGCCAACAACCGCTCACTGGCGCCCGGCAGCTTCGGCAGCGGGCCCGAATTCATGGTGCGCATGGACGACGGCCGCACCGTGCACATGCACCTGCCGCGCCCGCCGCGCTCGCCGTGGAGCCGGCTGCCGTTTGGCTTCTTCTGGTCGCTGGCACTGGTGGCGGTGGCGGTGGCCCTGGCCACCTACCCCATCATCCGCAAGCTGACGCGCCGGCTGGAGCAGCTGCAGCAAGGCGTGGAGCGCTGGGGCGAAGGCGACCTGTCGGTGCGCATCCCGGTCAGCGGGCAAGACGAAGTGGCCTTTCTGGCCGAGCGCTTCAACCACGCCGGCGAACGCATCGAGGGGCTGGTGAAGTCGCACGAGGCGTTGCTGGCCTCGCAGCAGGCGCTGCTGGTGTCGCAAAAGTCGCTGCTGGCCAATGCCTCGCACGAGCTGCGCTCGCCGCTGACGCGCATCCGCATGGGGCTGGAGCTGATGATGCCGCAGCAGTCGCAATCGCGCGACGAGCTGACGCGCAACATCGGCGAGCTGGACCAGCTGATCGACGAAATCCTGCTGGCCAGCCGACTGGACGCCAAAGAGGCCGACCTGGGCACCATCGAGCAGGTGGACCTGACCGGCCTGGTGGCCGAGGAATGCTCGCGCACGGACGCCCAGCTCGATGCGCAAGGCGGCGTGCCCTCCCCCGTGGTGCGCGGCGTCACCAAGCTGCTACGCCGCGCCGTGCGCAACCTGCTGGAAAACGCCAAGCGCCATACCGCAGGCGACGTGAAGGTGTACATAGGCCAGGAAGGTGACCTGGCCGTGGTGCGCGTGTGCGACCGCGGCCCCGGCGTGCCCGAGCACCTGCGTGACCGCATTTTTGAGCCGTTTTACCGCCTGCCGGGCGCCACCGAGCGCGACGGCGGCGTGGGACTAGGCCTGGCGCTGGTGAAATCCATCGCCCAGCGGCACGGCGGCAGCGCGTTTTGCGAAGACAACCCGGGCGGCGGCGCCTGCTTTGTGGTGTTCCTGCCGATCGCTTCCTGAAGGCCTCCTGACGCCGGCGCAGCGGGTGTTTGCCTACCTGTTGGCGTACAACTAACAGGTTTTTACGGCCGGCCATCCTACCAATGGGGTTGGACGCATCCTCCGTCAGGCGGATGCGAATCCCCCTTTTGGGGGATAGGAAACCGGCGGCGCGGGGCGTACAGTTTCACTCAACTGCTGTCACACAGTCCCAACGACAAAAACCCCGGCCGCAAGAGCCGTTTGGCACCGAATCCCAACGACGTCCTTTCGAGGACTTTATAAAGCCACCGCAAGGTGGCTTTTTTTTGTCTTCGGCCGCTACGCTTAACTTTTGCTTCGCAAAAGTTAGCCTGCGACGCAACCTGCTGACGCAGGTTGTGCGCCACTAGTGCACCACGGTGCCGGCGTACAGGTCTTTCAGCGTGGTTTCCATCGAAATGCAATACGGCACGCCGGCGCCACCGGCCAGCTTCTCCTGAATCAGCGCCATCAGCCCTTCGGGCATGCGCGAAGTCTTCCAATGGAAGGGGCCCTCGCGGGTCATGGTCTTGGGCTCGATGATCTGCGCCCGGTAGTCGCCGTTGGGCAGCACATTGATGTTGAGTGTGATTTTCATGGGCTTGTCTCGTGAAGGGTGGTTGACCGCTCAGGCGGTGGCGGCATGGCGCAGCTGCAGCCAGCTGTTGCCTTCGGCCGTGGCGTACAGCAGCGCCGCTTCGCGGGTGATGAATTCCGGCAGGAAACGGAACACGCGGTCATGCGTGCCGCGGCCACTGCCGCTGCGGATCGAGACGGAAGCGCTGTAGCGCCCGCATTCTTTTTGCCGGGAAAGGGGGGAGACAAGGTACTTGCCCACTTGGAAAGGAGTCATGTTCATGGTGCGCGCGCGCTATGCCGCGCGCCGAAATTGGGTTCAAAGAGAAATGATCGCGCGGCCTTCAGACCGGGCGATGCGGCTCAAGCCGCTGGGGGAGGTGCTGGTCAAGCGGCGATGTAAGCCGACCGGCGGTGAAGCTTGCCTTGGGGGGAGTTTGACGGCCAGATGGCGGACCCGTGAGAAAGGGTCAGAGGGTTCCAGCGGCCGTAGAGAGGTGGTGCTTGAAGCACCGCAGGCCGTGTCAGACAACGGTCGCCGCAATGGTAAGCAATTTGCGGCGGCACCTGTATTGTAACCCAGTAATGCGATGGCCCGTAATTCAGGTACAGGCGCAGCCGCCAGCGCCGGTGCCCGTGCCTCAGGGCACTCTCAGAGCGGGAAGGCCGCCAGCGCCGGCCCCTTGGCGCTGGCCAGCGCGGGGGTGTGGGCCACGTTCATCAGCCACGACACCATGGCGAAGTAGCCCACCAGCACCGTCAGCTCCACCACGCCGGCCTCGCCAAACTGGCCCAGCGCGGCCTGGTAGGTCGGCTCGCTCACCCCATGCTGGCGCAGCAGCTCTTGCGCGAAGTCCAGCGCGGCCTCTTCGTCGGCCGGCAGGCCCTTAGGCGCGGCCCCTTGCGCCAGCGCGTCCAGCGTGACCGGGGCCACGCCGGCGGCAATGGCCAGCGGCGCATGCATCAGCCATTCAAACTGGTTGCTGACATGCCGCGCGGCGGCGCAGGTGGCCAGCTCGCGCACCTTGGCCGGCAGCTGGCCGCCAAAGCGCAGGTGCTCGCCCAGCTTGGCCACGCGGTCCAGCAGCTCCGGGCTGCGCAGCAGCGGCAGGAAGGGGCCATAGACACCCTTGCGCGGGCCGTTGATCAGCGCGTCGGCGGCGGCGCGCTGGGCGGCGCTCAGCACCTCGGTGGGCGGCATGGGCAGGCGCTCGCGCCAGGGCTGCGTGTTGCCTTGGGGGACGTCGGGCATGGCGGGGATGGACATGGCGGGGTACTCCTGGGTGCTTGGGTGAATCAAATCATGGGGCTTCGCGCGGCACATAGCGCCACAGCCAGGCCGCGCTGAGCAGCAGGCCGGCAGCGGCAATCTGCAAGGCCACGTCCAGCGCCATGGCCACGGGGATGTGCATGTAAGTCAGCAGGGTGGAGACGATGGGCCCGGCCAGCTGGCCCAGTGCAAAGGCCGCCGTCATGCGGCTAACCAACGCGGTGGGGTTGCCCGGCGCCAGGGCGCGCGCCTCTTGCACGCCGGCCAGCGTCACCACCACAAACGTGCCGCCCACGAACAGCGCCGCCAGTGTGATGGTGCCCATGTTCAGCCACAGGCTGGGCAGCAACACGCCCACACCCATCAACACCTGCGAAAAAATCCACACCTGCATGCGTGTGTAGTGCCGCAGCGCCCAGCCGGCCAGCAAGGCTGAGGCGGCCGAGGTGGCGCCAAACACCGGCCAGGCCAGGCCAAAGACCAGCGGGTCGTCCACCAGCGCGCGCGCCTGCAGCGGCAAGAAGGTGGCCGGCAGGATGTAGCCAAAGCCCGCCATGCCATAGCAAATGACCATGCCGCGCAGCGTGGTGGCGGGCAGGCGCATGGCGGGGGTGGCAGGCACACTGGCGAGCCGGTTGAAGCTGGACTCAATGGCCGACGGCTTGGGCGACGCTGCCGGCGCGGACTTGGGCGGCGGCGCAGGCGCCGTGGCCACGCTGGCCGGCACCCGGCCGCGCGCCAGCGCCCAGGCCAGCAGCAGCAGCACCAGCGCCAGCGCGCCCAATTGCTCCCACAGTGCATCGGCCGTACCGCCGGCGGCCGAGCCCACCAGGCAATACAGCCCGGCCAGCGCAATGCCGCTGCCCACGCCCACATACATCATGCCGCCCCAGGCCGGCTTGCCCCAGGCCGCCACCGCCCCCAGGCACCAGATGTTGATGCCCACAAACGCCCAGGCGCTCCACACCCCTGCGCAGAAGCGCAACGCCAGCCACAGCCAGCCGAGGTGCCACACGCCCATGGCGGCCGTGCCCGCGGCAATGGCGCACAGCGCGCCAAAGGCCAGCACCACCGGCGACACGCGCAGCCGCGCGGCGGTGAGCGCGCCCACCAGGTAGCCGGCGTAATTGGCGGCGGCCAGCCAGCCACCCAGGGCCACGTCCAGCTCGCCCGCGCGCACCATCAGCGGCAGCAGCGGCGTGAAGGCAAAGCGCCCAATGCCCATGGCCACCGCGAACGACAGCGCGCCGGCCACGCACACCAGCAAGGCGTTGCGCGTGGCCTGCGGGGCGGTGACCGAAGCAGCCCCAGTGGGAGAAATGGCATTCGACATGCCCACAGATTAGCCGCACAATCCAAAACGCACAAATGAATTATTCTGATGAAAGGTTCTCTCCATGAGAATGATTGATCTGGATTCTCTGGACATCTTTCGCACCGTGGTGAAGGAAGGCGGCGTGATCCGTGCCGCGCACAAGCTCAACCGCGTGCAGAGCAACGTCACCACCCGCATACGCCAGCTGGAAGAGCGCCTGGGGCAAAAGCTGTTCCACCGCCATGGCCGCTCGCTGGTGCTGTCACCCGAGGGCACGCTGCTGCTGTCGTATGCCGAGCGGCTGTTTCGCCTGGCCGACGAGGCCGAACACCAGCTGCGCGGCGGCCCGCCGGTGGGCATCTTTCGCATCGGATCGCTGGAGAGCACAGCCGGCAGCCGGCTGCCCGCCGTGCTGTCGCGCTTTCACAAGCAATACCCCGGCGTGGTGGTGGAGCTGGTCACCGGCACCACCGCCGCGCTGGTGGCCAAGGTGGCCAACTATGAGATAGAGGCCGCCTTTGTCTCGCAGCCCTTCACCGCGCCGGGGCTGACCGCACAAAAGATGTTTGAAGAAGAGCTGACCGTCATCACCAGCCGCCTGTACCCGCCTGTCGTGAAGGCCACCGACCTGAGCGGCCAGACGCTGATCGCCTTTGCCAGCGGCTGCTCTTACCGCAAGTGCATGGAAGAGTGGCTGGGCGCCAGCGGCGTGATGCCCGCGCGCACGCTGGAATTCGGCTCTTACCAGGCCATCATCGCCTGCGTGGCGGCGGGAACCGGGTTTGCGATGGTGCCAAAGTCATTGCTCGCCTCTCTCAAGGCGGGGAACGATGTGCGGCAGCATGAGCTGCCGGCGAAGACGCGCAAGAACGTCACGCACCTGGTATGGAGCGGGACGGCATCGCAAGCGCTGCTGCGGTTGATGGGAGTGGTGGCGCTGCAGAAGTAGCGCTGGCCGGCGCGCAAGGGATGGCCAATTCCCAGCACACCACCGGCTCCGGCACATTCTTGAACCGGCGCTCGCCAAGGAGCGTGCAATTCGCCTCCTCCATGGCGCGGGCAAAGTCGGCACTGACAACAATCTGGTGCGCGCCAGCCGAGCTCTGAATGCGCGCCGCCAGGTTCACTGTCTGCCCGTAAACGTCGCCATCGTGGGCCACCGTGACCTCGCCCCAGTGCGCACCGCTGTGCAGGGGCAGCGCGTCCAGGCCCAATTGCTGCGCAGCCAATGGAAACTCCGCACGCAAAGCCGTCAACACGGCGACGGCAGATGCAGCGTCGTCGAATGCGAACATCACCGCATCGCCCATGGACTTGACGATGCGCCCGCCGTGCTGTTGCACCAGCTTGCCCGCCAACCGCTGCAACAACGCGGCCTGCAACAGCGCTTGCTTTTCGTCATGGGATGACATGACGGTGTAGCCCGACAGATCCGACATGGCCACCACCTGCATGCGCCGCTCACCTTCCACCAGTGCATCCAACGGCAGGAAACGGCTCGCCAGGCGGCTCACCGCCTTTTCCGCCTGGCCGCGAATCGGCGCGATGGTGGCCGTGACTGCGGCGCCGGCAAGCAGCGCGCCCATATCCGGTGACAGGCCGAAGAGCGCAACGACCTTTTGCGCCAGCGTGCGCTCCAACAGCACGAAGAGCAGCGCCACCACCAGGCCCAGCAGACCAAACACGGTGAGCTTGCGCGCTGCCAGCCGGGGGTCTATCGTCCCGCGGTAGAAGACGGAGATGGCCAGCGCCACCACCAAAGCCAGAAAGAACAGCAGCGCGCCAAAGACCAGAGGCCACACCAGGAACAGTTCCACCGGTAGGTTGACGCCGCGTGCAGCGGCCGTGTTCAACGCCAATGGCCCCAGCACCATCAGGCAAGCACCTGCCGCCACCACCACGATGCCGGCCGAAAACACGGTGGCGCCAATCCAGTCGATCTTGCGCCGGTCATCCGGCAGGGCATTGCTCATGTGGAAGTGCAGGCTGTTGGCCACCACCTCGCCACATACCGGCAGCAGCACAAAGCCCACAGCCCCGAGCAGGAACTTGGCATGGTTGAAGCGCGCAGCGGGCGGCGCCAGCGACGCGTCATACCAGTCCAACCCGGCACAGGCAAGCGCCAGCACGGCCAGCGTCACGACAGTCCACGGCGACTGCAGCATGCCCAATGGGGACTGGCTGGAGATATGCGACTCTGCCGACCCTCGATGCAGATGGCGGCGCCAACTGCCACGCGCCTTCATGCCGTCCACGGCTTGCTTGGCCCGGCGAAGCGCAAACGCCGCAAATTCCTCCGGCGTGACCAGGCGCGGGTAAGCCATGAAGAACCGCGCCATCAGCACCATGGCACAAAACCCCACCCAGTACGCCAGCGCGTCCATAGGCAGGCGTTGCCATGCCGTTGGCGCCCACCCCAGCAGTTCGCGGTAGGCCTGGTGCGTCATCATGAAGAAAAAGTAGCCGCTGGCCGCTGCGCCACCCACCAGCGCCGCGCCGAGCTGGCGCGCCGCCTTGTGCTCCGGCGTGCGCAGGGCCAGCACAGCCGCCAGGGCCAATGCGGCCAGCGCGGTGACCGCCGTCAGGGTGAGGAAGACGCGGACAACAACAGCGCTGCCCTGCCAACCGATCTCCGCCGTCAGCGGCAGGGCCACGAACACCGGCAACTCCTGCCGGGAAACCGGCAGCATTGCCGGCTGCACCACCAGCCAATGCAGCAGCAACAACCCCACCGCGGCGGCGGGCAGCAGGATGGCAGCTTGAAACGGCAGCAGCGCTGGCGGTGTTTTCAATGCTTCTCCTCAATCAAAGCGAGTCCATTGAAAGAGCGCTGCCATGGTAGCGCCTTGGTGGCTGGCCCGGTAGAGGCTTTCACCGCATGTGCGTGAAAAAGGCTGGCGGCAGCATGAGCTGCCGGTGAAGACGCGCAAGGAAGTAGGCCGCTGCGTCGGCAAAGAGGCGTTCAACTCAACACAAAGGCGCCGGATGCGTGCGCGGGGTGTCCTTGTCGATTTCCCAGTCCGACTGGCTGGCCAGCACCGCGCGGGCACGCCCGGCGGACTTGGCGTGGTACATGGCCGCGTCGGCAGCCTCCACCATCACTTCCAGCTCCTCCATGGCATCGGGCACGGCGCAGGCCATGCCTATGCTCACGGTCACGCGCGCGCCATGGGCCAGGGCCACATGGCCTATGGCTTCGCGCTGCACTTCGTCCAGGCAGCGCTGGGCCGTCTCGCGGGTGTGCGCCAGGTCGGCCCGGGGCATCAGCACCACGAATTCCTCGCCGCCATAGCGCGCCACCAGTTCGCCAGCGCGCCGCACACTGCGGGCCAGCGCTTGGGCCACGCGGCGCAGGCATTCGTCGCCGGCGGCATGGCCGTAGTGGTCATTGAAGGCCTTGAAGTGGTCTATGTCCACCATCAAGAAGCCCATGGAGGTGCCAATGCGCAAGGCGCGCGCCCACTCGCTGGCCATGACCGTGTCGAAGTGGCGCCGGTTGACCAGGCCGGTCAGCTCATCCGTGCTGGACAGTTGCGCCAGGTGCGCGCAGCGCGCCTCCAGCAACTGGAACCGGCGCACCATGTCCGTCAGGTCCAGCTGCAACTGCACCAGCAACCCGTCCGAGGTGCGAACTTCGTAGCAGTTGACACTGGGCATGGCAGTGGCCGGGACGGTGCCCGCATGCACCTGGTCAATCTGCCGGGTACTCAACACCTGCTTCTTCTGCCCGTCCCAAATGTCCAGGCTGATGCCCAGGTCCACCGTGTCAGGCAACGCCATGCCAGTGCCCAGTCGCCCAGACTGCTCCGCTGAGTGCAAAGGCGGGTACCAGGGGAGGGTTGGCGCGAACGCCGGTGAAGAGTCCAGGGCGGCCATGGTTGGTCCTAGGGCTGATGCAGATTTCAGTGTAGGGGCGCACGGTTGCCGACTGGCCGGCCCCTGAACCGGATTTGTTACGGCTGGAAACCAGCCTTACGCCCAGGCCACGACCTGGCCAGTTCAGAGGGTCACAACACGCACATTACTTACAAGCCGTTGCAGCTCACCCGCCCGCCACACTGATCTGCACCACCTTCCCCACCGCCATCACCGCCCCCGCCCCCGTGTTCCCCACCAGTTCCAGCTTCAACTTGTACTCCCCCGCCGGCGGGCTCAGCCAAACCTCGGTGTGCCCCTGCTTGAAGTCCAGCACCTCGCTCTTGCCACCCTTCTCCAGCGTCAACCGAAAGTGCCCGGTGTCCGCCAGTTGCGCGCTGGCGGCAGACAGGTTGTACCCACTGGCGTGAAACTGCACGCGAAACGGTCCCTTGACGCTCTGCTTGTCAGTGGGTGACAGGATCTCCACCCGAGCCGGGCCTTTGACGCTGCTTTCGGCATTGGCCGCCGTGTTTTGTTTGGTGACGGTCAGCTTCACCGACTTGCTGTAGACGAAGTAGGGGATGTGTCCCTTATCGGCCAGCAGCAGGCGCAGGTTGTAGGTGCCGGGTTTCAGGTTGATCACCGTTTCCATCTGGCCCTTGCCAAAGTGGATGTACTGCTCGTTGAAGGGCAGCGGCTTGCCAAAGTCCAGCGGCAGGCTCTGGTTGATCAGCAGGTGGTGGTGGCCGGCGGTGCCCGCCGTGTTGCCGGCCTGCACGATGCCGCGCATGGACAGACCAAACTTCAGCACAAAGGGCGCTTCGCGGCTGTCGCCGTCTTTCAGGTTGGTGAAGTAGGCGTCGGCCTGGCGGGTGGGGGGCGGCACCACCCAGGGGTGGGACAAGGTTTCCATCGGCGCCGCTGCCGCCGGTGTTGCTGCGCCACTGGCGGCTGGCTGCGGCGCCGGGGTGTCGGCGGCACGGGCGGGGGCCAGCAAGCCAACCAGCGCCAGTGAAGCCGCGAGTGCGGGCAAGCAGCGCAGGCCATGAGCGAGGCGATATGGCATCGGCGAGTCCCCTCCGTCTGTTGCCCCACTGTAGCGGGTTTCATGGCTTTGTACGAACAACCCGCCCAACTGGATCTGCGGCTGTGATCGGCGGATAGACAACACATGTCAATTCGCTTCATCACACGAATCCGGGGAGTCGCCCCATTCTTTTGTCGCTCAAAAAGGGCCGCGATATGCTGAATTTGGGATGAGCAAACCCCCTTGCTCATCCTTTTTCAAGCAAGAGACAAAGGAAAAAAATGAAACCCCATTCTCCTAACCGAGAGTCGGCGCTCGCCCGTGCGCTGCGCTTATCGTTTTCTGGCGGCGTGGCCATGGGCCTGATGGCCGCTGGGTCAACAGTCTTCGCGCAGACGCTGGAGCGTGTTGAAGTGACCGGCTCCAACATCAAGCGCGCCCAGGTCGAGTCCGCATCACCGGTGCTGGTCATCACCGCTGCCGATATCGCCAAATCGGGCAAGGCCACCGTGGCTGAATACCTGCAGACACTGGGCGTTGATGGCGCGGGCTCGCTGCCCACGGGCTTCGGCAACGGTTTTGCCGCTGGCTCCACCGCCGTGTCGCTGCGCGGCCTGGGCGCCACCTCCACCCTGGTGCTGTTGAACGGGCGCCGCATGGCGCCGTTCGGTCGCGCCGACGATGGCCAGAAGACCTTCACCGACCTCGCCACCATACCGATGGAGTTGGTGCAGCGTATTGAAATCCTGAAAGACGGCGCCTCCTCCGTCTATGGCGCCGATGCGATTGCCGGCGTGGTCAACATCATCCTGAAAAAGGATTTCAAGGGCGTCGTGGCCCAGGCCAGCACGGGCGCTTCGCGCTACGGTGACGGCCAGCAACACAAGGCCAGCCTGACGGCGGGCTTTGGCTCGCTGGCTGAAGACGGCCACAACTTCATGTTCAACGCCGAGTTTTCCAAATCCAACCGCATCCAGAACAGTGACCGCAAGGACCGCGACTGGATCGGCCATGGCGACATCCGCCCATGGGGTTATGGCCTGGCAACACAATTCGCCTCGGGCTATATCTCCGGCAACAACAATGCCACCGCCGGCCCGAACGGCTTGATCCGCGACCCGGTATCGCTGAACTACGTGTCGCTGCCCGGTTGCGCCACGCTGTCGGTCAGCACACCGCAAGACCCGGGCGGCGGCTGCGTATGGCACGCCGACCAGTTCCGCAGCATGCAACCCGACATCAAGGGCGCCAACCTGTTTGCCGGTGGCACCTGGAAGCTCAACAACGACACGCAGGCCTATGTGGAGTTGGGCTATTCCAACCGCACCACCGGGTTTGCGCTGGTGCCGCCGTCCATCACCCCCACCGTGGCGTTTCCGCCCACGGCGGCCAACCCCGCGGGTGTGATCAACTTCGGCTCAGGCGCCGGCACCACCATCATGCTGGCTGCCAACCACCCGCAAAACCCGTACGGCGTGCCGGTGCGGGTGCGCTACACAGCGTTTGACGTCGGCGCGCAGGAGCGCGCCGCGGACAACACCTTCACCCGCATCCTCGGCGGCATCAAGGGCACGGCCATGGGCTGGGACTACGACATCGGCCTGATGCACTCGGAAACCAAGCTCAAGCTGGACTACAGCGCGGCGCTGAACATGGCAGTGGTCAAAGCGGCTTTGGGTGACCCCAGCAGCCAATACTTCCCCTACTACCTGGGCGCCCAAGCCAGCAAGAACCCGCCGTCGCTGTACGCCGCGATGGTGCGCCACATCACAGCCGACATCTCCACCAAGCTGGACACGGTTGACTTCAAAGCCACGCGGGAGCTGATGCAGCTGGATGGCGGCGCGCTGGCGCTGGCCGTCGGTGCAGAACACCGCCGCGAGTTTCTGGATGCACCTTCGCTGAGCGGCACGGAAAACGGCTCTGTCAATTCCAGCTATGTGGCGGCCAAGGGCACCAACACGGTCAACGCCGTGTATGCCGAGTTGCTGGCACCGGTGACGAAGACGCTGGAACTGTCGGGCGCGGTGCGTTACGACGGCTACGACGCCTTCAACTCCACCACGCCCAAACTGGGCATCAAGTGGACGCCGGTCAGCTCTCTGGCGCTGCGCGGCACCTACTCTGAAGGCTTCCGCGCACCCGGCGCCGCCGAGTCCGGCGCCGAGAGCCAAAGCACCGGCTCCTCGGCTGTGCGCGACCCGGTGCGCTGCCCCAATGGCACACCGCTGCCTGGCGCCACCGCTGGCGACTGCGCCATCACCATTGCGGCGGTGAAGGTGGGCGACCCGAAACTGCAACCCGAAAAGTCCAAGGGCACCACCTTCGGCTTCATCTGGGACGCCGCCCGGGAGACCAGCTTCTCCACTGATTTCTGGCACATCAAGCGCACCAATGAAATCAACCCGCTGCCATATGCAGAAGCCGCGGCCTTGCCGACAGCCATCCGCTCGGACAACAACCTCACCATCAACGGTGCGGTGGTGCCGAACACGGGCACGCTGATCATCTCCAAGGCGCCGTACCGCAACTCCAGCTTCACCGAAATCAGCGGCCTGGACCTGGACTTCAAGCACCGCATCAACCTCGGTGACAGCGGCCGCCTGGCCCTGTCGATGAACTGGACGCACATCTTCTCCTGGCTGCGCGTTGAGCCGGACAGCAAGAGCGCCACCGGCGCCGTGGTGCCGGGCAACCGCTACCAGTATGTGGGCACGCACGGCAACTGCGACACCTCCAACTGCGCCGGCACACCACGCGACAAGATCAACCTGTCCGCCACCTGGGACAAGGGCGACTGGAGCGTGACCGGCCTGGTGAATTACCGCTCGGAAATGAAGAACGTCTTCTTTGAAGGCGACGTCTGCGCTTCCAAGTTCGCCAACGGGACGGATGCGCCCAACGGCTGCGTGCTGGGCTCGTTCTACACCATCGACCTGTCTGCCCGCTGGAACGTGCAGAAGAACCTGACGGTGTTCGGCTCCATCCAGAACCTGACCGACCGCGTAGCCCCGCTGGACCCGCTGACCTATGGCGGCATGAGCTACAACCCGCTGGACGCCAGCGGCGCCATTGGCCGCTTCTACAAGCTGGGTGTGAAGTACCAGTTCAATTGAACGCGGCTGCTACCCAACAAAAAAAGCCACCCAGCCGGGTGGCCTTTTTTTCATCGCCGCGCGCAACTTATTTGGGCGCGGCCAACGTGCTTTCCTGCACGCCCTTTTTGCCCACCTCTTCCGCCACCAGGTGCAGCTTGGTGCGCGCATAGAGCACCCCCATCTTCACCTCTTGCCAGATGAAGGTGAGCGTTCCGGGCTTGGTCTCCACAGCCAGCGTGTCGGTATTCTCTGCTGTGGAAGACACGGTGTGCTGCCCCGGTGCCACCTCTTTGTAGAAATAAGTCTTCGCCGCCGTCTGGCCTATGGCCTGGCCGTCAATGGCCACATCCATCTTCACCGCGCCGCCGATCGACTCGTTGCGATAGATGTAAATGCCGGCCTTGTCCTGCGGAACGGCGAATGTCTTGGCAGCGGCGTCTTGCTTGGCGTCGCCCATGGGGACCGAGGCGCAGCCCGAGATGGCGAGCGCTGCGAACAGCGTGATGGCGTGAAACTTCATGTTGTGACTCCCTTGAATATCAGTTGCAGTGCCTGAGCGGCACCGCCGGCATTCTAGGGCAAGCCATTGACGCCCAAGGCGCCCCTCAGCCCCCCGTCACACTGATCTGCACCACCTTCCCCACCGCCATCACCGCCCCCGCCCCCGTGTTCCCCACCAGTTCCAGCTTCATCTTGTACTCCCCCGCCGGCGGATTCAACCAAACCTCGGTGTGCCCCTGCTTGAAGTCCAGCACCTCGCTCTTGCCGCCCTTCTCCAGCGTCAACCGAAAGTGCCCGGTGTCGGCCAACTGCGGCCCCGCGGCGGACACGTTGTACCCGCTGGCGTGGAACTGCACGCGAAACGGCCCTTTGACGCTCTGCTTGTCGGTGGGTGACAAGATCTCTACGCGCGCCGGGCCATTGACGCTGCTGTCCGCATTGGCCACCGTGTTTTGCTTGGTGACAGTCAGCTTCACCGGCTTGCTGTAGACAAAGTAGGGGATGTGTCCCTTATCGGCCAGCAGCAGGCGCAGGTTGTAGGTGCCGGGTTTCAGGTTGATCACCGTTTCCATCTGGCCCTTGCCGAAGTGGATGTACTGCTCGTTGAAGGGCAGCGGCTTGCCAAAGTCCAGCGGCAGGCTCTGGTTGATCAACAGGTGGTGGTGGCCGGCGGTGCCCGCCGTGTTGCCGGCCTGCACGATGCCGCGCATGGACAGACCAAACTTCAGCATAAAGGGCGCTTCGCGGCTGTCGCCGTCTTTCAGGTTGGTGAAATAGGCGTCGGCCTGGCGGGTGGGGGGCGGCACCACCCAGGGGTGGGCCAACACTTCTGACGTAGTGTCGCTGGCAGCCTTGGTGTCAGTCGCTGCCGGTGTGGCGGACCAGGCCGGCGTCACGCAGGCCAGCGGGGCCAGCTGTTTGGATTTCTTGCACAGGCGACCTGCTGTTTGTGCAGCCCACACAGCCCCAGGCAGACAGGCCCACTTGCCGGCATGCGCCGGTGACACTGCCGCCATGATGCTCAAAGGCAAGATAGCCGAGTGGCGGTGGTTGCCTGCCTGGAGCCCGCCGCCCTGCGCCCGCATGCGGTGCCCCAGGCCATGGCCGCCGGCTCGCACAGCCGCGAGGTGTTCAACGCCATTGCGGCCCATGGGGTGGCGGTGGACCAGTTGGTTGAAGGCATGGCGGCGGGCACGCTGCTGAAGCGCATGCCTACGCTGGATCAGGTGGCGGAGGTGGCTGTCTTTATGGCGTCGGATGGGGCGGGGGCCATGACGGGGACGGTGGTCAACTTGAGTTGTGGGATGTTGGTGGATTGAGAGGCTTCAAGGTGCGGCCAGCGGTTTCAAAGTCGCCGCGATGCTGGCATCCAGCGCAGACCAGGGCGTGGCGCTCATGTGCATGCCTATCATGGTCTTGACGGATAGCCCAGCCTGCTGCACCGCCTGCTGCAACTCCAGCAACGACTCCGGAAACAGGAAGGCGCCATTCGGCCCCAGCGGCTGCACCATCTCCGCCGTGTGCAGGATCTGCGGCTGCGGCAAGTGCACCATCAGCATCTGCGAGGTGGCACCGCGTATGGGATAGACCACCAGGCCCGTCGCGCCCTGGCCCACACGCAGGGGGCCGCTGACCCGCCTGAGATGCAGGGGAACAGGGTGCTTGGCCAGCGCATCAGGTGCCAACGTGTGCGGCGCGGTCAGGCGAGCGCGCACCAGTGCGGCGTTGCTGTCCAGCACATAGATGGGAATCTCCCGCGCGGCGTACTCGCGGATGCCGGCGATATGCCACCCAAAGCCCGTGGTGGTGATCAGCGCCTTGACCGGCAGGCCCGGAAAGCGGCGCGCCGCCTCGGCCAGCACCTGGCGGGAGTAGCCATCGGAGATGGGCGCGTCGATGACGACCACGCCGTCGGCCTGTCGAACCAGGGTGGTGTACCAGCTCCCGGGAATTTGCACCACGCCAGGCGCGATCTCCGTGATCGGGCGGTCCGGCCGGCCCAGGGGCAGCTCATCCACGTTGCGCCGGCCCGGCTCGTCCAGGGCCTTCAGATCATCCGGTGTCAACGTGGTGGCTGCGTCCAGCGGCTGGTCAACCGCCAGCGCGGTAACCGACGTGGTGCGCAGCAGGTCGCCGTTGCGGAAGTGATCCCATTGGTAGGGATAACGCACGCCGGAGGCCAGCGTCCAGTTCATCCAGTCGAAGCGGTCCGTCAGGTCGCCCCGGGCGTTCCACACAATGTTCGATGGCATCACCATCCTGGCCTCCAGCGCCAGCGGCAGATGCGAGTCCGTGCCCAGCAACAGCCGCACCGGGAAGCCACGGTGCTGGAAACGCACCACATCCGCGCGCACGCCATGCAGCAGGGTGGGTGGACCAAGGCGCAAGTCCTTGTTGGCATAGGCCATGCGCAAGGCCATCAGCGGCTCGGCGAGGTCGAAATCCGGCTCCGGCGCGACAACCCGCGATTGCAGGGGCTGGCCATTGGCAGCCACCGTCATGCGCTGCAGTTCAGGCGTGGCCAGGGTGGTGGCCGTAACGCTTTCCTGCGTTGCCAGGCTTTGCTTGACCGTGGTGATGACCCTGCCTGTGGCCAGGTCCAGCGTGATGTTGGCCTCCCCAAAATCCGCCGCGTACGGTGCGTCGGGATGGTCACCATCCGCCAGGTGGTAGGTGACCTGGCGCACGGTGGCAGTCAGGCTGCGCGTCTCACGCAGATCCCGCCCGGCACCCAACGCCGCGAGGGACTGGGCAACCAGCTTGTGGGCGCGGGCATTCTCGGTGTCGGCTGCAGTTGCCGGCCGGCCCACCAGAGCTGCAAGCAGCCCGGTCAACAGGGTTGCAAGCAGCAGACGCCCCCGCAGGGTGGTCAGTGGATTGGGTTCAATATGCATGGTTGGTAAAGATGATGTCGATACGCTGCAACAACGGTGAAGCCGGCGGTTTGTACTACACGCCTTGCCACTTGGTTTCAATCCGCATGGCTCGGAACACCAGCACGTGCAGCACCAGTGCCAATGGCGCCATCAGCCCCGGGATGAAGCTGAACGGAAACTGTGCCAGCGCCAGGTTCGGCACTTCCGTGTGGATCAGGTTCAAAGGTCCGGGCGCGGTCAAGACACTGCGCACCACCACATTGGCCAGCGACAACAGGCCCACCAGGTTCCAGGCCCATACGACCTGGCGTGCGCGTTGGCCGCGTGTGGCCGCCCAAGCGGCCAGTGGCGCCGTCAACGCCACAATGATTTCAATGTTGCCACCCTGCAGCGTCATGGCATGGGGTAGCAAGCCGGCTTGCCACAGCAGATGCAGACACACTTCCACCCCCACCCGAAAGCTCTGCAGCCCCACCAGCACGGCCAGGGGCACATGCGCCGCCACCAGGCGGCCAAATTTGCCAATGCCCATCAGTGCAAGCAGGCTGACCAGGATGGGGCCCACCATACGGGCAATGCCGGGCGGGCGCAACGCAGGGTCTTGCAAGATGCCGCTGTAACCCAAAGCGCCGGCATAGGCCAGCCACACCAGCAGCCCGGCCAGGCCCAGCCAGGCCGCACGCGGCGGCATATAGCGCTTGAGCACAGCCGCCACCGCCGCCGCCACCAGCGCCACATAGCTCAGGAAAAAGGGGCCCAGCATTGCCGTCCTCAAGACAACTTGTTGGGGCATGTCCGCAACCATCATGCCTGACCTCCTTCTGCAGGCAACCCGTGCTCGCGCAACCAGGTACCGGACTGCATCGCATACAGCGGGCGCTGCGGCTGCGGCAGGTTCAGGCTGCGCGCGTAGCCGTTGAGGTCGTAGCCCGGACGCAGCGGCAACAGCAGGAAGTCCTTCACCTGGCGCAGCCGGTTGCCCAGCGTGGGCTGGCACTGGGGCGCCGCCGCGTAACGCCGGGCGATGGTTTCGAAGTCTTCGGCGGGGCGCCCGGTGACCTCCAGCACGTCCTGGTTCAGCGCGCCCACCTCGAACGCGCCACTGCTGTGGTCCCGGATGTAATGGCGCAGGTTCAGCAGTTCATCAATGCCGGCACCATCATGGCGAGCGGCCTTGGCGAACAGCCAGAACGGCGTGGGCATGGTCTTCACGCTTCGGCCCAGCACCTTGCCAACAATGCGCGCCATGTCGCCCCCCGTCAGCAGCTGCGGACCGGTGGGCCGGTAACTGCGCCCGGCGTGGCGCTGTGGCTGCATCAGCGCATGGGCGGCAACGCGGGCAATGTCCTCGTTCGAGGGCGGCGCGTTGCGTCCGTCGCCATACGGCCAGGGCAACACGCCCAATTGGGCGGCCACAGGCAGCGTGCGCAGGTAGTTGTCGGCAAAAAATCCGGGGGCCACCCGCGTGTGCGCCATGCCCGGCAGCGCGCCGAGCAGGCGATCGGCCAACCAGTGCTGGCGGGTTGTTGAAGCGGGATGCGACGGGGCCGCCAACCATTGGCTGAGCACCACCACCGACTCCAGCCCGGCCGAGCGCGCCGCACAGGCAAAAGCGGCTGCCATGTTTGCCAGGTACGGACTGTAGCCGGGCAGAAAGAAAGCGCGTTGCACGCCCTGCATGGCCAGGGCCAGCGGTTCGGGGTCGGTGAGGTCGGCCACGGCGATCTCGGCGCCCTGGCGTTGCAGAGCTAGGCTGCGCACGTCGTTCTGCCGCACCAGCGCGCGCACAGGCCAGCCTGCCTGCAGCAGGAGGTGGACCACGTGACGGCCGATTTTTCCGGTCGCACCGGTGACGAGAATACGAGGATGCTTCATGAGGCTCTCCTTTTCAGGCGGTGAAGCGAGCAAGGGCATCGCAACCTCTATTTACGATACCCATCGGTACAGTAATTCTAGTGCTATATTCTGTACTGTCAAGTCCACTAAATAAAATATGAAAAACCCCCCGACCGCACAGCCAGCAGCCGGGTCCGATGCGGGCGCGCCAGGCGGAAAACCGCCCCGGGGGCGCCCCCGGGACCCTGAGCGCATGCGCCGCATCCTGGAAGCCGCACACCTGCACTTTCGTGAGCACGGCTTCGAGCGCGCCAGCATGGACGCCATCGCCAGGGATGCGGGTGTCTCGAAGATGACCGTGTACAGCCACTTCGCATCCAAGGAGCAGTTGCTAGAGGCCGTTATCGGCAGGCGCACCGAGGGCGTGGTGGGTGGCCTGGCCGGCGCTCAGACACTTGACCCGCAACACCCCGACAAGGCGCTGACAGTCGTGGGCAAGCAGTTTCTGGCACTGATGCGCGACGAGAACACGCTGGGGCAGTTTCGCAACCTGTATGCGGTCGCGGGCAGGTATCCGGATGCCTGCCTTGGGTTTTATCGCCAGGGCGCGGACCGGCTGGTCGGCCAGCTCGCCGCCTACCTGGCCTTGGCGAATGAGGCGGGCACTATGCGTGTGCCGCGCCTGCGGCAAGCGGCAGACCTTTTTCTGTCCATGTTCCTGGGAGAGGGGCACATCCGCGGCATGCTGAAACTGGAACAGCCCACGGCGCAGGAAGACAAGGCGCTGCTGCGCGAGGCGGTGCGTGTTTTTCTTGCCGCGTACGGCGTCTGAGGCGGTGGCCGAAAACAATTGTCTAAAAATCTCACCGCATCCCATCTAGCGGGGCGACGGCCATGGGGGGCTTTCAGTTAAAGGCTTCAACCAAAAACTCTGCCACCTGCCCCGCCCCCACATCCACCAAACACCGCGTATGCCCCAGCGGGCACTCCCGCTGAAAGCAAGGCGCGCAATCCAATGGCGGCTGGTAGTTGGGGTCATCCTTCAGCCAGATCACCTTGGCTTTGTCATTCAGCGGCGGCGTGTGGCGCGGGCTGCTTGAGCCAAAAATCGCCACCTGGGGCGTGCCAAAGCCAGCCGCCACGTGCATCAGCCCCGAGTCATTGCTGATGACACTGTGGGCCGAAGCAATGGCGGCAAAGGCTTGCAGCAGCGTGGTCTTGCCGGCCAGGTTCAGCGCTCTAGGCTCTGCGCCCTGCGGCAGGCCTGCATCGATGGCGTTGGCAATCTCGTCGCACAGTTCGGCCTCTTTGCCCGAGCCCAGCAGCACCACCTTGTGCTGCGCCGGCAGCAGCCGGCCCAGCTCGGCAAAGTGGGCGGCGGGCCAGCGCTTGGCGGGGCCAAACTCGGCGCCGGGGGCGAAGACGTGAAAGCGGCCGGGCTGCAGGCCCAGCGTGGCCAGGTGGGCCTGGGCGGCGCTGGCGTCTTGGGGTTGCAGTTGCAGCTGCGGGCGGTCACTGGCCGCGTCGGCCGGTGGCGCACCGCTCAGTGCGGAATAGAAGGCCACCATGGGCGGGCGCTTGTCCTTGGGCGGGTTTTTCAGCCTGTGGGTCAGCAGGCCCACGCGGGCTTCGCCCAGGTAGCCCACGCGTTCGGGGATGCTGGCCAGAAAGGGCAGCAGCGCGCTCTTCAGCGAATTGGGCAGCACATAGGCCACATCAAACTGGCCCTTGAACTGGCTGGCCAGCGAGCGGCGGGCTTTCAGCTGCAGGCCGCCGTGGGCGAAGGGGAATTCCACCACCTGGGCCACGTGGGGCATGGCGCGGTACACCGGGGCCACCCAGGGCAGCGCGCCCACGGTGATGTGTTCGCCGCGCGCGGCCAGGCGGCGCAGCAGCGGCTCGGTCATGACGGCGTCGCCTATCCACTGCGGCGCGACGACCAGCGCGCGCTTCATGGTGGCGTCAGTGCGCGCCGTCGAAATGCTCACCCGCCTTCAGCGCGTAAACGTTGCCGCAATAGGGGCACTTGGCCTGGCCGGTGCGGCCCACGTCCAGGTAGACCTTGGGGTGGTTGTCGCTGACCTTCATGCCGGCCTTGGGGCTGGGGCAGAAGATGCCGCCCTGGTCGTTCAGGTCTTTGGCCAGCAGCTCGATGGGGGCGTTGCTCATGATGGGTGGGTTCCTCAGACCTTGGTCAGCCAGTGGGCGTATTTGGGGTTGCGGCCGTTGACGATGTCGAAGAACGCGCTCTGGATTTTTTCGGTGATGGGGCCGCGCGAGCCGGCGCCCAGCTCGATGCGGTCCAGCTCGCGGATCGGGGTCACCTCGGCGGCCGTGCCGGTGAAGAAGGCTTCGTCGCAGATGTAGACCTCATCCCGGGTGATGCGCTTTTGCACCAGCTCAATACCCAGGTCTTTGCAGATGTGGAAAACGGTGTTGCGGGTGATGCCGTTCAGCGCGCCGGCCGACAGGTCGGGGGTGTAGACCACGCCGTTCTTGATGACAAAGATGTTCTCGCCCGCGCCTTCGCTGACGAAGCCTGACGCATCGAGCAGCAGCGCCTCGTCATACCCATCGTCCACGGCTTCCATGTTGGCGAGGATGGAGTTGGTGTAGTTGCTGACGGCCTTGGCCTGCGTCATGGTGATGTTGACGTGGTGGCGGGTGTAGCTGCTGGTCTTGACGCGGATGCCGCGCTTCAGCCCCTCGTCACCCAGGTAGGCGCCCCAGGCCCAGGCGGCCACCATCAGGTGGATGGTGTTGCCCTTGGGGCTGACGCCCAGCTTCTTGTCACCGATCCAGGTCAGCGGGCGCAGGTAGCAGCTTTCCAGCTTGTTGTCGCGCACCACGGCGCGTTGGGCCTCGTTCACTTCTTCCTGCGTGAAGGGGATTTTCATGCGCAGGATCTTGGCGCTGTTGAACAGGCGCTCGGTGTGCTCCTGCAGGCGAAAGATGGCGGTGCCGCCGGTGCCGTTGTAGGCACGCACGCCCTCAAAGGCGCCGCAGCCGTAGTGCAGCGTGTGGGTGAGCACATGGATCTTGGCGTCGCGCCAATCGACCATCTGGCCGTCCATCCAGATCTTGCCGTCGCGGTCCGACATGGAAAGGGGTGGGGTTGCGCTCATGCGGGGGGCTCCTGGGGGGTATATGGCGGGGACTGTCGATTTTACGGCGTCGGGGTGCCGGCTTCGTGGCTGACCGCCTCGCGCGTCCAGCGCAGCAGCCGGCCGTCTTGAAAGGTACAGCGCAGCTCGGTTTCACCATCGTCCGACCAGGCAAACACCTCGGGTTGCTGGCCTTCGGGCGACAGCGGTTTGCCCAGCGCGCCGGTCATGGCGATGACGTCCAGCAGCGGCATGCCGGGCTTCAGGCGCGCCTGCAGCGCGGTGGCGCTGGCCACATGGCCCAGCGGGCGCTTGGCGGCGGTGCGCATCACCTTCATGAAGCGGCTCAGCTGCCACAGCACCCAGGTGACGAGTGCAGAGGCGGCCAGCGCCACGCCGCGCCATTCAAAAGCTTCATAAGCCGCGATGACGAGCACGATGCCGGCCAGCGGCACGAGGATTTTTTGCCAGAACATGGGGACAGATTGTCGCAGCCTGCGAGCCACACTAATGGGGCTGCATGCGGTCGCGCTGCACCAGCGTGGGAAACAGCTTGAACCACAGCGCCGCCACCAGCAGCGTGCCCACGCCGCCCAGCACCACCGAACCCACCGGCCCCAGCAGCGCGGCGGTGGCGCCGGACTCGAACTCGCCCAACTGGTTGGAGGCGCCGATGAAGATGCTGTTGACGGCGCTGACGCGGCCACGCATGGCGTCGGGCGTTTCCAGCCCCATCAGCGTCTGGCGCACCACCACGCTCACTGTGTCGGCGGCGCCCGAAATGGCCAGCACGGTCAGCGACAGCCAGAAGCTGGTGGACAGGCCAAACGCCACCATGCACAGGCCAAACACGGCCACCGCGGCCATCATGGCGTGGCCCACGCGGCGCTCCAGCGGGCGGCGGGTGAGCACCATGGACATGCCAATCGCGCCCACGGCCGGCGCGGCGCGCAGCAGGCCCAGGCCCCAGGGACCGACGTTCAGGATGTCCTTGGCAAACATGGGCAGCAGCGCCACGGCGCCGCCCAGCAGCACGGCAAACAGATCCAGCGACACGGCACCCAGCAGCACCTTGCGCTGCCAGACGAACAGGGCGCCGGCGGTGACGCTGCCCCAGGTGACGGGCTCCTTGGGTGCCGGGGCGTGGTCATAGCGCAGGCCCAGCATCAGCGCCGAGGCAATGGCAAACAGCGCGGTGCAACAGGCATACACCGCCGAGGCACCAAACACGAAGATGACGCCGCCCAGCGCCGGCCCGCCGATGATGGCGGCCTGCATGCCGCCGGAAGCAAAGGCCAGCGCGCGCGACAGCATGCTGGGCGGCACCAGCAGCGGGGTGAGGGCCTGCTGCGCCGGCATTTGAAAGGCGCGCACGGTGCCCAGCACCACCGACACACCCAGCAGCAGCTCGCGCGTCAGCCAACCGGCCTTGCCGTGGGCAGTTGCGCTTTGGCCCAGGCCCAGCGTGGCAGCCACCAGCAGCAGTGCCACGGCGCTTGATACCACCAGACAGGCGGCGACGATGCGGCCACGGTGCACACGGTCGGCCACGTGGCCGGCCACCAGCGTGAGCAACAACGCGGGGGCAAACTGGTAGAGGCCGACCAGCCCCAGGTCCCAGGCGGAGCCGGTCAGGTCATACATCTGCCAGCCCACGGCCACCAGCAGCATCTGGCTACCGGTGACGCTGAACAGCCGCGCGCCCCAATAGCGCATGAAGGCACGCAGGGCCAGCAACTCGGCAAATTCAGACTTGGGGGGGACGGGGGCAGCGGACAAGACGGGTCCATTGTCCCATCAATGCCAAGCCCCAGCGGGGCGGCTGGCTATGATGGCCGGCACAACAAGACAGCGCAGAGGCAGCCATGGAACAGCAGACGTTGACCGTCAACGGCGTAGATGTGTACATAGAGGGCGACGGCCCGCGCACGGTGGTGATGATCCATGGCTGGCCCGACACCTACCGGCTGTGGGACAGCACCGTGGCCGCGCTGCGCGCCACGCACCGCTGCGTGCGCTTCACGCTGCCGGGCTTTGCCAAGGGCGAGCCGCGGCGCGCCTATTCGCTGGCCGAGCTGGTGGCCACCTTTGCGGCCATCGTCGATGCCGTCAGCCCCGGCCGCAAGGTGACGCTGATGGTGCACGACTGGGGCGCGGTGTTTGGCTACCAGTATGTGATGAAGCACCCGGAGCGGGTGGAGCGCCTGGTGGGCGTGGACATTGGCGACGCCAACTCGCCCGCGTATGCACGCGAGATCAGCGCCAAGAACCTGTTTCAGATCTTTACCTACCAGGCCTGGCTGGCGCTGGCCTGGGTGCTGCGCGGCAAGCTGGGCGACCGCATGAGCCGGCGCATGCTGAAGCTGATGCGCTACAAGCTGGACCCGCAGGACGTGCATTGCAACATGAACTACCCGTATTTCATCCAGTGGACGGGCACGCACGGCGGCTATAGGCGCACGCGGCAGATCAAGCCGGCGTGCCCCATGCTGTTTGTCTATGGCACGCGCAAGCCGTTCATGTTCCACTCCACCGCGTGGCTGGAATGGCTGCGCCAGCAGCCGGGCAGCGACGTGCAGGCCATCAAGAGCGGGCACTGGGTGATGGTGGACCAGCCGGAACAGTTTCAGCAGGTGGTGGGGGAGTGGCTGGCGCGCACCGGGGCTGACCTGCCAGCCTGAGCCCGAACACCATGCCGACCAGCATCTACCAACGCCTGCTGGGGCCACACTTCGATGCCTTGCCAGCCCCTTTGCGCAGCTTTCATGCCGCACAGGGGCAACACCGGTTTGAAGGACGCTATTCGGCCCAGGGGCCGACCACATTGCCTGCCAAGCTGCTGGCGCGGCTGATGAGCTTGCCCGGGTCGGTGGAAGACCAGGCTTTCAGCTTTGAGCTGAGCGCAGACGAGCAGCAAGAGGCGTGGCAACGCCACTTTGCCGGCAAGACCATGCGATCCTGCATGCGGTTGCAAGGCGATGAACTGGTGGAGCAGCTGGGGCCGGCGCGCTTTCACTTCGCGCTGGCGGTGCAAGAGGGCGAGTTGGTGATGCTGCTGCAAAGCGTCAGCGTGCTGGGCCTGCTGCGCTTGCCGCGTTTTCTGTTTCCGGCCATCGTGGCGCGCGAGACGACGTCACCCGGGCGGCTGCACTTTCATGTGGAGGCGCGCATGCCGTGGCTGGGGCTGCTGGCAGCGTATCGGGGGCACCTGGAGATTCCTGCGACCCCCGAAGCTGGCTGAAGATTCAGGTCAGCCCGCGCACCACTTCCATCGCCTCGTCCACCCGCTCCACGGCGTGGATGGTCATGCCCTCGATCGCTTTGCGCGGCGCGTTGGCCTTGGGCACGATGGCGACGCTGAAGCCCAGCTTGGCGGCCTCTTTCAGCCGCTCTTGCCCGCGCGGCGCCGGGCGCACTTCGCCGGCCAGGCCCACTTCGCCAAAGGCGATGAAGCCCTTGGGCAGCGGCTTGCCGCGCAGGCTGGAGGTGATGGCCAGCATCACCGCCAAATCCGCCGCCGGCTCGCTGATGCGCACGCCGCCCACCGCGTTGACGAACACGTCCTGGTCCATGCAGGCCACGCCGGCGTGGCGGTGCAGCACGGCCAGCAGCATGGCCAGGCGGTCGCGGTCCAGGCCCACCGACAAGCGGCGCGGGCTGGGGCCGCCGCTGTCCACCAGCGCTTGAATCTCGACCAGCATGGGGCGGGTGCCCTCCAGCGTGACCATCACGCAGCTGCCGGGCACCGGCTCGCTGTGTTGGCTGAGGAAAATGGCGCTGGGGTTGGAGACGCCTTTCAGGCCGCGCTCGGTCATGGCGAACACGCCGATCTCATTCACGGCGCCAAAGCGGTTCTTGATGGCGCGCACCAGGCGGAACTGGCTGTGGGTGTCGCCTTCAAAATACAGCACGGTGTCCACCATGTGCTCCAGCACGCGCGGGCCGGCCAGCGCTCCCTCTTTGGTGACGTGGCCCACCAGCACGATGCACACGCCGCTGGCCTTGGCGGCACGCGTCAGGTGCGCGGCGCATTCGCGCACCTGGGCCACCGAGCCGGGGGCGGAGGTGAGCTGTTCGGAGTACACCGTCTGTATGGAGTCGATGACGGCGATGTCGGGGCGCACCGCGTCCAGCGTGGCCAGCATTTTTTCCAGCTGGATTTCGGCCAGCACCTTCACCTGCGAGTTGTCCAGCCCCAGCCGGCGTGAGCGCAGCGCCACCTGGGCGCCGCTTTCTTCACCGGTGACGTAGAGCGTCTTTTGCCCGGCGCGCTGCAGCGCGTCCAGCGCCTGCAGCAGCAGCGTGGACTTGCCGATGCCAGGGTCGCCACCGATCAGCACCACACCGCCTTCGACAATGCCGCCGCCCAGCACGCGGTCCAGCTCTTCCAGCCCGGTGGGGGTGCGCGAGATGTCGGTGGCTTCGATGTCGGCCAGCACCGCCACCTCGGCCGTCTTGGCCAGCGAGGCGAAGCGGTTCTTGGTGCTTCCGGCGGCTGGCTCGGCGACGGACTCGATCAGCGTGTTCCAGGCATTGCAGTGGGGGCACTTGCCCAGCCACTTGGGGCTGGTGCCGCCGCATTCGGTGCAGGTGTAGATGGTTTTTTCTTTGGCCACGCGGTGAGTTTTCTTGCTGTCAGTGCTTCAGCGTCTTCAGCCGTGCTGCGGCTTCTCGCAGGCAGGTCTCAGTGGCGTCCCAGCCAATGCAGGCGTCGGTGATGGAGACGCCGTAGCGCAGCTGGGTCGGGTCATTCGTCAGCTTCTGGTTGCCTTCGAAAAGGTTGCTCTCTAGCATCACGCCCTTCAGCGAGCGGTTGCCATCGGCCACCTGGTGGATCACGTCTTTCAGCACCAGCGGCTGCAGCGCGAAGTTCTTGCGCGAATTGGCATGGCTGCAGTCCACCACGATGTTGGCGGGCAGCTTGGCCTGCTGCAGCGCGATCTCGGCCTCGGTGACGGAGACCGAGTCGTAATTGGGCCGGCTGCCGCCGCGCAGGATCAAGTGGCCGAAGGCGTTGCCGGCGGTCTGGGTGACGGCCACCTGGCCCTCGCCGTTGATGCCGAGGAAAGCGTGCGGCTGGCTGGCGGACAGCATGGCGTTGATGGCCACGTCGAGGTTGCCGTCGGTGCCGTTCTTGAAGCCCACGGGGCTGGACAGGCCGCTGGCCATTTCGCGGTGCGTCTGGCTCTCGGTGGTGCGGGCGCCAATGGCGCTCCAGGCGACCATGTCGCCCAGGTACTGGGGGGTGATGGGGTCCAGCGCCTCGGTGCCGCAGGGCAGGCCCAGCGTGTTGATGTCCACCAGCAGCTTGCGCGCCAGGTGCAGGCCTTCGTCGATGCGGAAGCTGTCGTCCATGCGCGGGTCATTGATCAGGCCCTTCCAGCCCACGGTGGTGCGGGGCTTCTCGAAATACACGCGCATGACGATCAGGATGTGCTCGCGCAGCTCGTCGGCCAGGGCTTTGAGCTTGTGCGCGTAGTCCATCGCCGCCTTGGGGTCGTGGATGGAGCATGGACCGACGACGCAGAACAACCGGTTGTCTTGCCCGCTGAGGATGGCGGCCAGCGCGCGCCGGGCCTCGCCCACGGTCTTGGTGGCCTCGGGGCTGGCGGGAATGTCCTCATGCAGTGCCGAGGGCGGCGGCAGCGTGAGCTGGGAGACGACGTTGAGGTTTTCTAGCAGTGTGGGAAATGTCATGGCGCGTGTTCCCAGACGAGGGAGATGGGGCAATTATCATAGGCGCAGATGAATACCTTCACCAAAGTCTGCATATACGGTGCCGGCGCCATTGGCGGTTGGGTGGGTGCCGGCCTGGCCAGCGCGGGTTGCCAGCTGAGCGTGGTGGCCAGGGGTGCCACGCTGGAGGCGCTGCGCACGCAGGGGCTGCGAGTGCAGTTTGCCGACCACGCGGTGGCGCATGCCGTGCAGGCCAGCGCCAACCCGGCCGAGCTGGGCGTTCAGGATTTGGTGGTGATTGCCGTCAAGGCACCCGCCTTGCCCGAGGTGGCCAGGCACATCGCACCGCTGCTGGGCCCGCACACCGTTGTGCTGACGGCGATGAACGGCGTGCCCTGGTGGTTTTTGAACGGCTTTGGCGGTGAGTTTGCCAACCAGCGGCTGACCAGCACGGACGCCACCGGCTCCATCGCCACCGCGATACCCGCCGCCAGCGTGCTGGGCTGCGTGGTGCACGCCAGCTGCGCGCTGAACGGCCCGGGCCATGTGCGCCACCACATGGGCAACAAGCTGATCATCGGCGAGCCGGGCGGCGGCAGCTCGCCGCGCCTGCAGGCACTGGCCGCGCTGTTGACGAAAGCGGGCATGGAAGCCGTGGTGTCGGACCAGATTCAGCGCGACATCTGGTTCAAGCTGTGGGGCAACATGACGATGAACCCCATCAGCGCCATCACCGGCGCCACCACCGACCTGGTGCTGGCCGATGACCTGGTGCGCCATTTCATCACCCACGTGATGCTGGAGGCCAAGGAGATCGGCGCCAGGCTGGGCATCCCGATAGACCAGCGCCCGGAAGACCGGCACGAGGTGACGAAAAAGCTGGGCGCCTTCAAGACCTCGATGCTGCAAGACGTGGAAGCCGGCCGTGCGGTCGAGCTGGATGCGCTGGTGGGAGCGGTGCGCGAGTTGGGGCAGCTGACCGGTGTGGCGACGCCGCAGACGGATGTGCTGCTGGGGCTGGCGCGGCTGCATGCTCGGGTGCGCGGGCTGTACTGACCTCCTTTTTCTCCGGCTGGCGCGCTGCAGAGCCGCGCCAACGCCAACTCAGTCAGCAACCACCACCGGCACCCGCTGCGCCAGGCCGCACATCAGCTCGTAGCCAACCGTGCCAGCGGTTTGCGCCACCTCGTCAATGGACAACACGGTGCCATTAGACGCGTTCCCCCACAGCGTGACCTCGCTGCCGGTGCCTACCTCCAGGCCGGCATCCAGCAAGGGCTGCAGGTCCACCGTGACCATGTCCATGCTGACGCGGCCCACGGTGCGGCTGCGCACGCCGTTGACCAGCACCGGCGTGCCGGTGGGGCACAGGCGCGGGTAGCCGTCGGCATAGCCGCAGGCCACCACGCCTATGCGCATGGGCGCGGGGGCGGTGAAGCTGGAGCCGTAACCCACCGTGTCACCGGCCTGCAGGTCTTGCACGGCGAGGATCTTGGCGGCGAGCGTCATGGCGGGCTGCAGGCCCCAGTCTTGCGCGCTGTGTTCCGGGAAGTCGGTGGAGCTGCCGTAGATGGCGATGCCGGGGCGCACCCAGTCGGCTGGCAGGGCCACGCCGTCATCGGCCAGCGGGCCGTCGCCCATGTGGCGCAACGTGGCGGCGCTGTTGCTGACGGTGCGCTCGCCGGGCAGGTCGCGCACGGTGGCTTCGAACAGCGCCATCTGCGCGGCCACGCCCTTGGGGCCGTCGGCATCGCTGAAGTGCGTCATCAGCGAGATCTCGTCCACCTGGGGCAGCGCGTCCAACCGGGTCCAGGCGGCGCGGTAGCGTGCCGGGGTGAAGCCCAGGCGGTTCATGCCGGAGTTCATTTTCAGGAACACACGGTGCGGCACATTGGTCTTGTGCGTGGCCAGCATGTCTATCTGTTCTTCGCAGTGCACGGTGTGCCACAGCCCCAGGCGCGAGCACAGTTCCAGGTCGCGCAGCTCGAATACCCCTTCGAGCAGCAGGATGGGGCCGCGCCAGCCCAGGTCGCGCACGCGCTGGGCTTCGTTCAAATCCAGCAGCGCAAACCCGTCGGCGCCGCGCAGCCCCTCAAACGCGCGCTCTATGCCGTGGCCATAGGCATTGGCCTTCACCACCGCCCACACCTTGGCGTCTGGTGCGGCATGGCGCGCGCGCTGCAGGTTGTGGCGCAGCGCCTCGGTGTGGATGGTGGCTTGTATCGGACGGGGCATGGCGGCGGTGGCGATTGTGAACGAGTTGTGACCAGGGGGATTTTGGCACTGCACCCGCGTGCTATAAACCGCTGTCCCTTTACAGCCTCTTGACGTCGTTGCGCTGCACTGCAGCAGAGCATTCCAACAATACCCGATGAAACGCGGCTTTTACACCATCATGGCAGCGCAGTTTTTCAGCTCGCTGGCCGACAACGCCTTGTTCGTGGCGGCCGTGCGGCTGCTGCAGACCAATGGCGCGCCGACCTGGGAGCAGGCCGCGCTGGTGCCCATGTTCGCGTTGTTCTACGTGGTGCTGGCGCCTTTCGTGGGGGCCTTTGCCGACGCGCTGCCCAAGGGCAAGGTGATGTTCATCAGCAACTTCATCAAGGTGGCGGGCTGCCTGCTGATGCTGTTTGGCATGCACCCGCTGTTCTCCTACGCCATCGTGGGCCTGGGCGCGGCAGCCTATTCGCCAGCCAAGTACGGCATCCTGACCGAGCTGCTGCCGACCTCGCAGCTGGTCAAGGCCAATGGCTGGATCGAAGGGCTGACGATTGCCTCCATCGTGCTGGGCACGGTGCTGGGCGGGCAGCTGGTGGGGCAGGCGGTGGCCTCGCACCTGTTGGCGATTGACTTGCCTTTCATCGACGTGGGGGTGAACACCGCGCCCGAGGCGGCCATTTGCGTGCTGATCGTGCTGTACCTGATCGCGGCGCTGTTCAACACCCACATTCCGGACACCGGCGTCGAAGGTCGCCCGCTGCCCGACAAACTGCTGAGCCTGGCGCCGGACTTCTGGACCTGCAACATGCGCCTGTGGCGCGACAAGCTGGGCCAGATTTCGCTCAGCACCACCACGCTGTTCTGGGGCATCAGCGGCAACATGAAGTACATCGTGCTGAGCTGGGCGGCGTTGGCGCTGGGCTACAACGTGACCAAGGCGACTTCGCTGGTGGGCGTGGTGGCCATAGGCACCGCGGTGGGGGCGGTGGTGGCGTCGATGCGGTCCAAGCTGGACGAGGCCACCCACGTTCTGCCGCTGGGCATTGGCATGGGCATTCTGGTGCTGATGCTCAATTTCATCGACAACGTGTGGATCGCCGCGCCCTTCCTGGTGCTGCTGGGTGGCCTGGGCGGCTACCTGGTGGTGCCGATGAACGCGCTGCTGCAGCACCGCGGCCACAACCTGATGGGCGCCGGCCGTTCGATCGCGGTGCAGAACTTCAACGAACAGGCCTGCATCCTGGGCCTGGGCGCGCTCAACGGGCTGGCCACGGGCATGGGGCTGTCGGTGTTTGGCGCCATCATCATCTTCGGCGTGCTGAATTCGGGCGTGATGTGGATGATCCGCCGCTGGCACCAGCACAACTGCGTGAAGCACAAGGCCGAGGTCGACCACCTGCTGCAGATCGCCCGCTCCGACAACTTGCACGGTTAGGGCTATGAGCCGCCTCCGCCGGGGGCATTGACACCTGCTGGGACACTGATGCTGCTGGCAGGGCTACCGGCCTTTGCTACCATGTCCCGGCACACCCAACTTGCACGGAGACCCCCATGACCACGGCCTACGACTTTGAAGCCCAGAACATCAACGGCAAGAGCGTCGCGCTCAAGCAGTTTCAGGGCAAGCCCATGCTGATCGTCAACACCGCCAGTGCCTGCGGTTTCACGCCGCAATTCGCCGGGCTGGAAGAGCTGCACAAGCAGTATGGCGGCAAGGGCCTGGTGGTGCTGGGTTTCCCGTGCAACCAGTTTGGTGCGCAAGACCCGGGCAGCGATGGGGAGATTGCCGAGTTCTGCCAGCTGAACTACGGCGTCAGCTTCCCGATGATGCACAAGATCGACGTCAACGGCGGCGACGCGCACCCGCTGTACAAGTGGCTGACGGCCGAGGCGCCAGGGCTGTTGGGCACCAAGGCCATCAAGTGGAATTTCACCAAGTTCCTGGTTGGCAAGGACGGCGAGGTGCTGAAGCGCTATGCCCCCACGGACACGCCAGCCAGCATGGCCAAGGACATTGAAGCGGCGCTGGCGGCATGAGGCGCTCGTAAACCCGCAGCGCGGGCGGCGCCAGATTTGCTAGCATGCCGGCCAATACCCGAAGAACTCCCATCAAGGAGGCGGCAGGAGACATGGTGGTCAAGAAACCCGCAAAGGCGACGCCGCGCAGCACGGCCGAGCAGGGCTACAGCCTTGCCATCAACCTGATGCAGCAGCTGGTGGTGCCGACCTTCGTGCTGGACGCGCAGGGCAAGGTGCAGATCTGGAACAAGGCCTGCGAGCGGTTGACCGGCATGCCCGCCGCCGAGGTGTTGGGCACCTCGGAGCATTGGCGCGGCTTTTACGACACGCCACGGCCCTGCCTGTCTGACCTGCTGGTGCACAACCGGGTGGACGAGATTGCCGCGCTGTACGTGGCCTACGACGACCCCAGCGGCCACCAGAGCTACGGCATCCATGCCGAAAACTGGTGCGTGATGCCGCGCCTGGGCTCACAGCTGTACCTGGCGATAGACGCCGGCCCGGTGTACGACGCCCAGGGCCAGCTGCTGGCGGTGGTGGAGACGCTGCGCGACATGTCGTCGCAAAAGAAGGCGCAGACCGAGCTGGAGCGGCTGGCCGCCGCCGACGGCCTGACCGGCATCGCCAACCGGCGCAGCTTTGACGACAAGCTGCAGCGCGAATGGAGCCGCGCCAGCCGCGACGACCTGCTGCTGACGCTGCTGATGATCGACGTGGACAACTTCAAGCTGTTCAACGACCACTATGGCCACCATGTGGGCGACGACTGCCTGCGCCGCATTGCCGGTGTGCTGACGCAGGCGGTGTTCCGGCCGTTTGACATGGTGGCGCGCTACGGCGGCGAGGAGTTCGCGGTGGTGCTGCCGGTGATCGACACGGAGGGCGCCACCACCGTGGCCAACCGCATACGCGACGGCCTGGCGCGGCTGGAGATTCCGCACAGCCAGAGCGAGCTGGGGGTGGTGACGCTGAGCATAGGCATTGCCAGCGTCATCCCAAACAAGAGCCTGCAGCCGGCCAGCCTGGTGGAGCTGGCCGATGCAGCGCTGTACGAGGCCAAGCGCGGCGGGCGTGACCGCATCGTGACCCGGCTGCCGCCGCCGGGTTAAGGGAAGCGCTCCCCTGCGCCGCCGTGCGACAAAGCGCGGGAATGGAGGCGTGAGCGGCGGCCCGAAAACGCCTGCGCCGTGGCACATTCAGCGGTTGACAAACGCTATGAGCCAAAGCCCCATGTCGCACCCCCGCCTGACACCCCTCGCCCTGTCGCTGCTGCTTGCTGGCGCCTTGCAGCTGCCCGCCCACGCGACTGACACCAGCGCCCCCACCAGCCAGGCCACCTCATCAGCCCTGGCCGGCGGCATGGACCTGGGCGTGAAACCCGGCGACGACTTCGACGCCTACGCTAACGGCGGCTGGCTCAAAAGCACGGACATCCCGGCCGACAAGAGCCGCTGGGGGGTGGTCGGCGAGGTGGCCGAGCTGACCAACCAGCGCGTGGTCAAGCTGGTGGTGGAAGCCGCCAGCCGCCCAAGCGGCAGCGACGCGCGCAAGGCCGCCGACTACTACAACGCCTACCTGGACCAGGCCGCGATAGAAGCCAAGGGCGCGGCGGTGCTGCGGCCACTGCTGGCCGGCATAGCCGCGCTGCACGACAAGGCGGCGCTGACGCGCTACCTGGGTGCCGGCCTGCGCGCCGATGTGGACCCGCTGAATGCCACCAATTTCGCCACCCGCAACCTGTTTGGCCTGTGGGTGGCCCAGGGCTTCCACGACGACAAGCGCTACACCGGCTACCTGCTGCAAGGCGGCCTGGGCCTGCCCGACCGCGATTACTACCTGAGCAGCTCGCCGCGCATGCAAAAGCTGCGCGACGCCTACCAGGCCCATGTGGCCGCGATGCTGGCGCACGCCGGGCTGGACCGCGCTGAGGAGCGCGCCAAGGCGGTGCTGGCTTTGGAGACGGCGATAGCCCGCAGCCACGCCACGCGCGTGGACTCCAATGACGTGCGCAAGGCCGACAACACCTGGGCCAGCGCCGACTTTGCACGCAAGGCGCCCGGCATGGACTGGGCGGCCTTTTTCAGCGCCGCGGGCTTAGGTGCACAGAAACGCTTCGCCGTCTGGCACCCGTCGGCTGTTAAGGGCGAGGCGGCGCTGGTCGGCGCGCAGCCGCTGGAGGCCTGGAAAGACTACCTGCGCTTCCACGCCGTGGACCGCCATGCCAGCGTGCTGCCGCGCGCTTTTGCCGACCAGGCCTTCGCCTTCTACGGCAACACGCTAGCCGGCATCCCCAAGCAGAAGGAGCGCGCCCGCTCGGCGCTGGACGCCGTGAACGCCGCCATGCCCGACGCGGTGGGCCAGCTGTATGTGGAAAAATACTTCCCCGCCGAGACCAAGGCCAAGGTGCAGGCCATGGTGGCCAACGTGGTGCAGGCCTTTGGAGCCCGCATAGACACGCTGGACTGGATGGCACCGGCCACCAAGCGCCAGGCCAAGGCCAAGCTGGCCACGCTGTATGTGGGCGTGGGCTACCCGGACAAATGGCAGAGCTATGCCGATCTGGTGGTGGACCCCGGCGACGCCCTGGGCAACCAACAGCGCGTGTCAGCCTGGAACTACAGCCGCGCGCTGGCCAGGCTGGGCCAGCCGGTGGACAAGACGGCCTGGTGCATGTCGCCGCAGACCGTGAACGCGGTCAACATGCCGCTGCAAAACGCGCTGAACTTCCCCGCGGCTGCGCTGCAGCCACCGTTCTTCGACCCTGCGGCGCCGGACGCAGTCAACTATGGCTCGGTGGGCGCCACCATAGGGCACGAGATCAGCCACAGCTTTGACAGCGAAGGCGCAGCCTTCGACGCCCAGGGGCGGCTGCGCAACTGGTGGACGGCCAAGGACCTGGCGCACTTCGCGGCTTCCTCGAAGGCGCTGGCAGCCCAGTATTCGGCCTACAAGCCCTTTCCCGACCTGGCGCTGGATGGTGAGCTAACGCTGGCCGAGAACATTGCCGACCTGGCCGGCCTGGGCGCTGCCTTCGAGGCCTACCGGATGACGCTGGGCCCGCGCGCCAAGGATGCGACCTATGTGCGCGAGCAGGACCGCCTGTTCTTCACCGCCTACGCGCAAAGCTGGCGCACCAAGACACGCGAGGCCACGCTGCGCCTGATCGTCGCCACCGATGGGCATGCGCCAGAGAACTTCCGCGCTGCCACGGTGCGCAACCTGGACGCGTGGTACCCCGCCTTTGACGTGCAGCCGGGCCAGGCGCTGTACCTGGCGCCGAAGGCGCGCGTGCGGGTTTGGTGAGCGTGGGGGCCCTATTTCTTGCAAGTGTCGATCAGATCGAGCTTGCGCAGCAACTTCATCTCGGGGTCGGCCTGCACGTGGTCGGCCGGCGCCACATCGATCTGAGCCGCACCGTCGGGCATTTGCACCACGCGCAACTGGCCGTTGATGGCCAGCGGCACCGGCATGGGGAAGGGCTTTCCACCCTCGACCTGCCAGCGCAGCTTCAACTGCGTGGGCGTGCGCTCCAGCACCAGCTCGGGCAGCGCGGCCTGGCGCAGATAGACGTCGAACAGCCAGATGAAATCGCGCTTGGCCTCCTGGTTGACGATGGCGATGAAGTCTTCGGTGGAGCGGTAGCGGGTGGTGAGCGGGTATGGCAGTTGCCAGGGCGTGGCGGTGTCGTACAGCAGGCGACGGGTGGCGCGCCAGAAGGCCTCGTCACCCATCAGCCAGCGCAGCGTGTGCAGCGTCCAGGCGGCCTTGCCGTAGATGTCTGACGCAAAGGCCGCGCCGCCCTTGGGGTCGCCGGGCAGCACCACCGGGGCGCAGTTTTTCAGCTGCAGGTAGCGCGCGTACATGCCGTGGTGGTAGGCCGCCTCGCCAAACCGGTATTGCGCATAGGCCGGCTGCATGTAGGCGGCAAAACCCTCGTGCAGCCAGGCGTCGTTGAAGCGGCGGTGCGTCATCAGGTTGCCGAACCACTCGTGCGACAGCTCGTGCTGCAGCAGCCAGTCGTAGCCGTTGATGTCGCGCTTGTAGCCCTTGCCGTAGGCGTTGATGGTCTGGTGCTCCATGCCCAGGTGCGGGGTCTCCACAAAGCCCAGCTTCTCGCTGCCCCAGGGGTAGGGGCCCAGCACCTTCTCGAAGAACTCCAGCTGGCCGCGCAGATCCTTGTCCAACATCTCGCGCGCCTTGGCCTCGTTGTCCGGCAGCGCCCAGAACTCCAGCGGGATGGCCGTGCCATTGATGCCGGCGTAACTCTGCTGGATGCGCACATAGGGGCCGACGTTCAGCGCGATGTTGTAGTCGCTGGTGGGCACGCCCAGCAGCCAGTGGAAGCTGCGGCGGCCGTCGGGCAGTTCCTTCACGTCTTGCAGCTTGCCGTTCATGGCTGCGCTCAGGCCCTTGGGCACGGTGATGGCCATGGCCACGCGGTCGGGCTTGTCGGCGAAGTGGTCCTTGCAAGGCCACCACAGGTCGCACCCCTCACCCTGCACAGCCGTGGCCACCCAGGGCTGGCCCTGCGGCGTGGTGGCCCAGACGATGCCGCCGTCCCACGGTGCGCGTTTGGCCACGTGCGGCGCGCCCTGGTAGGCCACGGTGACGGTGGCCTGGCCACCGGCCGGCAGCGGCCGGGGCAAGGCGATGGTCAGCAGGCCGCCTTGGCGTTGGTAGGTGGTGGCCTGGCCATCAACCTGCACGCCGTCAATGCCAAAGCGGCTGTCCAGCCGCAGCTCCACGACCGACAGCGGCGCCAACGCGCGCAACTGGGTGGCGCCACTGCCGCGCAAGGTCTTGCTCTCGGGCAGCACTTCCAGCGTCAGCGTGTACTGCTGCACATGGTAGGCCTGCATGTTGGCCGACAGCGGCAGCGAGGTTTCGGCGACCTCGGGGTCCAGCGGCGGTGGGGCAAAGGCGGCACAGCCGGTCAACACCAGGGCCAGCGCGAAAGGAATGACACGAATCATGGTGGGGTGTGTAGCGCCTGGTCCAGCAGCTCCACCCAGTGGCGCACCGGCGTGTCGGTGCCGCTTTGCAGGTGGGTGATGCAACCGATGTTGGCGGAGATGATGTGGCTGGGTGCCTGCTGCTGCAGATGCGCCAGCTTGCGGTCGCGCAGCGCGTGTGAGATTTCGGGGTTCAGCACGGAATAGGTGCCAGCGGAGCCGCAGCACAAGTGGGCTTCATTCAGCGGCGCGCGCACGTCAAAACCCAGCGCCTTCAAATGCTGCTCGACGCCGCCACGCAGCTTCTGGCCGTGCTGCAGCGTGCAGGGCGGGTGGAACACCTGCATGCCTGCCGGTGGTTTGACGCGGCCCTGCAGCTTGTCGGCCAGCTCGGGCAGCCATTCGCTCAAGTCGCGCGTCAGCGCGCTGATGCGCGCTGCCTTGTCGGCATAGGCCGGGTCGTCTTTCAACGCATGGCCGTAGTCCTTGACGGTGACGCCGCAGCCGGACGCGTTCATCATCACCGCCTCGGCACCCCGCTCAACGTGAGGCCACCAGGCGTCGATGTTGGCGCGCATCTGCACCAGCGCACCGGCCTGGTCGTTCAGGTGGAATTTGACAGCGCCGCAGCAGCCAGCGCCAGCAGCACGCACGCACTGCACACCCACGGCGTCCAGCACGCGGGCGGTGGCCAGGTTGATGTTGGGTGACATGGCGGGCTGCACGCAGCCTTCCAGCAGCAACACCTTGCGCGCGTGGGTGGTGCTGGGCCAGGTGCCGGCCGTCTGCGCCGGCGGCACCTTGGCCTTGAGCGCCGGCGGTAGCAGGCCACGCACCATCTGGCCGATCTTCAACGCCGGGGCAAACAGCGGCGAGGGCAAGCCCTCTTTCAAGGCCCAACGGGCGGCGCGCTCGCTGGCCGGGCGCGGCACCTTGGCATCCACCAGCTTGCGGCCAATGTCCAGCAGGTGCCCGTAGTCCACGCCGCTGGGGCAGGTGGTTTCGCAGTTGCGGCAGGTCAGGCAGCGGTCCAGGTGCAGCTGGGTCTTGCGGGTAGGCGTTTCGCCCTCCAGCACCTGCTTCATCAGGTAGATGCGGCCGCGCGGGCCGTCCAGCTCGTCGCCCAGCAACTGGTAGGTGGGGCAGGTGGCGGTGCAAAAGCCGCAGTGCACGCATTTGCGCAGGATGGCCTCGGCCTCGCGGCCTTCGGGCGTGCCTTGGTACTCTGGAGCGAGCTGGGTTTGCATGCTAGCCGCCGCTGGGCCGCCCCGAGGCGGCGACGACCCCCTTGGGGGGCAGAGAGTACACGGTAGTGACGAACGTGGGGGCCATATTCAAAATTCAGCGTACATGCGGCCACGGTTGAAGATGCCGGCCGGATCGAACTGCTTTTTCAGCTCTCGGTGGATGCGGTCCAGCGGCGGCGCCAGCGGCGTGAAGACGGGTGTGCTGGCCTTGCCGGCGCCGCGAAACAGCGTGGCGTGGCCGCCAGCGGCGGCGGCGGCAGCACGCACCACGGCAGCGTCGGACGCCACCCGCTTGACCCAGCGTTGCGCACCGCCCCATTCCACCAAGGTGGGGCCCAGTGGCAGCGGTGGTGTGGTGTCGGGCAGGGCCAGGCGCCACAGGGTTTCGCCAGCGTCTTCGTCCACCGCCAGGAAGGGCGCGCTGTGTTCGCGCAGGGCCTGCCACAGCTGTTGTTGCGACTCGTCCATCACATCGCCGCCCATGGTTTTTTGCGCCGCGGCCACGGCCGCCTGGGCACCCCGCAAGCGCACCATCAACGCGCCGGCGTGCCAGCAACTGGCGTTGATGGGCAGGGCCTGGCCGGCCCAGCGGTTGAGCTTGTTCAGCGCGATGGCTTCGTCCATCTCGAACAGCAGCGTGCACTGGGCGGCGCTCTGGGGCAGCACCTTCAGCGACACCTCGACGATCAGCCCCAGCACGCCCAACGAGCCAGCCAACAGGCGCGAGACGTCATAGCCGGCCACGTTCTTCATCACCTGGCCGCCGAAGGTCAGCAGCTCACCCTGGCCGTTGAGCATGGTGACACCCAACACGTAGTCACGCAGCGCGCCCACGCTAGCGCGGGCCGGGCCGCTCAAGCCGGCGGCCACCATGCCACCACAGGTGGCGACACGGGCCGCGCCGGAAGCATCGTGCTGGGCAAAGTGCGGCGGCTCGAACGGCAGGCACTGGCCGGACTGGGCCAGCAGCGCCTCCAACTCGGCCAACGGCGTACCGGGGCGCACGGTGACCACCAGCTCACTTGGTTCGTAGCTGGTGATGCCGTGCAAGGGCCGGGTGTCCAGCAGCTCGCCTTGCAGCACCTGGCCATAAAAATCCTTGCTGCCGCCGCCGCGAATGCGCAGCGGCATGCCGGCCGCCGTGGCGGCCTTGACCTGATCAACGATGGCGGCGAGGGCGGGGTCCATGCCTGAATGTTAGCCTGCGCCGCAGCGATGCAATCCGCAACGATCAGGTAAAGGCGGCGCCAAGCCGCTAATCTTCATAGAAATTGACGGGCAGCCCTGGCACCTCCACCCGCATCGCCAGCACGCAACCCGACAAAGGCATTGCAGCCAGCTCCTCCGCCGAGCGGGTCTTGCTGGCGCTGGTGAGGTACAGCGTCTTCAGGTCCGGCCCGCCGAAGCAGGGCATGGTGGGGCACTGCACCGGCACCGGGATGTCTTGCAACAGCTCACCGGTGGGGGACAGCTTCAGCACCCGGCGGCCTTCGTACATGGCCACCCAGTAGTTGCCTTCCACATCGACCGAGGCGCCGTCGGGCCGGCCCAGGTAGCCCGGCTGGCCGGGTTGCCAGCCCTCGGGCTTGAAGGGGAAGCTTTTGAGCACGCGCTCGCCGGCCAGCGTGTTGGCCTGCGCATCCCAGTCCCAGCAGCGGATGGCGTGGGTAGGCGTGTCGGCCCAATACAGCGTGGTGTTGTCGGTCGACCAGGCCAGGCCATTGGCGGTGCCGGCGTCGCCCACCATGGCTTGCACCTGGGGGGCTGCACCGCCACGGCCATCCACGCAGTACAGCTTGGCGGTGCGCTCGCCGCGCTGGTCGCACATGGTGCCGGCCCAGAAGCGGCCCAGGGTGTCGCACTTGCCGTCGTTGAAGCGGGCGCGGGCGGGGTCGTAGTCGAAGCTGGCGATCTTGGTCAGCGCGCCGCGCCACTGCGGCGCGCGGTAGACGCCGTCACGCAGCGCCACCACCAGGCCGCCGCGCCGCGCCGGGGCGATGCAACCGGGCTCCAGCGCGGGGGCAGTCATGTCCCAGGTCTCCAGGCCGTCGCCTTGCGCATCACAACGCAGCAGCTGCTTGCCGTTGATGTCCACCCAGTACAGCCGTTGCTCCTGCGGGTGCCAGAACGGCGACTCACCCAGCTGGCAGGGCTGGGACGTGATGGTTTGCCAGGTCATGCGTTGCGCTCCACGTGAATGCTCATTTCGGCCGACATGGACTCGCCGGGCTGCAGCACGCGCACGCCCAGGTCCAACCCCTGCACCCGGCCCGACTCCACCAGGTTGATGGCGTTGTTGACATGGCTGACGGGCTCGATGGCCACCACGTCCAGCGCGGCGCCGGTGTAGACCACCAAGCGGCTCAGGTTGGCGCTGATGCGCACGCGCAGCAGCTCGTCAATCAACTCGACCTGGCCACTCCAGCCGTCGAAGCAGTGGTCCACCGTCAACGTGGCCACATCCGTGTCCAGGCCGGTGGAAGGGGCACGGTGGGTGGGCAGCTTGTCGGTGCCCATTTCCCAACGCCCGGCGGCGGCGAAGCGGATGTGGCTGTTTGCGCGCTTGACGAAATAAGGGTGCCAACCCAACCCCACCGGCGCGGCGACGGCGGATTGGTTGGTGATGCTCAACGTGAGCTCCAGCGTGTCGCCGGTCAGGCGAAAGGCCTGTGAGCTGTCGAAGGCGAAAGGCCAGGCCTCATCGGCCTGGTGCTCGAAGGCGAGCAGCGCGAAATCGGCCTGCTGGTCCAGCACGCTCCAGGGCCGCTGCCAGCCCACGCCATGGATGGCGTGCGGCTCGTCGGCGCGCAGGCGCACCAGCGGGTGGCTGGTGCCGGCCCATTGCAGTGCCGCCTGTGCCACGCGGTTGGAAAACGGCACCAGCGGGAAGCTGCCGGCCTGGCGCACCGCGCTCAGGGTCTGCGCGGGCGTGGAGCGCAGCACCGGCACATCACCCAGCCACAAGCCGGCGATGCAGCCGCCCAGCTCGGGCTTGATGTCGCAGCGCAGGGCGCCGCTGGTCAACTGGACGGGGAAACTCATGCCCCGCATTGTGCCTGCACGGGCAGGCCTGTGCGAGAAAAACGCAGGCAAAAAAACGCCCGCCGGGAGCCTGAGGCTCTGGCGGGCGAATCCTTGGAGACGCTCTCGAAAACCAGGGCGGCGGCACCAACCCGCCACCGCCCTGCATGCCGTTCGCGATCAGCGGCTGTAAGCCGTCTCGCCGTGCGAGGTGATGTCCAGGCCTTCGCGCTCGTCTTCTTCCGACACGCGCAGACCGATGACCATGTCGACCAGCTTGTAGGCCACCAGCGACACCACACCGGACCACACGATGGTCACCAGCACGGCCTTGGTCTGGATCCACACCTGGTCCATGATCGGCACCGAGGACACGGCAGCCGTGACCCAGTCACCCACCAGGCCGGGGCCACCCAGGGCTTGGTTGTTGAACACACCGGTCAGCAGCGCACCGACGATGCCGCCGACACCGTGCACGCCAAACACGTCCAGCGAGTCATCAGCACCCAGCACCTTCTTCAGGCCATTGACACCCCACAGGCAGGCGAAGCCGGCGATGAAGCCGATGATGATGGCACCCATCAGGCCAACGTTGCCGCAGGCCGGCGTGATGGCCACCAGGCCGGCGACGGCACCAGAGGCAGCACCCAGCATGGAGGCCTTGCCGCGCATCAGCGCTTCACCCAGGCACCAGGCCAGCACGGCGGCTGCGGTGGCGGAGAAGGTGTTCATGAAGGCCAGCACGGCGGAGTTGCCGGCTTCCAGCGCGGAACCGGCGTTGAAGCCGAACCAGCCCACCCACAGCAAAGAGGCACCGACCATGGTCAGCGTCAGCGAGTGCGGCGTGAAGGCTTCCTTGCCGTAGCCGGTGCGCTTGCCGATCACATAGGCGCCCACCAGGCCCGCCACAGCGGCGTTGATGTGCACCACGGTGCCGCCGGCGAAGTCCAGCGCGCCCCATTGCCAGATCAGGCCGGCCTTGGCGTTGGTGGCGTCCACCACTTCCTTGGCGGTGTAGGCGTCCGGGCCCATCCAGAACCACACCATGTGGGCGATGGGGGCGTAGCTGAAGGTGAACCACAGCACCATGAACATCAGCATGGCCGAGAACTTGATGCGCTCGGCGAAGGCGCCGATGATCAGGCAGCAGGTGATGGCGGCGAACGTGGCCTGGAAAGCCATGAACAGCAACTCGGGAATGACCACGCCCTTGCTGAAAGTGGCAGCCATGGCGAACTCACCCTTCATCGGATCGAACAAGCCCTTCATGAACAGCCGGTCGAACCCGCCGATGAACGAGTTGCCCTCGGTGAACGCCAGGCTGTAGCCATAGACGCACCACAGCACCACGATCAGCGAGAAGGTGACGAACACCTGCATCAGCACCGACAGCATGTTCTTGCTGCGCACCAGGCCGCCATAGAACAGGGCCAGGCCGGGGATGGACATCATGATCACCAGCAGCGTGGCCACGATCATCCAGGAAACGTCGCCCTTGTTGGGCACCGGGGCCGGCGCGGCGGAAGCTGCGGCAGCCGGGGCTGAGGCAGCAGCAGCAGCCGGCGCAGCTGCGGAAGCAGCAGGCGCGGCAGCCGAAGCCGCATCAGCCGGCGCCGATGCGGCAGCAGCCGGTGCCTGCGCCAGCGCGACGGTGGTGCCGCCGGCCAACAGGCCTATGCCCAGCACCAGGGAAGCGAGGAATTTTTTCATGTCGAAGTTCTCTTGTGGTTTATGGGCGGGCGGTTACAGCGCTTCCTTGCCGGTCTCACCGGTGCGGATTCGCACAACTTGCTCCAGGTTGTAGACAAAGACCTTGCCGTCGCCGATCTTGCCGGTGCGGGCAGCGCCCTCCACGGCTTCGATCACGCGGTCAACCAACTCGTCGGCCACCGCCGCCTCGATCTTGACCTTGGGCAGGAAGTCCACCACGTACTCCGCGCCGCGGTACAGCTCGGTGTGGCCTTTCTGGCGGCCGAAGCCCTTGACCTCGGTCACCGTGATGCCTTGCACACCGATCGCCGACAGGGCTTCGCGCACCTCGTCGAGCTTGAACGGTTTGATGATGGCCGTTACGAGTTTCATGTGTTCTCCTGGGCAGTGAATAGGGTTAGAACGAGTACTTCACGCCCAGCACCAGCGCGCTCTTGCCGGTGAATTCGTTCTTGGGTGTGACGTACAAAGTCTTGTTGGCATCGGTGCCGATGGCCGCGGCGGTCACCGAGAAGCCATTGCCGAAGTCCTTGGCCAGCGTCAGCGAGTAGTCGGTGTAGTCGAACGCGCCGTTGTTGGCGAAGCTCTGGTGGCCGATGTGCGGCGTCAGGCTGAAGCCATTGCCCAGGTCGAAGGCTGCGCTCAGGTCCAGGTAGCCGCTGCCCTTGCTGTTGACAGTGCCGAACAGGTCAGACACGCTGTAGGAATACTTGGCGGTGAACACGCCGAAGGTGATGGCGGCGTACAGCTCATCGGTGTTGGCGTTGGTCCAGCCGGGCACCTTGTCCAGGCCGTTGGAGACGTACTGGTAGCGCAGGTAGCCCAGGTCCAGTGTCACGTCCTTGGCGACTTCAAACTTGTAGCCGGCGTAGATGTCCCACTCCAGGCTGCCATCGATGCTGCGGGGAGGGGTGGCCATTTTGCCGGCGTCCTCGATCCACTTGATGCCCGAGCCCCAGGTGCCGATGTAGAAGCCGCTCTTGTGCACGTAGTCGATGCCGCCTTGCAGCGTGGCGTCGAAGTGCGTTTGTGCAATGCCACGGTAGCGGTACTCGGTGACGGCCCCGATGTTGAACGACAGGGTGTAGTCCGGTTCCGGTGCCTTGGCTTGGGCAAACACGCTGCCGCAGGCCAACAAGCTGAACAGGGCGATCGCTACTTTTGATTTCTGGGCCATGGGGTTTCTCCGATGAATTAAAGGGAATATTGATAGGGGACCAGTCGGGTCCAGCACGATCCATGCCACGTGAAATCCCCCAAGCGCGTGGGCTGTGCGAGGTGCTGCGTTATGGGCTCATATCTGCTAAGATATCTGTGTATATATCCAGTTTGCACCAAATAGGTGCGTTTTGGTGCGCAGGGCAGCCCTGAGCACGCACCACGATGGAGGGCACGTTGATGAGCTTGTCTCTGGTGCAAAGCCGCGCATTGGTCGGGCTGCAGGCCACAGCGGTCACCGTGGAGGTGCATCTGGCCAATGGCCTGCCCAGCTTCACGCTGGTGGGCCTGGCCGATGTGGAGGTGAAAGAGGCCCGTGAGCGCGTGCGCTCGGCCATTGCCAATGCAGGCCTGGAATTCCCCAACAACAAGAAAATCGTCATCAACCTGGCGCCCGCAGACCTGCCCAAGGACTCCGGCCGCTACGACCTGCCCATGGCGCTGGGCATCCTGGCGGCCAGCGGGCAAATTGACGGCAGCCGGTTGAAGGGCTATGAATTTGCCGGCGAGTTGTCGCTGTCGGGTGAATTGCGCCCGGTGCGTGGCGCGCTGGCCATGGCGGTGGCGCTGCAAAGCAAGCACGTCGCCACCCGGCTGGTGCTGCCAACCGACAGCGCCGACGAAGCCGCGCTGGTGCCCGATGCCCAGGTTTACCGCGCCCGCCATTTGCTGGACGTGGTGCGCCAGTTCCTGCCCGCCGGCTCCGATGCCGCCGTGGCCGCCGCCGACGCGGTGGCCGACGAAGCCGCAGGCAGTGGCCAGGCCGGCTGGGCCCGCGTGGCCCACCAGCCGCCCGCCAATTGCCGGCACTATGCCGACCTGGCCGACGTCAAAGGCCAGGTCGGGCCCAAGCGGGCGCTGGAGATTGCCGCCGCCGGCGGCCACAGCCTGCTGCTGATGGGCTCGCCGGGCGCCGGCAAATCGATGCTGGCGCAGCGCTTTGCCGGCCTGCTGCCGCCGATGAGCACCGAAGAGGCGCTGCAAAGCGCCGCAATTGCCAGCCTGAGCGGGCGCTTTTCATTGGAGCACTGGGCGGTGCGGCCGACACAAAGCCCGCACCATTCGGCCAGCGCGGTGGCGCTGGTGGGGGGTGGCTCACCACCCAAGCCGGGGGAGATTTCGCTGGCGCACCATGGGGTGCTGTTCCTCGACGAGCTCCCTGAGTTTCCAAGGGCGGCTTTGGAGGCCCTGCGCGAACCATTGGAGTCTGGCCACATCACCATCTCGCGCGCCGCCCGGCGCATCAACTTTCCGGCGCGCTTCCAGCTGGTGGCGGCGATGAACCCCTGCCCTTGCGGCTACCTGGGCTCCGCCTTGAGGCCCTGCCGCTGCACACCCGACCAGGTGGCGCGTTACCAGGGCCGCCTGAGCGGCCCGCTGCTGGACCGCATCGACCTGCACGTGGAAGTGCCGGCCATGGCGCCAGACGACCTGCTGCAAGCTCCCGCCGGCGAAACCACCGCCAACATCCGCGAACGCTGCGCGGCCGCGCGCCAACGCGCCGAACAACGCCAGGGCAAGTCCAATCAGGCCTTGGCCGGCAAGGAGATCGACGCCCACGCCCAGTTGGACGACGCGGCGATGAAGTTCCTGAACAAGGCTGCCGCCCGCCTGGGCTGGTCAGCGCGCGGCACGCACCGGGCGCTGAAGGTGGCCCGCACCATTGCCGACCTGGCGGGCTCGGCGACCACGCAGACAGCGCATGTGGCGGAGGCGATTCAGTACCGGCGGGTGTTGAAGGCTACGCTGTGATGGGCCCGGAGGGCCGTGGACCACCGCGCGGCGCCCATCAAGCCTCCCCCCAGCTTGAATAAGGCTGCACCGCCAGGCTGGAGTTGAAATAGCGCCGGTCATCCGTCACCTCCCGACCCAACCACTGCGGAGGCTCAAATGCCTGGTCTTCGCTGGTCAGCTCAATCTCGGCCACCACCAGCCCGGCGTTGTCGCCGTGGAACTCGTCCACTTCCCACACCATGCCGGCATGCGTCAACGTGTAGCGCGTCTTGTCGATCAACGGGCCATCACACAGTGCCAGCAGTTGTTTCGCGTCGACCACGGGAACAGGGTATTCAAACTCGGCACGCGTGGCGCCTACACTGGTGCCCTTGACGGTCAGAAAAGCCTGCTCACCCGCCAGACGCACGCGCACCGTACGCGCGGCGTCGCGGCACAGGTAGCCCTGCGTCATGCGCTGTGGCTGGCCGCTGGCTTTCCAGCCATCGCCCGTCACCAGGAATTTGCGCTCAATCTCCGTGCCCATGGCCCAGTGTAGAAGATAGACCTGATGCAAGCCGCCGCCGGCACTTACTCCCCCCAGAACCGCCGCTTCGTGCTGTGGCTGTCGCTGGCGCAGCTGATCAGCTGGGGCACCTTGTTCTACACCTTCGCGCTGCTGATGGCGCCGGTGGAGCGTGAGCTGGGCCTGGGGCGCGCGCAAAGCTCGTTGGCCTTCAGCCTGGCGTTGCTGGCCGAAGGCCTGCTGGCCTACCCGCTGGGCCGTTGGATAGACGCCGGCCATGAGCGCCGCGTGATGACGGCCGGCTCGCTGCTGGCCGCCGCCGCGCTGGCCGCCCATGCCTTCATCCACAGCCTGGCGGGCTTCTACCTGGCCTGGCTGGCCATGGGCTGCGCCATGGCGGCCACGCTGTACACACCGGCGTTCGCCATCGTTACGCGGCGCTTTCCGCGCGACTTTCGCCGCGCCATCATCACGCTGACCTTTCTGGGCGGGCTGGCCAGCACGGTGTTCATCCCCACCACGGCGTGGCTGATGGACGCGCTGGGCTGGCGCCATGCACTGCTGGTGCTGGCGGCACTGCATTTGCTGGTGTGCGCGCCTTTGCACGCCTGGGTGCTGCGCTCACCCACCGCAGCGCCGCACCCTGCACCGGCACCAACAACTCAGCCACCAGGCACCACGGCTGCCGCCAGCGCAACCAGCACAGCGACCGTTGCCACCGCTGCGCCGGACGACCGCAACGCATTGGCCCACCATTTGCGCAGCGCACCTTTCCTGCTGGTGGGAGCCTTCGTGGTGCTGATGATGGCTGTCACCGCCGCGCTGCCACCGCACATGGTGAACCTGCTGCGCGAAAACGGCCTGAGCGAGACCTGGGCGGTGGCGGTGCCGGCCAGCATCGGCGTGATGCAGGTGCTGGGGCGCGTGTTGCTGTATTTCTTTGAGCACCGCTTCAACCTGCACCTGGCCAACCGGCTGATTCCCTGCCTGGTGCCGCTCGGCTTGGCGGCACTGCTGGCCGCGCCGTGGTTGGGCGGCGCGCACCTGGGCGTGCAACTGGCGCTGGTGTGGCTGTTCGTGCTGCTGTGGGGCATGGGCAATGGCATGCTGACCATCGTGCGCGGCACTGCAGTGGCGCAGTATGTGGACCGCCAGCATGTGGCGGCGCTCAACGGCGCCTTGGGGTTTCCGCTGGCGCTGGCACGCGCCGCTGCGCCGCTGGCCATGGGCGCGCTGTGGAGCAGCGCCAGTGGCTACAGCCCCGCGCTGTGGCTGTGGCTGTTGGTGGCTGTGCTGGCGGTGGTGGCGCTGGTGCTGGCGCAAAAGCGCAGCCGGTACGCTGTGGGCGGCAAACCCACCTGACGGCGAAACGCTGCGCGAAAGGTCTCCAGCGCCGGGTAGCCACAGCGCTCGGCCACCTGCTGCAGGGGCAAGTCGCTGGCCTCCAGCAGTTCCTTGGCGCGCGCCATGCGGGCCTGTTGCAACCAGGCCTTGGGCGCGCTGCCGGTGGTTTCGCTGAAGCGGCGCAGGAAGTTGCGCTCGCTCATCGCCGCCTGGTCGGCCAGCGCCTTGACCTGCAGCGGTTGCTCCAGGTGCGCCTGCGCCCAGGCCAGCACGCCGTCGAACTTCTTGTTGGCGCCGGCATACACCGGTGCCGGAATGAACTGCCGCTGGCCGCCACTGCGCTGCGGGGTCACCACCAGCCGGCGCGCCACCTGGTTGGCGATGGCCGAGCCGAAGTCGCGCCGTATCAGGTGCAGGCCGGCGTCCAGCCCGGCGGCACTGCCGGCCGAGGTGATGACCTGGCCCTCATCCACATACAGCACGTCGGGCACCACCTGCACTTGTGGAAACTGCGCGCTCAGAGCGTCGGCATAGCGCCAATGCGTGGTGGCACGCTTGCCATCCAGCAGGCCGGCGCGCGCCAGCAGGAAAGCGCCTGAGCAAATGGACAGGAAACGCGCACCGCGATGCTGCGCCGCCTGCAAGGCGCGCACCAGCGCCGGTGAAGCGGGTTTGTCCACCCCCCAGCCCGGCACCACGATGGTGTGGGCCTGCCGCAGGCTGGCCAGTCCATGGCGGGCCGCGATCTGCAGGCCACCCAGGGTGCGGCAGGGTGCGCTGTCCACGTTGGCAATCTTGAAGCCGTACCAGGGCACGCCCAGCTCGGGGCGTGGCAAACCGAACAGTTCGGTGGCAATGCCGAATTCGAACAAGGCCAGACCGTCATACGCCAGCACCACCACCTGACCAGGGCCTGCTGGCGCAGAAGGGACAGCGTCCGCCAGGGCTGGCTGGGACTGTTTCGGTAGCCTCGGGGGTTTCATGCTTGGCGGTTTTTCACCGGGTAATGTCTTTTCCGCCACTGTACCACCGCCCTACCCTTGCCCACAATGCAGCCATCACGACTTCATTCACTTCTTTTTTGGAGAACACCATGCCCAGTGCCGTTGCCCAGATTCCCGCCGCCGCATCCGCAGAAGCCGAGCGCCATTTCGCCGCCCGCCTGACGTTCGAAGCCGACTGCTGGGACACGCACGACAGCCTGCAGCGCGGCGAGAAGGATTTTGTGCTGGTGGACGTGCGCTCGCCGGCGATGTATGCCAAGCGGCATATTCCCGGCGCCATCAACATCCCGCACGGCAAGCTGGTGGCCACCACGCTGGCGCACTACCCGCAGGACACGCTGTTCGTGGTGTACTGCGCCGGCCCGCACTGCAATGGCGCCAACCGGGGCGCGCTGCGCTTGGCGCGGCTGGGTTACCCGGTGAAGGAATTGATTGGCGGCATGACCGGCTGGGCCGACGAAGGGTTTGCGTTTGAGGGCCAGGAAGCGGCCGAGCTGCAAGCCGCCTGAGCGACCTCAGTCGACCAGCGTCTTCACCATGGTGCGGCCATCGGGCATCAGGCTCTCCTGCCGCAGCATCAACTGCGTGCCCTTTGCAAACCAGAAGCGCGACACCGTGCCGGGCCGGTTGTAGTCGCAGGTGATCACCCACGCGTCCACCGGGCCGCCGGGGCCGGCAATCGCCTGGCTGCCGGCCACCTTGAAGGTGTAGCGCGCGGGCGCGCCACCGCCGCCATGGTAGAAGTTGATCTGCGCCTCGTAGCCTTCAGCCAGCGGCAACGTCTGCAACATCTCCATGTCGGTCTCGAAGTTGAAGGTCGGCTCGGGCGTGGCAATGACCAGATCCTTGTGCGCGTTGTCGGCCAGGCCGCTCAATCCGCTGACCTTGTCCGGCGCAAAGGCAAAGCCCTCCACCAGGCGCTTGCCGTCGCGGTCGGTGATGCGCGTGTGCGTGACCGGGCGGAAGGTGTTCAGCTCGAATTCCGAATCCAGCCACTTGGTGGACGCTGCGGCGCCCACCGCGTCCCAACGCTGCTTGATGCGAAAGCGTCCCGTGGCAACGTCAAAACGAACCTCGCGCGTCCAGATATCAATCGGCGTGTTGCTGCCATCGTCCTTGCCGCGCACGAAGCGCAGGTAATGGTGCGTACCCTCTTTCAGCAGCGCAAAGCGGGGCAGCGGCTTGCCGATGTCCACCACCTCGGCGGTGGCTGGGGACAAGCCGCCGAGCAACGCAGCGGAAACAACGGCCAGCGGCAGCAGGCGGCGAAAAACAAGCAAAGCAAGGCGCATGTGACAGGGTGAGTGCGTCAATAAAGCGCGCACTGTACACCGTCCCCCGCTGGGGCGCCAGCAACCCTCACAGGTTGGGCGCCAGCAGCCGCTCCAGGTCCTGCTTGGCCACGCCCTTGCGCGCGGCCAGGTCCTGCACCTGGTCGTCGCCGACCCGGCCAACGTTGAAGTAGGTGCTGTCGGGGTGCGCCAGGTAGAAGCCGCTGACGCTGGCCGCCGGCAGCATGGCCAGGCTTTCGGTAAGGCTCATGCCAATCTCTTCGCAATGCAGCAGCGCGAACATGTCGCGCTTGACGCTGTGGTCCGGGCAGGCCGGGTATCCGGGCGCAGGGCGTATGCCCTGGTACTTCTCGGCGATCAGCTCATCGGTGCCCAGCGTTTCCTGCGGCGCATAGCCCCACAGGTCGGTGCGCACGCGCTGGTGCAGGCACTCGGCAAAGGCCTCGGCCAGGCGGTCGGCGATGGCTTTGAGCATGATGGACGAGTAATCGTCGTTGTCGTCGTTGAAGTACTTTTCCTTCACCTCGGCGCCGATACCGGTGGTGACGGCGAACACGCCCACGTGGTCGGGCAAGGGGCTGGCACCCTTCACACCGGGCTTGGGTGCGACAAAGTCGGCCAGGCAGCGGCTGGGGCGCATCACGCCGTCAATCACCTGCTTCTCGGTCTGCTGGCGCAGGCCATACCAGGTCATGGCCACCTCGCTGCGCGTCTCATCCGTGTACAACTCGATGTCGTCGTCGTTCACGGTGTTGGCCGGGTACAGGCCCACCACGCCGTTGGCGGTCAGCCAGCGGCCTTCGATCAGGCGCTTCAGCATGCGCTGGGCATCGGCATACACGCGCACCGCCTCCGTGCCCACCACCTCGTCTTTCAGGATGGCGGGGAAGGGGCCGGCCAGGTCCCAGGTCTGGAAGAACGGGCCCCAGTCGATGAACTTGGCCAGTTCCGTCAAATCGAAGTTCTTGAACACGCGCCGGCCGATGAACTTGGGCTGGGCGGGAATGAAGCTGGCCCAATCCACCGGCGTCTTGTTGGCGCGTGCCTTGGCCAGCGGCCACAGCGGCACCTGCTTCTTGTTGGCATGCTGGTGGCGCACGCGCTCGTAGTCGGCGTTCAGCTCGTCAATGTATTTGGCGGCCTGCTCCGACAGCAGGCTTTGCGCCACGCTGACACTGCGCGAGGCGTCCGGCACGTAGACCACCGGGCCTTCATAGTGCGGCGCGATCTTCACCGCCGTGTGCACGCGCGAGGTGGTGGCGCCACCGATCAGCAGCGGGATCTTCTTGATGCGGAAGTGCTCATCCTTCTGCATCTCGCCGGCCACGTATTGCATTTCTTCCAGGCTGGGCGTGATCAGGCCCGACAGGCCCACGATGTCGGCGCCCTCCACCTTGGCACGCGCCAGGATCTCATGGCAGGGCACCATCACGCCCATGTTGACGACTTCGAAGTTGTTGCACTGCAAGACCACCGTGACGATGTTCTTGCCGATGTCGTGCACGTCACCCTTGACGGTGGCGATGATGATCTTGCCCTTGGCGCGCACGTCTTCACCGGCGGCCTCCTGCTGGCGCTTTTCTTCCTCGATGTAGGGGATCAAATGCGCCACCGCCTGCTTCATCACGCGTGCGCTCTTCACCACCTGCGGCAGGAACATCTTGCCCTGGCCGAACAGGTCGCCGACGATGTTCATGCCATCCATCAGCGGGCCTTCGATCACGTGCAATGGCCGGCCGCCCTTGGCCAATATGCCCTGGTAAGCCTCTTCGGTGTCCTCGGTGATGAAGTCGGTGATGCCATGCACCAGCGCGTGCGACAAGCGTTGGCCGACAGTTGCCGGTGCGTCGGCCGTGCCGCGCCACTCCAGCCGTTTGCTGTCATCCTTGGCTGCGCCCTTGGCCGACTCGGCAATCTCCACCAGCCGCTCGCCCGAATCCGCCCGACGGTTCAGCACCACGTCTTCCACGCGCTCGCGCAATTCCGGCTCCAGGTCGTCGTACACGCCCACCATGCCGGCGTTGACGATGCCCATGTCCATGCCGGCCTGTATCGCGTGGTACAGGAACACGGTGTGGATGGCCTCGCGCACCGGGTCGTTGCCGCGGAACGAGAAGCTGACGTTGCTGACACCACCCGACACCTTGGCGCCGGGCAGGTTGGATTTGATCCAGCGGGTGGCGTTGATGAAGTCCACCGCGTAGTTGTTGTGCTCGTCGATGCCGGTGGCAATGGCGAAGATGTTGGGGTCGAAGATGATGTCTTCGGCCGGAAAGTCCACCTCGTCCACCAGGATGCGGTAGGCGCGCTCGCAGATTTCGATCTTGCGCTCATAGGTGTCGGCCTGGCCCTTTTCGTCAAAGGCCATCACCACGGCGGCGGCGCCGTAGCGGCGCAGCAGCGTGGCCTGCTGCTTGAAGGCCTCCACGCCCTCCTTCATGCTGATGGAGTTGACGATGGCCTTGCCCTGCACGCAGCGCAGGCCAGCCTCGATCACGCTCCACTTGCTGGAGTCGATCATGATGGGCACGCGGGCGATGTCGGGCTCGCTGGCAATCAGGTTCAAAAAGCGCACCATCGCGGCCTGGCTGTCCAGCATGGCCTCGTCCATGTTGACGTCGATGATCTGGGCGCCGTTTTCCACCTGCTGGCGCGCCACCGCCAGCGCCTCCTCGAACTGGCCGTTCAGGATCATGCGGGCAAAGGCCTTGGACCCGGTGACGTTGGTGCGCTCACCGACGTTGACGAACAGCGAAGACGCGTCGATGCGCACCGGCTCGAGGCCGGACAGCAGCATGGGGGCAACAGAAGATGGGATTGATTCGGACATGCGGCTCACCTGCAAAACAATTGTTCAGGTGAGCGCCGTTGCGATATCCAAGCCTGACGCCGGTGAGATGCCGGCGCTGCAACGCTCCTTGGATGGCGTGATTTTACGCCTTCGGAGGCCTGTTCACCATGGATTCAATGCATCACCGCTACGGTTGGGGGGATCACGCCGCCACGGCACTCCGCTCCGCGGCTGTCCCCCCGGCCCTGCGGGCCTCCTCCTTGATGCCGCCGCGCAGAGTGCCATGACGACCTGATCTTGCCGACGTGGTTGGCGTGCCGGTGTTCGGAAATTCAAGCGTTGCGCGTGCCAATTGACCCGATGTCGCAGGGGCGCGTGGCGGAGCGGAATCAAGGAGGAGGGCCGCAGGCCCGGGGGACATCCGCGTAGCCACGCGCACCAGCGGCGTCGGCAGCCAGCGAAACAGCCCCGCTAAGCCGCCGAATTTAGGCCGCTTCCTTGTAGAAAAAACCGTTCTGCCGCTGACGCGTCGGCAGGGGCGCCACCGCCGCGCAAATCGCGCCAATGTGGTCCGGCGTGGTGCCGCAGCAGCCGCCGACGATGTTGACCAGCCCCTCGGCGGCGAATTCGCGCACCAGGCGGGCCGTCACATCAGGCGTTTCGTCAAAGCCGGTGTCCGACATCGGGTTGGGCAGGCCGGCGTTGGGGTAGCAGCTGATGAAGGTGTCAGGCGCCACGCGATTCAGCTCCTGGATGTAGGGGCGCATCAGCGCCGCACCCAGCGCGCAGTTCAGGCCTATGGCCAGCGGCTGCGCATGGCGCACGCTGTACCAGAAGGCGGTGACCGTCTGGCCGCTCAGGATGCGACCCGAGGCATCCGTCACCGTGCCGCTGATGATCAGGGGCAGTCGCTGGCCCGAATCAGCAAAATATTCGTCGACGGCGAACAGCGCCGCCTTGGCGTTCAGCGTGTCGAAAATGGTTTCCACCAGGATCAGGTCGGCGCCACCCTCCACCAGCCCCTTGGTCTGCTCGTAGTAGGAGGCGCGCAGCTCTTCAAAGCTGACGTTGCGCGCGCCGGGGTCATTGACGTCCGGGCTGATGCTGGCGGTCTTGGGCGTGGGGCCCAGGGCGCCGGCCACGAAGCGCGGCTTGTCCGGCGTCGAGTATTTGTCGCAGGCGGCGCGCGCCAGCTTGGCCGAGGCCAGGTTCATCTCGTAGGCCAGGTCGGCCATGTCGTAGTCGGCCTGGGCAACGCGGGTGGCGCCAAAGGTGTTGGTCTCGATCAGGTCGGCACCGCTGGCCAGGTACTTTTCGTGAATGTCGGTGATGACGTCCGGGCGCGTCAGGCTGAGCAGCTCGTTGTTGCCCTTGACGTCCTTGTGGAAGTCCTTGAAGCGCTCACCCCGGTACTGCGCTTCGTTCAGTTTGAAGCGCTGGATCATCGTGCCCATGGCGCCGTCCAGAACGGCAATGCGGCTGGCGAGGATGCCAGGCAAGGCCTGGCCACGGGTGTAGGTGATGGGCTTCATAACCAATATTGTAGAAAGAAGCGTCACTTTAAGCTCGAATTCCTGGAAAATCCCCCCGACAATAGGGGCTGGAGTTTTATACATGTCGACGCCCCATTCCATCCTGCACGAAGTTTTCGGCTACGAGCAATTCCGTGGCCGACAGGAAGCCATCGTCGACCACGTGGTGGCCGGCGGCGACGCGCTGGTGCTGATGCCCACCGGCGGCGGCAAGTCGCTGTGCTACCAGATACCGGCCATTGCCCGCCAGCGCCAGGGGCTGGGCCTGGCCATCGTGGTGTCGCCGCTGATCGCGCTGATGCACGACCAGGTGGGTGCCTTGCAGGAGGTGGGCGTCAGCGCCACCTTCTTGAATTCCACACTGTCGATGGACGAGGCCAGCGAGGTGGAACGCCAGATGATGCGCGGCGAGCTGACACTGCTCTATGCCGCGCCCGAGCGCGTGACCACACCGCGCTTCCTGGCCCAGCTGGATGCGTTGCATGCGCGCGGGGCCTTGAGCCTGTTTGCCATCGACGAAGCGCATTGTGTCAGCCAGTGGGGCCATGACTTCCGGCCGGAGTACCGGGCGCTCACCGTGCTGCACGAGCGCTATGCCGGCGTACCGCGCCTGGCCCTGACGGCCACGGCCGATGACATCACCCGCGCCGACATCGTTGAGCGGCTGCAGCTGGAAGAGGCCCAGCAATTCGTCAGCAGCTTCGACCGGCCCAACATCCGCTACACCATCGTCGAGAAGAAAGACCCGACCTTGCAGCTGCTGCGCTTCATCGAGCGAGAGCACACGGGCGATGCGGGGGTGGTGTATTGCCAGTCGCGCAAACGGGTGGAAGAAGTGGCACAAACGCTGAGTGGCGCCGGCATCAATGCCCTGCCCTACCACGCCGGGCTGGACGCCAAGGTGCGACAGAACAACCAGGACCGCTTCCTGCGCGAGGACGGCATCGTGATGGTGGCCACCATCGCCTTCGGCATGGGCATAGACAAACCCGATGTGCGCTTTGTCGCCCACCTGGACATGCCCAAGAACATCGAGGGCTACTACCAGGAAACCGGCCGCGCCGGCCGCGACGGCGAACCGGCCAATGCCTGGATGAGCTACGGCCTGCAAGACGTGGTCAACCAGCGCCGCATGATTGATGAGAGCCCCGCCGGCGAAGAGTTCAAACAGGTGATGCGCGGCAAGCTGGACGCGCTGCTGGGCCTGGCCGAGGCCACCGATTGCCGGCGCGTTCGGCTGCTGGGTTATTTCGGCGAAACCTATGGTGCCGGGCCGGATACCAGCGACGGCGAAGGCCAGCCGCTGGCTCAAGCCGCTAAAACCTCATGCGGAAATTGCGACAACTGCCTGCAGCCGCCAGCCGTGTGGGACGGCACCGATGCCGCCCGCAAGCTGCTCAGCACCATCTACCGCGTGCAACAGATGAGCGGCATCAGCTTCGGCGCCGGCCACCTGATGGACATCGTGCGCGGCAAGCAGACCGAGAAAGTGACGCAGTTCGGCCACGAGCAGCTCAGCACCTACGGCGTCGGCCCTGAGCTGAGCGAGCAGCAGCTGCGCGGCGTGCTGCGCCAGCTGATCGCCATCGGCGCCGTCAACGTCAACAGCGAGGCCTTCAACACGCTGCAACTGACCGAGGGCTCGCGCGCCGTGCTCAAGGGCGATGTGGCGGTGATGCTGCGCGAATCGGTGTCGCAGCCGGTCGAGCGCAAGGGCAGCAGCAAGCGCGGCAACGCCGCCAAGGCCACCCCCAAAGTCGCCGCCGCGCTGGACGATGCCGCCCAGCAGCGCTTTGCCGCGCTGAAGGCCTGGCGCGCCGAGGTGGCGCGCTCGCACAACCTGCCAGCCTACGTGATCTTCCACGACGCCACGCTGGCGGCGATCGCCGAGCGCGCGCCGCACAGCGTGCATGACCTGCAGGGCATCAGCGGCATTGGCGCCAAGAAGCTGGAAGCCTACGGAGACGACGTGCTGCGGGTGGTCCAGCAGGAAGCCTGAGCCCGGGTTAATCGCCCCTTCAGGCCTGCACCACCGTCGTTACCCGCCGCCGCGTGCGTTCGCGCAGCGAGCATTCGCGCAGCGTGTCGGCCATCTCCTCCAACTTCGGAATCCCCTGCAGCATCACCGACGGGAAGTTGGTGTCCGACGAACGCAGGTGCAGCACACAATGCCCCACCAGCCGCATGCCCAGGGGCTTGTGCACGTCGAAGTGGTCGATGCGGAACAGCTCTATGCTCTCCTTCTGCTTGGAGAAGATGCCGCGCTCCACCATCACCCGCTGGTTGGTGATCTGGTAGGTTGTGGCCAGGCTCTGCACCCAGTACACCAGGTAACCAATGCCCAGCGTGACCAGCACCACGGGCCATTGCCAGAAGCTGGAGATCACCGCCGGGTGGCCGCTGAACAGCGGCGTTTCAGCTGCACCCTCGCGCGCGGCGGCGAAGGCCGCCAGATCGGTGTTGCAAAAGCGGCACTTGATGGCCACCGCCTTGATGGTCTCGCCGCAGACTGGGCAGATCTTGGTGTCATCCGTCATGTTGTATTCCTTCGTGATTTATTCCAGCCAGGCACCACCGACAAGTATTCTGATGCGATTCATGCCGCGGGTCTGTCGGACACCTGCGCGAAGTGCAAGGATCAAGCCCGTCGGTATTGGGGATTTGGGTGATTTGCCATTTGTAGCACTTTAGTGCTACTATTTAAATGTGCAAAACCGATTGTGACCTCATGTCCACCACCACGATACGCCTGGAAGACGAGCTGAAGAGTCGTGTTGCCGCGGCCGCCGAACAAGCCGGGGTGACGGCACACGCCTTCATCTTGGAGGCCATTGCCCAAACAGTGGCCCAAGCCGAGGAAGACAATGCCTTCCATGCGCTGGCCGACACGCGCTGGCAAGGCATTCAGGCTACAGGCAAGACTGTGCCTTGGGATGACGCCCAAGCCTACCTGAAGGCCCGGGCCAGCGGTGAGCGCGCGCGCAAGCCGGCCGCCCGCAAACTCAAGGCAAACACGTCAGCCCCATGACCCGCATAGAACTGGCACCCGAGGTCTTTGACGACTTCGACCGGTTCTTTGACCACATTGCCACGTTCGATCCTGTCAGTGCCCCTCAGCGCATCGCCGAAATTATGCAGGCGATCAACATCCTGAGCAGCAGTCCCCTGATGGGCCGTCCGGTGCGCAATGGCAAGCGTGAACTGGTGATAGGCCGCGGTGTTCGCGGCTATGTGGCGTTGTACCGCTACGTCGCAGGCTTGGACACCATCTTCCTGCTGGCGCTGCGTCATCAGCGCGAATCCGGCTACAAACACCACACCTGAACCATCCACCCGCTACTGCATGAACCCCATGCTCCGCGCCTCGCGCACCTCGGGTTTGATGCGGTGCTCGGCCTGCAGTTGCTCCAAGAACTCCTGTGGCGTCAGCCGTGCGTCCAGGATCACCGCCTGGCGCTTGACGGCGGCAAAATCACCCGGGCACAGCTGGTCCAGCGCGGCCAGCGCGCTGACGAGAGCGGGTGCCAGCAGACTGGCGTCGCCCTCCAGTGCCTCGGTGACGAACATGGCCTCGCGCTGGGCGCGCGTCAAGGGCTTGAACTTGATCTTGAAGGTGAAGCGGCGCAGCGCCGCCTGGTCCACAGCGTCCATCAGGTTGGTGGTGCAGATGAAGATGCCGTCGAAGCGCTCCATGCCCTGCAGCATTTCGTTGACCTCGGTCACCTCGTAGGTGCGCTGGGCGCCACGCCGGTCCTGCAGGAAGCTGTCGGCTTCGTCCAGCAGCAGCACGGCGTTCTCGGTCTGCGCTTCGCGGAACATGCCCGCCATGTTCTGCTCTGTCTCGCCAACGAACTTGCTCATCAGGTCGCTGGCCTGCTTGACCATCAGCGCCTTGCCCAGTGTGTCGGCAATGTGCTCGGCCAGCGCCGTCTTGCCGGTGCCCGGGGCACCATGGAAGCACAGCGTGCCATGGCCACGCACCTGCAGCGCCTGGATGATGCGCGGAATGTCGAAGCGGCTCTCCACATTCAGCATGCCCAGCTCGTAATGCGTCACACTGCGCCGGGGCGCCAGCTCGGCGCCGTACTTGCCCAGCGCCATGTCGGCGTTGTGCAGCTGGCGCTCGATCAGCGACTCCATGCGCGCTGGCCCGTCGGCACCGACCGTCTGCTGCACGCCATTCGGGCCGGCCTGCGCCACCAGACCGGCAAAACGCACGGCCGTGCGGATTTGTGCCGGCGTCAAACCGCGCCGAGCGGTCAACCGGGCCACAAAACCGTCAGACACCTGCACACCCTCCAGCGTCTTGCGCACCAGATTTTCACGCGCGCCGGGCGGCGGTGATTTCAGCTCCAGGTGGTAGGCAAAGCGGCGACGGAAGGCCGGGTCGATCTGCTCAATGCGGTTGGTCACCCAGATGGTGGGCACCATGTTGGATTCCAGGATCTGGTTCACCCAGGCCTTGCCGCTGACGCTGCCGTTGCCGGGCGCCACCACCTGCTCTGCGCGCGCCAGCAGCTGCGCCGCCTCGGTGGAAATGGGCGGAAACACATCCTCCACCTCATCGAACAGCAGCGCCGCCTGCGCGCAGCCTTTCAGGAAGCCCTGGGCGATCTGCAGTGAGCGGTAGCGGTCGCGCCCGCTCAAGGAGTTGCCGTCGCGGTCGGCATATTCCACCTCAAACAGCTCCAGCCCGGCGGCCTGCGCCACCACCTTGGCCAGCTCGGTCTTGCCGGTGCCTGGCGGGCCGTACAGCAACACATTGACGCCCGCCTCCTTGCCCATCACGGCGCTGCGCAGCAATGCGCTGAGCACCTGCACATCGTGCTGCACAAAGGCAAAGTCGGCCTCGGCCAGCGGGCTCTTGCTGGACGGGCGGGTGAACACCGCCATCAGCTCGGCCTGGTCGCGGTACTCGCGCATCAGCACCGGTGGCAGTTTTTCGCTGACCTTCATCAGGTCGGCCAGGTCGGTGATGTTGTGCTCGGAGATCAGGTTTTCCACCAGACCCGTGCGCTCCAGGCGCGAGCCGGCGCGCAGCGCCTCGCCGACATCGCTGGCCTTGACGCCGGCAATCTCGGCGATCATCGCGTAGGCCTCTGGCGCGTTGTTGACCTTGAACTCCACCAGGATGCTGCGCAGGTCACGCTGGTAACGCGCCAGCGTGCCGTACAGCAACAGTGCGCGCTCGGCGCGGTTGAGCTGCAGCAGACCGGCCAGCGCGTCGATGTTCTTCTCCACCAGGGTGGACTGCTTTTTCAGCGACTGCGTCAGCCATTCGCCGGTCACCGCCAGCACGGCCAGCAAATCCTTCGGGTGGTCCTTGGCGAACTCGTCCAGATGGAAGAACAGCGTACCTTCCTCGTAGGGGCCGCGCCAGACGCCATGGCGGGCCAGGAATTCGGCTGGTTTGAGCCCCTCGTGCCCGCGCCAGATTTCGTTGCCCGCGCAGCGCCGCGACAAGAATTCGCGCAAACGCAACAACACCGGCGCTGGCCACACCAAGTGGCGGCCGGCCATGGAGATCAGGCTGGTGAGGTCGCGCCGGGCGTTGAAACTCGGCCCCTGGCGAGCCGCGAGGGACAACACGAAGTGCGAACACATCAGGTCCAGCACCGGGGCTTCCTTCAGCCCCGGCGACTGCAACATGTGTCCGCCGGCCGACAAATCCGATCCCAAACGCTTGGCCATTCCTAGCCTCCAGTAGCCCTGGGGAAGTATCCCTTGCGCGCAATGACGATAACCCAGTCCGCGCAAAGATGGAAGCGGCTTTTTTGCAAAACCCGTGCGAGCGTTGTGGCCGGCTTGCGAGGGGGTTGACGCGCGCCGCCGCACCGCCAGAATCCGAGTGGGCACGAGGTGCTGACCCGGCAGGTGCAGATGGACTCGCGACGCCCACGCGCGCAACCGACGACAATGCCACCATGCTTGAACTGAAAGACATCCAGGGTGCCGCCGAGCGCCTGCAAGGCCAGGTGCTGAACACGCCCTGCGTGGCGTCCCAAACACTGTCGGACATCACCGGCGCGCAAGTGTTCCTGAAGTTCGAAAACCTGCAGTTCACTGCCTCATTCAAGGAGCGCGGCGCCTGCAACAAGCTGGCCCAGCTGGGCACGGCCGCCATGGGCAACAAGCCCAATGGCGTGGTTGCCATGAGCGCCGGCAACCACGCCCAGGGCGTGGCCTACCACGCGCAGCGGCTGGGCTTGCGTGCCGTCATCGTGATGCCGCGCTTCACGCCGGGCGTCAAGGTGGAGCGCACGCGCGGCTTCGGTGCCGAGGTGGTGTTGTACGGCGACACGCTGGAAGAGGCCCGCGCCCATGCACTGGCTGTGGCCGAACAGCAGCAACTGGTGTTTGTGCACCCTTACGACGATGCCGACATCGTCGCCGGCCAGGGCACGGTGGCGCTGGAAATGCTGCGCGACGTGCCGGAGCTGGACACGCTGATCGTGGCCGTCGGCGGCGGCGGGCTGATCGCCGGCATGGCCACTGCGGCCAAGGCCCTGAAGCCCGGCATTGAGATCGTCGGCGTGCAGACGGCTCGCTTTCCGGCCATGGTCAACGCCATCAAAGGCACGCAGCATCCCCAGGGCAGCAGCAGCATTGCCGAGGGCATCGCCGTAGGCACGCCAGGCAAGCTGCCCCAGGCCATCATCGCCAGGCTGGTGGATGATCTGGTGCTGGTGGACGAGGGCGACATCGAACAAGCCATTGTGATGTTGCTGGAGGTTGAAAAGACGCTGGTCGAAGGCGCCGGCGCGGCCGGCCTGGCCGCGCTGCTGAAGTACAAGGAGCGCTTCCAAGGCAAACGGGTGGGACTGGTGCTGTGCGGCGGCAACATCGATCCACTGCTGCTGTCGGCCATCATCGAGCGCGGCATGGTGCGGGCCGGCCGGCTGGCGCGCATACGCGTCAGCGCGCGCGACGTGCCGGGCACACTGGCCAAGATCACCGCCACCGTGGCCGAGGCCGGTGCCAACATCGACGAGGTGCACCACCAGCGCGCCTTCACCACGCTGTCGGCGCAAAACGTGGAGGTGGAACTGGTGATACAGACGCGCGGGCCGGAGCACATCCGCGCCGTGCTGGCGAGCTTGAGCGCGGCCGGGCTGGAAGCCCAGGTGGTCTGAACGCCGCTCGGCGGTTAAAATCGCCCCAAGAACCCGATTGAAGGAAAAACCATGTCCGCGCCCGCCTCGAACAACACCGAACACCCAGCCGCCGATCCCGTGGAAGCCATCGTGCCGGCCATGCCCATCGTGCTGCCTCTGGTGGGCGGCGTGCTGATGTTCCTGTTGGCTTTCATCGCCGTCAGCATGGCCTGAGGGTTTGACCGGTCACCGGCAGCGCTTGCGCTTGCTGGCTGACCAGCCTTTTGGGGCCGTTGTAGGCGTCAAACAACGCCTGGTGCCCCCGCAGCGACATCTCTCCGTCGCGCCGGTAGTAATCACTCACCCAACTGAGCAGCGACGGCAAGTTCTCGTCCTGCCTGGCCTTGGACGCATATTTATGCGGCTCCCAGGGCCGCAGGCGGCAGTTGTCCAGGCATACCGCCTCGCCCGGGTTCAGGAACAGCAGTTCCACCCTCTGTGCGTCGCGCTCATCTGCGCCCTGCGCCAGCGCCGCCTGCACCAGGCTGGCATAACACCCTTCCACCACCCAGCGCGTTGACGTCTGGCAGAAGCGCTGCACTTCCGCCCGGGCGGTTTGCGGGTCGCGCGGCTGCGCCACCTGGCCGGGCTCCCAGGCCACGGTGTCCAGGTCCAGCAGCGCTAAACCATGCCTTTGTGCCAAAGACCGGGCCAGCGTGGATTTGCCCGAGCCCGAATTGCCCAGGATGGCCAGCCGCATCGGTGCCGAGCCGTTTTCTCTCATCTGCATAAACTCATGCTTTTTTTGCATACTTTTTCACGGTAACTGCGATGTAATTGGCGCCCCAGTTCATAAAATTGGTTTTAGCCGACCCACGGATTGTGAGCCACCCGCCCACACCTGACCTATGTTGCCACTCATGCAACGCCCGAGAGCCGACTGCGCAGTGAATCGTTTTTTCCAAGCCGGCCGGCGTTGCTGGCGGCTTTGAAAAGACGATTTTCAACATAGGAGCTTTTCAAATGAACTCACCCGTGATGCAGGGCCTGAACCTGAACGCGCCGCCATTCGTCAGGAATGCGCACCTTCTGGCCTGGGTGGCCGACATGGCCGCCCTGTGCAAGCCTGACACCATTTACTGGTGCGACGGCAGCGAAGAAGAATACGCCCGCCTGTGCCAGCAACTGGTGGACGCCGGCACTTTCAAAAAGCTCAACCCCGCCAAGCGCCCCAACAGCTTCCTGGCGACGTCCGACCCGACCGACGTGGCACGGGTTGAAGACCGCACCTTCATCTGCACCGACGCCAAGGAAGACGCCGGCCCCACCAACAACTGGATGGCCCCGGCCGACATGCGCGCCACGCTACAGCCGCTGTTTGACGGTTGCATGCGCGGCCGCACCCTGTATGTGGTGCCCTTCTCCATGGGCCCGCTGGGCTCGCCGATCGCCCACATCGGCGTCGAACTGTCCGACAGCCCCTACGTGGCCGTCAACATGAAGATCATGACACGCATGGGCAAGGCGGTGTACGACGTGCTGGGCGTGGACGGCGAATTCGTCCCTTGCGTGCACACCGTGGGCGCGCCGTTGGCAGCCGGCCAGAAGGATGTGGCCTGGCCCTGCAACACCACCAAGTACATCGTGCATTACCCCGCCACGCGCGAGATCTGGAGCTACGGCTCGGGCTACGGCGGTAACGCGCTGCTGGGCAAGAAGTGTTTCGCGCTGCGCATTGCCTCCACCATGGGGCGTGACCAGGGCTGGCTGGCCGAGCACATGCTGATCCTGGGCGTCAGCAAGCCCGACGGCAAAAAGTACCACGTGGCCGCCGCCTTCCCCAGCGCCTGCGGCAAGACCAATTTCGCCATGCTGATTCCGCCAGCCGGTTTCGAAGGCTGGAAGGTCACCACCATCGGTGACGACATCGCCTGGATCAAGCCCGGACAAGACGGCCGCCTGTACGCCATCAACCCCGAAGCCGGCTACTTCGGCGTCGCCCCCGGCACCAACGAGCAGACCAACCCCAATTGCATGGCCAGCCTGACGCGCGACGTGATCTTCACCAACGTGGCTTTGACCGACGATGGCGACGTCTGGTGGGAAGGCATGAGCGACGCCCCGGCGCACCTGATCGACTGGCAAGGCAAGGACTGGACGCCGGCGATTGCCAAGGAAACCGGCGCCAAGGCCGCACACCCGAACGCCCGCTTCACCGTCGCCGCCACCAACAACCCGGCGCTGGACCCGGCCTGGGACGACCCGAAGGGTGTGGCCATCGATGCCTTCATCTTCGGCGGCCGCCGCTCCACCACGGTGCCGCTGGTGACCGAGGCGCGCAACTGGACCGAAGGCGTGTACATGGCGGCCACCATGGGCAGCGAGACCACCGCCGCCGCCGCCGGGCAGCAAGGCGTGGTGCGGCGCGACCCGTTCGCCATGCTGCCCTTCATGGGCTACAACATGAGCGACTACTTCCAGCACTGGCTGAGCCTGGGCAGCAAGCTGGAGAAAACCAACGCCAAACTGCCACGCATCTACACCACCAACTGGTTCCGCAAGGGCGAAGATGGCAAGTTCGTCTGGCCCGGCTACGGCGAGAACATGCGCGTGCTGAAGTGGATGATCGACCGCATCGAAGGCCAGGCCACTGGCAACGAACACGTGTTCGGCATCAGCCCGGCCTATGCCGAACTCAACTGGACCGGCCTGGATTTCACGCTGGCGCAGTTCAACACCGTCACCAGCATTGACCGCGCCGCCTGGCAACAAGAGCTGAAGTTGCACAGCGAGCTGTTCCAGCAACTGGCACACCATCTGCCCAAGCAGCTGGTGGACACCAAGGCCATGATCGAGCAGCGCCTGGCCGCCTGATCCTTTTCAGCCCTCAGCAAATAAGAAAGCCGCCCGGTGGGCGGCTTATTCCATGGGCCGGCAGGCCCTCAAGGTGGCTGCAACAGCCACCTGCCGATCAATCTTGCGCGCGGCTGATGGCGGCTTGCAGGTCGGCCATCACGCGGCTGTCGCTTTGTGCCAGCGACCACAGGCGCTCATCGGCACGGGCGCGGCGGGCGCGCTCACGGCGCTCAGCCAGCTTGCCCAACAGGCGGCTGGCCAGTTGGCTGCTGGAAGAGGCCAGCAGCGCCACGGCGGAAAAGACCACCACCCACAGCGCGATCCAGGCCACCAGCAGGTGCTCGTCGGCCCAGGTGCTGATCAGTTGGTCACCCAACACCACCAACGCGGCCACCATGGCGGCCAACAGCATGGCGGCCAAGCCCTTGGCGCCGTCCAGACGCGGGGCGGCAGGCTGCACGCCGACGATCGCGGGCGCAACGGTAGCGGTGCGAGAAGGTAGAACGATGCTGTTCATGGTGTGTTTCCCTTTCTTTCTGTTTGCCACCCGAGCCCACCGGCCCGGACGTTGCTCATATACTAGGGTTTACCCGTGTGCGATTCAACTTTATATCTGTGATGACTAACATTCATGGTAGTGATATATTGACCGCATGACCCCCCCGTCACTGAATTTCCGCACGCTGGACCTGAACCTGCTGCGCGTGTTCCACGAGGTGATGGCCGAGCGCAGCCTGACCAAGGCCGCCCACAACCTGGCGATGACGCAGCCGGCCGTCAGCAACGCGCTGCGCCGGCTGCGCGAACGCCTGGGCGATGAGCTGGTGCAGCGCAGCGGCCAAGGCATGCAGCCCACCCCCTACGCGCAAAGCCTGTGGCCAGCAGTGCGTGAGGCGCTGCAGCGGCTGCAAGACGCCATGGCCCCAGCCGGTTTTGAGCCAGCGCAGGCCCAGACCACCTTCGTATTGGCCATGGCCGACGCCACCGCCGCCGAGCTGATACCGCCCCTGGTCAACGTGATGGACCGCGAGGCCCCCGGCGTGTCGCTGCGCGTGCTGCCGCTGACCACGCGCGACCCGCGCCGCCTGCTGAGCGAACACACCGCCGACATGGCGGTGGGCTACTTTCCGCTGCTGGTGGCCGACCTGGCGGCACAGGCCCAGGCCGGCGAACCGGTGTTGTTCTCCTACCAGCGGCTGTTCAACGGCGACTATGTGTGCGTGATGCGGCGCGGCCACCCGCTGGCTGAAGTGCCGCTGACGCTGGACGCCTATTGCGCCGCGCGCCACCTGCTGGTGAGCTTTTCCGGCCGGCCCTACGGCTTCACGGACCAGGCGCTGGCCGCCATCAACCGCGAGCGCCGGGTGGTGCTGACGGTGAACCAGTTTTTCACCGCCGGCCGGGTGGTGGCCAATTCCGACCTGCTGACGGTGCTGCCGCGCCACTTTGTCAGCGTGACCGGCATGGCGCATGAGCTGATACTGCGCGAGTTGCCGATGGCGGTGCCGGCCATCCACGTGGACGCGGTGTGGCACCATAGCCAGCAACGCGACGCCGCCCACCAGTGGCTGCGCGGCATCATCCACCAACTGGCAGCGCAACAATTTCCCACTGCTGTTGCTGCCGCTGCCGCAACCGCCCCTGCATGAAGATTCAACTGCTGTCCGACCTGCACCTGGAAGGCCACCCGCACTGGCAGCCCAGCCCCGCGCCCGGCGCCGACCTGCTGGTGCTGGCCGGCGACATAGGCTCCTACCAGGCGGGCTCCAGCCTGACCGACGAAGACTTCGGCCTGGCGCGCTTCTCGCCGCTGCAGGGCTGGCCCACGCCGGTGCTGTTCGTGCCCGGCAACCATGAGTACGACAACCTGGTGTTCGAAGAAGCGCACCAACGGCTGCGCGCCAGTTGTGAGCGTTTGGGCATCACCTGGCTGGAACAGCAAACCCTGGTGCTGCGCGGCGCCGATGGCCGGCCGGCGCGTTTCATCGGCAGCACGCTGTGGAGCGATTTCGAGTCGCTGGTGCCGGCGGACGGCAGCCTGACTGCACAGATGAAGGCGCGCGACAAGGCCTACCGCGCCGCCAATTTCTATTTGCGCACCACCAACACGACGATTGGCGGTGAACCCTTCCTGGCCGAGCAGGTGCGCACGCTGTCGCTGCAAAGCCAGGCGTGGCTGCGTGAGGCGCTGGCACAGCCGTTTGACGACGGGCCCACGGTGGTGGTCACGCATTTCGCCCCCAGCCTGCTCAGCGCCGACCCGCGCTATGGCCTGAAGCCCGGCACCGCCGGTTTTTGCAACGCCATGGATGACGAGTTTTTGCCCAAGGCGCAGCTGTGGCTGCATGGGCATCTGCACTGCCCGAGCGACTACATGAAGAACGGCTGCCGCGTGGTGGCCAACCCGCTGGGGTATGCACGCAAGGGGGAGCAGGAGAATTTTTTGCCGGAGTTGTGTATCGCGATTTGAACTTGGTGTTGGCGCGGCTGGGTTGGCGCACCCGTGTCTTGAACAGCCGTCACCAAGGAAGAATGGCGGGGAGGCTTGGCCCCGGTTAGCCGCGTCCTGAGCGCGCACCGCGCCCCACCGGCCACCCACCTGTCAAGCCATGGCCGACCCGGTGCGCGCGAAAGTGCCCCGGGCGCAGTCGTCACCCCGGAGCGCCGAGGCCCCACGCGCCCCACCCCTTGATCAACAGCAGAAGAGCGCGTGCCAACAGCGCACCCGGATCACCCATGACGCCTCGAAATCAAGGCTTCACAAACTTCAACACAAACTCATCCTTCGGCTGCGCCGGCTCGGGCGTGTTCTTGTCACGTGGGTCATTGGGGTTGCGCAGAAAGTCGGCACTCGCAACCAGCTTGAAGCCGGCGGCCTCGGCCTCCTTGCGCACAAAGGCCTCTTCCACCCGGTGCAGCGTGCCGGATTCGGAGATGCCGGTGCCAGGCCGACCCGCGTGGTCGGCCACCACATAGATGCCACCGGGCTTCAGCGCCGCGAAGACAGCCGCGTTCATGGCCGCACGGTTGACATTCATGAAGCCGAAGTCGTGGTAGTTGAACATCAGCGTCACACGGTCCAGGCTGCCTGGCGCCACCTCGGGCGGTACAGGGTCGTCGAACTTGCGCAGCACCTGCACGATGTTGGGCGTGGCCGGGTTCTTGATGCGCTCGGCCAGCGTGGGCATCACCGCCGGTGCGGGTGCCGCAGGGGCCGGCGCGGCGCTGGGGTGCGACTGCCCTTCGGGCGCTGCCGGTGCCGGCGGCGGCGTCGGGTTGGGCGGCGGGCGCTGGCCATACACGCGGCCCGCCGGCCCGACGGCGCGCGCCAGCAACTCGGTGGTGTAGCCGCGCCCGGCACTGACATCCAGCGCCATCATGCCCGGTCGCAGGTCGAGGAAGGCCAGCATCTGTTCCGGCTTGCGGCGCTTGTCGTTCTCGCGGTCGGCTGCGGCGCGCCCGGGGTCATTGACGATGCGGGCAATGGCGTCGCGCGACAGCGTGCCGGCAGGCGCTGCGGTGACCGTGGCGCCGCCAGAGGAAGAACCGGCACCGCCGGAAGCACAGGCCGCCAGCAGCGCGGTGCAGGCCAACGTGGCCAGCAACAGCGGCGCGGGGCGGAGGATGGGCATTTGGCTCACGGAAAGTCTCCTTTTACTATTTTGAACAATGGGCCGGTCCGCACAGGGCCTGCCAGGGGTGAACTGCGCGCATTGTGCGCCGGAACGCCAAAACCTGCCGGCCATGGCCATGCGACGGCGGCCGCCAGGTCCGCCCTTGGCGTGCAAGACTTCGCGCGCGCCGCTATGCTTGCGCATTCATTTCAAGGAGACAACCCATGAAGCCACGCCTGACCGCCGCCGATTTTGACCAGGAACTGCTGATCCTGTTTGACGCCTATGTGCACGGCACGATAGACCGGCGCGGCTTCCTGGACAGAGCCAGCAAATTCGCCGTGGGTGGCATGACGGCCGCCGGCCTGCTGGCCGCCCTGAGCCCGGACTTCGCCAACGCCCAGCAGGTGGCACCCACCGACGCACGCCTGAAGGCTGAATACATCACCTACCCCTCGCCCAACGGCAGCGGCACGGTCAAGGGCTACCTGGCGCGGCCGGCCAACGCCAGTGGCAAGCTGCCCGGCATTTTGGTGGTGCACGAGAACCGGGGCCTGAACCCGCACATCGAAGACATCACACGCCGCCTGGCGCTGGACAATTTCGTCGCCTTCGCGCCCGACGCCTTGACGCCGCTGGGCGGCTATCCGGGAGACGAGGACAAGGCCCGCGAAGCGTTCGGCAAGCTGGACCAGGCGAAGACGCGCGAGGACTTCATCACCGCCGCCAGCGTGCTGAAGAGCCGTCCCGAATGCACCGGCAAGATTGGCGCAGTGGGCTTTTGCTATGGCGGCGGCATGGTGCACTTCCTGAGCACCAAACTGCCGGACCTGGCCGCCGGCGTGCCGTTCTACGGCAACCTGCCGGCCCCGGAGGCGGCGGCGTCGGTGAAGGCGCCGCTGCTGATCAACTTCGCGGCGGTGGACGAGCGCATCAACGCCGCCTGGCCCGGCTACGAGGCAGCGTTGAAAGCTGCTGGCGTGCGCTACACCGCCTACACCTACCCCGGCACGCAGCACGGTTTCAACAACGACACCACGCCGCGCTACGACGCCGCCGCTGCCAAGCTGGCCTGGGACCGCACGTTGGCGTTCTTCAACCAGAACCTGCGGACCTGAATGTGGCCCCCACGCTCGTCACTTCGTGTACTCGCTGCCCCCCAAGGGGGCCGCGGTCTGCTTGGGGCGGCCCGGCACAGACCCGGCGCTAACGCGCCCCAGAAACGTTGCGGGACACGCATTCTTTCGAATGGGTGTCCCGCGGAATTGGCGCCGGTAGCATCACGTCATAAGGGCCCATTGAAGCTTTGCTTGCCAAGGATGATCGCCTCGGCACCGACATGATTCCAATGTAACTTCGTGTAAAAAGCGGTCAACGCTGCAAGCGGCAAAAAATCACGCTTTCAGACCTGAGTGAAACCGTTCACCCGCCCTTCCGTGAAATAAATCACAACATGACCACGTCCCCCAAGACACCGGCCTTGGCCGCCGGCCTGTTTGCCCATGAGTCCGACGGCCAGCCACGTTGCCACTGGTGCCAGGCCACCGATGGCTACCGCCACTACCACGACAACGAATGGGGTTTCCCGGTGGACGATGATCGGCGCCTGTTCGAGAAGATCTGCCTGGAAGGCTTCCAGTCGGGCCTGAGCTGGCTGACCATCCTGAACAAGCGCGAGGCCTTCCGCGCCGGCTTCGCGCAGTTCGACATGGCCAAGGTGGCGCGCTTCGATGAGCATGATGTGCAGCGCCTGCTGGCTGACGCCGGCATCGTGCGCCATGCCGGCAAGATCCGGTCCACCATCAACAACGCACAGCGCGCGCTGGAGCTGCGCAAGGAGTTCGGTTCGCTGGCTGCCTACTTCTGGCGCTACGAGACCCCCGCTGCGGACCGTCCCAAGCGCATGACGCAGGAGGCGCTGCGCGCCATGCCCAGCACCGCCGCCTCCACCGCGCTGTCCAAGGATTTGAAGAAGCGCGGCTGGAGCTTTGTCGGCCCCACCACCGTCTACGCCTTCATGCAGGCCATGGGCCTGGTCAACGACCACCTGGAGGGCTGTACGGTGCGTGAAGCGGCGCTGAAGCGGCGCGCGGCATTCAAGCCACCCGTACCCACGTCCAAGGGCACCAAACCCGCCAAGGCCTGAGCGGGCTCACGGCGCGGTTCAGACGAACAGGCGCTCCTGCAGGAAGGCGATGAACACCGCCGTCTTGCGCGCCAGCCAGGGCCGCGCCGGGTACACCGCATAGATGGGCTGGCCGGGGCGCAGGCTGTAGCCTGGCAGCAGTTCCACCAGCACGCCGCTGGCCAGTTCACCGGTCACCATCAGCCGGTCGATCGACATCACGCCACCCCCGGCGCAGGCGGTGGCCACCATGGACAGGCCGTCGTTGAATTGCAGGCGGCCTTTGGCCTTGACGGGCGTGGTGACGCCGTCGCGGCTGAGCTGCCAATCGTCAAACACCCGGCCGCCACTGGTGTACAGCAAGCAGTCATGGTTCAGCAAGTCTTGCGGCACCTGTGGCGTGCCGGCACGCGCCAGGTAGCTGGGCGCGGCCACCAGCACGCGCGCGTTGTCGGCCAGCTTGCGCGCCACCAGGCTGGAGTCTTCCAGGTGCGACACGCGTATGGCCACGTCGATGTGCTCGGCGATCAGGTCCACCAGCCGGTCCTCCACCTGCAGCACCACGTCCACCTGCGGGTAGCGCTGGGTGAACGCCACCAGCAGCGGCCCCAGGCCGCGCTGTCCTATGGGCGCCGGACAGGTGACGCGCAGGCGCCCGCGCACCTCCTGCTGGTACTGGCCCGCCAGTTGCTCGATGTTGGCCAGCGCCTGGTCGATGTGGTGGGCCTGGGCCAGCACCAGTTCGCCGATTTCGGTCAGCGTCAGGCGCCGGGTGGAGCGCTGGATCAGCCTGGCGCCCAGGTCGGCCTCCAGCCGGGCCAACTGGCGCGACAGCACCGACTTGCCGCAGCCCATCTGCAGGGCTGCCTTGCTGATGCTGCCGGCCTGCACGATGGCGGAGAAAACGGCCAGGCGTTGGGGGTTCATGCCCACTATCTAAACCTGTCGTTGCAAATTAGTCAACAGTCATGTTCATGATTGGTGACTATTCAGCAAACAAATGCCTCCCTAAACTTCGCTCCCATCTGTTCAACAACTTTTTTGGAGCAAACCACCATGAGCAACACCACCGCCGTCAATCACCAATTCCGCCTCGCCGCCCGCCCTGTGGGTGCCGTCAAGGCCAGCGATTGGCAACGCACCGAGGAACCGGTGCGCGACCTGGCCGACGGCGAGGTGCTGGTGCAGCTGCACTACCTGTCGCTGGACCCGGCCATGCGCGGCTGGATGAACGCCAGCAAGGCCTCCTACATCCCGCCGGTGGAGCTGGGCGACGTGATGCGCGCGCTGGCCGTGGGCAAGGTGGTCGCCTCCAAGAACCCGAAGTTCGCCGTTGGCGACCACGTGACCGGCCTGCTGGGTGTGCAGCAATACGCCTACTCCACCGGCCAGGGCCTGACCAAGGTGGACCCGAAACTGGCGCCGCTGCCCACCTACCTGGGCACGCTGGGCATGCCGGGGTTGACGGCCTATTTCGGCCTGCTGGAGGTGGGCCAACCCAAGGCCGGCGACACCGTGGTGGTGTCAGGCGCCGCCGGTGCGGTGGGCGCGGTGGTGGGGCAGATCGCCAAGATCAAGGGAGCCCGCGTGGTGGGCATTGCCGGCGGCGCCGACAAGTGCCGCTACCTGGTGGATGAACTGGGCTTTGACGCCGCCATTGACTACAAGAGCGAAAACGTGGCCGAGGCGCTGGCCAAACATGCACCGCAGGGCGTCAACGTGTTCTTCGACAACGTGGGTGGCGACATCCTGGACGCGGTGTTGACAAGGCTGGCGCGCGGCGCGCGCATCGTCATCTGCGGCGCCATCTCGCAGTACAACAACACCGTGCCGGTCAAGGGCCCGGCCAACTACCTGTCGCTGCTGGTGCAGCGCGCCACCATGACCGGCATCGTGGTGTCGGACTACTACGACCGCGCGATGGAGGCCGCCATGGTGATGGGCGGCTGGCTGGCCTCGGGCAAGCTGAAGGCGCGCGAAGACGTGGTGGACGGCATTGACGCCTTCCCGCGCGCCTTTGACATGCTGTTTTCCGGCGCCAACAACGGCAAGCTGGTGTTGAAAGTCGCCTGACCCAGCGCGGCTCTACTGCGGTCAAGGGCCGCATCCCATCCGGACCACAGTGCGCCGCCACGCGCCTGTGGTTTTTTTGCATGCGCGCGATTGACGCTGGGCGGCTCTGCGCTCACAATCCGCTTCCTTCATCGTGGCACTTTTTTTTCGCCGCGCACCACCCACCTCAACGCAAGGAGACTGCCATGACCGCACGCCACACCGCTCCTTCCCCGCTGCTGCCGATTGCCGCCTGACGGCAGGCCTGCTTGCATGGGCCGGCGCTCTTGTTTCACAAGGGCGCAGGTTGAGGTTGAGGAATTTCACTGATAGCTGAGGCATTGGCTCGCCCACTTCCCTGTTGATCAACAACAGGCCCAGGCGTGCAAACCCGGCCGCTTTTCCTCCACCGGTTTTCGCTCTCCAGCAGTCCTGCTGCCACTGACGGCCGCCTGGCGCGGCTCGGGCATTCCTTTGCCCGCGACTTCACCACCGAATGACCGCCTGCCCTCATGGTGCCGGCGCACCCGTACGTACCTGAGTCCTTTTGACACACAGATTTTCTTATCGAAATGAACAACTTCCATTTCTCTACTTTTGAACAACTGCAACCCCTGGGCCTGACCCCCGCCATGGCCCTGCACGTCGCCCGGCACGATAACCTCGTCGCCACCGACATTGCGCACACGCTGGCGCGGGTGACCGAGGTACACCGCGACGCCGTCACCGTGCATGACGGCCAGGCTGCGCACATGGCGCGCAGCCGCCCGCGCCTGCTGCAGCGCCTGCAACTGGACGGCACCGCCCTGGCCGTGGGCGACTGGGTGTTTGCCAGCCAGCTCGACGATGGCAGCCATTGGGTGGAGGCCCTCGTGCCCCCACTCACCCACATCGCCCGGCGCGACGGCGACGGCAGTCGCCATGCGGTGGCCAGCAATGTGGACACCGCGCTGCTGGCGATGGGGCTGGACCTGGACTTCAACCCGCAACGGCTGGAGCGCTACCTGGCCTTGGCCAAGGGCGCCGGCGTGCAACCTGTGCTGGTGCTGACCAAGGCCGATGTGCTGAGCGCCAGCGATGGTGAGGGCGCGGTGGCCGAACTGGTGGCGCTGCTGCGCCGGCGCGTGGGTACGGCACTGGACATGCTGGCGGTGGATGCACGCGCCGGCAGCACCGCGCAGGCACTGTCGCCCTATTTGAGCCGCGGCCAGACGCTGGTGCTGCTGGGCTCGTCCGGCGCGGGAAAAAGCACGCTGACCAACACCCTGCTGGGCGCTGACGTGCAGGACACCGGCGGCGTGCGCGAGCACGACAGCCGCGGCAAGCACACCACCACGTCACGCTCGCTGCACCGCCTGCCCGGCGGCGCCTGCCTGATCGACACGCCCGGTGTGCGCACACTGCAGGCCGACGTCAGTCCCGAACTGCTGGACAGCCTGTTCGACGACGTGACGGCACTGGCCCCGCAATGCCGCTTCCGCGACTGCCGGCACCAGGATGAGCCCGGCTGCGCGGTGGTTGACGCGGTGCCACCCGAGCGATTGCGCAACTACCACAAGCTGTTGCGCGAGGCTGGCCGCGACAGCCAGACGCCACTGCAACGGCGCGCGCAGCTGGCGATGTGGAAGACCCTGCACCGCGAAGCGCGGCAGCGGATGGATCAGAAAAAAGGAAACTGCTGATGAGGGGCAACCGGGAGGACCTCTTTCAAGCCACCTCCACCTCACCGTCCAGCGCCAGCACCAGATCGGCCACCATGCCGCGCATTTCGGCGGTGGCGATGCTGACGTCGGTGTCGAAGCCGTCGTCCTTGCCGGCGCGCGTGCCTTCGAACACCACGTCCAGAAAGTCCACCTTCTTGATCTGCAGGCCTTCGGTCAGCAGGAAGGACACGCGGTCGTTCCAGGTCAACGCCAGCTTGGTGGGCACCTTGCCGGCCTCGATGTGCTGGCGCACCTCGTCGGTGTCCAGCGGGTGGCGCGAATAGCGCACCACCGCCTTGGATTCGTCGCTGGCCTTGAGCTCGCATTCGCGATCCACGCTGAAGCCGGCCGGCGCCTCCTGGCTGCTGAGCCAGCCTGCCATGGCCACGGCGGGCGAGGTCTTGGTGTTGACCAGCGTCAGCGTCAGTCCGTCCAGCGACTGGATCAAGGCGGTCACCACCTCGTCGCCCTTGGCCTGGCTGGCGGCGTCCACCATCAGCAGGCGCGCCTGGGGATCAATCCACACGGTCACCGTGCCCTGCTTGGTGAAAGCCATGGGCAGCAAGTCCAGCTTGATCTCGTCCTTCAGGTCGCGGGTCTCCTTCTTGCCCGGCTTGCGCCCGGTGGCGGCCTCGATCTGCACCACCCGCTCCTTGACCTTGCGGTTGACGACGCCGGTGGGCACGCCCTTGACCTCGATCAGCAGCTTGAGCATCAACTGCCCGTCCACAACCTCCACCAGCGGCCCATGTTCTTCGCCACGCGGCTCCACCCAGCCGACCGACTTTTCCTGCGAGGCGCCGCAGGGGTGAAAGCGCTGGCGGTCCAGGCCTTCTTCCACTTGCGCCCGGGTGGGCGCCCAACCGGGCGCGATTCTGTACACGATCACATTCTTGAACACGTATTACCTTCTAGAAAAATGGGAGAGGACATCCGACGAAGTGTTGAGGACAGAGCTGGCCCGCTGCGCGGCCTGCAGTCTGTCCCGCAACGTCTCAGAATTTCAGAGTTTGGGGATGCGGATGCGGCTGATCATCAACGAGCCGGAGACGGCGAACAGCAGCACCAGCGGGTGCAGCCGGAAATTGCCCAGCCACACCACGCCGAACCACAGCTGCGTGCCAATCGCGCCCTGCCACACCGCAAACGCCAGCACCATGACCAGCAGCAGCGAGGTGGGGATGGGTGTGCCTTCAAAGTACTTGACTTTGTCGCCACCCTCGGACAGCGCCTCGGCGGTGACGTTGTAGCGCGCCAGCCGCGACACGCCGCAGGCGACAAAAAACAGCAGCACCATGCGGTCGAACAAGCCCTGCATGCCGCAGCCATAGGCGATGGCGGCCGGCGCCACGCCAAACGAGATGACGTCGGCCAGCGAATCCAGTTCGCGGCCCATGGCCGAGGTTTTCTGGCGCCAGCGGGCGACGCGACCATCCATGATGTCGAAAAACAGCGCGCAGGGGATCAGCCCGCAGGCGAAGTACAGGTGCGCGACCTCGTTGTTCTGCAGGTAGGTCATCACCGCGAACAGCGCACCCACGCCGCAAAATGCATTGCCCAGCGTGATCCAGTCCGCCAGATGGAACTCGCGAATCATGGAAAACGGTTTAGGTTTTGGTGGGGTCATGGTGAGGTGGTGACAGCAGTCAGCGCCAATGGTACGGGATCAGGGCCTGTTAACTCTATTTTCGCAAGTGCGAATGGGGTTAAAACAGCGCCAATCAAGGCGCGCGACGACGGCCAGACTGGCCGTCTGGCCTAGGAGTGCAACGCGGAGTGGCGCTGTTTTAACCCCATTCCCTTCGGGTTGCGGCCAAAAAGGCCATGGGCCGCGTTGCGAAGCCTTACCGGAGGAATACTCCGGCTGCGTTTCGCGCCTTGCCCATGACCTTTTTGATCCGCAACGCATCTTGCAAAAATAGAGTTAACAGGCCCTCAGGGGCTTTTCCACGAATACCCTGTGCAAAAACGCAGGTAAGGTACAATAAGGGCTCGGTACAGTTGAACGCTTCCGCTGTTTCAGAGGCGCCACCAGTTTTTGCGACGATGGCACCCTCCCCCCACGGTGGTTTCACGCCGGGCCTGCGCCCGTTGCGTCCCGCCCATCTGGATTCCGCGCAGGTGGCCCCATTGGGCACCACCGGAATCGCGACCGAACAGGGGTCGACCTGTCTTCAGGCCGTTTTCACATAACAAAAACAAGCCCCAGGCATATTCAGGCCACGGGGCGTAGACAAATTCAATGACTGACAACAACAAGAACAACCCCATCGCCGTAGGCCGTTACACGGTCACGCCGCTGGTGAAACAACTGGAAGACGGGCGCTATGCCGCGTCCGTCTCCGTGCGATCGGGCCGGGGCAGCGGCATGCACGACCGTGTGCTGCGCTTCACTGAACTGTTTGGCAACGCCGGCGCCGCCATGCGCTACGCCACAGAACAGGGCCTGCTGTGGATCAGCGGCCGCCACGCACCCCCGATGGCAACACCATAGGTCTTGCCCAATGGGCAAGCAATGAGCAAAATTCTCAAATCAACCGAAAGAGAGAACGATGGCCAAGGAAGAACTGATTGAAATGCAAGGCGTGGTGACCGATGTGTTGCCGGATTCACGCTTTCGCGTCACGCTGGAAAACGGCCATGAGTTGGTGGCCTACACCGGGGGCAAGATGCGCAAAAACCACATTCGCATCCTGGCGGGGGATAAAGTGTCGTTGGAGTTGTCGCCCTATGACCTGAGCAAGGGGCGCATCATGTTCCGCCATATCGCGGGCCGCCCGCCGATGACGCCGCGGCATTGATCAACAGGGCCCAGCGACTGCTGGGCCTTTATACGCTCACCACTCGCCGATTTCGCGCACGCGCTGATCAAGATCGCGGGTGTCGTTCGCCGGTGAGTAGATGCGCGCAGGCTGGGCCGGGGCCTCGCTGCGCGGTGTGCCTGTGGTGATGCGCTCAAAAAAAGCGCGTACCCCGGCCGGCCGGGGCTTGCTGGGTTGGGTAACGGCTTTGTGCGGACGCATGGTGGTTCTCCGATTGGATGACCCCAGTCTATCGACGCACTCAAAATATGCGTGTGACATAACGCACACTTTCAATAAGAAACTTACCTTTTGTAGCAGTGTTGCTACTGTGGCGCCACGCTAGCCGTGGGCTACCCGTGACCTTTGGGGGAGTCAGCTCTGGCGGCTCTGCGCAAAGCGCACGTACCAATCCAGACAGCCCGGGTTGGCCATGGCGTCCTTGTTGACCACTTTCTCCAGTGGCTGACCCAGCAGCAGTTTCTTGATAGGAAGCTCCTGCTTCTTGCCCGACAGCGTGCGCGGAATTTCGGCCACCTGGAACACGTCGTTAGGAACGAAGCGCGGTGACAACGCCGTCTTGATGGCATTGGCGATGCGTGCGCTCAGCGCCTGGTCCAGCACCACGCCATCGCGCAACACCACAAAGAGGGGCATGTAGCTCTCGCGACCCAGGTACTCCAGGTCCACCACCAGGGAGTCCAACACCTCGGGCAGCGCCTCCACCGCGCTGTACAGCTCGCTGGTGCCCATGCGCAGGCCGTGGCGGTTGATGGTGGCGTCCGAGCGGCCGTAGATGACGCAGCCGCCGTCCAGCCCCACCTTCAGCCAGTCGCCATGGCGCCAGACGCCGGGGTACATGTCGAAGTAGCTGGACAGGTAGCGCTTGTCGCCCTCGTCGCCCCAGAAATACAGCGGCATGGACGGCAGCGGCTGCACGCAGACCAACTCGCCCACCTCGCCGATCACGGGTTGGCCCTGCTCGTTCCACGCCTGTACCGCGCAGCCCAGCAAGCGGCATTGCATCTGCCCGGGCACCTGCGGCAACTCGCGGTTGCCGCCGATGAAGGCGCCGGCAAAGTCCGTCCCGCCTGAAATATTGCACCACCAGATGTCTTCCTGGTGGGGCCCGCTGGCAAGCGCACGGAATTGCGCTGTGGCCCACTTCTGCGTGTCCTCACTCAGCGGCGAACCGGTGGTGCCCAGCGCCCGCACGGCCGACAGGTCGCCGCAGGTGGACAGATCCAGCCCCGATTTCATGCAGTTGGCGAAGAAAGCGGCGCCAGCGCCAAAGAAGGTGACACCCAGTTCAGCGGCAAAGCGCCACAGCGTGCCCCAGTCCGGCGGCTGCTTGTTGCCGCTGGCGTCCACCGTCTTGCCGCCGGGGTTGCCATCAAAGATGCAGCAGGTGGTGCCGTTGAGCAGGCCGCTGGCCTGGGCGTTCCACATCACCCAGCCGGTGGAGCTGTACCAGTGGTAACGCTCGCCCCAGCTGTTGGGCTGGTAGCTGCAGCCGATGTCGTTGTGCAGGATCTTCAGCGCCAGCGCCACGATCAGCGTGCCGCCGTGGCCGTGCACGATGGGCTTGGGCAGGCCGGTGGTGCCACTGGAGTAGACGATCCACAGCGGGTGGTTGAAAGGCAGCCACAACGGCTCGAAGGCCGCCGTCTGGGCGTCGTCGCGTGCCACGGCCTGGCTGAAGGCGGCGCTGCTGGCGGCAATGCCGGCTGGCGCCGTGGCGTGTGCGTCCAGGTTGCCGTGCAGCACCACATGGCGCACGCTGGGCAGCGCGGCGCACAGCTCGGCCACCACGCCCAGGCGGTCGAAGTCCTTGCCGCCGTAGCTGACGCCGTCCACCGCGATCAGCAGCTTGGGCTCAATCTGCTTGAAACGGTCCAGCACGGCTGCGGTACCCATGTCGGGCGCGCACACGCTCCACACGCCACCGACGCTGACCGTGGCCAGGAAGGCCACGATGGTCTGCGCAATGTTGGGCATGTAGGCGGCCACCCGGTCCCCCGGTTGCAGCCCCTGCGCACGCAGGTGCAGCGCCAGCGAGGCCACCTGGCGGCGCAACTCGGGCCAGCTGAGCTCCTGCTTCTCACCTTTCTCGTTGCGACCGAGGATGGCGGCAAAACCGGCTTCATCGGCCGGCTGGACATGGCGGAACACCTGGTGCACATAGTTGGTCTGGGCGCCGGGAAACCACTGTGCGCCGGGCATGTCGGCGCGCGCCAGCACGGCACTGTGCGGCGTGGGGCTTTGGAGGTCGAAGTAATCCCAGATGCTTTGCCAAAAGGCCGGCAGGTCGGTGGTGGACCATTGCCACAGCGCGTCGTAGCTGGCGAAGGACAGGCCACGCGCGCTCGCAAGCCAATCCTGGTACAGACGGATCTGGGGCACGAAGGGGGGCCGGGCGGCGGCGTCGGCAGAACTGGCAGGGGAAGGGGCTTGTCTCGGGTTCATTGTCATTGTGGCCGGCATGATGGCACAGGCCAGTGTGCCGGGCAGACGCGCAGTTGACAAGGCAAGCACATGTAAATGCCTATAGTGGCGCCATACCTGTACCGCCATTGGAGCTATCCGCATGAGCATCTGGAAGATCCCCCTCACGATCGAAGGCCTGACCGCCATACAAGCCGACACCGCCGTCGGCCACCTGGGCATTGAATTCCTGGAGGTGGGAGACGACTACCTGACGGCCCGCATCCCCGTCAACAAGACCACGCAGCAGCCCTATGGCCTGTTGCACGGCGGCATGTCGGTGGTGCTGGCCGAGACGCTGGGCTCCTGCGGTGCGGCCGGTGCGGTGCCGCCGGACTACAAGGTGGTGGGCCTGGACATCAACGCCAACCACTTGAAAGGCGTGACCAGCGGCTGGGTCACCGGCACTGCGCGACCGGTGCACATTGGCCGCACCACCCAGGTGTGGCAGATCGACATGCGCAATGACGCCGGTGAAATGACCTGCGTATCACGCATCACCATGGCCGTCTTGGCACCGCGCTGAATACCTCCACGGCCCTACCCTGGCGGATCGTGGGTCTTGGCGCGGGCGTCGTAGAACTTGTCCATGCGCTCCCGGTTGCGGGTCACGTAGTCTGCCGGCAACCAAGGCGTGAAGCTGTTGCGGTAGACGGGGCTGGTGGCGGCCTGGCGAATGGCGGCATCGATGTCGCGGATCACACGGCGACCCCAGGCATTGCGGGTGCAGGCGACATAGCTGACCGGCCAGTCGCGCGACTCGGTCAGCGACACCACCTCCAGCCCCGGCTGGCGCGGGTTCAGGGTGCCGTGGTAACGCGCCACCATGGGGTACTCCAGCGTGTAGTCAAAGCGGCCCACTGCCAGCAGGTTCAGCAGCGAACCGGTGGTGGGCACGATCTCGCGCGGCACCGCCTGGCCGTGCGCCGCCAGCACCTTGTCCAGCGCCGGCCCATAGGAGCGCCCAGCCTCCAGCCGGCCCTTGAGGGCCGGGTTGCGCAGCAGGTCGGCCAGCGAGATTTCCGCACCGGCGATGGCCGCCTTGGCCTGCCTGGACACCACCAGGCCCACCGGCGGCACGGCGATGGCGGCGGAAAAGATCGCCACACGTTCACGCTCTGGCGTCTTGAACCAGGCGGCATCGCACAGGTTCCCGCCCTGCTCGAAGGTTTGCACCAGCCGCTGACGGTTCAGCAGCCTGAACTCATGCTTGTAGCCACCCATGCGCTGGATGATCTCAGCCAGCGCGCGGTCCAGGGCGCCGTCACCCAGCTCGGCGGCCGTGGCGGGCGCCTTGCCGTCGCGCAGCAGGGTCAAGGGCGGCCAATCGATCATCGACCAGGTGATGGTGTGTTCGGCGTCCTGCCCCCGCGCTGCCGGCAACAGAGCCAGCAATGCCAGGCAGGGCAGCAGGCGCTTGGCGACGCGCTGGCGCAGGGTCTTGCGGGTCCACATGGGGAAAATCCTGTCTGGCGGTGCTTGCAGCCGGTTCTGGCCGGGGTCCGGGTGTCAGGCGAGGCGCCTCATTGCTCGAAGCCGCTGATGTACTGCCCCGTGGAGTGGTAGTCCACGATGGTCTGGCGGACAGCGCCGCAATCGCCCAGGCAATCCACCAGCTGGCCGGCTTCTTTGTCGCCGTACAGGGTGATCAGCAGGTTGATGCCCATCACGTCGCCACTGCCCGTGGCGGCAGCATGCAGCGCGGCACGGCGCATGCAGCGCTGGTAGCCGGCGGTGGCCTTGGCGTCGCCCGGGGCGGCCTGGCCGGCCTCGGCAGAGCCGTTGGCCAACTCTGACAACCCCTCCTTCAGCCGGGGCAGGTCCACCTGGCAGGCTTCGAAGGCCTTTTTCACGCTCTGCGTGTCCAACAGGCACAGCGCGATGTGCTCCAGCGTGACAAAAGCCTGCCGCCGCCCATTGGCGTAGGCATGGGCCTTGTACAAGGCTGTCTGCAGTTCAGGAGCGATGGCCGCCATGCGATGCGGGTCAAAAGCGAGAGTGCTTCATCATATCGCCAGCCGGGCGGCTTGCGGAGGGTTTTTGCTACAGCGCCGCCGGCACATAACCCGGCCCGCGCAGCGCCGCGCCGGGCCGCTCGCCAGTGTGGCGGCCTTCATCCACCACCAGCACGCCGTTGACCAGCACATGGCTGATGCCGGCGGAAAACTGGTGCGGGTTGTCGAAGGTAGCCTTGTCTGCGATGGTCGCCGGATCGAACACCACGATGTCGGCCGCATAGCCGGGGCGCAGCAGGCCGCGGTCCTTCAGCTGGAAGCGCTGCGCCGCCAGCGAAGTCATGCGCCGCACCGCCTCTTCCAGCGGCATCACGCGTTCCTCGCGCACGTACTTGCCCAGCACACGGGCATTGGTGCCGTAGCTGCGCGGGTGCGGCACGCCTTGGCCGTTTTGCACGCCACCGTCGGCACCCACCATGTTGAAGGGGTAGCGCATGATGAAGCGCACGTCGTCCTCGCTCATGCCGTGGTAGACCATCTGGGCGCCGCCAGCGCTCATCAGCTCCAGCAGGGTCTCGATTTCGGCCTCCATGCTGGCAGGCCGCCCCTTGAGCCGGTTGACCTCGGACAGGTTCTTGCCGTTGAGTGCCGGATCCGCCGCATGGCGCGCCACCACCGCATAGCTGAAGTTCGGCCGCTGATTCTTGCGGGCGTTATCCAGGATTTCCTGCGCAATGCGGCGATGCTGGGCCGGGTCGGCCAGGCGCTGGCGAATGTCCTTGTCGCCGCCCTCCACCGCCCAGTCCGGCAACATCACGCTCAAGGAAGTGCTGCTGGCGGTATACGGGTACTGGTCTATGGTGACGTCCAGCCCCTGGGCGCGGGCATTCTCCACCATCGCCAGGGTTTCCTTGGAGCGGCCCCAGTTGACCGGTGCACTGACCTTGAAGTGCGAGATCTGCACCGGCATGTGCGCTGCGCGGCCCACCTGCAGCGCCTCGTTGATGGCCTCCACCACCTTGCGGCCCTCGTCGCGGATGTGCGAGGCATACAGGCCGTCGTGCCGGGCCGCCGCCTTGGCCAGGCCCACCACTTCGTCGGTGTTGCTGTACAAGCCGGGCAGGTAGATCAGCCCGGTGGACAGGCCCACGGCGCCCTCGCGCATGGCCTGCTCCACCAGCGCCTCCATCTGGCGTTGCTCGGCCGGCTCGGCAAAGCGGTTGACACTGCCCATCACCTGCTTGCGCACGGTGTTGTGCCCGACCAGCGAGGCCACGTTGATGGACACGTGGTCCGTTTCGACACGGTGCAGAAAATCGCGCAGGTTGTCGGCCGAGCCACCGCAGTTGCCGGTGATGACGGAGGTGACGCCGTCGTGCACGTAATTGCGCGCCTCGGGGCTGGTGAACAGGTTTTGCTCGACGTGCGCGTGCACGTCGATGAAGCCCGGCGCCACCACCTGGCCCTTGGCGTCCAGGCTGCGCCTGGTCGGGTAGCTGCCCAATTTGCCCACGGCCACGATGCGCCCGCCGCGCACCGCCACATCGGCCAGGAACCAGGGGTTACCGCTGCCATCCACCACGCGCCCGTTGCGTATCAGCAGGTCGGCGGGCGGCAGGCTGGCCGGCGCGGGCGCTTGTGCGAAGGCCACGCCGGCCAAGGCCAGCAGCGCGGACAGGCGGGTCAGGTTTTTCCAGACGGGCATCTCAGCGTTCCTTTGTGCGGCCTCAAGGCGCCTGCTCACCCAGCACCACCGCCTCGTAGGCGTGCAGCGACGGCGCGCCACCGGTGTGCAGGAACAAGACGTTTTCGCCCTTCTTGAAATAGCCCTGGCGCGTCAGGCCAATCAGGCCGGCCATGATCTTGCCGGTGTACACCGGGTCCAGCAGGATGCCCTCGGTGCGGGCCAGCAGTTGCACCGCCTCCACCATGGCGGCGTTGGGCACCGAGTACTTGGGGCGCCACCAGTCGCCAAAGCTGACCACCGCTTCGGGCGGGATCTTCATACCAAGGCCCAGCAGATCGGCCACGGCCTGGGCTTCCTTCAGCACCAGCGGGTTCTGGTCCACCGGGTCGCGGCTGACGCCAATGCCCACGAGCGGGATGTTGATGCGGTTGCCCAGAAACCCGGCCAGCAGGCCGCCGTGGGTGCCTGAGCTGCCCGAGCCCACCACCAGCTTGTCGATCTGCACCCCCTGCTCAAAGAACTGCTGCTGCAGCTCCTGCGCACAGGCCACATAACCCAGGCCGCCAATGGCATTCGACCCACCGCCGGGGATGATGTAGCCCTTGCGTCCTTCCTTGGCCAGGTCATCGGCCACCTTCTGCATGGCCTGCAACATGTTGCTGCCACCGGGTACCACGGTGATGGCCTCCACGCCCAACAGCTTGAACATGAAGTTGTTGCCGCTGGCTTTCGGGTCGTAGCTGTTGGCCACCCGCTCCTCGATGACGAAGCGGCACTTCAGCCCCTCCCGCACCGCCGCTGCCAGCGTGATGCGGCAGTGGTTGCTTTGCGGCGCACCGCAGGTGACCAGCGTGTCGGCGCCCTGGGCCAGCGCGTCGGCAGCCAGGAATTCCAGTTTGCGCGTCTTGTTGCCACCGGGCGTCAGGCCCAGCATGTCGTCGCGCTTGATCCACACATTGGGGCCGCCCAGGGCCTTGGTGAAGTTGGGCAAAAACTCCAGCGGCGTCGCGCCCTGGGTGTAACGGCGGCGGGGGAAACGGCTCAAATCCATGTCGTGTCTCTCAGCTCTCTTGGTTTGAAATCAGTGGAATCGGCTTCAAGGGGTGTTGCTGTCCTGCGCCTGCGCCAGGCGCTCGCTTTTCCAGTACACATCATCCCCACTGCTGCCATCGGCGCGGTAGCGGTTCAGCACCCGCGCCAGCACAAACATCAGGTCGCTGAGGCGGTTCAGGTATTGGCGCGGGGTGTCGCGCAGCACTTCGGGTGGCGCCATCGCCGCGCCGGATTCGCCCAGCGCCACCACCGCCCGCTCGGCGCGCCGTGCCACGGTGCGACACACATGGGCCTGCGAGGCGGCACGGGTGCCGGCCGGCAGGATAAATTCCTGCAAACGCGGCAGTTGCTCGTTGTAGGTGGCCAGCGCCTCGTCCAGATCCAGCACAGCCTGGGCTTTGAGCAACTCAAACCCGGGGATGGACAGCTCGCCGCCCAGGTTGAACAGCTGGTGCTGGATGTCCACCAGCAGCTCGCGCACGCTGACCGGCATGTCCTCGCACAGCAGCAGGCCGATGTGCGAGTTCAGTTCGTCCACTTCGCCCATGGCGTGCACGCGCAGGTTGTTTTTGGACACCCGGGTGTTGTCCCCCAGGCCCGTGGTGCCGTTGTCGCCGGTGCGGGTGGCGATTTGCGTCAGGCGTTGTCCCATTTCAATGTCTCCTCTGCGTTGGCTATTGTCGCCCAGGGGGCGGGTTCACGCAGGTCGCCTGTTTGCTGCCGACGCTCGCTGATACCCGTGGCTTGATTCGCTGGCTGCCGACGCCGCTGGGGCGCGTGACTCCGCGGATGTCCTCCGGGCCTTCGGCCCTCCCCCTTGATTCCGCTCCGCCACACGCCCCAGCGACATCGGGTCTATTGGCACGTTGAGCGCTAAAAACCGGTGTACCAGCCACGTTCGMAAGATCAKGTCGATGCGGCACTCGGCGCAGCGGCATCAAGGAGGAGGCCGCAGGCCGGGGGACAGCCGCGGAGCCGAGTACCGCGTCGGCCTGATCCTCGCAGACCACATTGACTCAATCGCTTGCATAAAGTCGTAAACTGGCAGACCACAGGAGACAAGACCATGAACGCTCCCACCGCCATGCAGCACCTGCTGCCTGCCGTCAATGCCCGTGAGGTGCCCGGCGCCATGCTGGACGCACTGAAAACCCGCTTTGGCGACCGCTGCTCCACCGCCCTGGTGGTGCGCGAGCAGCATGGGCGCGACGAATCGTCGTTTGCCGCACCGCCGCCCGCCGCCGTGGTGTTTGCCGAAAGCACCGCCGATGTGGTGGACGCGGTGAAGCTGGCGGCGCAGTTCGAGGTGCCCGTCATTCCCTTTGGCGTCGGCTCGTCGCTGGAAGGGCATTTGCTGGCGGTGCAAGGCGGCATCAGCATCGATGTCAGCCGCATGAACAAGATACTGGCGGTCAACGCCGAGGACCTGACGGTGACGGTGCAGCCCGGCGTGACGCGCAAGCAGCTGAACGAAGAGATTCGCAGCACCGGCCTGTTTTTCCCGATCGACCCGGGCGCCGATGCGTCCATAGGCGGCATGTCGGCCACGCGCGCCAGCGGCACCAACGCTGTGCGCTACGGCACCATGCGCGAGAACGTGTTGGCGCTGGAAGTGGTGACGGCCAGCGGCGAGGTGATACGCACCGGCACGCGGGCCAAGAAGTCCAGCGCCGGCTACGACCTCACCCGCCTGATGGTGGGCAGCGAGGGCACGCTGGGCGTGTTGACCGAGGTCACCGTCAAACTGTACCCGCTGCCCGAGGCCATTTCGGCCGCCGTCTGCTCCTTTCCCAGCATCGAGGCTGCCGTGCGCACCACGATACAGATCATCCAGCTGGGCATACCCATCGCCCGCGTGGAGTTGATAGACCACAACACCGTGCGCATGGTCAATGCCCATTCCAAGCTGACCCTGCGCGAAGAGCCGCTGCTGCTGATGGAGTTTCACGGCTCGCCGGCCAGCGTGAAGGAACAGGCGGAAAGCGTGCAGGAGATTGCCAGCGAATTCGGTGGCAATGCCTTTGAGTGGGCCACCACGCCGGAGGAGCGCACAAGGCTGTGGACGGCGCGGCACAACGCGTACTTCGCCGCCATCCAGTCACGCGCCGGCTGCCGCGCCATTTCCACCGACACCTGCGTGCCGATCTCGCGCCTGGCCGACTGCCTGCTGGACTCGGTGACCGAAGCGGACGCCAGCGGCATCCCCTACTTCCTGGTGGGCCATGTGGGCGACGGCAATTTCCACTTCGGCTACCTGATCGACCCCAACATTCCCGCAGAGCGCGAGACGGCCGAGAAGCTGAATGTGCAACTGGTCACGCGCGCATTGGCGCTGGGTGGCACCTGCACCGGCGAACACGGTGTAGGCCTGCACAAAATGGACTTTCTGGTGTCCGAGACCGGCGACGGCGCGGTGGCCATGATGCGTGCCATCAAGCGCGCGCTGGACCCGAAGAACATCATGAACCCGGGGAAGATTTTCAAAGCCTGAGACATTGCGGGTCAGACCATCACGCAGTGGTGCTCTGACCCCAACACTTCGTAGCTGTCCGGCTGTTCGCCGCAACTACTGAGGCACCGCCGGCAGCAAACGCACAAAAAATCCCACCACCTTGCCCTCCAGCGCCGGTACCTGCCGCTGGCGGTCAAAGCCCGCCGGATCACCCACCAACGCCGCCATGGTCCCCGACAGATCCGGCGGCATGGGCGACAGCAACGCACCGTGGCCGCCATCGGGCAGGTCCATCAACCACTCGCAACGCGGCTGGCAAGCCTGCAGCACCGGGTCGCTGTGGAAGCGCGGTTGCAGCCACGCATCCTGCCGCGCCGTCGCCAGCGCCAGCGGCACCTTTGGGCTAGCCAGTGACGCCATGTCGAAGTCAGCCGCGAACGGCACCCCAGCCACCACGGCGGCGATGCGCGGGTCGGTGTGCTGGTACCAGGTGTCATCCTTCATGAACCAGCGGGCGTGCCACAGCACCAGGGTCTGCTTCGTGCTGTCCAGCCAGCCGCCAGACAGGCGCATGCTGTTGCCGGCACAGGTCTGAAAATCGTCGACGATGTGGGCCTCGCAGTGCCTCAGGTACTGCGCCGGCGACCAGCGCCCGCCAGCCAGCGTCAGCGCCGTGTGGCCACCGGCCGACATGCCGTACATGCCCACCTTGTCCAGCGCCAGCAGCGGCGCAAAGCGCGCGTCTGCCGCCACCGCGTCAATGGCACGCGACACCTCGGCCGGGCGGCGCCTCCAGCTGCGCGGGCCGGCGTCAACAGCGTCCTTGTTGTTGTCGTTCAGATGCTGGGGCATGGCGACGACAAAACCGGCCTGCACCAGCGCGCGTGCCATGTCAGCGTGCACCCAGGGCGAGCCGCCGGAACCGTGCGAGATGACGATCAGCCGGCCATTGCCGCGCTGCGGCGCGCCCTGCCAAGCCAGCGGCAGCGTGACGCCCATGCGCTGCACACCGGTTGCAGGGCTGCTGCTGGGGTAAAACAGCGTGACCGCGCCGTCGTCGGGCGTGGTGCCGGGGATTTCTGCCAGGCCAACTTCGACAGCTTGCGCGGCAGTGTTGAGGCAGAAGACCAGCGCCAGCAGCGCACGTACCGCCTTTCTGTTGATCAAGTAGGGCATGCCTGCGTCCTAGGCGTTGGCCGAGGCTGGAGCCAACGTTGCCGTGCTCTTGCCGGCGGTGCGCACGCTGCTGCTGTCCCCGCGACCACCCTCCTCCACCTTGCCCAAGCCAAACAGCGGCCGCAGCCAGCGCACGCGGCGCACGATTTCCACACCGGCGAAGCTTAAGCTCAGCGTCAGCACCACCAGGATGACACCTTCGATGGCCGGCGACAGCTTCACCACTTTCAACGCATGGGCCATCACCACGATCAGCGTCTGGTGCAGGATGTAGACCGGGAACACCGCCTGCGTCAGGTAGCGGCGCACCGGGCCGTCCGACTGCAGGTGCCGGTGCGCAAAGCCACAGGCGGCCAGCATCGCCGTCCATTGCAGCAGCGCATACACCACGCGCTGCACGTCACGCACCATGTCCTTGATGTCGGCAGCAATGACCGTCTCCGGCAACGAGAAATAAACGATGAGAAAGGCCCAGCAGGCGGCGGCCGTGCCCAGGCTGCGCCAGCGCATGGCATCCAGCCGGGCCCAGAAAGCCTGTTGCCGCGCCAGCAGCGCACCAAACAGGAACAGCGGCAGGTAATGGGCGTGGTTGTACCAGTCGCCCACCAACGCGTGGGTGGAGGGGAAGCGGCTCAGCAGCGCCACCCGGGCCACCGCCAGCACCGCCACCGGCAACAGCACGATCTTCCATCCGTTGAGCCACTGGCCCAGTGCATCGGACCAGGCCAGGAAACGCTCGCGGCCCAGCGCCGCAAAAACGCCGCCCAACAGCAGCGTGTACACCCACAGGTAGGCCACGAACCACAGGTGGTTCCAGGTCGGCAGATCCAGGCACTTGCCGTCCTTGCCGCAAAAGCCGTGGTAGGCATGCAGGTACAAGCCCATGAAGTCGCCGTAGCTGCCGCCGTAGCCCAGTTTTTCTATCACTTCCATGTAGGGCTGCGGCGGCACGATGACCAGCATGCCGAACACCAGCGGCAGCAGCAGGCGCCAGCTGCGCTGGCGCAGGAAACTGCTCGTAGCCAGCTTGCCGAGCATGAAGGAAGAGGCCACGCCGGAGATCAGGAACAGCAGGCCCAGGCGCCAGGGCGAGGTCAGCATCATCAAAGGCTCGATGACATCGCTGGCGGCCGGGCTTTTGACATGCCAGTCCCAGGTGACGTAGTACATGCCCACGTGGTACAGGATCAGCAGCAGGAAAGCGATGATGCGCACCCAGTCCAGAAAGACCAGGCGGTTGCCGGTGGACGGCGCGTTGGGAGCAAGGACAGTGGGCGTGTGCATGGTGAAGGCAAACCGGAAGAATTGAACCTGGTCGCAGCTTAGGCCGGCCATTCGCGCCGGGCCAGCGCTATGTGGCAAGCCGGGCGCAGGCTGGGGCGAACCGGACACCGCCCGCCCGCCATGGCGTGCCAAAGCCCTGTCGGCAAGTCAAAACGGCTTGGCCCGCTTCCCTGACAAACCGGTATTTCCTCAGCCCGCCTGCAAGCGCTGCATCAGCTCCGCCCGGTACTGCCGACTGCAAGGCACCCGTTCTTCACCACTGCCACGCAACACCAGCTCGGCATCGCCCTTGTCCAGCGCCACCACCCGCTCCACCCAACGCAGCTGCACAGCGGCGCGGCGGTGGCAGCGCACAAAGCCGGAGCCCAGCTTGTCCAGCAGGCCAGCCAGCGTCTGGCGCAGCAGCGGCGCGCCCTCCAGCGTGTGCAGCACCACATAGTTGTCGGCGGTTTCCAGCCACTGGATGTCGTCCACCTTCACCACCCGGGTCACGCCGCGGTCGGTCACCAGCAGCTGGCGCACCGGCAGGCCGGGCTCGGGGGCAGCGGCGGCCCGGCCGGCCTGCGCCGCCGCCTGGGCTGACGCCAGCCGCTCACGCAGGCGCTGCAGCGCACGCTGCAAGCGTGCCTGGTCATAGGGCTTCAACAGGTAGTCGATGGCGTTGGCGTCAAAGGCCTGGATGGCGTAGGCGTCGTAAGCCGTGACGAACACCAGCAGCGGCGCGGGCTGCGGCAGCGACGCCGCCACCTCGATGCCACTGACCTCGGGCATCTGGATGTCCAGAAACACCGCGTCCACCGGCTGCGCCGCCAGCATCTCCAGCGCCTGCACACCGTCGCCGGCTTCGGCAATGGTGGTGATATCGGCTTCCTGCGCCAGCAGGCGGCGCAGCTTATCGCGCGCCGGCCGCTCGTCGTCGACGATCAGCACCCGCATGGCAGGCTCAGTTCAGCGCGCACGCCGCCCGGCACCAAGGCCGTCAGCGTCAGGCTGGCCGCCGTGCCGTGCAGCACCTGCAGACGTGCGCGCAGGTTGGCCAGGCCTATGCCGCTGCCCTCCCCTTGCGGCGGCACCTCGGGGGACAGCTGCCCCTGGTCGTCCTCCACCCACAGGCGCAGCCGTCCAGCCTGGCATTGCGCGGCCACACGCAGGTGTGTCATCTGGCGGCGCCGCTCCACCGTGTGCTTGAAGACGTTTTCTATCAACGGCTGCAAACTCAGCACCGGCACGCTGCAGGCCAGTGCGGCCTCGTCAATCTGCCAATCCAGTGTCACCCGGTCGGCAAAGCGCTCAGCCATCAACTGTGCGTAGCCGCGCGCCAGCCGCAACTCGGTTTCCAGCGGCACCTGTTGCTGCTCGCTGGTGTCCAACGTGGCGCGCAGCATGTCGGCCAGCTGCATCAGTGTGGCGTCAGCCTTGTTGACGTCGGAATGCATCAACGAAGACACGGTGTTGAGCGCGTTGAACAAAAAGTGCGGCTGCATCTGCTGCGTCAGCCGCTGCAGCTGGGCCTGGCCCAGCAGGCGGTCGGCCTCGCGTGCCTTTTCCTTCTCGCGCAACAAAGCCTGGTAGGACAGCACGCCAAACATAATCACCGTGAAGATGCTGTAGAACAGCACCAGCTTGACACCTTCGTACACGAACACCTGGCCCCAGGGCTCGTGCCGGTAGGTGTCACCCATCAAGCCATATACGCCATGGCGAATGGCAAAGGTGATGGGCACGAACAGCACGTAAAACACCGGCATGGCCGCCAGCTGCAAACCTATCCAGCGCGCCGGCGTGGGCAGCAGCGCCTCGTCGTGGCGGCACAGCCAGCGGCGCAGCAGCACCAGCAGCACGGTACCCACCACGGCGGAGCTGGTTTCCCACAGCACCGGCTGCCACAGCGCCTTGCCTTGGGCACGCTGGTAGTCCTGGATGGCCACGGCCACCATCAGGGCCCAGAACATCAGCCAGGCCAGGCTCAAGACCGTGCGGGTGCGTGGCGTGCCGAACATCCGTGGAACCCGCGACAGCGAACTCAAGCCACCGCCGGCAGCGTGACGGTGACCGTGGTGGCACCGGGCTGCGACGCGTCCAGCACCACGTCACCCTGCTGGGCAGCGGCCAGCATCCGGGCTGAGTAGGTGCCCAGGCCGGTACCGCCGGGCTTGCCATGGGTGGCGAACTTGTCAAAGAAGCGGTCGCGGATTTCGGCTGGCACCTCGCCGGGGTTGTGGATCGCCACCTGCATCGGATTGCCGGCCTTCAGCGTGACGGTGACCGCGCCGCCCTCCGGTGCGGCCTCGCAGGCGTTCTTGATCAGGTTCTGGAACAGCGAGTAGCACAGCATGGCGTCGCCCATGGCCTGCGGCATCGCGCCGGAATGCGCGTCGCCATTCAGCGAGAAGTTCAGCGGCTTGTCGGCAAACGCGCGGTGTGCCATGTTGATCAGCTTTTGCAGCAGCTGGTCCAGGTCTATGGGCGCCGGCCGCAGCTGGAAGCGCCCGGTCTCGATCTTGTACAGCTCGGACGACAGGTTGATCATGTCCAGCACCTGCAGCGATGTCTCCTCCGCCAGGCGCAGTTGCTCCTTGTGCTGGGGCGCCATGCCGGCATCCGCCGCCAGTGTCTGCAACAGGCCAATGACGCCGGCCAGCGAGCCCTTCAGGTCGTGGCGGGTGATGTGTTCCACGTCCTCGCGCAGGCGGGCCGCCTCCTGCATGGCGTCGTAGTCGGCCTGCAGCTGCTTGTGCAGTTCCACATAGCGCAGGAAATTGCGCACCCGGGGCTTCAGCACATCGGGGTCCACCGGTTTGGTGACGAAGTCCACCGCGCCCAGCGACAAGCCCTTCATGCGCGCATCGCTGTCGGTCATGGCGGTGACGAAGATCACCGGGATGTGTTCGGAACTGGGGTGCTCGCGCATGCGCTGCGCCACCTCGAAGCCGTCCATGCCGGGCATCATCACGTCCAGCAGCACCAGGTCGGGCGGCGTGTCGGAATGGCAGATGGCCAGCGCCTTTTCGCCGCTGGAGGCCACGCGCACGCGGTAGTCGTCCTTGAACAGCTGCGACAGCAGGTGCAGGTTGTCTGGCGTGTCGTCCACCACCAAAATGGTGGCGCGCGCCGCGGCGGCGGTGGGTGCTGTCGCGCCGGGCGCAGCACTGCCGGCGGCACCGGCAGCGGCTGGCGCCACGGCCGCCTTGGCGGCCATCGGGTGCAATGCCCGCTCTATGCGCGCTGCCAGGTTGGCCGCCGAATAGGGCTTGACCAGCAGGTTGCTGACGCCACACGAAATCGCCTCATGGATGCGCGAGCGCTCGGCCTCTGCGGTGATCATGATGAAGGGCAGATGGCGCAGCTTGTCATCGGCGCGCACCGCCTTCAGCAGGTCCAGCCCGCTCATCACCGGCATGTTCCAGTCCGACAGGATCACGTCCACCCGCTCGCTGTGCAGCAGCTTCAGCGCCATCTCGCCATTCTTGGCCAGCAACACCTGCCGATGGCCCAGGCTGGCCAGCTGGTTGCTTGTGACCTTGCGCATGGCCTCGAAATCGTCCACCACCAAAAACACCATATCGCTCATGACTGACCTGCTCCTGCTGCGGGGATGACCGGCTGGCCGGTCATGTACTGGGTCTTCTCTTGCAACGCGCTGTCCGAGTCCGCATAACGCAGCGCAATGGCACGGAACTCGTCCTGCAGGGCAACGAAGGCGTCCACGATGTCGGGGTCAAAATGCAGGCCCCGGCCTGCGGCGATGATCTGCACCGCCTTCTCGTGCGGCATGCCGCTCTTGTAGACGCGCCGGCTGATCAGCGCGTCGTACACATCGGCCACCGCCATCAGCCGGGCGGAAATGGGAATGGCGTCGCCCGCCAGGCCCTGCGGGTAGCCGCTGCCGTCCCACTTCTCCTGGTGCGAATAGGCGATGTCCTTGGCCATGCGCAAGAACTCCACCTGCGTGCCCAGTGCCGCCTCGGCATGCGCGATGGCGTCGCGCCCCAGCGTGGTGTGGGTCTTCATGATCTCGAACTCTTGCGGCGTGAAGGCCCCTGGCTTGAGCAGGATGCGGTCCGGTATGCCGACCTTGCCGATGTCGTGCAACGGCGCCGACTTGAACAGCATGGCGATGTTGTGGTCCGTCAGGAAGGCGGTGAAGCGCGGGTGGTCGCGCAGGTGCTGGGACAGCGCCTGGACGTAATACTGGGTGCGGCGTATGTGGTTGCCGGTGTCGCTGTCGCGCGTTTCGGCCAACGAGGCCATGGCCAGGATGGTCACGTCCTGGATGGCCATCACCTCCTGCGTGCGCCGCGCCACCTCCTGCTCCAGGTAGGCGTTCTTGTCGCGCAAAAAATCCGCGCTGGCTTTCAGCGACAGCTGGGTGGCCACCCGCGCCATCAGGATGGGTGGGCTGATGGGCTTGGTGATGTAGTCCACCGCGCCCAACTCCAGGCCCGCCTTCTCGTCCTCGACCTCGGACTTGGCGGTCAGGAAGATCACCGGGATATCGCGCGTGGCGGCCTGGCTCTTGAGCCGGCGGCAGACCTCGTAACCGTCGATGTCGGGCATCATGATGTCCAGCAGGATCAGGTCCGGCGGGTGCTCGGACTGCGCGATCTTCAGCCCCTTGTCGCCATGGTTGGCCACCTTGACCTTGTAGCGCGCCTTCAACAGGCCGGACATCAACGCCAGGTTGTCCGGCGTGTCGTCGACCACCAGGATGGTGGGTTTGTCGGTGAAGTCCAAGGCATCCATGGTATTTTCCTCCCCATCTCCTCTTATTGTCAGCAGTGAACGCCCACACGGCTGGCTGCGCCCTTCAGCGCGGTCAGCCCGGCCTCGAAATCAAACCCGCTCACTGCCGCCGCCAGCGGGCGGTAGCCATCGCCCAAGACGGCCTGCAGGGCATGGCCGTGCTCGCTCAGCAAGTCGGCGGCCTCGGAGTCGTCATCGGCCAGCAACGCGGCCAGGCGCTGGCACAGTGCGGTCACCTGCGCCATGTCCACCTGCGCAGGCGGCGCGGCCTGCGGCTCCGGCGGCAACTGGGCGCGCAATTGTCCCAGCAAGGCCTCCAGCAGCGCGGCCGGCTTGGCCAGCAACGCCAGCCCCTGCTCGGGCGGCAATTGCTGGCGCAGGGCGGTCTCCAGCGTGCCCATTTCCGCCTGCAGGGCGCTGGCACCGATGTTGCCGGCGGTGCCTTTGAGGGTGTGCGCCAGCCGCTCGGCGGTGGCGTAGTCGCCGGCGCGCCATGCATCCTCCAGCGGCTGCAGTCCGGCCTGCTGGCCGGCGACGAACTTGCGCAGCATGCTCAGGTACAGCGACTGCTTGCCCAGCACCCGGCGCAGCCCGGCCACCGTGTCCAGGCCCGCAATGCCGGTGGGGATGCCTGCCGGCGCAGCCGGTGCCGCCACGGCGGGCAGTTCGTCAAAGATCACCTCGTCACCCATGGCGCCGTCGTTGCCGGGGGCAGCCTGCGGCAGCCCCTCGCGCGGGCGTATCCAGCGCAGCAGCGCGCGCCAAAGGTCGTCAGGCTCTATGGGCTTGGTGACGAAGTCGTTCATGCCGGCATCCAGGCAGCGGTCGCGGTCGGCCTGCATGGCGTTGGCGGTCATGGCGACAATGGGTAGCTCCCGGTACAGCGCACGCTGGCGCAGCAGCTTGGTGGCGGTGATGCCGTCCATCACCGGCATCTGCATGTCCATCAGCACGATGTCGTAGCCGGCGTCGTTCAGGTGCGCCTCGGCGATCTGGGTGATAGCCTGGCGGCCATCACCCGCCACATCGACCTGCAGGCCGGCCTCAAGCATCAGCTCGGTGGCGATCTGCTGGTTGATGTCGTTGTCCTCCACCAGCAGCACGCGCGCGCCCCGCACCGCCGCCAACTGCTGCGACGGTGAACTGCTGCGGCTGGCGCGTGGCGGGCGCAGCTGCGCCTCATGGCCCAGCATGCGCATCATGGTGTCCAGCAGCAGCGAGGCATTCACCGGTTTGATCAGCACGTCGTCAATGCCCACGTCCTGCGCCGCCTTGATGACCTCCTCGCGGCCGTGCGCCGTCACCATCACCGGGCGCGGCGGCGCGGCCAGCTGCAGGGCCTGCATGTGCCGTGCCGTTTCGATGCCGTCCATGCCGGGCATCTGCCAATCCAGCATCACGAAGTCAAAGGCCCGGCCCTGCTGCTCTGCAGCCTGCACCGCCGCCAGGCCCTGGGCGCCGGAGCTGACACTGTCGACCTGAAAGCCCATGGAGGCCAGCAGGTCCGACAGCACCAGCGCCGCGTGCTGGTTGTCGTCCACCACCAGCACGCGCTTGTGGCGCAGGTCGATCGCCGGCACCAACGGCTGGTCACCGGCATCGCCCACGCCCAGCAGCGCAGTGAACCAGAAGGTGGAGCCTTCGCCCAACTGGCTTTCCACCCCGACCGCACCGCCCATCAGCTCGGCCAGGCTTTTGCTGATGGCCAGGCCCAGGCCGGTGCCGCCGTACTTGCGCGTGGTGGACGAATCAGCCTGCTGGAAGCTCTGGAACAGCCGGCCCATCTGCTCGGGTGTCAAACCGATGCCGGTGTCGCGCACCTCAAAGCGCAGCAGCACCTGATCGTCGTCGCCCTGCTTCAAGCGCACCACGATGCTGATCTCGCCCTTCTCGGTGAACTTGATGGCGTTGTTGGCGTAGTTGATCAGCACCTGGCCCAGACGCAGCGGATCGCCCACCAGGTTGTGCGGCACCTCGGGCGCGACGTCGCAGATCAGCTCCAGGCCCTTGGTGGCGGCCTTGTCGGCGATCACGGTGGCGACGTTCTGCAGCACCTTGTCGAGCTCGAAGGGAATGCGCTCCACCGTCAGCTTGCCGGCCTCGACCTTGGAGAAGTCAAGGATGTCGTTGATGATGCCCAGCAGGTGCTGGCCGGACTGCTGGATCTTGCCCACGTAGTCGCGCTGGCGCGGTGTCAGCTCGGTCTTCAGCGCCAGGTGCGACATGCCGATGATGGCGTTCATGGGCGTGCGAATCTCGTGGCTCATGTTGGCCAGAAAGTCGCCCTTGGCCTGGCTGGCGGCATCGGCCGCTTCCTTGGCGCGGCGCAACTCGTCGGCCGCCTGCTTCTTGAGCGTGATGTCTTCCACCACCCACACGCTGCCCAGTTCGGGCTGGGCGATGTCCACCGCGCGGCCATAGATGCTGGCCCAGAACAGACTGCCGTCCTTGCGCTGGTACTGGGTCTCGGCGGTGAACAACTGGCCCTGGGCGACCTGCTCGTCCGCGCGATGGCCGATGTCGTCAAACGCCGCGCGGCTGGCGAACAGCATCTCGGTGGGCTGCTCCAGCAACTCATCGGCCTCGTAGCCAAAGATGCTCTCCAGCGCATGGTTGCAGCGCTTGATGCGGCGCTGCACGGTCAGCATCACGCCCAGGCTGACGGCCTCGAAAATCACCCGCTGCTCCTGCATGGTGGCGGCAATGGCGCGCTCGGCGGCTTTCTGCTCAGAGATGTCGACAAAGGTGCCCACCAGGCCGGCCGGTGCGCCGTCGGCGCGCGCGAAGCCGGAGACGAAATACACCGTCTCGTGCAGGCGGCCATCGGCATAGGGCATCTGCATTTCGCGCCGCACCTCGCCCTGGGTGGCGATGACGTGCTCGTCCTCGGCTTGGTAGGCCTGGCGGTCGGCCTCTGGCAGGTAGTCCAGGTCCAGCACCCGCTTGCCGATCAGGCTGTGGCGCTTGACGCCAAAAGCCGCCTCGTAGGCGCGGTTGAAGCCCAGGAAGCGCGCGTCCGCGCCCTTGTAGAACACCGGGTAGGGAATGGTGTCGATCAGCGCCTGCTGGAAGTTGAACTGGTCGGCCAGATCGGCCTGCATGCGCTGGCGCTCGCTGATGTCTTCCACCACCCAGATGGTGGCGCGCTCGAAACCCGCCACCGTGACGCGCCGCCCCACCAGCCGGCCGCTGAACGGCGCGCTGTCATGGCGGTAGTACACCCCTTCAGCCTCCACCCGCTCACCGGCGTCCAGCATGGGCACGGCACGGGCGTTGAAGGCCTCATGCTCCTTGGGGCTGCCAAACAGGAAGCCGGCGCTGCGACCCACCAACACCTCGGGCGGCGCGCCCACCATGGCAGCAAAACCGGCATTGACCTGCTGGATCGCGCCATCGGCCGAGAACACCAGGCCCGAGGGGATGTTGTCAAAGATCACCCGCTGCTGCTCCAGCACCTCGCGCAGCTTCTCGTCGCGCTGCTTCAAGTCGTGGATGCTGCGGATGTAGCCGGTCCACATCACGTGGCCGTCTGCTTGCGTGCGCGGCGTGGCCGACAGGTTGACCCAGCGCCATTCCCCTGTCGCGCTTTGCACCCGCATGTTCTGGCTGAAGCCCTGGCCCTGGGTGCGCGCCCCGCTGGAGGCTTTCAGCATGGCGCTCATGTCCTGTTCGTGCACCGGCTGCGAAAAGCGCGTGGCGTCGGCCAGCAGCTCGTCGCGCGACATGCCCCACAGCTCCTCGATCTGGTGGCTGAAGTAGGTGAAGACAAAGCGTCCCGCCGGATCGCGGTAGCCGCGAAAGATGGCCAGCGGCAGCGCATCGGTGATCTCGTGCAGCTCCTGCTGGGCGGCGCGCAGGGCCGCCTCCTGCTCCAGCCGCGCCGCAGTGCCAGCCAACTCCACCTGGGTGCGCAAGGCCTGTGCCTGGGCTTCCTCGCGCTGGCGGTTCTGACGCAGCAGCGCAATGGCGAACAACAGCGTCATCAGGCCCTGGAAGGCCGTCAGCGCGCTGCTGACCAGCACCTGGGAACGCACCTCCTGCGCGCGCGCGTCCACGATCAGCGCGGACGACTGCGAGGCGTCCACCGACAGGTTGCGTATCGGCAGGTCCAGCTCGTCCAGCCTGGAGAGCAGCGCGATCAGCGCCGGGCTGTCGGCCTGCTGTGGCGCCGCCGGGTCCAGCACCCGGTCGGCGCGCACCACCAGGCGCTTGAGCCCGTCCATGGTGTCGGCCAACAGCGCCTGGTCGCGTATCAGCGCGTGCATGGCCGGATCCTCCAGCGAGCGTATGCGCGCAGCGAAGACGTCGTAACGCAGCCGCAGGCTCTGCGGCGACATGCCCAGCGGGTCCAGGATGCGGTGGTTCAGTGCGTTGCTGAAACGCAGGTACTCGCTTTCCAGCTGCAGATAGGTCCACAGCGCGTCGCGGTCGCTGCGCTGCATCACCTGCGTCAGGTTGCTGTGCTGGCGCCACTGCACCACGCCGATGGCCACGTACAGGGCGACCAGGCCGGCCACCATCAGCACCAGCCACTGTTTGCTGCGAGTCATGCACAAAGCTCCGCGTTAGGGGCAGCAGCAGCCCGCGCCATCGCGCCCGCCGGTTCTACAGCTGGACCTCTTCGGCAATGGCGTTGGCGAGGTATTCCATTTTGCGCTGCATGTCTTCTTCGGTGTCGGCCAGGCGCTGGGCGATGGCCTGGAACTCGTCCTGCACATCCATGAAGGCGTCCACGATGTCGGGGTCGAAATGGCTGGCCCGGCCCTGGAAGATCACCTGCACCGCCTGCTCGTGCGACACGCCGGCCTTGTACACGCGGTCGCTGGTCAGCGCCTCGTAGACGTCGGCCAGCGTCACCACGCGTGCCGACAGCGGTATCTGCTCGCCCATCAGTCCCTGTGGGTAGCCGCTGCCGTCCCACTTCTCGTGGTGGCTGTGGGCAATGTCCTTGGCCAATGCCAGCAGGCCGGCGCTGCCCATGGTGGTCTCGATGTGGCTCATGGCCTCCAGCCCCTTGCTGGTGTGGGTCTTCATGATGCCGAATTCATCGGCCGTCAAGGGGCCGGGCTTGAGCAGGATGCGGTCAGGGATGCTGACCTCGCCCAGATCCACCAGCGGCGAGGACTTGACCAGCAGGTCCACATAACGCTCGCTCAGCGTGTCGGCAAAACGCGGGTTGGCGCGCAAGCGCCCGGCCAGCGTCTGCACATAGTGCCGGGTGCGCAGGATGTGCTTGCCGGTGTCGGCCTCGCGCGCCTCCTCCAGCGTGGCCATGGCGGTGATCACGGCGTCCTGCACGTCGGGGGCCACCATCGCGCGCCGCTGGAACTCGCGTGCCAGGAAGGCCTCGCGGTCGTGCAGGAATTCATGGCAGCTGGCCAGCGCCAAATGCGTCTGCACACGTGCCAGCACAATGGCGCCGCTGAAGGGGCGGCGCACCACGTCGGCGGCGCCGGCCTCCAGCCCGCGCGCCTCGAGATCGGGGTTCTGGTCGCTCAGCAGGATCACCGGCACGTTGCGCGTCAAGGCGTCGGCCTTCAGGCCACGGCACACCTCCAGGCCATTGGGGTCGGTAACACCCAGGTCCAGCAGGATCAGGTCGGGCGCGTTGTTCGACACCAGCCAGGCCACCGCGTGCGCGCCGCTGGATGTGGCGTGCACGTTGTAATGCGGCGCCAGCAGCTCCCCCAGCAGCTTCAGGTCTTGTGCATCGTGCTGCACCAGCAGGATGCTGGGCAGCTGGGTGGGGTCGGTTGAATCATCCATGTGGTGGTGGTCAAGGCAATGCCCACCCATCGTAACGGTTTTTGCCGCGTCGTTGCTACCTCAGGTCGGTGCGGGTGCTGCCGCTTGTCGCATCTGCAATGGCGCCTGGTACAGCCACAGCGGCCGGCCATCGGGCACCTGCAGCACGGCTTGCGGCTGCCAGTCCACAGCCTCAAACTCCAGGCTGGCCAGCCAACTGCCAGGCGCCAGCTCGGCCTGGGCCTTGGCCAGCGCGCGCGGCATGCTCTCAGGACGCTGGAACAGGTAGACCAGCCTATAGGGCCGCCAGTCCGCGGCCCAGATGTCGCCGCGCCGCACCACGGCCCAGGGGCAGCGCAGGCCGCACAACAGCCGCAACGGCCAACTCCACTCCAGTCCGTGCAGAGTTGCCAGTGGGTAGGCCAGACGCAGCGCACGCAGGCCATCACCCAGGCCGCAGCCGGCGTCCAGCACCAGCGCGCCGGGCGGCAGCGGCGCGGCAGCCGCCAAGCCTTGCAAGGCGTTCAACGGCGTGGGAAACAGCGGCGCATCACGCCAGGCATGCAGCGGGTAGATCAGCAACAGCAGCGCCAAGGGCAGCAGCCAGGCCCAGGCCGGCAAGGCCAGATTGCCCGTCAGCGCCAGCGACAGCGGAAAGCCCAGGCCGATCAGCAATCGCCGCCACCAGGTCGCGCCCCACAGGCTGCACAACACACCCACGGCACAGGCAGCCGCAAAAGCCAGCCCACCCGCCAGCCCCGCACGCGGCCCCAGCCAGAACACGCCCCAGGCCAGCGCCCAGGCCAGCAAGGCCGGCAGCGGCCAGGGCCATCGGGCAACGCGCAAGGGGATCACGACCGGGCCGCCGCGTGGAACAGGATGGCGGTGCGTGTCAGTGGCCGTTGCCCTGGCGCAGCTTGTCGATCAGGCCATTGAGTTCGTCCAGCGAGCCGAACTGGATCACCACCTCGCCCATCTCTTCCACCCGGCCATGGCGTTTGACGCGTTTTTTCACCTGCACTTCCACCTGCGCCATCAGCAGGTCGGACAGTTCCTCTTCCACGCGTTTGAGGTCGCGCGACTTTTCTTTTTTCGGCTTGGGCGAGGTCAGCGTGAATTCGGCGCTGAGCTTCTTCACCAGCGCCTCGGTCTCGCGCACCGACATTTTTTTGGCGGCGATCTGGTTGGCGGCGGTGATCTGCGTGGCGCGGTCCAGCGCCAGCAGCGCACGCGCGTGGCCCATGTCCAGGTCACCGGCCATCAGCATGGTCTGCACCGGTTCGGCCAGGTTCAGCAGGCGCAGCAGGTTGCTGGCAGCGCTGCGTGAGCGGCCTACCGCTTGCGCGGCAGTTTCGTGCGTGAGGCCGAATTCCTTGATCAGCCGCTGCAGGCCATGCGCTTCTTCGAGCGGGTTCAGGTCTTCGCGCTGGATGTTCTCGATCAGCGCCATGGCGGCGGCGGCCTCGTTGGGCACGTCGCGCACCAGCACCGGCACGCTGTCCAGCCCCGCCAATTTGGCAGCGCGGAAGCGCCGCTCGCCAGCGATGATCTCGTACACCGGGCGCGCCATGTCCACCGCGCCACCGTCCTGCGGCTGGGCCGCGCGCTTGGCACGGCCGTCCGCATCATCCAGCCGGCGCACCAGGATGGGCTGCATGATGCCCTGGACCTTGATGGACTCGGCCAGTTCGTACAGCGCGCCCTCGTCCATGCGGGTACGCGGCTGGTAGACGCCGGGCACCATGTCGCTGAGCAGCAGCGAGGCCGGCAGGCCCGGGTTGGCGCTGCTGCCGTCGGCGGCGGCCGATGCCGGCGCAGCGTCCTCCACCTTGGGGCCCAGCAGGGCTTCCAGTCCGCGGCCCAGGCCCTTGGGTTTCTTGGTGACCATGGCGCTTTTCCTTCTTTCTTTTCTCGTGTTTGTTTGTATTCAGGCGCTGGTGGCCGCGATCAGGTCCAGCAACTGGCGGTGGCCGTCCGGCCACTCACCCAGGCCGGAATCGGCATTGATGTGGCCGCGCTGGCCGTAGTCCACGAAGTCCGCACCCCAGGCCTGCGCGAACCCCTGCGCGCGCTCGAAGGCGCAATAAGGGTCGTTGTGGGAGCCCAGCAAGCGGCTCTTGAATGGCAAGCTGTTCAGCACCACCGGCACCCAGCTGGGCAAATGCGGGCGAATCTCTTCCCGCTCCACATCACCCGGCGCCACCAGCAGCGCGGTCTGCACCAGGTGCGTGTTGCGCGAATGCGCGGCCCAGGCGGCGACCAGCAGGCAGCCCAGGCTGTGCGCCACCAGCACGCTGGGGCCGCTCTGCGCCAGCAACACCTCTTCCAGCCGCGCAATCCAGTCACCGCGCAGCGGGCGCATCCAGTCGTGCTGCTCGACACGCACGTAGCCGTGCTTGTGCTCCCACAGGCTTTGCCAGTGTTGCGGGCCGGAATTCTCCCAGCCGGGCAGGATCAAGATGTTTTGGGGCTTCATTGCTATGAAATCAATAGCACACGAATTGCATGGCGGGCTTCAGCGGCGGCATCACAAGCCCGTCTTGATGCGCGCCACCATTTCCTCGGCAAAGCTGACGAAGGCCTGCGCGCCCTTGGACGCCGGGTCGAACACCACGCCAGGCAGGCCATAGCTGGGCGCCTCGGCCAGGCGCACATTGCGCGGGATCACGGTGTTGAACACCTTGTCGCCGAAGTGCGCCTTCAGCTGGTCGCTGACCTGCTGCTGCAAGGTGATGCGCGGGTCGAACATCACGCGCAGCAGGCCAATGATGGCCAGCTCCTTGTTCAGGTTGGCATGCACCTGCTTGATGGTGTTGACCAGGTCGGTCAGCCCTTCGAGCGCGAAGTACTCGCACTGCATGGGCACGATGACGCCGTGCGCGCAGCACAGGCCGTTCAGCGTCAGCATGGACAGCGACGGTGGGCAGTCGATCAGGATAAAGTCGTAGTCAGCATCCACCGCCACCAGCGCTGCCTTCAGCCGCTTTTCGCGCCGCTCCACATCCACCAGCTCCACTTCGGCGCCGGCCAGCTCGCGGCTGGCGCCCAGCACGTGGTAGCCGCAGCCGCCTTCGATCAGCTTGTCGCTGGTGACGCGGGCTTCGGCCACCGAGGCGGACTCCAGCAGCACGTCGTACACCGTCAGCTCCAGCTTGCGTTTGTCCACGCCCGAGCCCATGGTGGCGTTGCCCTGGGGGTCCAGGTCAATCATCAGCACCCGTTGCCCCACCTTGGCCAGGCCGGCGGCCAGGTTGACGGTGGTGGTGGTCTTGCCGACACCGCCCTTCTGGTTGGCGATGCAGAAAATCTTGGCCATGCGCGGACTACCTGTTGTGGAGGGCGAGAGAGAAAAAGAAGAAAAGCAAATGCAGGCGGCAGCCGACGGCGGTCAACCGCCGGCCGCTATGTGTCTTAGCGCGACAGCGCCAGCTTGGCGCCAAAGCCGATCAGGAACACCCCAGCCAGCTTGTTCAGCAGGCTGGTGGCCTTGGGGTTGGCGCGCAGGCGCTCAGCCAGGAAGTAGGTCAGCAGCACCATGGTCAGGCCGTACAGGAAAGTCAGCGTGGCGATGGTGGCGGCCATGAAGGCGAAGGTGGGTAGGCCGGGGTGTTGGGCCGGGTCCACGAACAATGGGAAGAAGGCCATGTAGAACACAATAGCCTTGGGGTTCAGCAGCGTGATCATCAGCGCCTGGCGGAAGAAGTGCCGGGGCTGGATCTGCAACACCGGCGCATCGCCCGGCTTGGCGGTCAGCATCTTGAAGCCCAACCACGCCAGGTAAGCGGCGCCCAGCCACTGCACGGCGTGGAAGGCGGTCGGGTAGGTCGCCAGCAAGGTGGCCACACCGGCCACGGCCAGCCACATCAACACCTGGTCGCCAGCAATGACGCCCAGCGTGGCGGCCAAGCCGCCCTTGACGCCACCCTTGCTGGTGGAGGTGATCAAGGCCAGGTTGCCGGGGCCAGGCACCATCAAAAACACGACGACAGCGGCGACAAAAGCGCCGTAATCCGATACACCGAACATGGTGGAATTCCTTTGCGTGAGGGCGTGAGTTTACGTGAGGTTTCCGGCGCCGCTGCGGCAAAAACACGCCAGACCCCCGGCACGCCGGTAAAAAGAACCGGGGAGCGGCGGACTGACAGCGAAACTGGCCCGCGTCAGCCGGCGCGCCGGCGCAGCCAGACGATGCAGCGGTGGGCATCCAGCCCCGGCACGACCAGTTGTTCCACGTGAAACACATGCACATCCGCAGGCAAAGCGGCCAACTCGTCAGCCGGGTGCTTGCCCTTCATGGCCAGCCATACGCCTGGTTGGCCCGGTTGGCCCTGCTCCGCCAGGGCGCTGCGCGACCAGGTGGTGAAATCCAGCAGCGAGGCAAAAGCGCGGGAACTGACCACGTCATAGGGCTGCGTCAGGCTTTCGACCCGGGCGTGAATGCCGCGCAAGTTGGACAGCTTCAAGCTGACGGCCACCTGCTGGATAAAGGCGGCTTTCTTGGCCACCGTGTCCACGCAGTCCACCGCCAGGCCCGGGCAGCAAATGGCAAAGACGATGCCGGGCAGGCCAGCGCCGGAACCCACATCCAGCAGCCGGGCGCCCTCGCCTTGCGCTTTGCCGGTTGCAGCCAGGTGCCGGCGCAACGGCGGCACCGCCGCCAGGCTGTCCAGCAGGTGGTGGCTCAGCATCTCGGCGGGCTCGCGCACGGCCGTCAGGTTGTAGACCTTGTTCCATTTGGCGATCAGCGCCAGGTAGTCCAGCAGTTGCTGGACCTGTGCGTCGGACAGCTCAGTCAGCCCCAGCGCCAGCAGCCCTTGGCGCAGTGCCCCCTCCAGCTCGTGCATCAGGCGGCAACCTTGTCGACGTCGTTGGCCGGCAGGTTGGCAAAGCCCTTGAACTTGCCGCGCTTCAGGTGGATCAGCAACAGCGAGATGCTGGCCGGCGTGATGCCCGAAATGCGCGAGGCCAGGCCCAGCGTCTCCGGCCGGTGCTTGTTCAGCTTTTGCCGCGCCTCGATGCTGAGGGCCGCCACCTGCATGTAGTCCAGGTCGGCCGGCAGCTTCAGGTGCTCGTAGTGGGCGGCGCGCTCCACCTCGTCCTTTTGGCGGTCAATGTAGCCGGAGTATTTGGCGGCGATCTCCACCTGCTCGATGACGGCGGCCACAAAGTCGGCCTGATCAGCCTCCCCCACTGTTTCACGTGAAACAACCGGTTCAGCCGGCAGATCCGCATTGGCATACTTGCCGGCGTCCAAAGACATCAGGCTGGCATAGGTCACATCGGGCCGGCGCAGCAGGTCGGCCAGGTTGTATTCGTGGTCAATCTTCTTGCCCAGCACCCGCTCCGACTCCTCGGCCGCCAGGTTGTTGGGGTTCACCCAGATGCTGCGCAGGCGCTCTGTTTCACGTGAAACAGCGTCGCGCTTGCGGCTGAAGGCTTCCCACCGGGCGTCGTCCACCAGGCCCAATTGGCGGCCCACCTCGGTCAGGCGGGCGTCGGCATTGTCCTCACGCAGTTGCAGGCGGAACTCGGCCCGGCTGGTGAACATGCGGTAAGGCTCGGTCACACCCTGGGTGATCAGGTCGTCCACCAGCACACCCAGGTAAGCTTGGTCTCGGCCCGGCACCCAGGTGTCTTGCGTCCAGGCGGTTTTGGCGCCCACTTGCAGTGCAGCGTTGATGCCGGCAAACAGGCCCTGGGCAGCCGCCTCTTCGTAGCCGGTGGTGCCGTTGATCTGGCCGGCAAAGAACAAGCCCTTGATCGCGCGGGTCTCAAAGCTGCTCTTCAGCGCGCGCGGGTCAAAGTAGTCGTATTCGATGGCATAGCCGGGGCGCAGGATGTGGGCGTTTTCCAGCCCGGCCATGGAGCGCACCAGCTCGTACTGCACGTCAAACGGCAGGCTGGTGGAGATGCCGTTAGGGTAGTACTCGTGCGTGGTCAGGCCTTCGGGCTCCAGGAAGATCTGGTGGCTCTCTTTATCGGCGAAGCGGTTGATCTTGTCTTCCACGCTGGGGCAATAGCGCGGCCCCACCCCTTCGATCTTGCCGGTGAACATGGGGCTGCGGTCAAACCCGCTGCGGATGATGTCGTGCGTGCGTTCGTTGGTGTGGGTGATCCAGCAAGCCATCTGCTGCGGGTGTTGCTCCACCCGGCCCATGAAGCTGAACACCGGCATGCGCGGGCTCATGCCGCCGGGCATGCCGTCGCCAGGCTGCTCGGTGCACTTGCTGAAATCAATGCTGCGGCCATCGATGCGCGGCGGCGTGCCGGTCTTCAGCCGGCCTTGTGGCAGCTTCAGCTCGCGCAGCCGGGCGCTCAGGCTTTGGGCCGGCGGGTCGCCCGCCCGGCCGGCCGCGTAGTTGCTCAGGCCCACATGGATCTTGCCGTCCAGAAAAGTACCAGCCGTCAGCACCACCGCGCGCGCGCGGAATTGGATGCCCACCTGCGTGACAGCGCCCACCACCCGGTCGCCCTCCACCATCAGGTCGTCCACCGCCTGCTGGAACAGGCTGAGGTTCGGCTGGTTCTCCAGCCGGTGGCGTATCGCCGCCTTGTACAGCACGCGGTCGGCCTGGGCCCGGGTGGCGCGCACAGCAGGGCCCTTGCTGGAATTGAGGATGCGGAATTGGATGCCGCCCTCGTCCGTGGCAGCGGCCATCGCGCCGCCCATGGCGTCCACCTCTTTCACCAAGTGGCCCTTGCCGATGCCGCCGATGGACGGGTTGCAGCTCATCTGACCCAGCGTCTCGATGTTGTGCGTCAGCAGCAGTGTCTGGCAGCCCATGCGCGCTGCCGCCAGCGCGGCCTCGGTACCGGCATGGCCACCGCCAACGACGATGACATCGAACTCTTTCGGGTACAGCATATGAATAAGGAAAAGTGCGCGAACCAAGCCGGCGCACAGGGGCTCAAGGGGTAACCCTCAATTTTACCCGCCGGACCTGTTTTCCACCAAATGGCATGACAATCCCGGCATGACGACAACGACGACCCCTCTCGCCCCCCCAACCAAGCTGCTGGTCTTCGCCGGCAGCACCCGCAAGCAATCCTTCAACCGCCGGCTGGCCGCCGTCTGCGCCCAGATCGGCCGCGACGCCGGCGCGGACGTCACCCACATTGAGCTGGCTGACTTCAACGTCCCCATGTACAACGCCGACCTGGAAGCCGAAGGCACGCCGGCCGACGTGATGACGCTGAAGGCCCTGGCCTACGAGCACCCGGCCTGGGTCATCTGCTCGCCCGAGTACAACGGCTCGTACACCGCCCTGCTGAAGAACACCATCGACTGGATCTCCAGCCCGGTCAAGGGCGACCCGGTGTGGTCCGACGGCGACCGCTCCATGCGCGGCAAGATCGTGGGCATCGTCAGCGCCTCCAACGGCGCCCTGGGCGGCCTGCGCTCGCTGAGCCACCTGGCGCCGCTGATCCTGAACGCCCACTGCTGGCTGGCGCCCAAACAGTACGCGGTCAGCCGCGCGGGGGATGCATTTGACGAACAGGGCGCGCTGAAGCTGCCCAACCAGCACAACGGCGTCAAGGGCGTGGTCGAACAGGTGCTGTGGGCGGCGCAGCGGCTGGCGGTTTGATTTGACCATTGCTATTGTTTTTATAGCGAACTGATTTCAAACCCCACAATGGACTGCCGGCCAGGCTGCGGCGCCTGCTGCATCGCGCCCTCGATCACCAGCCCCATTCCCGGCATGCCGCACGGCAAGCCGGCGGGGGTGCGCTGTGTGCAGTTGGCGGATGACTACGGCTGCATGATCTTCGGCAAGCCGGAGCGCCCGGCGTTTTGCCAGGGGCTGAAGCCATCCGCGGACATGTGCGGCGCCCACCGCGAACACGCCATGCACTGGCTCACCCAGCTCGAATTGGCCACGCGCTAAAACGTGTCAACCCAGCGCCTCCAGCTTCTCCATAGACACCACCTCCATCCGCCCATAGCGCAGCGCCAGCGCGCCTTGGGCGGCGAGTGCCTTCAACTCCTTCGACAAGGTCTGCCGTGTGATGCCCAGCATCATCGCCAGCGACTCCTGCGACACCGGCAGCACCGCGCGCGAGCTGGTGTTCATGCTGACGTCGCCGCGTGCCAGCACCAGCAGGCGGCGCACCACGCGGGCGCGAGTGCTGCGCAGCGTGGCGTCTTCCACCATGCTGTACAGCAGGCGTATGCGGTTGGCCAGCAGCTGGCTCATCAGCCGCGAAAACTGGGCGTTGCGCATCAGCGCGTCGAATTCCACGCGCGGCAGCGCCAGCACCTGGGCGTCGCCCAGGGCGGTGGTGTCGTGCGTGCGGGGCTGGTTGTCCAGCAGCGAGATCTCGCCAAACCAGTTGCCGGCCTCCAACAGGCTCAAAATCGCCTCCTTGCCGTTCTCCAGCAGCGTGGACGCCTTCAGCACACCGCTGACCACGCAGTAAAAACCGCCGGGCGGGTCACCACGCCGAAACAGCATTTCCCCAGAGCGCAGGTGCACCACGTTTGATGCCGCCAGCATGGCCTTGCGCTGCGCCAGCGGCAGCGCGCCGAACCAGCGGTTGGCCGACAGATAGGCCAACAGGTTCGCGGGGGTGACAGGGGGGGCCTGGGTGGTCACATGCGGTGGCTCATGGTGGAAACCCTGGATTGTTAAATTTTTGACATTCTCGGGTCAAGGCCAGGCTTACCCTTAGCTGCTACCACGAAAGAACCCCCCTCCATGACCGAGCGCGCCCAATTCACCCGCATGCGCGACAGCACCGCCGACGACTGGAAGCTGATCGCTGGCGAATTCGCCCCCTTCAGCCGCGCCCTGCCCGACCGCGTGCTGGCGCACCTGAAGCTGCTGGATGGCGACTACGGCGGTTTCCCGATCGACCGCTACAGCCACTGCCTGCAGACCGCCACGCTGGCGCTGCGCGATGGGCGCGACGAGGAATACGTGGTGTGCGCACTGCTGCACGACATCGGCGACACGCTGGGCAGCTTCAACCACCCGGACATTGCCGCTGCCATCTTGAAGCCCTTCGTCAGCGAAGCCAACCTGTGGATGGTGCAGCACCACGGCATCTTCCAGGGCTACAACTTCTTCCACCACATCGGCATGGACCGCCACATGCGGGACCAGTTCACCGGCCACCCGCACTACGCGCGCACCGAGGAATTCATCGCGCTGTACGACGACCCGGCGTTTGACCCCCAGGGCGAAACGCTGCCGATCAGCGAGTTCGAGCCCATGCTGCGCCGCGTGTTTGCACAGCCGCGCAACACCATTTACAGCGGATCATCCGCGATGCCAAAAGCCCAAGCCCAGCCCGTCTGAGACGCCCGCGTCTCGCCAACGCCTCGCCCACATTCCATCCTCACCCCCGGAGACCCACCATGCACATCCCCTCTTTGAAAGAAGTCGTCAGCGCCGAAGAATGGCAGCTGCGTTGCGACCTGGCCGCCTGTTACCGCCTGGTGGCTGCCTACGGCTGGAGCGATTTGATCTTCACCCACGTCAGCGCCCGCATCCCCGGCCCCGAGCACCATTTCCTGATCAACCCCTATGGGCTGATGTTCGATGAGATCACCGCCAGCTCCCTGGTCAAGGTGGACCAGAACTGCAACAAGCTCCATGACACCGCGTTTCCGGTGAACCCGGCCGGCTTCACCATCCACAGCGCGGTGCATGCGGCGCGCGACGATGCGGGCTGCGTGCTGCACACCCACACCCGCGCCGGCGTGGCGGTCAGCGCGCAGAAGTGCGGCGTGCTGCCCATCAGCCAGCAATCCACCTTCGTGCTGGCCAAGTTGGGCTACCACGACTACGAGGGCGTGGCGCTGCGCGACGACGAAAAGCCGCGCCTGCAGGCCGACCTGGGCAACAACGACTTCCTGATGCTGCGCAACCACGGCCTGCTGACCGTGGGCAAGACCATTCCCGACGCCTTCCTGGCCATGTACATCTTCGAGAGCACCTGCCAGATCCAGCTCAGCGCCCAGGCCGGGGGCGAGCTGATCCAGGTGAACCCACAGATCGTGCAGGGCGTGGCCCATGCGATGAAGGTGCAAAGCGCCGGCCAAGGCGGCGCCTTCGCCTGGCCCGCACTGCTGCGCAAGCTGGACCGCATGGACGCGAGCTACAAGACCTGACCTTTGCGCCCCAGTACTGGCCGGGCCTACCGTTGCACACCGAGACTATTGGCGTGCCGGTGTCGTCTGCCGACATCGCGTTAGCCAACGGCCCCGATGTCGCTGGGGCGAGTGGCGGAGCGGAATCAAGGAGGAGGGCCGTAGGCCCGGGGGACATCCGCGTAGCCACGCGCACCAGCGGCGTCGGCAGCCAGCCAGCCCATCGCCGATAGCTGGCCCCTAAACGCTCGATAGGCCCATTGAACGCACGAGCCTCAGCCCCACCTGCACAGCTCATAACACAAGGCGGCATGCGCCGCAGACCGCAAGGTTTGCCACATGCCACTAGCATCCTCGCTTTCCACTCACGACAACCGCAACCACATGACCTCGCTGTTCGAACCCGTTCAAGTTGGCGCCATCAAACTCGCCAACCGCCTCGTGATGGCCCCGCTGACCCGCAACCGCGCACCCGGTGCCGTGCCCACGCCGCTGATGGCCACCTACTACGCCCAGCGTGCCAACCCGGTCACCGGGGCGGGCCTGATCGTCACCGAAGGCACCGCCATCACCCACCAGGGTCAGGGCTATGCCGACGTGCCGGGGCTGTACGCGCCCGAGCAACTGGCCGGCTGGCGCCGTGTCACCGACGCCGTGCATGCGGTGGGCGGCAAGATCGTCACCCAGCTGTGGCACGTGGGGCGGGTGTCCCACACCGAACTGCAGCCCGGCGGCGGCGCACCGGTGGCGCCGTCGGCCATTCGCGCCAAGACCAAGACGGTGCTGATCCGTGACGGCGTGGCCACGTTCGTGGAAACCTCGGAGCCGCGCGCGCTGGCGCTGGAAGAACTGCCCGGCATCGTGGACGACTTCCGGCGCGCCGCGCTGGCCGCCATTGCCAGCGGCTTCGACGGCGTGGAAGTGCACGCCGCCAACGGCTACCTGCTGGACCAGTTCCTGCGCAGCAGCGCCAACCAGCGCACCGACGCTTACGGTGGGTCGATCGAGAACCGCGCCCGCCTGCTGGTCGAGGTGATGACCGCCATCGCCCAGGCCATTGGCGGTGAGCGCACCGGCCTGCGTCTGTCGCCAGTGACCCCGGCCAACGACGTGCAAGACGATCACCCGCAGCCGCTGTTCGAGCATGTGGCGCGCCAGCTGGGCCCGCTGAACCTGGCCTTCATCCACGTGATCGAAGGCGCCACGGGCGGCGCCCGCGACCACACCCAGGGCGATGCGCCATTCGACTACGCCGCCATGCGTGCCGCCTGGCGGGCCGCAGGCGGCCAGGGCGCCTGGATCACCAACAACGGCTTCAACCGCACGCTGGCAGAGCAGTCGCTGGCCCAGGGCGCCGACCTGGTGGCCTTTGGCCGCTCCTTCCTCGCCAACCCCGACCTGACGCGCCGCCTGCGCGACGACGCACCACTGAACGCGCCAGACCGCGCCACCTTCTACGGCGGCGGCGAAAAGGGCTATACCGACTACCCGGCCTTGCAGGACTGAACCCAACAGCAGCGAAAGGAGTTCGCCATGAGCGACATTGCCAGCACCCCTTCCCCGGTCACCCAGCCTCGGCGCGTGGAGCGCCTGGTGCAAGGCCAGCCCACCAGCGATGGTGCCGGCGTCAAGCTGACCCGGGTGCTGACGCAGGACCTGCAGCGCCGGCTGGACCCCTTCCTGATGCTGGACAGCTTCGCCACCGACGATCCCAAGGACTACGGCGCAGGCTTTCCCAGCCACCCGCACCGCGGCTTTGAGACCATCAGCTACATGCTGACCGGGCGCATGCGGCATCAGGACAGCCACGGCGGCCAGGGCCTGATCTCTGACGGCGGCGTGCAGTGGATGACGGCCGGGCGCGGCGTCATCCACAGCGAGATGCCCGAGCAGGTGGACGGCCGCATGGAGGGCTTCCAGCTGTGGCTGAACCTGCCGGGCAAGGACAAGCTGCGCACACCGTGGTACCGCGACATTCAGAGAACCGAGATCCCCGAGTTCACCGCCCCCGAAGGCGTGCGGGTGCGGGTGATCTCCGGCGCCAGCCATGGCGTGGCCGGCGCCATGGCGCGCCCGGCCAGCGAATTCCCTACCGACCCGTTGTACCTGGACCTTCACTGGCCCGCGGGCGGTGCCGCTTTCCAACAACTGTTGCCCGCCAGCCACAACGCCTTCCTCTACGTTTACCGGGGTGCGCTGGAAGTGCTGGGCGCCAACGGCCAGCCCACCCTGGTACCCGCCGGCAAGATGGCCATCCTGGACAACACTGGTGATGGCGTGCGCCTGCAGGGCAGCGGCGCCAGCGAGCCCACGCGCGCGCTGCTGATCGCCGGCCAGCCGCTGCGCGAGCCCATCGCCCAGTACGGCCCGTTCGTGATGAACACGCGCGATGAGCTGATGCAGGCGGTGGAAGACTTCAACGCCGGCCGGCTGGTTTCCTGACCGGCTGGCCAAAGCGGGCACTCTCGCACGGCGCCGCACCAGCCGGGCACCTGCCATGTTTCGTTGGCTTTTCGAAACTTTACAAAGGCACAACTTGAGTCCATGGTGCCTACACATATAAGCTTGAGACTTGCTCCCAGCCTGATGCCTTTCCTGGTCTTGGGCAAAAACCATCAAGCAAGGAGTCACACATGAACAAGGTTTTCAAACGCGCCCTGGTCGCCAGCCTGCTGGCCGGCGCCGGCCTGTATGCCAGCGCGCAAACCGCACCGGCACCCACCGCCCCCACCCCCGGCCACGGCATGGGCGCCCACCACGGCCCCATGGACCCGGCCAAGATGAAGGAAATGATGGCCAAGCGCCACGCCCAGCGCATGGCCGATTTCAAGACCGTGTTGCGCATCACGCCGGCCCAGGAAGGTGCCTGGAGCGCTTTCACCGCCTCCATGACGCCCCAAGGCGGCATGATGGGCCCGCGCCACAGCCCCGAAGAGCGCGCCAAGATGCACGCCGAGTTTGAAAAACTCAGCACGCCCGAGCGCCTGGAGAAAATGCGCGCCCTGCGCAGCGAGCACCAGGCCAAGATGAACGCCGCCATGGACAAGCGCCTGGCCGCCATCAAGACGCTGTACGCACAGCTGTCGCCGGAGCAGCAGAAGGTGTTCGACATCACCCACAAGCGCATGGCCGAACGCCACATGGGCCGCATGATGCACCACCGCGAAGGCGGCATGATGCGCGGCTAAAGCTCTTCACGGCACGTCCGTGCCGCAAGCAAGCCCTGTTGGCCTGCGCTGCCCCGTGACAACAGGACGGCTCAGGCCAACAGCTTTTTCAGCTCGCCACTGTCAACCAACGCCTGCACGTCGTTGAAGCCACCCACCAGCGTGCCCTTGATGAACACCATGGGGAAGGTCGGCCAGCCGGTCCACATCTTCAGCGCGCTGCGGTCGCGCCACATGCTCAGGTAACTGCCGTATTCCAGGTAGTGGTAAGGCACGCCGGCAGCGTCCAACAGCTTGCGCACCTTGCGCGGGAACGGGTTCTGGCGCATGCCGACCACCACCACACTGTGCGCGGCCATGGCGGCTTGCACCTCGTTGACCAGTCGAAGACGGTAGTTGGCGATCTTGTCGCGTATGGCGGGGTGGACGCGGGCTTCGTCCAGCAGGGTGCGCGGCATGGTGATTGCCCTTGTGTTGAAAATGCGGTGTAAGTCAGGCCGGCGGCAGTGCTCAGCCCAGCGGCCGCACACCAATCCACAGGCCATGCAGCCAGAAGGCGAAGGCATACCAGGCCACGGCCCCCACCACCACGGTGATGGCAGTGGCGCCCCAGGTGCCCGGCGGGTAGACGGTGCCCAACGCGCGGTCGCGCCGGCGCGAAACGATGAAATCCACCACCGCCCAGGCCAGGAAACTGCCAAACAGCAGCACGTGCGCCAGGTTGCCATTGGCCAGCAGATGGGCCAGCGCCCAGCTCTTCACCCCCAGCAGCATGGGGTGGTGCAAGCGGCCCTTGATCTTGTTGTTGGGCACATAAGCGGCCACGACGCCGATAAAGGCCAACAAGGTCAGCAGCGCTGCCAGGTGGCGCATGCCCATGGGGGGCTGCCACAGCTGCACAGGCTGCTCGCGCGCCAGGCCGAAGCCCCAGCAGACCATCACGAAGCCAGCCAGCGACACCAGCGCGTACAAGCCCTTCCACGGCCCGGCGCCCAGGCGTGCGATGGTGCGCGTGCGCCAGCCGTCGGCAAAGATGCGCACCGAGTGCACGCCCAGGAACAGCACCAACCCCAGGATCATCAGCGTCATATCGTCAGGCTCCCACCACGCGGTTCTTGCCGGCCCGTTTGGCCAGGTACATGGCCTGGTCGGCGCGGCGTATCGCGTCCATGCCCGCCTCCTTGGCCGCCAGCTGGGCCACGCCGCAGCTGAAGGTGATCAGTATCTTCTCGGCTCCGGCCAGGAAGAAGCGCCGGCTCAGCTCGCGCTGCAGCCGCGTCATGGCCTCGATGCCGCGCTCCAGCGGTGTGTCGGGCAGCAGCAGCACGAACTCCTCGCCGCCGAAGCGCGCCAGCGTGTCCTGCGGGCGCATGCATTCGCGCGCCACCGCCGCCAGGTGGGCCAGCGCTTCGTCGCCGGTGGCGTGGCCCTTGGCGTCGTTGAGCTTCTTGAAATTGTCGATGTCCAGCAGCGCCATGCACAGCGGCGTCTCCTTGCGCCGCACCACCGACAGCTCGCGTTCCAGCGCCTCCTCCAGGCCCTTGCGGTTCAGCGCGCCGGTCAGCGGGTCGTGCCGCGCCTGCGTGCTGACACGGTCCAGCTCCTGGTGCAGCTTGGCGATCTCGGTCTCGGTGGCCTGGGCGCGCTCGCGCATGTTCTGCAGTTCGTCGCGCGAGCCCCGGCTCTCGTCGGCCATGTGGCGGGTGGCGGTGATTACCTGCTGCAGCACCGGGGCGATCTCTTCCATCGTCTTGGCCTGCTCCAGCGCCTTGGCGCTCTCTTCCATCTTGCCGTGGTAGGTGCTGGTGGACTGCGTCATCTGCGCCAGCCGCTCGATGAAGGCGGCCAGCATCTGGCCAATCTGCGCCTGCGCCTCCAACTCCCGGCCCTTGGCCTCGGCCTGCTTGAAAATCACGTCCTTCAGCCGGCGCTCCACGTCGTCGAGGCGGCGCAACGTCAGCGGCGGCGAGGCGGCGCTCATCAGTGCGTCGATCTGGCCCTTCAGCCAGCGGTCGTCCAACGCCAGCTCGCCGATGTTCTGGATGATCAGGTGCAGCAGCTTGAGCAGCGTGGCGCGGATCTCGGCCTGGTCTTCGGCGGCAAAAGACAGCCGGTGGCTGAAATCGGCCAGCGCCTGCTTGACCGCCACGATGTCGGACGAGGGCTCGCGCATGGCCTGCAGCAACTGCTTGACCTGTTCGTTGAAGCGCTCGTCGTCCGGGCCCAGCGCCGGCAGCGCGTACTCGATCATGCGGGCCACCTGCCCCAGGAAATCGGCCGTCAGTGCGGGCGCGGACACCTCGCTGGCCGACGGCTCGGCCAGCAACGGCGCCGGCGCGGTGTCCGAGGTCTGCCCGCCATTGCCAGCAAAGCCGGCGTAAGCCACCAGGGCCGACTGCACGCCGGGCCAGTTGCGTTGGTTGATGGCGTAGTCCAGCAAGCCCTTCTGCTTCAGCTGGCCGGGGTTCCTGGCTGGCAGCGACTGGGCGATCTGGCGCAATTGCTCGTCGGGAAACGGCTGCACCAGCGGGATGCCGGCGATGTCGTTGTAGATGGCCTGGTAGTTGGCCGGCGTGGGCACCAGCTTGCGCTCGGTCAGCGTCTTCAGCGTCTCGCGGGCGATTTCGAAGGGTTTCTTGTCTGCCATGCCATCTCGCTACTTGGGAGCGCCGTCCATAAAGCGGCGCAGTGCCGCCACCGTGAGCGCCGGGTCTTCCTCGTGCGGCACATGGCCCAGCTGGTCAAACACCACCAGCTGTGCGCCGGCAATGTCGCTGGCAAAGCGCCGCGCGCTGTCCGGGGGGATCAGGTGATCGCGCCCGCCCCATAGTACCAGTGTGGGCACCCGCAGCGTGCGTATGCGCGCCTCATCGCCGGCCAGCCGCTGGTCCATGCGCAGTGCCAGCGCATGGCGGTTGCCTTCGCGCAGCGTCATGGCGGCATAGCGGTCCACCAGCTCAGGCGTCACCTTACTGGGGTCGCCATAGACATTGCGCACGCTGTGCTCGATCACCGAGCGCGGCAGCGTGTGTTCCATCAGCAGGCGCAAGCCCGGCGTGCGGGCGATCCAGAAGCCTATCGGCACCGACTGCGGCTTGAAGGCATAGCCGCCGGCGTCCACCAGCACCAGCTGCTGCACCCGCTGCGGCTGGTCGACGGCCACTTCCCAGGCAATCTGCCCGCCCAGCGAGTTGCCGGCCAGCACGCAGCGCGACACCTTCAGGCTGTCCAGCACGGCCGAGACGAAGCGCACATAGGCGGCGATGGCATAGTCGGCCTGCGGGTGCGGCCCGGTCAGGCCGAAGGCCGGCAAATCGAAGCGGATCACCCGGCGCTGGCCACGCAAGGCCTCCGCCCAGCCGTCCCAGGTGTGCAGGCTGGCCGAGGTGCCATGCAGCAGCACGATGGGCAGCGGATCGTCGCGCGGGCCCTCGTCGCGCAGGTGCACCTGCATGCCCTGCACGGCGATGAACTGCGAGGGCGGCGGCGCCCAGCGGCTTTTCAGCGTCTCCACCGGCTGGTCGGGCGCCCACGAGGCCGCCACGCCCGCTGCAGCGAGCACCAACAAGCCCAGCAGCACCCAGGCCGCCACTTTCAAAACCGTTTTCATGGCGGGCACTCTACCCCGGCCCCCCGCCCTCGGCAAGGGGCGGCGCCAAGCCATCACCCCCCAACCATTGCTGGCCATCTTCCTCGCCAGCCATCGGCGTGGCGCGGGCCAATGCCATCCACACCGCAAAGGGCAATGGCCGGCCATCGCCCGGGGCGGCACGCAGCACCTCCAGGCGCTCGGGCCGTGCCAGCAGCACGCCGTAATCAGCGGGCACATCGCTGTCGTCCCCTATGCCCTCTTGCAGCACGTAGTAACAGGCACCGCTGAGCCAGTGGTAGCCGGCACGCTTGGCCGGATTGCGCAGGTCGCCCAGCAGGTCGGCGCGGCTAACCTTGATCTCATGCACCTGCGGCTGCAGGTACTGGGCCGCCGTGGTGAAGCGGATCGAGAACACATCGGGCCGCACCACTTGCCAGTGCCCCGGCGCTCTGGCTGGCGCCGCACCCACCAGGTCCTGCTGGGGCGGGAGCCCCTCTGCCGCATCTGTACCGGCCTCCACAGCCACATCGGTGTCGGCAATCCAGGCGCGCAGGCTCAAACCCGTGTAGGCCACGCGGCCGTGTGTGGCCAGCTGCGCGGCCACCCGCTGCACCAGCGACTCGTGCCGGGACAGCGCCGCCCGGTTGCGCTGCTGGCCCCGGGCCAGCGCCTGCAAGCCGGCATCGGTGACGCGCAGGGTTTCCAGCTCATCCGTGGCTTCGCGGCGCGCCAGCAGGCCCAGCGCCAGCAACTCCAGTTCCAGCGCGTCATGGCAAGGCCAGCCGGCCGAGCGCCAGATGTCGCGCAGTCGGCGCAGCAAGGGCCGCGGCAGCGGCGCCAGGGAAGTGCCATCAGGTTGTGGGGCCATCATCGGGCAGCCATGTTAGCGCGGCTGGTACACTGCCCGCCGTCCGTCCCGCCGTTTCCCGTTTTGAGCAGTTGATGACCGTTGCGATCGCAGGTATTTCCCCAGGCACATTGCCCTCTTCGTTTGAACTCAAAAGCACGCAACTGCCGCTGCTGGCACTGAACCTCAAGACCACCGACATCGCGCAACTGGCGCACGATCTGGCGGCGCGCTTTGGCGTCGACGGCGACAGCCCCGGTTTCTTCGACCACGACGGCGTGGTTCTGGACTTTTCCGGCGTGCAGGACGGCGCCCCCTGTGATTTGCCCGCCTTGCTGGCGCTGTTGCGCCCCTACAGCCTGGCCCCCGTGGCCGTGCGTGGCGCCCCGGACGAGTTGGCGCAGGCGGCACTGGCCGCCGGGCTGGTGGTGGCGGCACCGGATGTGCGCCCGGTGAACAAGCCCGCGGTCATCGAACCCACACAAGCCCCCACACCACCAGCGGCCAACACCACCACACAGGCCAGTCCCACGACGACCAGCCCCGGCCACGCACCCACGCTGGTGGTGGACAAACCGCTGCGCTCGGGCCAGCGCGTCTACGCGCGCGGCGGCGACCTGGTGCTGCTGGCCATGGTCAACCCTGGCGCCGAAGTGGTGGCTGACGGCAGCATCCATGTGTACGCGCCGCTGCGCGGCAAAGCCATTGCCGGCGCGCGCGGCAACACGCAGGCGCGCATTTTCTCGCTCTGCCTGGAGCCGGAGCTGGTGTCCATCGCCGGCACCTACCGCACCAGCGACAACCCGTTGCCGGCCAACGTGCAGGGCAAGACCGCCCAGGTGCGGCTGGCGGGCGACGGCGACGACAACGACAAACTGGTCTTCGAGCCGCTGAAGGCTTGACGACCGTCACGACCATAACCTACTGAAAGACTGTTTCCCTCATGGCAAAAATCATCGTGGTGACCTCCGGCAAGGGCGGGGTGGGCAAGACCACCACCAGCGCCAGCTTTGCCACCGGCCTGGCGCTGCGCGGCAAGAAAACCGTGGTCATCGACTTCGACGTCGGCCTGCGCAACCTGGACCTGATCATGGGCTGCGAGCGCCGCGTGGTGTACGACTTCATCAACGTCATCCAGGGCGAGGCCAACCTGAACCAGGCGCTGATCAAGGACAAGCAGTGCGAGCAGCTGTACGTGCTGGCGGCCTCGCAAACCCGCGACAAGGATGCCTTGAGCCAGGCCGGCGTGGAAAAGGTGCTGAACGACCTGGCCGCGATGGGCTTTGACTACATCGTCTGCGACTCCCCCGCCGGCATCGAGACCGGCGCGCTGATGGCGATGCACTTCGCCGACGAGGCGCTGGTGGTGACCAACCCCGAGGTGTCCTCGGTGCGCGATTCCGACCGCATCCTGGGCATGCTGAGCAGCAAGACCAGGCGCGCCATCGAAGGCAAGGAGCCCATCAAGGAGCACCTGCTGATCACCCGCTACAACCCGGCCCGGGTCGACCAGGGGCAGATGCTGTCGCTGGAAGACATACAGGACATCCTGCGCATCAAGCTGATCGGCGTGATCCCGGAAAGCGACGCGGTGCTGACCGCCAGCAACCAGGGCGTGCCGGCGGTGCACATGAAGGGCAGCGACGTGTCCGAGGCTTACCAGGACGTGATCGACCGCTTCCTGGGGGCAGACAAGCCGCTGCGCTTCATCGAGGCAAAGAAAGACGGCTTCCTGAAACGCCTGTTTGGCGCGAGGTGAACAGCATGGCCAATTCCTTTCTGTCTTTCCTGCTGGGGGAAAAGAAAAAAACCGCCAGCGTGGCCAAGGAGCGTCTGCAGATCATCCTGGCACACGAGCGTCAGGGCCGCAACGCCAGCGCGCCGGACTATTTGCCGGCGCTGCAGCGTGACCTGATCGCCGTCATCAGCAAGTACATCGCCATCAACCCCGAGCACATCAAGGTGAACCTGGAACGCCAGGACAACCTCGAGGTGCTGGAGGTGAAGATCGAGCTGCCGGATAAAACCTGAGACCTGTGGGACAGACCGTAGCGCAGCGGAGCTCTGTCCCCTCGCGCAGCTCAGGGCTTGGGCAGGTAGTTGCGGTGAATGCGCTCCAGCTCGCCGCTGGCGCGCAGGCTGGCCAACGCCTTGTCCAGGCGCTTGGCCACGGCCGGGTCCAGCGTGCGGCTGACCCAGAAATGCATGGGCCGGGTCTGGAAATTGGCCGGCAGCACGCGCAACTTGCCCTCGTAGCCCGCAGTGCGGATGAAATACGAGGCCACCAGGTCGCTGGTGTAGAAAAAGCGCAGACGGCCGGAAGCGATCTTGCGCAAGCCGGCCAGGTCGTCACCGCTGCTGGTGTCCACGCGTATGCCGTTGTCACGCAAGGTGGCCACGTAGGTGGAGCCGGGCTGGGTGGCCACCAGCTCGCGCAGCGCGGCCAATTCAGCCAATGTGCCCACCGCCACCGTGTCGTCGGCACGCGCCACCAGGCGGTCCTCCACGGTGTACAGCACCGTGGGCAGGTAGACCGCCATCTCCATCCGCTCGGCGTTGACCCCCAGGGCGCACACCACGTCCAGCTGGCCGCTGCGCACACCATGCATCAGGCGCGTGATAGGGTTGGGCGTCGCGTCCACCTCGAATCGCAACTGCGGGTCCTGCTTTTCAATCGCATGCAGGATGTCTGGGCACAAGCCGCCAACGCGCCTATTCTTGCCCAGGATGAATTTAGGCGCGGCGGCTTCCTGCGCGGCGGTGCGCAGCACCAGCGGCTCGGCCCGTGCCATGGCGGCACAGCAGGCCCAGACGGTGGCGGCCAACAAAAATCGGCGATTCATGGCCTTGCTTCTTCTGCTTTTGTGCTTGTTATTCGCGGCCACGTGCACGCCACCTCCTGGTGGCGCCTGCGCCTTGCCGCCCCAACGATTCGGCTTCTGTGCAGATACTAACGCGGCAGCGACCGAATGACCAGTTCCTTGAAACCGGTGGCGTCGTCCACCTCGCGGCTGAACTGCCAATCCGGCAACAGCGCCAGCACCACTTCCGCCGTGGTGCGCACCGTGCAACCGGCCAGCACATGGCCACCCAGCACGCGGCCTTGCGCATCGGCCACGCTGGCGTGCAGGTGGGCGCCGTCTGGACTCAGCGTGCCCGACAGCGTCAGCAATTCCAGGTCACCGCTCAGCACCGTGCCCTGGGGCTGGCTGGCATAGCGCAGCGCGGCACGCGACAGGCGGCCTGCAAGCCCTGGCCAGCTACCAGCTGGCCAAATGCGGCCTCCACGGCCTGGCGCAGGTCGTCGCCGGGCCGCAGCCGCAACGCAAGGGTGGCGGGCATCAGGCGGGGCCTCGCTTGCGCGCGGCCTTTGCCGTCGCTGTCGCCGTGGCCTTCACCGTGACAGGTGGCAGCGGCATGGCCGGCAGGTCGGCAGGCCGCTTGCCGCTGCTGGCCCAGGCGTCGTAGTAGGTGATCTTGCCGTCCATCAGCGCCAGCGCCTGCTGCCACTCCATCATGGTGGCCAGCACCCGCTCACGGTGCGCCGCCAACAGCACCTGGCGCTCCTTCAGCGTGCGACTGCCGGCCAGCACCAGCGCGGTGTAGCGCCGCATCTCGGCCACCGACATGCCGGTGCGCTTGAGCCGCTCCATCAGTTCCAGCCAACCCACATGCAGCGGGCCGTAGACGCGCCGCCCGCCAGCGTCGCGCGCCACCCCAGGCATCAGGCCCTGGGCTTCGTACCAGCGCAGCGTGTGCACACTGCGACCGGTGCGCCGCACCAGTTCGCCGATGTGGAACTGCTTGGGCAGCGGTGCCGGTGTGCTCATGCCGTGCCCGGCGCCTCCAGCGCGGCGCTCACCAGCTCGGTGTCGAAATACTCGATCAGTTCGTGCATGCAGCCATCATCGCCAAAACGGCAGACATAGCAATAGCGGTTGTTGTAGGGCTTGCCGCGCCGCGTGGTGACCTGGCCCTGGCACAGCACCACCACGTCGTCGCCCTCGGCGATGAAGCGCTGGGCGGTGTTGCGGTAAGGCCGCTGGAACTGCGCGAACAGCGGCTTGAACAGCTCTCCCAGCACGGCCTGCTTGCCCTCGTAGGTGCGCGACCAGGCGGTGCTGCCGGTCATGACCCAGCGGAAGTCGTCGGCCATCAGGGCGACGAAAGGTTGGCCGTTGCCTTCGGCCAGGGCGTCGAAGGCTTGCTGCAGGGCGGATTTGTGGCTGGCGGTGCGCATGGTGAAGTATCCTTTGAAGAAAAGTCAGGCGTGCGGTCCAAAGAGGCCGAAACGGATTGGACAAGCTAGAGCGCACTCGAAGTCAAGTGGTGCTGGCTTGGACGAACAGGGAGGCGTCACCATGGCAGATTCGGAACATCCTCAGGCTTCGGGCGATGGCCTGGACCGGCCATTCATGCCCCCGCATGACCATCGTGCACCCCGCCGCAGCCTGACTGCGGGCTTGCTTGCCGGACTGCTGCTGTTGGCTGCGTATGCGGCCTATTTGTGGTGGAAGGAGCCGCCACCTGCCACCAGCAGCCCGCCAAAGCCGCCTTTGCCCGTACGGGCCCCTTCCGCTCCTTCCGCTCCTTCCGTCAAGATGCAGACGCCGGCCAGCGCCGCACCGCCGGCATCCAGGACGGTCCACAAGTGCATATCCAACGGCAAAACCAGCTACTCGGATGCGCCCTGCCCCAGCGGCTACATCGCCAGCATGATCACGCTGCCTGTGGACGCCACGCCAACGCCGCGCAGGCCATCCACCGAGCCACCGCGCAACCCACCGGTGAATGCCCCAGCGCCAGACTTCGTCCCGCCCTCGGAACTTGCCAGGCCGGAACTGAACAACCAGACCGAGTGCAGACAGCTGCAGACTTACATTCAGGAACTGGACGCCGCAGCACGACAACCCTTGTCCATGCCTGCCCAGGACGACATACGCCGCAAGCGGCAGGAAGCGCGGGACCGCCAATTCCGCATCAAGTGCTAACCGGGCAAATCGCGTCAGAAGCCTGCAGATTCCTTGAACTTGCCGCCGGTGCCGAGCACCAGACTGGTGGTGCCGTCGAAGTACACGCTGATGCGCCGGGTGGTGGTGTAGAACCAGGTATAGATCTTGGTGCCGCCGGCCAGGATTTCGTAGGTAGTGTCGGGCTGGCAACCGACGATCTGGTTCACCTGAGTCAGGCTCATTCCCACCGCGATGGCATTGAACTTGGCAGCGGTGAAGTTGGCCGGTGTGCACAGCGCGGCCACCGGTCCGGGGTCCACCGGCGCCACGCCGCCGACCGAAATCACCTTGAAATCGCCGCCCAGAGAGATCACCACATTGCTGTACAGCACAGAGCCGATGACGATGGACTCGATGGTGATCTGGCCGGTCTTGGGGTCAAAGGTATCTGCTGCGTGCGCGCCGAAGGCGATTGTCATTCCGGTGCACAGCATCGCCATCCATGTCCGCAATTTCATCTCATCCTCCTTGTTCAACCATCCGCCTACTGGCGCGATGAGGTGCAGCGTAACCAGATGACGGTACGATAACAAGGCTGCCAGGCGCCTGCCTGTCGGACCTGCCATGCCCTACCGTCAAACCCCCGCAAACCCCGTCGACCGCCGCCAGGCTTTGACCCTGGGTGCCATGGCGCTAGCGACAGCCACGATGGCCTCGGCGCAAACGCCGACCCCGCCTGCCACCCTGGAAATGCTGCCCCTGTGGCCTGCCCTGCCACCGGGTACACCGCAGCCCTTGCCCGTGGAACAAGTCACCGACAGAGCCGCCACCGGCATGCCGCCCGACCGCATTGCCACCCATGTCGCACACCCAAAGTTGACGATGTTCCGCCCAGAACGGCCAAACGGTGCCGCCGTGCTGGTCATTCCCGGCGGTGCGTTCCAACGCGTCGCGCTGGACAAGGAGGGTGATGAGACCGCCCGCTGGTTGGCTGCGCGTGGCGTCTGGGCGTTCGTGTTGCGCTACCGCCTACCTGGCGACGGCTGGGGCCAGCGCGCGCTGGTGCCGCTGCAGGATGCGCAGCGCGCCATGCGGCTGATACGAGCCCGTGCGGCTGAATGGGCCATCGACCCCGCACGCACAGGGGTGCTGGGGTTTTCCGCCGGGGGTCACGTGGCCGCCATGCTCAGCGTCGCCAGCGACCGCCCCACGTACGAAGCTGTGGACACCATGGATGCATTGCCGGCGCGGCCGGCCGCAACCGGCCTGGTCTACCCGGTGATCAGCATGGGCGAGTTCGCGCATGCGGGCTCACGGGATGAACTGTTGGGGCCAGCGCCACCTGCGGCGCTGCTGCGCGCGCTGTCTGCCGATCTGCACGTGCAGCGTGGGGCACCGCCCACCATCCTGTTTCACGCACAGGATGACACCACAGTGCCATTGGACAACAGCCTGGCCATGCATGCGGCGTTGCGTCGCGCGTCGGTGCCGACAGAGTTGCATCTGTTTGCCGAAGGCGGGCACGGCTTTGGCATGCGTTTGCCAGACAAGCTGCCGGCCAGCCACTGGCCGGTGCTGTTCGCGGCCTTTGCCCAGCGGCAAGGCCTGTGGTGACTCAAACGTCGATATTCCCTGCCCGCAGCGCATTGACCTCAATGAAGTCGCGTCGCGGCTCCACCTCGTCGCCCATCAGCATGGTGAACACGCGGTCGGCTTCGATGGCGTCGTCGATCTGCACGCGCAGCAGGCGGCGCACCGTCGGGTCCATGGTGGTTTCCCACAACTGCGCGGGGTTCATCTCGCCCAGGCCCTTGTAGCGCTGGCGCGAGGTGCTATTTTCCGCCTGGGCGATCAGCCAGGCCATGGCCTGACGGAAATCGCCCACGCGCTCTTCCTTCTGCTTGTCGCCCTCGCCGCGGGTCACCTTGGCGCCCTCGCCCAGCAGGCCGCGGAAGGTGTCGGCAGCCACCGCCAAGGCGGCGTAGTCGGCACCGTGCACGAAGTCCTGGGTGATCACGCTGCTCTTCACATTGCCATGGTGGCGCCGGCTGATGCGCAGGATGGGCTTGTCATTGCGAACGTCGAATTCACCCGCCACCTCGGCACCGCTGCCGATTTCCAGCAGCTTGGCCTGCAGGTCCAGCGCGGACTTCTCAGCGTCGGCCACGGTGTCCAGGTTCAGGCGCACGCCGTCGGCAATCGCGCGCAGCGCCTCGGCATCCATGAAATTGGCCAGGCGGGCAATCACCGCTTCGGCCAGCTGGTGCTTGCGCGCCAACTCGGCCAGCGTGTCGCCGCTGACCACGCTGCCGGCCTCGCCACCGGTGTGCACGGCCGCGCCGATCAGCGCGATGCGCAGCAGGTAGCTGTCCAGCGCGCCAGCATCCTTCAGGTACAGCTCTTCCTTACCGGACTTGACCTTGTACAGCGGCGGCTGCGCGATGTAGATGTGGCCGCGCTCCACCAGTTCAGCCATCTGGCGGTAGAAGAAGGTCAGCAGCAGTGTGCGGATGTGGGCACCGTCAACGTCAGCATCGGTCATGATGATGATGCGGTGGTAGCGCAGCTTGGCGACGTTGAAGTCGTCTGCCCCGTTGGCGCCGCCGGCCTTGCCGATGCCGGTGCCCAAGGCGGTGATCAGCGTGACGATTTCGTTGCTGGTCAGCAGTTTCTCGGGGCGTGCCTTCTCCACGTTCAGGATCTTGCCGCGCAGCGGCAGGATGGCCTGGAATTTCCGGTCGCGGCCCTGCTTGGCCGAGCCGCCGGCAGAGTCACCCTCGACGATGTAGATTTCGCACAGCGCCGGGTCTTTCTCCTGGCAATCGGCCAGCTTGCCGGGCAGGCCCATGCCGTCCAGCACCCCCTTGCGGCGCGTCAGGTCGCGCGCCTTGCGGGCGGCTTCACGGGCACGTGCGGCCTCGATGATCTTGCCGACGATTTCCTTGGCGTCCGCCGGGCGCTCCTGCAGGTAGTCCGACAGCAGCTTGCTGACAATGTCTTCCACCGGGCCGCGCACTTCAGAGCTGACCAGCTTGTCCTTGGTCTGGCTGCTGAACTTGGGTTCCGGCACCTTGACGCTGAGCACGCAGCATAGACCTTCGCGCATGTCGTCGCCGGTCACTTCCACCTTGGCCTTCTTGGCCAGCTCGGTTTCTTCGATGTACTTGTTGATGACGCGCGTCATCGCCGCGCGCAGGCCGGTCAAATGGGTGCCGCCATCGCGCTGCGGGATGTTGTTGGTGAAGCACAGCACCTGCTCGGAGTAGGTGGTGTTCCACTGCATCGCCACTTCCACGCCGATGTTGGTGCCGTGCTCGCTCTGGCGGTCACCCATGGCGTGGAAAACGTTCTTGTTCAAGGGCGTCTTGCCCTTGTTAATGAAGTCCACGAAGCCCTTGACGCCACCGGCGCCGGCAAAGTCGTCTTCCTTGCCGGTGCGCTCGTCCTTCAGGCGGATCTTCACGCCGTTGTTCAGGAAGCTCAGCTCACGCAGGCGCTTGCTCAGGATGTCGTAGTGGAAATCCACCGTGGTGAAGATTTCTTCATCCGGCAAAAAGTGCACCTCGGTGCCGCGCTTCTCGGTCTCGCCAATCACCTTCATCGGTGACACCTCGATGCCATCCACCTTCTCGGTGATGCGGTTCTGCACGAAGCCCTTGGAGAACTCCATCACGTGCACCTTGCCGTCGCGGCGAATGGTCAGGCGCAGCATCTTGCTCAAGGCGTTGACGCAGCTGACGCCCACGCCGTGCAGGCCGCCCGACACCTTGTAGCTGTTCTGGTTGAACTTGCCGCCGGCGTGCAACTCGGTCAGCGCGATCTCGGCCGCCGAGCGCTTGGGCTCGTGCTTGTCGTCCATCTTGACGCCGGTGGGGATGCCGCGGCCGTTGTCCACCACGCTGATGGAGTTGTCGGAATGGATGGTGACCAGGATGTCGTCGCAATGGCCGGCCAGCGATTCGTCGATGGAGTTGTCCACCACCTCGAACACCAGGTGGTGCAGGCCGGTGCCGTCGGACGTGTCGCCGATGTACATGCCGGGGCGCTTGCGCACCGCTTCCAGGCCTTCCAGGATCTGGATCGAGCCTTCACCGTAGGCTTCGGAAGCACCGGCCTGGTTGGTGTCGATCACCGGCTGGAAATTTGAACTCGCCGAATCAGTCGTCTGCCCTACTGGCTGTTGGGGCTGTTGGGGCTGGTTGTCGCTCATGGCTTGGCTTTCACTCTCGCAATTTTCAAACTCTTGAAACACCGCAACCCGCGGTGACTGACGCGTCACGGCGGGTTGCACAGGGCTGCCGACTGGCAGCGCCGTCAGATGCGCATTGGCATCACCACGTACTTGAAGGCCGGGTTGTCGGGGATGGTGAACAGCGCCGAGCTGTTGCCATCGGACAGCTCCAGCTTCACCATCTCCTGCGTCATGTTGCCCAGGGCGTCGATCAGGTAGGTGACGTTGAAGCCGATTTCTATCGCGTCGCCGCCGTAGTCGATGTCCAACTCATCCACCGCCTCTTCCTGCTCGGCATTGTTGGAGGCCACGCGCAGCGTGCCAGGCTCCAGGTTCAGGCGCACGCCCTTGAACTTGTCGCTGGTCAGGATGGCGGTGCGCTGCAAGGTGGCCAGCAAGGCCGCGCGGCCCAGCGTGACGCCGTTCTTGTGGTTCTTCGGGATCACGCGGTTGTAATCGGGGAACTTGCCCTCCACCAGCTTGGTGACAAACTCCATGCCGTCGAAGGCAAACTTGGCCTGGTTGCTGGCGAACTGCATCTCGATCGCGCCATCAGCGTCCGACAGCAGGCGCTGCAGCTCGATCACCGTCTTGCGCGGCAGGATGACCTCTTGCTTGGGCACTTCCACGTCCAGCGTGGCTGAGGCAAACGCCAGCCGGTGGCCGTCGGTGGCCACCAGGCTCAACTTCTTGCCTTCGGCGACGAACAGGATGCCGTTGAGGTAGTAGCGGATGTCGTGCACCGCCATGGCAAAGGACACCTGGCCGAGCAGGTCCTTCAGCGTCTTTTGCGGCACCGAAAACACCGGGCCGAAATTGGCCGCTTCCTGCACCAGCGGAAAGTCCTCGGCCTGCATGGTCTGCAACGTGAACTTGCTTTTTCCCCCCTTGAGGATCAGCTTGCTCTGGCTGGACTCCAGCGACACCGTCTGGTCCGACGGCATGGTGCGCAGGATGTCGATCAGCTTGCGCGCGCCCACGGTGGTGGTGTAGTTGCCGCTGTCGCCAAACAACTCGGCGGTGGTGCGGATCTGTATCTCCAGGTCGCTGGTGGTGAACTGCAACGCGCCGCCGGTCTTGCGAATCAACACATTGGCCAGGATCGGCAGGGTGTGCCTGCGCTCGACGATACCCGACACCGATTGCAACACCGCGAGAACTTTTTCCTGGGGAGCCTTCAAGACAATCATGTCAACCTCTTCATTAATTTCTTTAATTTAAATTAGTGGTAGTAGTAGAGGGGCACGGCTTTGTGTGGACAAGCCGCATTTTCCCCTTTTTTTTCAATGACTTGGACAAACTTGAAGGCTGTGCGCAGGCCCGTATCGCGGTGTACCCGCTGCAGGGATAACTTGGCCGGTCTGCCCGCCCCTGTGGATAACTGGCCACTTGTGCCGAAACTATCCCCAGGGTTGTCCTGGCTGCCTGCTGGCTTGCTGAAATGGGCCCTTGTTTCGTCAGTTGCGTCATGCCGTGATTTCCCGTTCAGCCCTTCAGGGTCTGTTCCAGCACGTGCAGTTGCTGGTTCAGCTCGGTCAGTTGCTGGCGTTCGCCGCCGATCTTGCGCACCGCGTGCAGCACCGTGGTGTGGTCGCGCCCGCCGAACAGTTCGCCAATCTCGGGCAGGCTCTTCTGGGTCAGTTCCTTGGCCAGGTACATGGCGATCTGGCGCGGCCGCGCAATGCTGGCGGGGCGCTTCTTGGAGTACATGTCCGCCACCTTGATCTTGTAGTAGTCGGCCACGGTCTTCTGGATGTTCTCGACCGAGATCTGGCGGTTCTGGATCGACAGCAGGTCTCGCAAAGCCTCGCGCGCCAGCTGGATCGAGATGTCCTTCTGGTTGAAGCGCGAATAGGCCAGGATCTTGCGCAACGCGCCTTCGAGCTCGCGCACGTTGGAGCGCACGTTCTTGGCAACGAAGAAGGCCACCTCCTCCGGCATGTCGGCACCTTCCAGCCGGGCCTTGTTGATCAGGATGGCCACGCGCAGCTCCAGTTCGGGCGGCTCGATGGCCACCGTCAGCCCGGAGTCGAAACGCGACACCAGGCGCTCGTGGATGTCGGCCAGGCCCTTGGGGTAGGTGTCGCTGGTCATCACGATGTGGGACTTCTTGGCCAGCAGCGCCTCAAAGGCATTGAAGAATTCTTCCTGCGTGCGGTCCTTGTTGGCGAAGAACTGCACATCGTCGATCAGCAGCAGGTCCAGCGAGTGGTAGCGCTCCTTGAACTCGTCAAAAGTCTTGCGCTGGTAGGCCTTAACCACATCGGACACGAATTGTTCCGCATGGATGTAGAGAACCTTGGAATTGGGCTTGTCGGCCAGCAGCCGGTTGCCCACTGCGTGCACCAGGTGGGTCTTGCCCAGGCCGACGCCGCCGTAGATGAACAACGGGTTGTACAAATGCCCCGGCATGGTGGCCACGTGCATGGCGGCGGCGCGTGCCATGCGGTTGGCTGTGCCCTCCACCAGGGTGTCGAAGGTCAGGCCGGTGTTGAGGCGGTTCTTGGGGCCGGCGGGGGCGCTGTCTTCGGCCAATTCGCTCGGTTCATCCAGTGCGGGAAACTCCGACGCTGGCCGGACGCTCACAGATTTTCTGGCGCTTTCTCTGAGAGCAAGCGCTAACTCAACAGTAATGGGCTGGCCGTAGATCTTCTCCAGCAGCGCGGAAATGCGGTTGCTGTACTGGGCCCTGACCCAGTCCAGCTTGAAGCGGTTGGCGACAAAAATGGTGACCTTGCCGAAGTCGTCGGTGACCTCGGCCGTCAGGGGCTTGATCCAGGTATTGAACTGTTGTTCAGGCAGTTCCTGCGCCAATTGGTCCACGCAGGTTTGCCACAGGCTCTGGCCAGCGTTGGCTCCCGTCTCGGCCGGGTTGCCGCTGTGTTGTCCCTCGGTCATTCTGGGTATCGCTGTTGTGGATAGTTATCGCTTTGCGGTCCGTTGGATTGTAATTTATCAAGAATTTATCCACACGCCCGCCGGCGCTCCCGGCAGTTCTCATCTTACCGCTTAAATCCGCGCCAAGGCATTGCCGGAATTGAATAAATTTGCGATAATCATGGGTTTCCCTGATTGTGTTCGGGGTGAACTGAACCTTCCAAGGACATCAACATGAAACGCACTTACCAACCTTCCAAAGTCCGCCGCGCGCGTACCCATGGCTTCCTGGTCCGCATGAAGACCCGTGGCGGCCGTGCCGTGATCAACGCCCGCCGCGCCAAGGGTCGCAAGCGCCTGGCAGTCTAAGCCGCTTGTCGCTGCTCCCGCACGCGCACCCCGGCCCGTGAACCGTTCGTGCGCCGTGCCAACGTGCAGCGACTGAAGACACGAGCCCAGTTTCAAGCGACGCTGGCGGGTGCAACAGTGGCCAAGACGGCGCATTTTGCCTTGCACCGCGCCAATTTGCCCGCGCCGCAGCCAGGTGCCGAACCCTTGTTTGGCACGCTGGACGTATGGCTGGGCGCCATGGTGCCCAAACGCTGGGCGCGCCGCGCGGTCACGCGCAACACCATCAAACGTCAGGTCTACGCCGTGGCCAGCTTGTTCGAAGCCCAGCTTCCCGCAGCGGCGCACGTGGTGCGCTTGCGCCAGGGCTTTGACCGTGCGCAGTTCAAGAGCGCCACGTCCGAGCCGTTGAAGCAGGCCGTGCGGGCGGAAATCCTCCAATTGCTGAAGCACGCCGGCGCCGCATTGCCTGCGGGCGCGGCGCGGTGACGGCCATGCTCAAGGCCTTGCTGCTCGCCCTGATACGCCTGTACCGGTTGACGCTCAGCCCCTGGCTGGGCTCGGCCTGCCGCTTCGAGCCCACCTGTTCCCTCTATGCCATGCAGGCGCTGGAACAGCACGGCGCTGGCGTGGGCAGCTATTTGACGGTGGCACGCCTGGCACGCTGCCACCCCTGGTGCCGTGGTGGCGCCGACCCTGTGCCCGAGACCGCGCCGCGTCTGTTTTCCTCGCTGGTTTCTCCTTCCTCTACCAAGAAGTCCTCTTCATGAACGATATCCGCCGCACCATCCTGTGGGTGATTTTTGGCTTTTCCCTGGTGCTGCTGTGGGACCAATGGCAGATCCACAATGGCCACAAGGCGACGTTTTTCCCGGCCCCGGTGAAGCAGGCGCCTGCCGCCAGTGCGCCTGCCAGCGCCGCCGCGGCCGCGGCCAGCACGGCCGCCAACAGCGGCGTGCCCACCACCACGGCGACCGCCGCACTGGGTGGCGTGCCGACCGCCGCAACGCCCGCGGCAGGCACCACGCCGTCCGCCGAGACCGCGCCGGCCGTGCCGCGCCAGAGCCTGCAGATCAGCACCGATGTGCTGCGTCTGACCTTCGACAGCGAAGGCGGCTCACTGGTGCAATCCGAGTTCCTGAAGCACGCGGATGCCGACGACAAGAAAAAGCCCCTGGTGCTGCTGGAGCGCAGCGCCACGCGCAACTACGTGGCGCAAAGCGGCCTGATCGGCACGGCCGCTGCCGGCGCCGGCCTGCCCAACCATGCCACGGGCATGCTGGTGCTGCCCGGCGAACGCGTCCTGAAGGACGGCAGCAACGAGCTGGCCGTCAAGTTCGAATCGCCCGAGGTGGGCGGCGTCAAGCTGGTCAAGACCTACACGCTCAAGCGCGGCAGTTACGTGATCAACGTGCGCCATGAGGTGGTGAACAACGGCACCGCCCCGGTGACGCCCGAGCTGTACCTGCAACTGGTGCGCGACGGCAACAAGCTGCCGGGCGAGTCGTCCTTCTATTCCACCTTCACCGGCCCGGCGGTCTACACCAGCGCCCAGAAATACCAGAAGGTGGAGTTCAGCGACATCAAGAAGGGCAAGGTGGACATTGCCCCCGAGTCCAACGACGGCTACATCGCCATGGTGCAGCACTACTTCGCCAGCGCCTGGATACTGCCCGACGGCGTGAAGCGCAAGCTGCAGGTGCAGGGCTTCAACCCTGGCCTGCCGGTGCCCGACTGCTGCTACCGCGTGGCCATGGTGGCGCCGCTGGAGTCCATTGCCGCCGGCGCCAGCAAGGCGGTGGACGCGCAACTGTTCGTCGGCCCGCAAGAAGAAAAGGTGCTGGAAAAAATCACCCCCGGCCTGGAACTGGTCAAGGACTATGGCTGGACCAAGATCCTGGCTGAGCCGCTTTACTGGCTGCTGGACAAGCTGCACGGCATGATCGGCAACTGGGGCTGGGCCATCATCATGCTGGTGGTGCTGTTGAAGGCGGCGTTCTATTGGCTCAACGCCAAGGCCTACGCCAGCATGGCGCGCACCAAGCTGGTCAACCCCAAGATCATGGAAATGCGCGAGCGCCTGAAGGACAAGCCGCAGCAGATGCAGCAGGAGATGATGCGCATCTACCGCGAAGAGAAAATCAACCCGCTGGGCGGCTGCCTGCCGATTTTCGTGCAGATTCCGGTGTTCATCTCGCTGTATTGGGTGCTGCTGTCCAGCGTGGAAATGCGCAACGCCCCCTGGGCGCTGTGGATACACGACCTGTCCGCGGCCGACCCCTACTTCATCCTGCCGCTGGTGATGACCGGCACCACCGTGCTGCAGACCTGGCTGAACCCGACGCCGCCGGACCCGATGCAGGCCAAGATGATGTGGATCATGCCGCTGGCCTTCAGCGTGATGTTCTTCTTCTTCCCGGCCGGCCTGGTGCTGTACTGGATCACCAACAACGCGCTGTCCATTGCGCAGCAGTGGTTCATCAACAAGCGCCTGGGCGCGCTTGGCATGAAGTAAATGGCCCCCACGGTCGCTCACTTCGTGTAGCTCCCTGCCCCTCGAGGGGGCCGCAAATCCCCTTGGGGCGGCCCGGCGGGGATTTATCCCGCAAGTTACGATGCCCCTATGCTGGCGCGCCACCAAGATCCCATTGCCGCCGTCGCCACCGCCCCCGGGCGCGGCGCGGTGGGCATTGTGCGGGTCAGCGGCCGGCAACTTGCGCCGCTGGTGCAAGCGTTGTGTGGGCGGGCGCTGAAACCCCGCGAAGCCACCTACCTGCCCTTTCTGGACGAACAAGGCCAGGCGATTGACCAGGGGCTGGCGCTGTACTTCCCGGCGCCGCACTCCTTCACCGGCGAAGACGTGCTGGAACTGCAGGCCCACGGCGGCGCCGTGGTGCTGCAACTGCTGCTGGCGCGCTGCCTGCAGGCCGGCGCAGCACAGGGGCTGCGTGTGGCCGGCCCGGGGGAATTCAGCGAGCGCGCTTTCCTGAACGGCAAGATCGACCTGGCCCAGGCCGAGGCCATTGCCGACCTGATAGATGCCAGCACCGAGGCCGCTGCGCGCAGCGCCAGCCGCTCGCTGGCGGGCGACTTCTCGCGCGAAATCCACGGCCTGCGTGACGCGCTGATCCACCTGCGCATGCTGGTGGAGGCGACGCTGGACTTTCCCGAGGAAGAACTGGATTTCCTGCAGCAGGCCGATGCACGCGGCCAGCTCGACGGCCTGCAGCAGCGGTTGGTGCAGGTGTTGCAACACGCGCGCCAGGGCGCCCTGCTGCGCGAAGGCATCAAGGTGGTGATCGCTGGCCAGCCCAATGCGGGCAAGAGCTCGCTGCTGAACGCGCTGGCGGGTGCCGAGCTGGCCATCGTCACGCCGATTGCCGGCACCACCCGCGACAAGGTGCAGCAAACCATACAGATCGCAGGCGTGCCCATCCATGTCATAGACACTGCCGGCTTGCGCGACAGCCAGGACGTCGTGGAGCAGATGGGCATCGCGCGTGCCTGGGACGAAATCCGCGCCGCCGATGTGGTGTTGCTGCTGCATGACCTGACACGCGCCGGCGAGGCTGACCATCAGCAGGCGGACGCAGAGATCCGACGCCGCCTGTCGGAACACCTGTCCAGACAGGTGCCGGTGCTGGACGTCTGGAACAAGGCCGATGCCGCGGCTGACCCCCCTGGTCTGCCTGCGGCACCCCAGGACGCCGACAGTTTGCTGTTGTCGGCCAAGACCGGCCTCGGCCTGGAGGCGTTGCGCCAGCGTCTGCTGCACCTGGCTGGCTGGCAGGCCGCGCCCGAGGGGGCCTACATCGCCCGCGAACGCCATGTGCAGGCGCTGCGCCGGGTGGGCCAGCACCTGGACCAGGCGCAGGCGCTGCTGACCAGCCGGCAGCCGGCGCTGGACCTGCTGGCTGAGGAGTTGCGGCTGGCGCAAAACGCGCTCAATGGCATCACCGGCGAATTCAGCTCGGACGACCTGCTGGGTGTGATCTTCTCCAAATTCTGCATAGGCAAGTGATGTGGTCGCCTCTTGCCTTGGGGCGGCCCGGCGGCAAAACAGGCCCCCATGGCCGCTCACTTTCGCGCTTTAAGCCGATTGCCGGATCGCCGCAAGCAGGGTAAATTGCGGGTTGTATGAGTTCACCCTACCTCACGCCCCAGGCCAACAAGATCGGCACGCTGATGGCGGCCTTCGCCGCCAACCTGACGGAAGACGCATTGCACCGCATGCTGACACCGGCACAGTGGGAAATCATCGCCACTTACATGCAGCCTTTCGGCCTGCCGCAGGGACAGTTGCTGATCACCGAGGGCTCGACGGACCGCACGCTGTATTTCATCGAGTCCGGCAGCGTCAGCGTGCACTTCGAGGACGATGGCGGCAAGGTGCACTTGGCCATTCTCGGCCCCGGCTCGGCGGTGGGCGAAGGCAGCTTCTTCTCGCAGGCGCCGCGCAGTGCCACCGTGCAGGCGGTCGGCGGCTGCGCGCTGTGGGCGCTGAACCCGATACGCTTTGCCGAGTTGTCCAACCGGCAGCCGGGGGTGGCATTGGCGCTGTCGATGGCGCTGGGCGCACTGATCTCGCGGCGTTTGGTCCATCAACGGCGGCGTACGGCAATAACGTAACTGGCCCCCACGGTCGCTCACTGCGTGTGCTCCTTGCTCCCCGAGGGGGCCGCAAATCTCCTTGGGGCGGCCCGGCGGGGATTTCACCTTGGCGTTTGGGAGTTGTAAGCCAATGTGCGTGCTTGAACGCCAGGGCCGGCGGCGGTTACACTGCGGCCAATGCCCAGGACTCGCCGCGTCTTATGAAAGAAGCACATGTCCATCTTTGACTGGTTTTCACGCAAGACACCGTCCAAGTCCGCTGCTGCGGAAAGCTCGGGCCTGGGCCACGTGGACCCTACCGTGCCGCTGGCCGGTGCGCGCGGGGCTTCCAAGATGGCCCTGCCGCCCGGCACCGCCACCCCTGCCAACCGCAAGACCGAGCGGCTGGAGCGGCGCGAGTTGCTGTACAAGGTGGTGCGTGATGCCATGACGCGGGCTGGCGTGCTGTCGGCCAGCTACAAGTTCAAGGTGCTGTCGCTGGACCAGCACGGCCGCCAGTACCTGATCATGGTGGATCTGGCCAATGAATTTGCCGGCGCCACCGCCCGGCTGGCCGAAATCGAAGCGCTGATCGCGCAAAGCGCCAAGACACGGCACGAGATTCTGGTCACCGCCGTGTACTGGCGCGTCAACGAGACGGTCACCGCCGGCCTGTCGCGCTCCACCGCCGTGCCGCTGACCCCAGCCACCCGGCCGCCGGCTCCTGCGGTGGCCGTGGCCGTGGCGGTTGCCACCCCGGCAGTGCCGCTGTCGCCAACGGGCCAGCGCTTCGAGCCGCTGCAGGCCGAGGAGATGCTGGCTTTCAAGCAGGCGCTGGCCAGCGTGACGCCGCCACACGTGCCGGTGGCCGATCCGGGCCAGTTGGTCAGCTCAGGCCGGCGCAACCCGGTGGTACCAGACTTCGAGGACACCGAGATGAATCCGCCGGGGGAGCGGCAGTCGCCGCTGAGCGGCACGCAGTACGGCGATTTGCACTGAGTCCCTGGCCCCGAGGGGCCGCAAATCCCCTTGAGGCGGCCCGGTGGGGATTTGTTTGCTCAGTGTCCCGCGAAGTCCACCAAGGTGAACAGCGGTAGACCGGCTTCGCGCAGTTTTTGCGATCCACCCAGCTCCGGCAAATCCACAATAGCTGCGCCTTCGGTGACGGTGGCGCCGAGCTTTTCCAGCAACTTCTTGCCGGCCATCATGGTGCCGCCGGTGGCGATCAGGTCGTCGATCAGCAGCACGCGGTCGCCCTGCTTCACCGCGTCGGTGTGCAGCTCCACCGTGGCGCTGCCGTATTCCAGCTCGTAGGTTTCTTCCACCGTGGTGAACGGCAGCTTGCCCTTCTTGCGTATCGGCACGAAGCCGACGTTGAGCTCATAGGCCACCACCGAGCCCAGGATGAAGCCGCGCGCGTCCAGCCCGGCCACCACATCGGGGCGCATGGCGGGGTCCATGTAGCGGTGCACGAAGGCGTCGATCAGCACCCGAAACACCTTGGCGTTTTGCAGCAGCGGCGTGATGTCGCGGAACTGCACGCCCGGCGCCGGCCAGTCGGGCACGGTGCGGATGTTCTGGCGCAGGTAGTCGTTGATGCTGAGGTTTTGCATGGCAGGCGGAAATTGGCGCAGCCGCTATTGTGACCGCTGGATTGGCCCCCACGGTCGCTCCCTGCGTACAGCTCCCCGTTCAGCCGCGCAGCAGGCTTTCCTGCGCCAGCGAAATGGCCTCGGCCAGGCCGCTGAGCACCAGCGTGTCGGCGCCCTGCAGCGGCGTGTCGGGGCTGGTGGTCACCTTGGCGCCGTTGCTGCGCCGCAGACTGACCACGCGCACATTCAGCGCCGCCAGCTCCAACTGGCCCAGCAGCTTGCCCACCGAGCCGCCGGCAGCGGGCAGCGTCAGCGTGGCCAGGCGCTCGGTCTGCAGGTCGTCCACGCTGTCGTCGTCGGCACCGTGGAAATAGCCGCGCAGCATGCTGTAGCGGGCGTCGCGCTGGTCCTGCACCACCCGTATCACGCGGCGCATGGGCACGCCCACCAGCGCCAGCGCGTGGCTGGCCAGCATCAGTGAGCCCTCGATGGCCTCGGGCACCACCTCGGTGGCGCCGGCCTGCTGCAGCCGCTCCAGGTCGTGGTCGTCCTGGGTGCGCACGATCACCGGCACCTGCGGCGCATGCGCGCGCGTGTGGCTGAGCACCTTCAGCGCGCCCGGCACGTCCAGGTAGGTCACCACCACCGCGCTGGCGCGCGCCAGGCCGGCCGCCATGATGGCCTGCAGGCGGGCGCAATCGCCAAACACCACCGTGTCGCCGGCGGCGGTGGCCTGGCGCACGCGGTCCGGGTCCAGGTCCAGCGCGATGTAGGGGATCTGCTCCTGCTCCAGCATGCGCGCCAGGTTCTGGCCGCAGCGGCCGTAGCCGCAGATGATCACGTGCTTGTTGGCGCCGATGGCCTTGCGCGCGATGGTGGTCATCTGCAACGACTGTTGCAGCCACTCGCTGGACACCAGCTTCAGCACGATGCGGTTGCTGTACATGATGATGAAAGGCGTGGCCAGCATGGACAGCACCATGCTGGCCAGTATCGGGTTCAGCAGTTCGGGCGCCAGCAGCTTGTTCTGCTGCGCCAGCGCCAGCAGCACGAAGCCGAACTCGCCGGCTTGCGCCAGGTACAGGCCGGTGCGCAGCGACACGCCGGCGGTGGCGCCAAAGGCGCGCGCCAGCGCCGTCACCATGCCGGCCTTGAACAGCACCGGCAGCACTGTCAACCCCAGCACCAGTGCCCAGTGACTGAGCACCAGCCGCCAGTCCAGCAACATGCCGATGGAGATGAAGAACAGGCCCAGCAGCACATCGTGGAACGGCCGGATGTCGGTCTCCACCTGGTGCTTGTACTCGGTCTCCGAGATCAGCATGCCGGCGATGAAGGCGCCCAGCGTCAGGCTCAGGCCCGCCATTTCGGTCAGCCAGGCCAGGCCCAGCGTGATCAGCAGCAGGTTCAGTACGAACAACTCTTCGCTCTTGCGCCGTGCCACCAGCGTCAGCCACCAGCGCATCACCCACTGGCCGCCCACCAGCAGCACGGTGATCAGCGCCGCCGCCTTCAGGGCGGCGAAGGCCAGCGCGGAAATCAGGTTCTCTTCGGAGGCCCCCAGCGCCGGGATCAGCACCAGAAAGGGCACCACCGCCAGATCCTGGAACAGCAGCACGCCCATCACCCGCTTGCCGTGCTCGGATTCCAGCTCCAGCCGCTCGGACATCAGCTTGACCACGATGGCCGTGCTGCTCATGGCCAGCGCGCCGGCCAGCGCCACCGCGGACTGCCAGGACATGTGCCACAGCGTGGGCGCCATGGCCGCCAGCGCCAGCGACGCCACAATGGTGCCCGCCACCGTCAGCAGCACCTGGTACACCCCCAGGCCGAACACATGCTTGCGCATGGCGCGCAGCTTGGACAGGTTGAACTCCAGCCCGATGACGAACATCAGGAACACCACGCCGTATTCGCCCAGATGCTGCACTGCCCCGGAGTTCTGCGCCAGCCCCGCCGCATGGGGGCTGAGCACCACCCCAACGCCCAGGTAACCCAGCATCGGCGGCAGCTTGGCCACCCGGCACACCACGACACCCAGCACTGCGGCCAGCAGGTACAACAGCGTGAGTTCCAGCGCGTTCATGGCCACATACTAGCAAGACGTGCGCCCGCCTTTAGAATGGCACGCATGTTTGCACGCCCCCACTCGCCGGCGCCGTTCGACGCTGCGCAGGCGCTGCGCCTGGCGCAGGAAACCTTTGACATCGAGGCGGCCGCCGTGCTGGGCCTGAAGCAGCGCGTGAACGAGTCTTTCGCCCGTGCAGTGCAAATGGTGCTTCAGGTGCAGGGCCGGGTGGTGGTGCTGGGCATGGGCAAGAGCGGGCATATCGGTCGCAAGATCGCCGCCACGCTGGCCTCCACCGGCACGCCGTCCATGTTCGTCAATGCCGGCGAGGCCAGCCATGGCGACCTGGGCATGATCACCGCGGTGGACCTGGTGCTGGCCATTTCGAACAGCGGTGAGACGGAAGAGTTGACCGCCATCCTGCCGGTGTTGAAACGCCTGGGCGTGCCGTTGCTGGCCATCACCGGCAACCCGCAGTCGGCGCTGGCGCGCCATGCCGACGTGGTGCTGGACAGCAGCGTCGAGAAAGAGGCCTGTCCGCTGAACCTGGCGCCGACAGCCAGCACCACCGCGCAGCTGGTGCTGGGCGACGCGCTGGCGGTGGCGCTGCTGGACGCGCGCGGCTTCAAGTCCGAAGACTTCGCCCGCTCCCACCCTGGCGGCGCATTGGGGCGCAAGCTGCTGACCCATGTGGCCGATGTGATGCGAGCCGGTGACGCCATTCCGAAGGTCGGCCCCGACGCCGGCTTCAATGAGTTGCTGCGTGAGATGGGCGCCAAGGGCCTGGGTGCTGCCGCCATTGTGGGCGACCAGGGCAATGTGCTGGGCATCTTCACCGACGGCGACCTGCGCCGCCTGATTGCGCAAGGGCTGGACCTGCGCGCCATGCGCGCCAGTGAGGTGATGCACGCCGCGCCGCGCACCATCGCCGACGACGCGCTGGCGGTGGAGGCGGCCGAACGCATGGAACAGCACCGCATCACCGTGCTGTTGGTGCTTGACGGCGCTGGCCGCTTGTGCGGCGCCATCAGCAGCAACGACCTGATGCGTGCCAAGGTGATTTGATGGTCATGACCACGCCGGCGCTCCAGTTTCCCCCCGAGTTGCTGCTCAAGGCCCAGGGCATCAAGGTGGCGTTTTTTGATGTCGACGGTGTGCTCACCGATGGCGGCATCTACTACGCCGAGCAGGGCGAGACGCTGAAGCGTTTTTCCACCCTGGACGGCCAGGGCCTGAAGCTGCTGCAGCGCGCCGGCATCACGCCGGTGGTGATCACCGGGCGCGATTCCAAGCCGCTGCGCACCCGCCTGGGCAACTTGGGGTTGCAGCACGCGCACTATGGCACCGAGGACAAGCGCCCGGCCGCGCAACGCACGCTGGACGCGCTGGGCCTGGACTGGTCGCAGGCCGCCGCCATGGGCGACGACTGGCCCGACCTGCCGGTGATGCGCCGCTGCGCACTGGCCGTGGCCCCCGTCAACGCCCATGCCGAGGCCAAGGCCGCCGCGCATTGGGTGACCCCGCTGGCCGGTGGTTTTGGCGCTGCACGCGAGTTCTGCGATCTGTTGCTGGTGGCCAGTGGCCACTACGCCACGCTGCTGCGGGAGATCGAGGCTTGAGCGTGCAGTGCTGCAAGGGTATCCCGTGAAAGGGCTGGTGCGCCTGGTCTGGGACCGGCTGTCTCTTTACCTGCCGGTGGTGCTGATGGCGGTGCTAGCCTTCGGCACCTATTGGCTGGTGCGCAGCACACCGGCGCTGTTCGCACCGGAGGCGAAAGCACTGGCCAAGCACGAGCCCGATTACTTCATGCAGAACTTCGCCGTGCGCAGTTTCGACGCCAACGGCCGGCTCAGGAGCGAGGTGTTTGGCGAGCAGGCGCGCCACTACCCGGACACCGACACGCTGGAAATCGACAAGGTGCGCATACGCTCATTCAACGATGCCGGCCGCCTGACCACCGCCACGGCCAACCGCGCGCTGACCAATGGCGACGCCTCAGAGGTGCAGTTGTTCGGCGACGCCACCGTGGTGCGCGAGGCCGTCACGGATGACAAGGGCCAGCAGGTGCCACGCACGGTGTTCCGCAGCGAGTTCCTGCACGCCTTCATGAGCACCGAGCGCGTGCGCACCCACAAGCCAGTGCAATTGCAACGCGGCAAGGACCTGTTCACCGCCGACGCGCTGGAATACGACAACCTGGACCGCGTGGTGCGCATGAGCGGCCGGGTGCGCGGCACCCTGGTGCCGGCCAACGCGCGCTGACACAGGAGGACCCCCGCATGGCCCACAGCAAGCTGGTTTTCATCACTGGGGCTTCCAGTGGCATCGGCCAGGCGCTGGCGCTGCGCTTCTACCAGGCCGGCTACGCGCTGGCCCTGGTGGCCCGGCGCACGCAGCAGATGCAGGACTGGGTGGCCGAGCAACGGTTGGCCGCTGAGCGTGTGGGTGTGTACGGCGCCGACGTGGCCAGCGTGCCCAGCATCCTGGCCGCCGCCGCCGACTGCCTGCAGCGCCAGGGCCTGCCCGATGTGGTCATTGCCAATGCCGGCATCAGCATTGGCGTGGATTCCAGCCTGCGCGAAGACATTGACGTCATTGCCCAGACCTTTGCCACCAACAACACCGGCATGGCCGCCACCTTCCAGCCGTTCATCACCGCCATGCAGCAGCGCGGCTCGGGCACCTTGGTGGGCATAGGCAGCGTGGCCGGCATACGCGGGCTGCCGGGCCATGGCGCGTATTGCGCCAGCAAGGCCGCGGTGATCGCTTACTGCGAATGCCTGCGTGGTGAGTTGCGCGGCAGCGGCGTGCGCGCCGTCACCCTCTGTCCCGGCTATGTGGCCACGCCACTGACCGAGAAGAACCGCTACAGCATGCCCTTCCTGATGCAGCCGCAGGACTTTGCCGAGCAGGCCTGGCGTGCCATAGAGGCCGGCGTCAGCTACCGCGTCATTCCTTGGCAAATGGGCGTACTGGCCAAGCTGCTGCGCCTGCAGCCCAACTGGTTGTTCGACAAGCTGCTGGCCGGCCGGCCGCGCAAGCGGCGCCAGACCGGAGACTGAAAAACAAAAGGCCCCTCACGGGGCCTTTGTGCTTGCAGGTTGGCCTGCCGGTTTCAGTAGCCGCTGCTGCCGCCACCCCCACCGCCATAACCTCCCCCGCCGCCACCGCCACCCCCACGGCCTCCACCGCGTGGGCCTGAGCCATACGGGCTGCGAAAGCCGCCGTCACCGCCGCCTCCGCCACCCCCATAGCCACCGGAGCGGCCACCACCACCGCCGCCTCCGCCATAGCCGCCACTGCGGCCACCGCCGCCGCCACCGCCGTAGCCACCGGTGCGCGGTGGACGGGGTTCCATCGGCCGCGCTTCATTGACCACGATGCTGCGCCCGCCCAGGGGCTGGCCGTTCATGCCGTTGATGGCGGCCTGGGCCTCGGCGTCACTGCCCATTTCCACAAAGCCAAAGCCCTTGGAACGACCGGTGTCGCGCTCCATCATCACCTTGGCGCTGGTGACCGAGCCAAACTGTGCAAAGGCCTGCTCCAGATCACCGTCTCGCACGGAGTAAGCCAGGTTGCCGACGTAAAGTTTGTTTCCCATGCAGGGACTCCTGATGAACAAAACAACCAGCGATGGAGTCCCAAAACGCCCTCAGCAATCCCCTGATTTCAACGATGCGCGCTTGACGAATCACCGCAAACCTGTGTGGCGTACAGCCGACACGGTTTTATTATGCGCACATCGCGACGCATCCGACAAGGGGGCGTATTGCGTGAAAATCGGCCAAAATTGTCAACAAATGTGCGAGAGGCGACATTCGAACCCGGTCGCGGCGAATGCCATGACAGTTGAGCGGCGCTGTCATATCCTCACGGCCTGCAACCACCATCCCATTTGGAGACTTTCACCATGCAACGCATCCCCCAAGTCCTGCGCGCCTCTCTGCTGGCCATGCTGGCCACCACTGCGGCCTGGCCCGCACTGGCCCAGGACAGCGGCAACGAGATCAAGCGCACCGGCATTCCGGGCTCGAACTTTCCCATCTCGCTGACCGTCAGCGTGCCGGCCCATGCCCGTTTCACGTATGTCGCCGGCACGTTGGCGGACGTGGCCGATGCCAATGCGCCCAAGGGCACGGTAGAGGCTTACGGCAATACCCAGACCCAGACCGCCTCGGTGCTGAAGAAGATCGAGAAGCTGCTGGCAGCCGAGGGCATGACGCTGGCGGATGTGGTGAAGGTCAATGTGTTCCTGGTGGGTGACCCCAAGCTGGACGGCAAGATGGACTTTGCCGGCCTGAACGCCGCCTATGGCCAGTTCTTTGGCAGCGCCAGCCAGCCCAACAAGCCGGTGCGCACCGCCTTGCAGGTGGCGGCCCTGCCCATGCCTGGTGGGCTGGTGGAAATTGAAGCGACTGCGGCGAAGGTGGAGCCGGCGAAGAAATAAGCGTTGCGCTGAGCCAGCTACGCGCTCATCAACCGCTGGTGAATGCGCGCGATCTGTTGCCAGGATGACTCGATGGCACCGGCCTGCCAGCCTGGCAGGTAGCTCATGTGCTCGCCGGCCAGCAGCGTGCGGCCCTCGCCCTCCCACAGCAGCGGGTAGGCGGTGGCACGGGCCTCGGGGCTCCATTCGGCCCAGCCGCCCAGGTTGTATTTCACGCGGTGCCAGGCCACCGAGAAGGCGGATTCGAAAGACTTGCGGTACTGGCCGGGGAAGATCTTCTCGCCCATGGCCAGCGCAAAGTCTGCCCGCTCCTGCAGGCTCAAGGCGCTGACTTCAGCCGCCTGGGGGCCGAAGTTGTAGTACCCCAGCAGCGTGCCCTTGCTGCCCTGCCAGTTGCTGGAGGGCAGCGAGATCAAATTGATGCGCGGGTCGCCTACCCACACATGGCCGCCATAGATGTGGTCGTCCAGCTCCCAGAAGCGGCGCTTCATCTGCAAGCCTATCTTGCACACCGGCGCATAGCTGGCCGCTTGCAATGCGGTGTTGAACTTGTCGGAAAAATCCGTCTTCACATGGCGCAGCACCGACAGCGGGATGGTGCACAGGCAGAAGTCGCCGGTCAATGTGCTCAAGGCGCCGCTGCGCACATCCTTCACCTGCACCTCCACCTTGCCGGGCAGGTTGCGCAGCTGTACCACCTCGGTGTGGTAGCGGATGTTGCGGCCCACGCGCTTCTCGAACGCCTTGGCAATCTGGTCCATGCCGCCCACCGGCTGCAGCATGGTGGCCTGTTGCTCGAACTCGTGCACCGAGTGGTAGATATGGCCCAGGCGCGACTGCAGCAGCTCGCCAAACGCCAGCGGGTCCGACGGCACACCCGCGCCAGGTTGCACACCGGCACCGGGTTTGACCTTCCAGCCGCGCCCGTCGGTGCCGCGGTAGCGCAGGTCCTTGCGCGACAGGAAGCCCTCATTGGCCAGGTAGTCGATCAGCAGCTCCTTGTCCTGCGCGCTGACCTGCTGGTCCATGCTGCCGCTCTTCAGTGTCTTGGCCAGCAACTCGTTGACGTAGCCGCGCATGTCGGCCTTGACCTCGAACTGGCGCAGCCGGCGGCCAGCCAGTGGCCCGGGCGAATCCGGGCTGTACACGTAGGCGGCGTCGTTGTCGTTGTTGAACAGCTCCAGCGGCACGTTGAAGGCGCTGGTGTAGTGCAAGGTGGATCGGTGGTTGAACGGGATGCGCCAGGGGCCGAAGTTGATGTACTGGCCCTTGTCAAACCGGCAGACCTGCTTCTCGCCGCCCAGTTCCTGCAGTTCCTTGCCGCTGCGCGCCGTCTGGCAGCGCCCACCGGCCAGATCACGCGCCTCGATCACTTTGCAGGCGTAGCCCAGCTTGCCCAGTTCATAGGCCGCCGTCATGCCGGCCAGGCCCGCGCCCAGGATCAGCACCGTCTTGCCCTTGCCGCTACCGGCCAGCACCGGTGGCGTGTCCTGCAGCGAGGCGATGTCCATGCCCCAGGCCTTCATGCTGGCCAACAGGAAGCCGCTGCCCCCCACCGCCAGCGCTTTCATCAGGAAGTCGCGCCGGCTGTTGCCGGTCAGGTCGTTGTCCAGTTCCTCGCGCATGCTGTCCTCCGCTGGGGTCTCAGTGGGTCTGCTCAGTGAATGTTGGTGGGCTTGTCCTGCCGGGCGGCTTCACCGCTGCCCGAAGCGCTGCGTACCGCCTGCACGTCCTGCGCGCTCACCGCGCCAGCCTGGTTGCCCCAGGACTGGCGTACGTAGCTGATGACCTGTGCCAGCTTGTCGTCGTCCATGCTGGCGGCAAAGGTGGGCATGCCGCCGCGTCCCTTCAGCACCACGGTGATCACTGCGCTGGCGTCCCCCAGCACGAAGCGGCTGCCTTTGAGCGCGGGAAAGGCGCCCTGGATGCCGGCGCCGCTGGCTTGGTGGCAGGCCGCGCAACTCTTGGCGAACAGCGTCTTGCCGTCTGGCTGCACCGATGTCTGGGCCCGCGCCGTCAGGGCCGAGCCCAGCAGCAGCGCGATCAACAAGGGCTTCATCATCGTCATGTTGGCGAGCATTCTCTCACGCACTTGGGCCCACGCCGGGGCGGCCCCATCGCCAGGCGCGGCGTGCCCGCGCAAGACCTTGCGAGCATGAAAAAAGGGCCCCGAGGAGCCCTTTCATGTGCGACCGGCGCAAGCGCCAGGCAGCAGTTGATCAGTAGCCGCCACGGCCACCGCCGCCGCCGCCATAACCGCCGCCACCGCCGCTGCGACCACCGCCGCCGCCGCCGTAGCCACCACCACCGCTGCGGCCACCGCCGCCGCCGTAGCCGCCACCGCCGCTGCGGTCACCGCCGCCGCCACCGCCACCATAACCGCCGCCACCACCGCCGCCGAAGCCGCCGGTGCGGGGGGGACGCGGCTCCATCGGGCGCGCTTCGTTGACGACCAGACCGCGGCCGCCGATTTGTTGGCCGTTCATGCCATTGATGGCGGCTTGCGCCTCAGCCTCGCTGGCCATTTCCACAAAGCCGAAGCCCTTGGAGCGACCGGTGTCGCGCTCCATCATGACCTTGGCGCTGGAAACGGAACCGTGAGCGGAAAATGCTTGTTGCAGATCCTCATCACGGAAGGAATAGGGCAGATTGCCCACGTAAAGTTTGTTGCCCACGAGAGGACTCCTCAAAATGACTCAAAACGCGATGGAGTCGATACCCGCAATCAACAAACCTTGAAATAAAGACCAAAGCAGACGCGAAACTGACTAATCACCGCAGACTTGTACTGCCGTTATCGGGCAATACGCGGCCATTATGTTCGAATTCACCCGCAAACAAAGCGATTTTTTGGCAAAACGCCCAATTTGGTGGTTTTTGCGCCTCAAAGGGCCGTTTTCCCCCGGTTTTTTAGGGTTTGTCACTAGTTCGGGGCCGCCGGTTACGGGTCAGCCGCCTTCTTCATAGGCCCGCCACTGCTTCATGGCATTGCGCATGGTCAGCACCTGGCGGGCAAACAGCGGGCAGGCGTCGCAGGCCGGCAAATGGAACTGCAGGGCGAGCCTTTCAGCCAGCGTCAGGCGCCGGTCCTCCTGCGCGACCAGCAGCGCGGCGATCTCCTTGCATTTGCGGCGCAATCTCATGGTGATGTGTCCACGGGCCGGCTCTGGCCAAACCAATTGAGTTCCAGGCACTCGCGCAGGCGCAAGCGGGCGCGGTGCAACTGCACGTACAGGTTGGTCGAGGTCAGCCCCAGTTCCTTACAGATGTCTTCGCAGGACAGTTCCAGCCACTCGCGCATCAGGAACACCCGCCCCATCACCGGGGGCAGCTTCTCGGTGCAGGCCTCCAGCACGGCGAAAAACTGGCGCGAGTTCAGGTCTTGCTCAGGGTTGCCCCAGTCGGCAGGGGGGCTGGCGAAATGGCCGTCGGCCTTGAACACCAGCGCGTCGAGCTCATCATGGCCGTCGCCGGCGTCATCCAGGTCGGCGCTGACCTCGCGGCTGCGCTGGCGTATGGCGTCGACGATCTTGTGCTTCAGGATGCCCACCAGCCAGGTTTTCAACTGCGAGCGGCTGGCAAAGGACTGCGGTTTGCTCAGCGCCGCCAGCAGCGTTTCCGACACGGCGTCTTCGGCCCAGGTGTCGTTGCGAAGCTGCAGGCGGGCAAAGCGCAACAGGTAGTCCCGGTGCCCGGCGATCTCGGTCTCAAGGGCAGGCGCGGTCATACGGTTTTCATCATCGCACAAGGGTAAGAATGACAGGATTGTGGAAACAGCGGATTTGCTGTGAAATACGCCGCCGACCGGAATTATTCGCCAGAAACCATGACAAAGCTGTAAGAACCGGGCGGCTGCGCAGACCAAACGCTAACCGGACATCCCGCCCGCTTGCGGGCAACCGGTTCTTGATATCCCTAACATGCCTTTTCTTCAGGAGTGATCACTATGAACCAACGCGCTATGGTCGCCGCTGCCGCGGCTTCTCTGCTGTCCTTGTCTTTCGTCGCCGCGCCCGTCCAGGCCGCCGACGAAAAAGAAAAATGCTTTGGCATTGCCAAGGCTGGCCAAAACGACTGCGCCAGCATCTCTGGCGCGCATTCCTGCGCCGGCCAGTCCAAGGTGGACAACGACAAGATGGAATGGAAGTACGTCGCCAAGGGCAGCTGCAAGACCATGAAGGGCCTGTCGCAGGACGAGGCCAAGGCCGCTGCCGCCAAGAAGTGACGCTGCCGCGCCCGCTTCGGGCCCTGCGCCGCCACCGCTGTCTGGCGTTGTCCTGCCATGCCTGACGTGCACCCCGCGCGCCAGGCATCGTTTGGCATAGGCTGGCGGCACCCCCACTATGGCGAGTTGCTGCACAGGCAACCCGCCATTGGTTTTTTGGAAGTCCATTCCGAGAATTTCTTTGCCGAGGGCGGCGCCGCCCTGGCGGTGCTGGAGCGCGGCCGGCGCGACTACGCCATCAGCCTGCACGGCGTGGGCTTGTCGCTGGGCTCCGCGCTGGGCGTCGATGCCTGGCACCTGGACCAGCTGGCCCGGCTGGTGGCCCGGGTGGAGCCGCTGCGCGTCAGCGACCATGCCTGCTTTGCGCGCGGCCTGCTGGGCGGCCAGGCCGTGCATGCGGCCGACCTGCTGCCCATTCCCTTTAGCGACGAGGCCTTGCAGGTGCTGTGTGCCAACGTGCAGCAGGTGCAGGACCGCTTGCGCCGCCCGTTGATGGTGGAGAACTTGTCGGCCTACCTGCAGTGGCGGGAGGACGCCGGGGACGATGGCATGGCCGAACCCGAGTTCCTCGCCGCGCTGGCCCGCCGCACCGGCTGCCAGTTGCTGGTGGACGTCAACAACCTGTATGTGAACGCCCGCAACGCGCAATTGCGCGGCGCTGCCGGTGACCCGGTGCAGGCCTGCTGTGACTGGCTGGACGCCATCGCGCCGGCCAGCGTGGGCGAAATCCACCTGGCCGGCCATGGCCATGTGGCCGATGCGCACGGCGAGATCTTCATCGACGACCATGGCAGTGCGGTGTGCGAGCCGGTGTGGGCCATCTACCGCCACGCGCTGCGCCGTTTCGGCCCGGTGGCGACGCTGGTGGAATGGGATACCGCCATTCCGCCGCTGGACACGCTGCTGGCGCAGGCCGAGCGCGCCCGCGCTGAAAGCATGACAGCCTTGGGCAGCGAGGTGGGCGCATGAGCGCGCTGGCGCGGCAGCAACAGGCCTTGCTGGCCGATCTGCTGGGGCCGCCACCGGCGGATGGCCACAGGCGTGTCGCCGACCTGGTGCACGCACCCTGGCAGCGCGGCTTCCAGGTCTACCAGGCCAACGGCCACGCGATGGCACAGGCTGGGCTGGGGGCGGCGTTTCCCGTGTTGGCTCAACTGATGGGCGAAGAGAGCTTCGCCCAGCTGGCCCGCGCCTTCTGGCACACCAGTCCACCGCTGCGTGGCGACATCGGCCAGTGGGGCGCGGCGCTGTCGGCCTTTGTGGCGGCCAGTGCGCAGCTGGCCGACGAGCCCTACCTGGCCGACGTGGCACAGGTGGAATGGGCGCTGCATGTGGCCGGCAACGCCGCCGACCGCGAGGCTGACCCTGCCAGCCTGGCCCTGCTGACACAGGCCGACCCCGATCACCTGGGCCTGGTGCTGGCGCCGGGTTGCTGTTGTCTGGTCAGCCCGTGGCCGGTGGTCAGCATCGTCAATGCGCATCTGGATGCTTCACCCTCTTTGGAGGAAGCGGGGCGACGCCTGCGCGCCGGCCAGGGGGAGCCGGCACTGATCTGGCGCCAGGGCTTGCAAGCGCGCGTGCGTGAGGCCCTGCCGGGCGAAACCGCCTTGTTGGCCGAGTTGCTGGCCGCACACTCGCTGGGCGCTGCGCTGGACGCCGCCGATGGCCTGGATTTTGGTGCCTGGCTGCCGCTGGCGGTGCACAGCGGCCTGTTGCTGGCGGTGCATGCACGGGCCTGACTTCACCTTGTGAGCAGGCTTGCTATACTCGTAGCCACAGCGCCAATTTGTTCCAGCTTGCGGGCGCTCAATAAATACAGCTAAAGACGGACCGCCCGACTGACCCGGCCTCGTTTTTAGCGACGCCGGGTTTTTGTTTTTTATGCTTGCCACACCACAGTCCATGCATTTCGCCGAGCCGCTGCCGCTGCGAAGCGGCGCGACCATCCGCGACTATGCGCTGAGCTTTGAGACCTATGGCCAGCTCAACGCGGCCAAGTCCAACGCGGTGCTGATCTGCCACGCGCTGAACGCTTCGCACCATGTGGCTGGCAGCTATGCGGGCCAGGAAAACTCGGAAGGCTGGTGGGACAACATGGTCGGCCCGGGCAAGCCGGTGGACACCGACCGTTTCTTCGTCATCGGCGTCAACAACCTGGGCTCCTGCTTCGGCTCCACCGGCCCCATGCACCCCAACCCGGACGCACCCGGCCAGGTGTATGGCGCCGACTTCCCCGTGGTCACGGTGGAGGATTGGGTGGACGCCCAGGCCCGGCTGCTCGATGGCCTGGGTATCCAGAGCCTGGCGGCGGTGATGGGCGGCAGCCTGGGCGGCATGCAGGCCCTGTCGTGGACGCTGCAATACCCCACGCGGGTGCGTCACGCGGTGGTGGTGGCCAGCGCCCCCAACCTGACGGCCGAAAACATCGCCTTCAACGAGGTGGCGCGCCGCGCCATCGTCACCGACCCGGACTTCCACGCCGGCCACTTCTACCGCCATGCGGTGGTGCCCAAGCGTGGCCTGCGCATCGCCCGCATGATTGGCCACATCACCTACCTCAGTGATGACGTGATGAACGCCAAGTTCGGCCGCCAGCTGCGCGCCGAGGATGTTTACCGCTACAGCACGCAGGAGGTGGAGTTCCAGATCGAGAGCTACCTGCGCCACCAGGGCGACAAATTCGCCGAGTACTTCGACGCCAACACCTACCTGCTGATCACCCGCGCGCTGGACTACTTCGATCCGGCGCGCGACTTCGGCGGCGACCTCAACCAGGCGCTGGCCCGGGCCGCCTGCAAGTTCCTGCTGGTCAGTTTCAGCACCGATTGGCGTTTCAGCCCGGCGCGCAGCCGCGAAGTGGTGAAGGCGCTGCTGCACAACAAGCGTGATGTCAGCTATGCCGAGATCGACGCCCCGCACGGGCACGACGCCTTCTTGCTGGATGATGCGCGCTACATGGGTGTGGTGCGGTCCTACTTCGAGGGGATGGAACTGAGCGTGGGGGCCAACCATGAGTGACCAGCGCACCATGGAAGCCATTGCCGCGCTGGTGCCTGAAGGTGCGCGCGTGCTGGACCTGGGTTGCGGCGACGGCGCGCTGCTGGCCCACCTGCAGGCCACGCGCGGCTGCAGCGGCTACGGCATTGAGCTGGACGACGCCAATGTGCTGGCCTGCGTGCGCCGCGGCGTCAACGTGATCCAGTTGAACCTGGACGAAGGCCTGGCGATCTTCGATGACGCCTCGTTCGACGTCGTGCTGCAGATCGACACCCTGCAGAGCCTGCGCAATGCCGAGGTGATGCTGCGCGAAACCGTGCGCGTGGGCCGCGTGGGCATCGTTGCCTTCCCCAATTTTGCCCACTGGCCCAATCGCCTGAGCGTGCTGCGCGGGCGCATGCCGGTGACGCGCCGCCTGCCCTACCAGTGGTACGACACGCCCAACATCCGCGTCGGCACGCATGCTGATTTCGGCGTGCTGGCCGCACGCAACCACCTCAGTGTGCTGGACAGTTTCGGCCTGCAGGACGGGCGCGTGGTGCGCAGCATGCCCAACCTGATGGCGGGCACGTCGGTCTACAAGTTCTCGCGCTGACGCGGCGCACACACCGCCGTCATTACGCCAGGCGGAACACGGCCACCGTGCCCAGCATGGCCTGTATCTGTGCGCCGTGCTATATTCATTTTGTCGGGTCATGGCTCCCCGGCAGCAAGCCCGCAAGGGCTTCAAGACGGTGTCCCGTCCAACAGCCTTCACTCGCATTGGACGACCCATGGACACCTCGGCTTCAGGCAACAATCTTCCCGTTCCTTCCCCAGCCCAAGCGGCCCCAGTCGTCGGCTTTCGCGTGGCCTTGTGGTTCTGGCTGAAGCTGGGCTTCATCAGCTTCGGCGGCCCGGCTGGGCAGATCGCCATCATGCACCGCGAGCTGGTGGAGCAAAGGCGCTGGATTTCAGAAAAGCGTTTCCTGCACGCGCTGAACTACTGCATGTTGCTGCCCGGCCCGGAGGCCCAGCAGTTGGCCACCTACATCGGTTGGCTGATGCACCGCAGCTGGGGCGGCATTGTGGCTGGCGGTCTGTTCGTGTTGCCCTCGCTGTTCATCCTGATCGCGCTCAGTTGGGTCTACATGGCGTTTGGCCACCTGAGCTGGGTGGCCGGCTTGCTGTATGGCATCAAGCCGGCGGTGGCCGCGCTGGTGCTGCAGGCCGTGCACCGCATCGGGGGCCGCACGCTGCGCCGTCCGGCCCAGGCGCCGCTGCTGTGGGCGCTGGCCGTAGGCAGCTTCGTTGCGGTGGCCTGGCTGGGCCTGCCGTTTCCCGCCGTGGTGCTGGTGGCGGCGCTGACCGGCTGGCTTGGCGCGCGTTGGGCGCCGGGACAATTCACAGGTGCCGGCGGCCATGGCGCAGCAAAAGTGCAAGGCGCGCATGCGCCAGCGCTGATCGACGATGACACGCCCACACCGCCCCATGCACGCTTCAGCCGTTGGGGCCTGTTGCGCGTGCTGCTGGCGGGCGCTGTCCTGTGGCTGGCGCCCATGGGCCTGTTGCTGGCCTGGCAGGGCATGGCGGGCACGTTGACACAGATGGGCTGGTTTTTCAGCAAAGCTGCGCTGTTGACCTTCGGCGGCGCCTACGCGGTGCTGCCCTATGTGTACCAGGGCGGCGTCACGCACTACGGCTGGCTCAGCGGCACGCAGATGATGGATGGCCTGGCGCTGGGTGAATCCACGCCCGGGCCGCTGATCATGGTGGTGGCTTTCGTTGGCTTCCTGGGGGGCTGGAACCATCAGGTGCTGGGCCCGGACGCGTTGTTTGCGGGTGCGGCACTGGCCGCCACCGTGGTCACCTGGTTCACCTTCCTGCCGTCTTTCCTGTTCATCCTCGCCGGCGGCCCGCTGGTGGAGGCCACCCATGACCAGTTGCACCTGACCGCCCCCATGACGGCGATCACCGCCGCTGTGGTGGGCGTCATCGCCAGCCTAGGCTGGTTCTTTCTGGTCAACATCGCTTTCCCCGTGCAGCCCATCGCGCAGTCCGCAGCACCTTCCGGCGCTTGGGGCTCACAGCCCGACCTTGTGGCCCTGGGCATCGCGCTGGCTGCCTTGCTGGCACTGGTGCGCTACAAACGGGGCGTCATCCCGGTGATCGCTGTGTGCGCGGTGGCCGGTCTGGCAGCCCGCCTGCTGGGCTGGGGGTGATGCTGTGGCTGGACTGGCTGCGGCCCTGGTTGTAACAAGCGCTTTACAAGCGCCGCGGCAACGCCCCGCTTTTGACTAATAATCGTCGTTTTCCACTTTGGCCGGCAGCTTGCCTGCCGAAGGCGTTTTTTCTGAGATCTGGAAAGTTGAACACCATGCGTATTTCCCATTGGAGTGCTGGCCTGCTGCCGCTGTTGATGAGTGGCCTGGTTGGCGCGCAAACCTTGGGCGGTCAGAACGACCCCAAGGGCACGAACGTCAAGAACGCCCAGGTGGCCGCGCCACGGCCTGCCGAAGCGGCGTCCGCCGGTGCTGCCCCCACCAACGTGCTGCGCCCCGAAGTGGGCAAGCCGCTGATCGAGGCACAGGGCCTGATCGCCGAGAAGAAATTCCCGCAGGCCAAGGAAAAGCTGGCGCTGGCGTCGGCCGTGCCCAGCCTGACGCCATTCGAGAACTACACCATCGCGCGCATGACGCTGGTGGTGGCCGTCCAGGCCGATGACGCCGCGAGCGCCGAAACGTCCCTGAACCGGGTGCTGGAGCTGTCCAAGGACACCACCTGGCTCAAGCCCGAGGACAGCCTGCCCATGATGCAGAACGTGGGCATCGTGAACTACCGGGTCAAGAACTACGCACAAGCCGCTGAATGGATAGGGCGTTACCTGAAGGCTGGCGGCACCGATGCCAACGCCAAGGTGCTGCGTGTGCAGGCACTGCTGCTGGGCGGCAACTACCCCGCCACCGCCGCTGCGGTGGAGGAAGAAATCGCGCCGTTGTTGAAGGACGGCAAAGCGCCACCGTTGAATTACCTGGAAATGCTGGCACAGGCCCGCGACAAGCAGAAGGACAACGCCGGCTTTGTGCGCGCCTTTGAAATGCTGGTGCAGTACTACCCGAAGAAGGAATACTGGCAGACGCTGATCAACCGCTTGTGGCTGAAGCAGGACCTGGCGACCCGTCTGCAGCTCGACGTCTTCCGCCTGGCCTTCCACACCGGCACCTTGCAAGAGGCCAATGACTACACCGAGTACGTCGAGATTGCGCAAAAGGCCGGCTACTCGGCCGAGGCCCTGAAGGCTTATGACCAGGGCGCCGCTGCCGGCCTGCTGGGCAAGGGTGCCGATGCGGCGGCCCATGCCAAGCTGCGTGCCAAGTTGGCGCAAGAGTCCGAGCAGGACCGCAAGGCCGCCAACACCGAGGCCGCCAATGCCGCCAAAAAGCCCGACGGCACCAGCATGGTTCGCGTGGGCATGAATCTGGTGGGCCTGGACCAGACGGACAAGGGCCTGGAACTGATGGAAAAGGGCATTGCCAAGGGCGGCTTGAAGCGGCCTGAGGACGCCTGGCTGGACCTGGGCATTGCTTACGCCAGGGCCGGCCAGACCGACAAGGCCACGCAGGCGTTTGCCAAGGTCACCGGCAAGGAAGGCCTGGATGAACTGGGCCGCTATTGGACCTGGGCCGTTCGCAAACCCTGAGCAAAAAGCCCTCAGCAGCAAGCGCAAGTGGGCACAGTTGTTGCATCCTGCGCAACTGCCCGCTTGCCAGTGGGCCGGGCCGGTCGAAATCGACCGGACTGATGGCATGATAGGGGGAGCCCGTGGCTCCCCAAGTACAAGGAGAGATGCTTGAACGCCCGTGTACCGCATTTCACGCTGAACCCGCTGCAGGCCGGGGCCGATACGGCGCGTTCCTGGGACGATGACATCGTCCGCCAGTTGACCCAATACATCCAGATTCCCGCCAAGTCGCCGATGTTCGATGGCGACTGGGCCAGTCACGGCTACCTGGAAACCGTGATGCGCAATGCCGCCACCTGGGTCGAGGCGCAAAAGGTGCCGGGGCTGACGCTGGAAGTGCTGCGGCTGGAAGGCCGCACGCCGGTGCTGTTCTTCGAAGTGGCCGCCACCCGCGCGCAATCAGGTACTGCGTCCAGCCAGACCGTGCTGATGTACGGCCACCTGGACAAGCAACCCGAATTCAACGGCTGGCGCAACGACCTCGGTCCGTGGACGCCCAAATTTGAGGACGGCAAGCTGTACGGACGCGGTGGCGCCGACGACGGCTACGCGGTCTATGCCAGCATTGCCGCCATCCAGGCGCTGAAAAGCCAGAACACGCCGCATCCGCGCATCGTCGGCCTGATCGAGACCTGCGAGGAAAGCGGCTCCTACGACCTGCTGCCCTACGTGGACGCGTTGCGCAACCGGCTGGGCGATGTGGGCCTGGTGATCTGCCTGGACTCCGGCGCCGGCAACTACGACCAGCTGTGGCTGACCACCAGCCTGCGCGGCAATGCCAGTGGCGTGCTGAAGGTGGAGATCCTGACCGAGGGTGTGCACTCGGGCGACGCCAGCGGCCTGGTGCCGTCGAGCTTTCGCATCATGCGCCAGGTGCTGGACCGGTTGGAAGACAGCGCTACCGGCCGCCTGTTGCCAGCCAGCTTCCACTGCGAGGTGCCGCCCGAGCGGCTGCGCCAGGCCCAGGCCACCGCCGCCATCCTGGGCGACGAGGTGTACAAGCGCTTTCCCTGGGCCCACTACGACTGCGAGGGCAGCACCACCTTTGCGCTGCCCACCACCAGCGACCCGGTGCAGGCGCTGCTGAACCGCACCTGGACCCCCACGCTGAGCGTCACGGGCGCCGAAGGCTTTCCGGCGCTGAAGGATGCTGGCAACGTGCTGCGCCCCTACACCGCCTTCAAGCTCAGCCTGCGCCTGCCGCCGCTGGTGGAAGCCGCCACGGCCGTGCAGCAACTGAAAACCCTGCTGGAAGACAACGCCCCTTACCAGGCCAAAGTCACCTTCGAAGGCGGCGCCGGTGCCACCGGCTGGAATGCGCCGGCCAGCACCGACTGGTTTGAAAAGGCCTTGAACGACGCATCACAAGCCCACTTCAACGCCCCCTGCGGCTACATCGGCCAGGGCGGCACCATTCCGCTGATGAACATGCTGTCCCAGGGCTTTCCCAAGGCGCAGATGATGGTGTGCGGCGTGCTGGGCCCCAAGAGCAATGCCCACGGGCCCAATGAGTTCCTGCACGTGCCCTATGCCAAGAAACTGACAGCGGCGGTGGCCCACGTCATCGCGCAGACACCCTGACCCCCCTGACAGCCACCGGTGCTCGCGGAATCCACCCTCTCCACCTTTGTCGCCAGCGATGGCGACAACATCGTCATCCAGGACTGGCCACTGGCGCCGGGCACGCGACTGCGCGGTGTGGTGGTGGTGGTGCACGGCCTGGGCGAGCATGCCGGCCGCTACGATGCCGTGGCGCGCAAGCTCAATGACTGGGGTTTCGCGGTGCGCGGCTACGACCAGTATGGCCATGGCGAATCGGGCGGCGTGCGCGGCGGCCTGCCCAGCGACATGCGCCTGGTCGACGACCTGGCAGACATCCTGGACGCCACCCGCGCCCGCCTGGAGCCGCAGGTGCCGCTGATCCTGCTGGGCCACAGCATGGGCGGCCTGGTGGCGGCGCGCCTGGTCAGCCTGAACAAACGGCCGCTGCAGGGCCTGGTGCTGTCGTCACCGGCACTGGACCCGGGCCTGAGCCCGTTCCAGAAGTTGTTGCTGGCCGTGCTGCCCGCGCTGGCGCCCGACCTGCGCGTGGGCAATGGCGTGGACGCCAACTATTTGTCGCACGATGCCGCCGTGGTGCAGGCCTACCGCGACGACCGCCTGGTGCATGACCGCATCAGTGCCCGGCTGGCCCGTTTCATTGCCAAACAAGGTGCCGCCACCGTGTCCGCTGCTGCACAATGGACGCTGCCCACGCTGCTGCTGTATGCCGGCGCGGACAAGCTGGTCAGCCCAGCCGGCAGCCGAGCCTTTGCTTCAGCCGCGCCGCCGGCGGTGGTCACCAGCCAGTGTTTTGAGCCGCTGTACCACGAGATCTTCAACGAAACTGACGCAGGCCCGGTGTTCGTGGCCTTGCAAACCTGGCTGGACCTGCACTTTGTCTGAAACCGCCCCTATGGCCGTGATGGACGATCCCTCGCCCCGTACCCCCCACAAGGGGATGCTGCGGGCGCTGTGGTCCAAAGGTCTGCCACTGCGTTACATGATGCTGCTGGTCATTGTGCTGGGGGTGGCCGCGCCAGCGGCGATCCTGCTGGCGGTGGAACAGGAGATCAGCCAGCAGTCGCAGCAAAAGCTGCTGACACAGAGCAAGTCGGCGGTGTTGGTGCTGGGCACCAACTCGGTGGCCGAGCCGATGTGGATCATCGACACCCAGGCATTGGAGGAAGCAGCGCAAAAACTGCTGGAAAACCCCCAGGTGCTGGCCGTGCGGGTAGAGGAAGACCGGCCCAACGCCACGCCGATTGAGGCCACGCAGCAGGGCTTTGCAATCCCGCCCCTGACCAGTGCCGGCGGCGGCCGCTACGAGCACCAGGCCCAACCGGTGGTGCGCGCGGGCGAGAAGCTGGGCACGCTGCACGTGTGGTTCGACACCAGTTTCGGCAAGAGCATCCTGGACCAGCGGCGTAACCAGATGGTGATGCTGGTCAGCGTGCAGGTCACCATCAGCCTGATCGTGCTGATGGTCATCATGACCTACCGGGTGCTCAAGCCCTTCGGCCAGCTCAAGCAGCAGGCCACCGCACTGGTGTCCAACGTGGGCGTGGACGACCAGCCGCAGTTCAACTGGCAGCGCCAGGACGAGATCGGCCAGCTAGGCCGCCACCTGGTGGATGTGCAAAAGCAGCTGGCCCAGCTGTTCGGTGAGCTGGAAGGCAAGAACCACCAGCTGCAGGAGCTGGCGCTGTACGATCAGCTGACCGGCCTGCCCAACCGCTCGCTGTTCATGGACCTGGTGCAGCGCGAGATGCTGCAGGCGCGCCGCCATGAGCAGCAGTTCGGCATCTTCTTCATTGACCTGGACCGTTTCAAGGCCGTCAATGACTCCATGGGCCACGCCGCCGGCGACGAGCTGCTGAAAGAGGTCAGCCGCCGGCTGCGCACCGCGCTGCGCGAGGTGGACGTGGTGTGCCGCCAAAGCGGCGACGAGTTCCTGGTGCTGACACGCGACATCGAGAATTGGGAATGGCTGGGCGACGTGGCGCAACGCCTGCTGAAGGTGGTGGAAGAGCCCTTCAAGCTGCAAGGCCTGTCGGCCAACGTGTCGGCCAGCATAGGCATTTCGCTGTTCCCGGACGACGCCGACAATTTCGAGACGCTGATCAAGCACGCCGACATCGCCATGTACCAGGCCAAGGCGCTGGGTCGGGCGCGCTACAGCTTCTTCCACTCCGAGCTGAACGAGCGCCTGCAGGCCAGCCTGGAGCTGGAGCAGCAGCTGGGCACGGCGATTGCCGGCGGCGAACTGGTGCTGCACTACCAGCCGCAGGTCGACGCCGCCACCGGCCGCCTGGTGGGTGTGGAGGCGCTGGTGCGCTGGCAGCACCCCACCCGGGGCCTGTTGTACCCCGGCAGCTTCATTGGCATCGCCGAGGAATCGGGCAAGATCGCCGACATGGGCGTGTGGACCCTGGGCACGGCCTGCGCCCAGATGGCGGCCTGGAAGGCCAAGGGCATCCACGTGGGCTGCATGGCGGTCAACGTGTCGGCGCTGGAGTTTCGCGACCACCGGTTGCTCGACAGCCTGCAGACCGCGCTGTCCAACAGCGGCATCCTGCCCGGCGAGCTGGAGATCGAGATCACCGAAAGCGTGCTGATGACCGAGACCGAGACCAGCCAGCGCATCATGGGCCGCATGCGTGAACTGGGCTTGGGGATAGCCATCGACGATTTCGGCACCGGTTACTCGTCGTTGGCCTATCTGAAGCGGCTGCGTCCCACGCAGTTGAAGATCGACCGCTCCTTCGTCAGCGACACCGAGAACGATGCCGATTCGCGCGCCATCGTGCGTGGCGTGGTAGGCCTGGCGGCCGCGCTGGGCCTGGGCACGGTGGCCGAGGGTGTGGAGACCGAAGAGCAGGCGCGTTTCCTGCGCGAATGCGGGTGCACCACCTTGCAGGGGTACCACATTTCGCGGCCGTTGCCGGTGGAGAAGCTGGAGGAGTGGATTCAGGCGCAGCCGGGGGCTTGACGCTTTCGATCGCCGCTTGGTTTGCGGGATCAGGCCGACGCGGCACTCGGCTCCGCGGCTGTCCCCCGGGCCTTCGGCCCTCCTCCTTGATGCCGCTGCGCCGAATGCCGCATCGGTCTGATCCGGCAAGCGTGGTGGGCGTGCAAACGCCAGGCAAGCCGAGGGTTTCCTGCCGGTCACCAGCGACCGCGGCTCATCGGGCAGTCAAAGTCAACGCCGCCAGAACAGCGATGGCCGCAGTCTCCGCCCGCAAGACGCGCTGACCCAGGCTGACGGGGGCGAAACCTGCTGCGATGGCGGCCTCTTCTTCTGCTGGGCTCAATCCACCCTCTGGGCCGGACAGGAACAGCGCGGCCCGGGCCGGCTGTGTCGGTGCCGGGTCAGGATTGAAAGGCCGGCCTTCCGGCCGCAAGGACAACACGAAGCGGTCGTGCTGTGCCAGGTCAGGCTGCAGCAGCCAGGCCGACAAGTCGCTGACGGCGTGGATGCGTGGCACGCGGTTGCGCCCGCACTGCTCGCAGGCGGCGATGGCAATCGCTTGCCAGTGCGCCTGTTTCTTGTCGGCCCGTTCGCCTTTCAGGCGCAGCACGCTGCGCTCGGTCTGCAGCGGCCAGATGGCGGCCACGCCCAGTTCGGTGGCTTTTTCCACCAGCCAGTCCATGCGTTCGTTGGCGGGCATGCCCACCGCCAGGTGCACAGCGCGCGGGGCTTCACGCTCCAGCGCATGGTGCTGGCCCACCTGCACCGACACCATGCTGCGGCCCATTTGTGCAACGCTGGCGCTGAACTCGCCGCCCGTGCCATTGAACAGCGTGATGCTGTCGCCGGGCTGCAGGCGCAGCACCTGCACGTGGCGGGCTGCCACGGCGGGCAGTTCCAGGGTCTCTCCGGTGGTCAACGCGGTGTCGCAGTAAAAGCGCGGCATGGCGGGCTCAGACGCGGCCAAACGCGTAGCCGCTGGCCTGCTGCACGCCTTCGGCCTGCTCCATCAGCCGGGCCAGGGCCTTGAGCTCACGATACCGGTCGGCTGCGCTGTGCGCGCTTCGCAGCAGCGTGGCGTGGGTGGGCTGCGGCCAGTCCGCCCCGGGCCGCTGCGCCCAGTGGCCCAGCGCCGCCAGGTGCTGCTGCAGCCCGCTCCATTCCACCGCCTTGTAGAACTCGCCAAAATCTTCCGGCACCGGCAACCCGGTTGGGCGCGCCTTCTGCCAATAGCGCACGGTGACGTCCAGCGCCAGTTCCTCATCCCAAGGCAGGGCCGGGTCGCGCGTCAGCGCCGCAATGGCCCAGCTGACCGGGCCCAGGCAGGCCTGCTGGGCATCGGCAGGGCTGTGCAGGGTTGCCAGGGGCTCAGCGGCCAATTGGGCCAGCAGCGCGTCGAAGGCCGCTGGAACCAGCGCCAGCATGGCAGGCGCCAGCTGGGCTTGCCGGGGGGCCAGGTAATGCTGGGCGAAACCGTCCAGGCCCTGGCGCAGCCAGGCCGGTGCCAGCAGGGTCAAACCTTGCTGCGGGGTGGTCAATTGCCAGGTCAGCAGCGCATCGGCAGCTTGTAACAACGGTGCCGGCGCGTTGCGGCTGGCGGGGGGAACGGGCAGGCTCATGGATAATCCCATTCTACAAATGCCCAGCCTGCCGCCGCTCTTGCCGTTCCCCTGCCCGATGGCCGTTGTCACCCGATGCGCTCCCTGAAGTCCGACGTTCACCGCCGGGCCGCCGTTTCCCGTCACCGCGCCAGCCTGTCCAGGACAGTGCTGGCCTGTGCCCTGGTGCGTGCCTTTGCGCCGGCCATGGCCCAGGAGCAGCCGGCGCCGGTCGAGCCCATTGTGCTGCGCGCCAGCCCCATGCTGCAGGAGGCCATCCCGGCCAATGTGCGCAAGCAACTGCCCAGCTTCTTGTCTGGCGACCGCGTGGAGGGCCAGACCGATGTGCAGACCGTGCTGGAGGGACACGCCATGCTGCGTCGGGGCGACCTCAGCGTGCGCGCTGACCGGCTGGAGTACTACCAGCCCGACGATCTGGCCAAGGCCCGGGGCAATGTGCGCGTCAACCGTGCCGGCAACGTGTACGAAGGCCCGGCCATGGAGCTGCGGCTGGACGCCTTCGAGGGCTTTTTCACCGAGCCCAGCTACACCTTCCTGCAAAACCAGGCGCATGGCGAGGCCAGCCGCATCGACTTCATCGACGACAAGCGGGCGGTGATCCACAACGCCAGCTTCACCACCTGCAAGCGCCAGCCCGGCCCCAGCTGGATGCCCGACTGGATATTGCGCGCCACCAGCATACGGCTGGACAACGAAGCCGACGTCGGCCAGGCCGAGGGCGCGGTGCTGCGTTTCAAGGACGTGCCCATACTGCCCTTCCCGTCCATCAGCTTTCCGCTCAGCGACAAGCGCAAGTCGGGTTTTCTGCCCCCCACCATAGGCCTGGACAACGTCAACGGCCTGGAGCTGACCCAGCCTTATTACTGGAACATCGCGCCCAACCGCGACGCCACGCTGTACCCCACGCTGATGACCAAGCGCGGTGTCGACCTGGGCGGCGAATTCCGCTACCTGGAGGCCAACTACAACGGCCAGTTGCGGCTGGACTACATGCCCGACGACAAGCTGCGCGACCGCACGCGCTGGGGCGCAGCCCTGCTGCACACCGGCGTCTGGGACACCGGCGTGAGCGGCTTCGGCGGTGTGGCCGTCAACCTGAACCTGAACCGCGTCAGCGACGACAACTACTGGAAAGACTTCTCGCGCCAGACCCCGTCGCTGACCCAGCGTCTGCTGCCCAACGACGTCAACCTGATGTGGGCCAAGGGCGACCTGACGGTGAACTTCCGCACGTTGAACTGGCAGACGCTGCAGGACGTCACCTCGCCCATCGTGCCGCCGTATGACCGCTTCCCGCAGCTGGCGGCGCGCTATGCGCGTGACAACGTCAATGGCTACGACTTCTCTGTGGACGCTGACTTCACCCATTTCCAGGCCGACACCGTGCTCACCGGTCAGCCCAATGCGCAGCGCAGCTTCGCGCTGGCGCAGATCAGCCGGCCTTTCCTGGCGCCGGGCGGCTTCATCACGCCGAAATTGCAGCTGCACGTCAGCAATTACCAGTTCGACTCGCGGCTGGCCGACGGCAGCACTGCGGCCAGCGTGGTGGTGCCCACCTTCAGCCTGGACAGCGGCCTGGTGTTCGAGCGCGATGCCAATTTCTTCGGCCACAGCTTCCGCCAGACGCTGGAGCCGCGTGCCTTCTATGTCTACACGCCGTTTCGCAACCAGAACCAGCTGCCGATCTACGACACCGGCGCCAACGACTACAACTTCGCCAGCATCTACACCGAAAACGCCTATGTGGGCCATGACCGCATCGCCGACAACAACCTGTTGACGCTGGGCGTGACCACCCGCTTCCTGGATCCGAAGACCGGTGCCGAGGATGCCCGCTTCGGCATTGCACAGCGTTTCCGCTTTGCCGACCAGAACGTCACCCTGCCCGGCGCCGCGCCCGTGGCCGAGCGGCTGAGCGACGTGCTGCTGGGCGCTTCCATCAATTTCGACCCCAAGTGGTCGTTTGACTCCACCTTCCAGTTCAACCCCAAGACCGACCAATCGGTGCGCGCCACCGTGGGCGGGCGCTACAGCCCTAGCGACTATCGGGTGGTGACGGCGGCCTACCGTTTCCAGCGCGATTCCAGCGAACAGCTGGACCTGGGCTGGCAGTGGCCTTTGAACGACCTGTGGGGCGACCGTGGCGAGAACCTGGGCGCCGGCCAGGGCCAGGGGCCGGGGCGCTGGTACAGTGTGGGGCGGCTCAACTACTCCCTGAGCGAGCGCAAGCTGGTCGACGCCGTGGTGGGGTTTGAGTACGATGCCGGCTGCTGGTTGGGCCGGGTGGTGCTGGAGCGGCTGCAAACCAGCACCTCATCGGCGAACCAACGGATCATGTTCCAGATCGAATTCGTGGGCTTCTCGCGGCTGGGCTCCAATCCGCTGCAGACGCTGAAGGCCAACATTCCCCGTTACCAGTACCTGCGCGAACAGATCACCACGCCCAGCCGTTTCAGCAATTACGATTGACGCTTTTACCCGTCCAAATGCGCCAGCCCCTACCCCAGCCAACCTGGACCCGTACGACCATGAACCATCGCCTCCTGGCCATCACGCTGGCCTGCCTCAGCCTGTTGGCCCCCATTGCCGGCCTGGCGCAGCTGCGTCCCGCGGGCGCCACGCCGCCCAGCGTGCCGCTGCCCAACGTCACCTCCACCCAGCAGGCCGACTACATCGTCGCGCTGGTGAATTCCGAACCCATCACCAACCACGAGGTGCGCATGGAGGCGGGGCGGGCGGCGCAGCAAATTGCGCAGCAGCGCGGCACCCAGCCGGACATGGCCGAGGTGACGCGCCAGGTGCTGGAGCGCATGATCATCGAGAAGGCGCAACTGCAGTGGGCCAAGGAAGGCGGCATGAAGGTGGAGGAGACCGCCGTGGACCAGGCCGAGGAAGGTGTGGCGCGGCAAAACCAGATCACCGTGACCGAACTGCGCCGGCGCCTGCGCACCGAAGGCGTGACACCCAAGCAGTTTCGCGACCAGCTGCGTGACCAGCTGCTGCTGGTGCGTGTGCGCGAGCGCGAGGTGAGCCAGCGCGTGCGCGTCAGCGAGCCCGAAATCGACCAGTACCTGAAGGACAAGGCCAACAACCCCGACCCTTCAGCGCTGGAAACCAACCTGGGCCAGATCCTGGTCGCCGTGCCCGACAGCGCCACGCCCCCGCAGGTGGCGGCCTTGCAGGACAAGGCGCAAAAGGCCATGGCGCGCGCCCGCGCCGGCGAAGACTTCACCGCGCTGGCCAAGCAGTTTTCCGATTCGCCCGACCGTGACAACGGCGGCCAATTCGGCCTGCGCACGGCCGACCGCTATCCGCAGCTGTTTGTCGACGCCACGCAAAAGCTGCCGGTGGGTGGTGTGTCCGAGGTGGTGCGCTCCGGCGCCGGCTTTCACGTGCTGAAGGTGCTGCAGCGCCGCGTGGCCGGCCTGCCGCCCACCACCACGGTGCAGAACCGCGCCAGCCACATCCTGTTGCGCGCCAGCGCCCAACTGGACGAGGCTGCTGCCCGCGCCAAGTTGACGGACATCAAGAAGCGCGTGGAGGCCGGCCGCGCCGACTTCGCCGCCGAAGCCAAGGCCACGTCGATGGACGGCAGTGCTGCCAACGGTGGTGACCTGGGCTGGGCCGGGCCCGGCCTGTTCGTGCCCGAGTTCGAAGAGGTGCTGGCCCGCCTGCAGCCGGGCCAGATCAGCGAGCCCTTCGTTTCGCGCTATGGCATGCACATCATCAAGCTCAACGAGCGCAAGGAAGTGCCGCTGACCGAGAAGGAGCAGCGCGACTTCGTGCGTGACATCCTGCGCGAGAAAAAGACCGAGGAAAACTACGCCACCTGGTCCAAGGACATCCGTGGCCGCGCCTACATAGAAATGCGGGAGCCACCGCAATAAGCACGTTGTGAAACACGGCAGCGGCGCCCACATCCCGCGCAAGCGCTTCGGCCAGCACTTCCTGGCCGATGCGGGCATCATCGATGGCATTGTGCGTGAGATCGCGCCGCGCCCGGGGCAGCGCATGGTGGAGATCGGCCCCGGCCTGGCGGCGCTGACGCAGCCGCTGGTGGAGCGCCTGGGTCAGCTCACCGTGATCGAGCTGGACCGCGACCTGGCCAAGCGCCTGCGCGAGCATCCCCAGCTGACCGTGGTCGAATCCGATGTGCTGAAGGTGGACTTCACCGCGCTTGCCGGCGACGTGGGCACGGCCGGCAAGCTGCGCGTGGTCGGCAACCTGCCCTACAACATCTCCACCCCCATCCTGTTCCATCTGCTGGACCATGTGGCCGTGGTGCAAGACCAGCACTTCATGCTGCAAAAGGAAGTGATAGACCGCATGGTGGCTGCCCCCGCCACCTCGGATTACGGCCGCCTGAGCGTGATGCTGCAATGGCGTTACGCGATGGAAAACGTGCTGTTCGTGCCGCCCGAAAGCTTCGACCCCCCGCCCCGGGTGGACAGCGCCGTGGTGCGCATGGTGCCCTTGGCCCAGCCCCCGGCAGTAGACGAGAAGCGCCTGAGCGAAATCGTGCAGGTCGCCTTCAGCCAGCGTCGCAAGCTGCTGCGCCATTCGCTGGGGCGCTGGCTGGAGGACAAGGGCTTTGCCGGTGACTTCGATGTGCAGCGGCGGGCTGAGGAAGTGCCGGTGGACGAGTTCGTGGCGCTGGCCATGCACGCGTTCAAAGACACCCATTAGTCGTATCAGGCGTTTGGATCAGCCAGTTGGGCTGGATGCCCAATTGAATGAACTGCCTTCGGGCTAGCCCCGCTTCGAGGCTAATTGGCAGGCTGGGGGCGTTCGAGCGATATCGATGCCAGAAAGCTGCGAGTCTGATCGTAGATCACGTGGGCTTGCTTGATGGGTTTGCGCCTCGGGTCGCCATGACAGTCCAGGGACTTCTGCCCAGTCTGATCATCTGTTTTGATCTGGCAAGCCTTGATCACGGGCGCGGGGCTTGCATTCATGAATAGATCTTCCTTGACGGCCATCACCTGGCTGACGTCCTTAACGGCGCCATCTTTGTCCCGCGTAACAATCTCATGCGTGATGCGTTGAACAAAACCCAATGGCTCCCGGGTCCTCATGTGTCCGACTTGGAGTTCGGCAGTAACGGCCGACAGCGACCAGTTGCAATTGGTCGGGGCAAAATGGTCCTGCGCAACAGAAAAATTGAAGTTCCCGTTGGCAATTTCGATTGGAATCTTCAACTCAACGTACTCGGGGAATTTCGCTCCGCTGATCGCTCCTGCAATAAGTGTCGGGCTTGTGGTGCACTTGGAATATGCTGATGCCCGATAGGTGGCGACAACATTGATCTGTATCTCTGGCGCGATGGTTCCAGAGACCTGCACGATTTTTGTGGGGTTCGGGTTGGTATCCGGGTAGGCCCGATGGCCTTCGTTGAGCGGCCCATCTCCGATTCTTGTCCCGGTGCAGCCCTGAACCGATATCAATGCAGCCAGCAAGGCAGCGTGCCGGGTAGATGGGCCTATTTTCATGGTACGCCGCTATTCCCTTCAAATGGAAAACTCACACCACATTTGACCAAACAAAAAGCCCGTCAGAGACGGGCTTTCATGCTGAAGTGCCAACTAACGGCTTACGCCGCTGCCAGCCAATACCCCGCGTTGAACGGGCTGCTCATGCGCAGCGCCAGCGGTGACACGTCCAGTATCTTGTCGGTGGGCATTTTCTCGCCCGATTCGGTCAGTACCTCGATCTCGCTTTCGGCGGCGATGGGGGTGCTGGTGGTTGCCTCGTTGGCCCGTTCTGCTTGGCAAGTGTGTGCAGAACGGGCTACAGAAAAGAATAGAAGCATCTGAAGGGTATTTTTCGGTCCCCCCAGTAATCTGCGGCGTCGCGGAAGATGTCCAACAGCTGCTCGCGCGCTTCCTTGTCGAACTTGACGTTGGCCGGAATGTGCTCCAGCACCGCCACAAAGCCGGGCTGCGGGCCAGACTTGTGCAGCGGATCTGTCATGCTGTCGTACAGGGCGTCGAAATTCTTGCCGGACTGGGCCGGCAGGCGGAATTGCTGGCCGATGATGTCCAGCACGTCCTGTTTGGTCTGGGCGTTGGCCAGATTGGCATACAGGAAGTGCTGCCCCAGATGCTGGGCGGCCTCCTGCAGATCCTGCACCCGGAAGGCTCGGATCGATTGGACGATATTGGTCCGTACGGTACGAAGTGGCGTATCCATTCCCGCTTCTCTTTCTCGATGGTCAAAATTCTTCATCATGGCAATGGGCTCGGTCACGGAACGATCTTGCGGAAGCTCGCATAGTGATCGGCGGTGAAATAACAATCGTCCGGCGTGGTGGGCGGGCCGCCGCAGACGATGCGTCGAGCGCCCCGGTTGCGTGTGCCCGGCGTGTCCACCGTGTATTCGCGGTAGTAGCCGCGCTTCTTGGCGGGCAGCAGGCGCTCCCGGTTGCCGAACACAACGCCGTCTTTCTCATGGGGGAAGGGACCGCCCTGACGAATCAGTCGGTAGACTTTTGCTCCCTGCGCTGGCAATTCACCAACGCTGATGCTCTGACTGCCTGCTGCTGGAATTTCCTTGGCCGGGGCCAGGTGGTACACAGAAGCTGCTGCAAGCAAAAAGCCAGTGAGCACCAACTTAAAGCTTGAGACACGCAGCATGAAAAAGACGCCTATTCACCAAACCAACGGGCAAGCCCGACAGTTTTCAAAGCAGAGAGTGTCCGCTATTTGGCCGGAAAAAGCAAGGCTCTGCTCAAAAAATGAGCAGTAAAGCAAGGTTATTTTTGTAAAGAAGTTGGCGCCCGCTAGCGCGCCAACTCTTACCGTTGCACGTTGGCGTCGGCGACTGTCAAAGCTGTCATGTTGACGATGCGGCGCACCGTGGCGCTGGCCGTCAAGATATGCACCGGTTTGGCCGCACCCAGCAGCACCGGGCCGATGGCGATGTTGCCGCCGGCCGCTGTCTTCAGCAGGTTGTAGGCGATGTTGGCCGCATCGATGTTGGGCAGCACCAGCAGGTTGGCGTTGCCGTGCAGCGTGCTGTTGGGCATCTGCGCGGCGCGGGCGGCGCCGTCCAGCGCCACATCGCCGTGCATTTCACCATCCACTTCCAGCCAGGGGGTGCGCTGGCGAATCAGCTCCAGCGCGTGGCGCATCTTCAGCGCGCTGGGCTGGCTGCTGGAGCCGAAGTTGGAATGCGACAGCAGCGCCGCCTTGGGGTGGATGCCAAAGCGCATCATCTCCTCGGCCGCCAACTCGGTGATCTCGGCCAGCTCTTCGGCCGTGGGGTCGTAGTTGACGTGGGTGTCGACCAGGAACACCTGGCGCTCGGGCAGCAGCAGGCCGTTCATGCAGGCATAGGTGTTGACGCCGGGGCGCCGACCTATCACCTGGTCCAGGTAGTGCAGGTGGATGGCGGTGGTGCCCCAGGTGCCGCAGATCAGGCCGTCCACGTCGCCCTTGTGCAGCAGCATGGCGCCGATCAGTGTCAGCCGGCGACGCATCTCGATCTTGGCGATCTGCATGGTCACGCCCTTGCGCTCCGTCATCTGGTGATAGGTCTGCCAGAACTCGCGGTAGCGCTGGTCCTGCTCGACGTTGACGACGTCGTAGTCGCGCCCCTCTTCCAGCCGCAGGCCGAACTTCTCGGCGCGCTGGGCGATCACCGACGGGCGACCGATCAGCGTCGGCCGTGCCAGGCATTCGTCCACCACGATCTGCGCCGCTCGCAGCACGCGCTCTTCCTCGCCCTCGGCATAGGCCACGCGCTTCTTGGCCGCCTTCTTGGCGGCGGTGAAGATGGGCTTCATGGTGTTGCCCGAGGCGTAGACGAAGCTTTGCAGCTTCTGGCGGTAGGCGTCCATGTCGGCAATGGGTCGCAGCGCCACGCCGCTGTCGGCGGCGGCCTGGGCCACTGCCGGCGCGATCTTCATCATCAGCCGCGGGTCGAACGGCTTGGGGATCAGGTATTCGGGGCCAAAGGCCAGTTTTTCGCCCACATAGGCCGCTGCCACCACCTCGCTCTGCTCGGCCTGGGCCAGCTCGGCGATGGCGTGCACCGCGGCGATTTCCATCTCTATCGTGATGGTGGAGGCACCTGCATCCAGCGCGCCGCGAAAGATGTAGGGGAAGCACAGGACGTTGTTGACCTGGTTCGGGTAGTCGGTGCGGCCGGTGGCCATCACCGCGTCGTTGCGCACCGCCTTCACGTCCTCGGGGCTGATTTCGGGGTTGGGGTTGGCCAGCGCCAGGATCAACGGCTTGGGCGCCATCTTGCGCACCATGTCGGGCTTCAACACGCCACCGGCGCTCAGACCCAGGAAGATGTCGGCATCTTCAATGATCTCGCCCAAGGTGCGGGCGGACGTGTTCTGCGCGAACTGCACCTTGTCCTCGTCCATCAGTTCGGTGCGGCCCTTGTAGACCACGCCGGCCAGGTCGGTGACGTAGATGTTTTCCCGGGGCATGCCGAGCTTGAGCAGCAGGCCCAGGCAGGCCAGCGCGGCGGCGCCAGCGCCGGAGGTCACCAGCTTGACCTTCTTCAGGTCCTTGCCCACCACCTTCAGGCCGTTGAGCAGCGCCGCGCCCACCACGATGGCGGTGCCGTGCTGGTCGTCGTGGAACACCGGGATCTTCATGCGCTCGCGCAGCTTGCGCTCGACATAGAAGCAGTCGGGTGCCTTGATGTCTTCCAGGTTGATGCCGCCGAAGGTGGGCTCCAGTGCGGCGATGATGTCCACCAGCTTGTCGAGGTCGTGCTTTTCGTTGATCTCGATGTCGAAGACGTCGATGCCGGCGAACTTCTTGAACAGCACCCCCTTGCCTTCCATCACCGGCTTGGCCGCCAGCGGGCCGATGTCGCCCAGGCCCAGCACGGCGGTGCCGTTGGTGATGACGGCCACCAGGTTGCCGCGGCTGGTGTAGCGGTAGGCGGCGTTGGGGTCCTTGACGATCTCTTCGCAGGGCGCCGCCACGCCGGGTGAGTACGCCAGCGACAGGTCATGCTGGTTGATCAGCTGCTTGGTGGCGGCGATGGCCACCTTGCCCGGCGTCGGGAACTCGTGGTATTCCAGCGCGGCGCGGCGCAGTTCGGTGCGCTTGTTCTCTTGCGCGTTGTCGGGCGTAGTCGATGCCATCAAAAAGTCTCCTGCTGCCCGCGGGCAGGCCGGGAAGATCATCCAGGGGGACAACCCCACCCACGCCATCGGGAGGGCCATTGTAGGCCGGCAGGCCTGTGCACGCGTGCGGCGGGCGCAGGTATGTGGTTTGCCACATCGGGCCCGCTGGCGGCACCGTTCGTCCGTCAAAACGCGGGCTTGCGCGGCCCTTGACCTCCAGGGTCATCGCTTTCTTACGACAGTGCTCCCACACTGTCATTGCGCCTGGCATTTCAGGGCGCTTCAAGCATGACAAAGAAAGGACTTGATATGAATGCGTTTGACATCCTGCCGCTGGCGGTGGCCGTGCTGGTGGGCCTGGGCGCGGTGGGCTCGTGCCTGGGCATAGGCATGGTGGGCATGAAGTTTCTGGAGGCCAGCGCCCGCCAACCCGAGCTGATGGACAAGCTGCAGACCAAGTTCTTCCTGGTGGCGGGGGTCACCGACGGTGCCTTCATCATCGCCACCGGGCTGGGCCTGTGGTTTGCCACGTCCAACCCGTTCAGACATTGAAAAAACGACGGGGATCTACGGGTTTGCCCGCATTGGCGGCACCGTTCGTCCGCCAAAAGCTGGGCTTGCGCGGCCCAATCCGCGTCCTGTCGCAATCCGCGTGCAAGCCCGCGTGGGCTTGCCTACAGTTGCCTCCAACGAGCCAGCCTGGTTCGATTTTCAGGAGAGTGACATGCGCTACACCAACGACCGTTCTTCCAAGTTTGCCGGCATGGCGTTCGCCTTGGTGATGGCTGTGGCCATCCACGGCGGCCTGCTGCTGAAGATCGACAACATGGCCACCCAGGGCTACCTGAAGTCGCTGCCGGTGGTGCAGTTGGAGCCGGTGACCATCGTCCCCACGCATGCTTGAGCGCCAGGCGCACAAGCATCTGAATTGACAAGGACGAACTTCACACCATGATGCTGTTGTTGGCCATCATCGGCTGGTGCATCCTGTTCGTGCTGGCCTGGCCGCTGGCCATCGCCGCGCTGGTGCTGTGGCCGCTGCTGTGGCTGCTGTCGCTGCCATTGCTGCTGCTGGGCATCAGCATCGCCGCCGTGCTGGCGCTGGTCAAGGCCATTCTGTTCCTGCCGGCCCGCCTGCTGGGCTATCGCGGCTGATCCTCCCACACCTACTTCCTGAACGGATTGGCGAACTTCGGATCGCCCAGGAAATCCGTATCCGTCAGCGTTTTCATGAAAGCCACCAACGCCGCCTTGTCGGCCGCGCTCAGGTTCAGCACCCGGGGTTGGCCGCCCGGGCCGCGCAGCCGGTTGTCCAGCGCCGGGCCGTTTTGCACGCCACGGTCGTAGTGGTCCACCACCTGCTCCAATGTGGCAAAGCGGCCGTCGTGCATGAAGGCGGCTCCGAGCCCCACATTCTTCAGCGATGGTGACTTGAACACCGTGGTGGCACCTGCATCCAGCCCGTTGCCGCGCGCATTGGCACTCAGCGCGAAGCTGGGTGGCGTGTGGCAGGCGGCGCACCCCACACCGCCCTGCTGCGGCCCGACGATGAACAGCCGGCGGCCCGCGTTCTCCTGCGCCGTCAGCCCCGGCACGTCCAGGCTCAGGCCACGGTCAGGCAGCTGCGGGTTGTAGACCTGCGCAAAGCCGCTGTCCCAGCGGCTGCCAGTGCTCAGCATGGCGCGCTGGAACTGCGCCAGCGCGCGCTGCATGCGGACCTCGGTGATGGCCGGGTCGCCATACACCCACTGGAACAGCACCGGGTAGTAGGGCAGGGCCTGCATCTTGGTGATCAGCGCCGCCATCCCGCCGTGGCTGGCGTCATAGCCCATCTCCACCGCGTTCTGTATCGGCTGCGTGGCCTGGGCCTCCAGCGTGGGCGCGCGCTTGTCCCAGAACATGGTCCCCGGCGTGTAGAGACTTGAATTGCCCAGCCGCATCGCATGCGCTGTGGTGAAGGTGTTGGGCAGGAAGCCGCTGCTGAAGCGCCTGGCGTCGGTGAAGCCTATGCCCTGCTGGTGGCAGGAGGCGCAGGCGACGTTGTTGGTGAAGCTCAGGCGCCGGTCATGGAACAGCACCCGACCCAGCGTGGCGCCGGCATCGGTGGTGCGGTTGTCGGGCGGTGTGTTGTCGCCGCGCGCCGCCGGCCCGCCGTAGTGCGCCGGCAATGGCTGGTTGGCATAGTTGAACAGATTGTTCACGTCCAGGTTCAGGTACTCGCGCATACCGGCCAGCGTGGTGGCCGACAAGGGTGTGACGGACGGTGCCGCCGGTGCGATGGTCTGCAGCACTGGCTGCGCGCCCTGCGTAGGTCGCGGTGGTGGTGGTGGCAAGGGCGGCGTGGCGAACACACTGGCGGAGGCCACCAGGATGACGGTGACCACGGCGGGGGATGCTGCGGCCCGGCGCAACGGTTTGAACAGGGTCGCGAGCGGGGAAAGGGTGCGCATGGTGGAAAGCCTCCTCGGGTGTAGCAGAGGCTTCATTGCAGCGACACAGTGTGCGGCAATCATGGACGCACTGTGGAGCGGTCCTCCACAATCTGACGCTTGAGGTTTTCAGGCGCCTTCGCTCTCCGGGTCGAAGCGGTAGCCCACGCCGTACACCGACACGATGCCCGACCCTTGCGGCCGCACCGTGTCCACCTTGCGTCGCAGGTTCTTGATGTGGCTGTCTATTGCCCGGTCGGTGGTGTCGCGAAAATCGTCGTGCACCGCCTCCAGCAGGCGGGCGCGCGAAAACACGTGTTCGGGCCGCGACAGCAGCAGCTTGAACAGCCGGAACTCCACCGGCGTCAGCGGCAGCCAATGCTCTTGCCAGGCGATGCGCAGTGCACCCTCGTCCACCCGGAAGCCATGGCTGGCCGTGCCCCCTGTGGCCAGGTGCCCCTGGGCGCGCCGCAGCAGCGCCTTGATGCGCGCCACCACCTCGCGCGGGCTGAAGGGTTTGCAGATGTAGTCGTCGGCGCCCACCTCCAGCCCCAGCAGGCGGTCGATCTCGTCCACCCGCGCCGTCACCATGATGATGGGCAGGCCGGACACGCGCCGCACCTCGCGGCACACCGCCACGCCGTCCATGCCGGGCAGCATCAGGTCCAGCAGCATCAGCGAGGGCGGCTTGCGCTGCACCTCGCGCAGGACCTCCAGGCCGTCGGCGATGACGCGCGTGGTGTAGCCATTGGCCTGCAGGTAGTTGGCCAGCATGTCGGCGATCTTGGCGTCGTCCTCCACGATCAGGATGTCGCGGTCCTTGGCATCGGGCATGGTGCGCTGCTCCTACGGGGTGTGCTGGGGCGACTGTAAAGGCGGATGGGGGTCGACCGGCAGCAGCACGCGCACCGCCAGCCCACCCAGCGGCGAGGCGTGGGCGCTGATGTCTCCCGAGTGGGCCAGCGCGATGGCCTTGGCAATGGCCAGGCCCAGGCCGCTGCCCCCACCGGCACTGCCATCCGCGCTGCCATCCGCGACCGCCGCTGTGCCGGGTGCCGCGCGTGGCCGCTGGCGGGCGGTGTCGGCGCGGTACAGCGGCTCGAACAGCTGGTTCAGTTCGGCCGGCTGCACGGCCGGTGGGCTGTCTTCCACCCAGATCTCCACCGCCTGTCCCTCAGGCCCGTTGACCGGCTGCCAGCGCACCCGCAGGTGCCCGGGCGCATCGGTATAGCGCAGGCTGTTTTCCAGCAGGTTGGCCAGCAGCTGCTCGATGCGGCCCAGGTCCCAGTGCACGCGCAGCGGCTGTGGGTGGGCCAGCAGCTCCAGGCGCAGGCCGGCCTTGGCCATGCGCGGCGCGAAGCGCTGCACGGCATGCGCCACCACAGCGCCCGCCTCCTGGTCGGCAAACTCGCAGCGCAACTGCCCCAGGTCCGCCACCGACAGCGTGTGCAGGTCGTTGACCAGCCGTATCAGTTGCAGCACCTCTTCGCGCAGGTTGGCCAGCATGGGCGGCGTGGGTTGGCGCACGCCGTCTTCCATGGCTTCCAGCTCGCCGCGCAGCACCGCCAGCGGCGTGCGCAGCTCATGCGAAATCTGCGCGATCCAGGCGCGCCGTGCCGATTCCAGGCGCTTCAGCGCGGCCGCCATCTGGTTGATGTCGCCCATCAGCTGCGCAATCTCCTGCGCGCCTTCGGGCGGCAGATGGACGTCGAATTCGCCCTGGGCAATGCGCCGGCTGGCCCCTTGCAGGCGCTGCAAGGGCCGGCCGAAGCGGCGTGCCGCCAGCACGGCCAGGCCCAGCGAAGCCAGCAAGGTCAGCGCCCCGGCCCAGGCCAGGCCTTGATACTGGCGGCGCAAGAAATGCCGGTCCACATCCTGCATGTCCGGCGCCAGCGCCAGCCGCACGTAGGCCACCACGTTGCCGTTGACCAGCACCGGCAACTCCTGCGCCGGCCGTTCGCGCGGCACCGGCCGGCCAGCCAGGTGGCGGTGCTGCGTGTCCACGATGTGCAGGCGCTCGCGCAGGTGCTCGGCCAGCCCGCCCGGCCTGCCGCCGCCCCGTGGAGCGGGCGGCGGCCTTTGCTCCACCGGCGGTGGCCGCCGTTCCTCGGGCGGGCCGTCGTCGTCGCGCTGGGCGGGCTGCGCCATGCCTTCGCCTTGCAGGAACTCGTCCATCAACCCGCGCATGCCCTGGCGCGATTGCAGCGAGGCCAGCGTGGGATCCGCCTGTGCGCGTTGCGTTACCAGGATGGCAAAGCGCGCCAACAGCTGCTGGTCGCGGTCGCGCAGGTAGTCGGAAAACCCGCTGCTCAGGTTCCAGGTGGCGAAAGCCGCCATGGCCAGCAAGGCCAGCAGCACGCCGCTGACGAGCAGCAGGGACAGCTGGTGGACGATGCGCAGGCGCATGGTGGGGGTGTGGCGGCAATGCGCCCTGTGGCCTTGTACAGGCCCTATGCTAGTCGCCCCGCGCTGCGGATTGTGGACGCAGCCTCCACAGTTCGGCCTCAGTGTGCGGGTTTAGACTGCACCCAGTCCCCCACTTACCCGCTACTTAGCCGCGAAACCATGGCCCGCCTGCACCTGCACCTGCCCGAACACCAGTTCTGCTACAGCACCCAACAGACCGTGCGGGTGACCGACATCAACTCGGCCAAGCACCTGGGCAACGACTCGATGATCTCCATGATCTCCGAGGCGCGCGCCCGCTTCATGCATGAGGCCGACATCCAGGAGCTGCGCAGCGGCGGCGTTGGCCTCATCGTCACTGACCTGGCGGCCTCGTACAAGGCCGAGGCCTATGCGCGCGACGTGCTGCGCTTCGAGGTCGGTCTGATGGACTTCAACCGCTATGGCGGCGACTTCATGTTCCGCATCAGCCGCCCGGCGGACGGCGTGCTGGTGGCGCTGGCCAAATCTGGCTTCGTGTTCTTCGACTACCAGCGCTCCAAGGTGGTGGCCATGCCGGAGAGCTTCCGGCAAAAGTTTCCGCAAATCAACCAATTGGATGCCTGACCGGCCAGAAAGCGTCATTCACCGAGCGCTGGCCGTCAGCCGCCGAATTTCCATTGCTGCGGCAACCCGCAGCGGTATGATGCAAATCGTTCTTTCAACCTGTAGGAGCTGCACATGGGCCTGATGGACTTCATCAAGAAACAGTTCATTGACATCATCCAATGGACCGAGAGCGGCGACGGCACGCTGGCCTGGCGCTTCCCCATGGCGGACATGGAAATCCAGTATGGCGCCTCGCTGACGGTGCGCGAGTCGCAGGTGGCGGTGTTCGTCAACGAGGGCAAGATCGCGGACGTGTTCGGTCCCGGCATGCACAAGCTGACGACGCAGACCATTCCGGTGCTGACCTACCTGAAGAACTGGGACAAGCTGTTCCAGTCGCCCTTCAAGAGCGACGTCTACTTCTTCAGCACGCGCCAGCAGGTCGACCAGAAATGGGGCACGCCGCAGCCCATCACCATCCGCGACAAGGATTTTGGCGCCGTGCGCCTGCGCGCCTTCGGCAACTACGCCTTCCGCATTGCCGACGCCAAGCTGTTCCACACCGAAATCTCCGGCACGCGTGAGCTCTACTCCGTGGCCGACCTGGACGGCCAGTTGCGCGGCCTGGTGCTGCAGAACATCTCCAATGCGATTGCCGCCAGCGGCATCCCCTTCCTGGACCTGGCTTCCAACCAGATGGCCTTTGCCCAGGCGTTGATCACCCAGTTGACGCCCGAGTTCGCCAAGATCGGTCTGAAGCTGGACAACATGACGGTGCAAAGCCTCTCCTTGCCCGAGGAGCTGCAAAAGATCCTGGACCAGAAGATCGGCATGGGCATGGTTGGCAACGACATGGGCAAGTTCATGCAATACCAGACCGCGCAGGCCATCCCCAAGCTGGCCGAGGGCATTGGCAGCGGTGGCGGCGGCATTGCCGGCGACGCCATGGGCCTGGGCGCCGGCGTGGCGCTGGGCCAGGTGATGGCGCAGAACCTGGCGGCCGGCCTGCAGAACACACAGGCTGCGCCCGCCGCGCCCGCGCAAGCCGCCGGCGTGTCGGCGGAAGATGTGATGGCCACGCTGGAAAAGCTGGGCGACCTCAAGACCAAAGGCATCCTGACGCAGGAAGAATTCGACGCCAAAAAGGCAGAGTTGCTGAAAAAGCTGGTCTGACGCCCGGCGTCACGGTAATCTCGCGCTCTACACCAACACTTAAAACCAGAGCCCCTTGGCCACCGACTCGCCTCAGCGCGCGTACCGGGCAGCCTGCCCGGGCTGTGGCGCGCCAGTAGAGTTCCGCAGCGCGCAGTCCACGCATGCGGTGTGCGGCTATTGCCAGAGCACGGTGGTGCGTCAGGGCGACACGCTGGCGCGCATCGGCAAGATGGCCGAGCTGTTCAATGACTTCAGCGTGCTGCAGCTGGGCACGGCCGGCGTCTGGCAGCAGCGCAAGTTCACGCTGGTGGGCCGGCTGCAATACAAATACGGCGAGGGCACCTGGACCGAGTGGTACGCGCTGTTTGGTGACGGCAGCCCCGGCTTCCTGAGCGAGGACAACGGCGCTTTCGTCTTCGGCACGCCGCTGCCCCCGCGCAACGACGTGCCGGCGGCCGACTACTTCCGCGTCGGCAACACCACGCCTGTCAACGGCAAGCCGTTCACCGTGGGGTCCAACGAGCAGGTGTCGCTGATCTCGGCCCAGGGCGAACTGCCCCACCTGCCGCCGCTGAACCAGCAATTTGCGATGGTGGAGCTGCGCAGCCCCGAAGGCCAGGTGCTGAGCGTGGACTACGGCTCGCAGCCACCGGTGCTCGTCATGGGCGGCTCGGTGCTGCTGGACGACATGCAGCTGACCGGTTTGCGCGATGAGCAGGCCAAGGACGAGGGCGGTGGCCGCTCCTTCGCCTGCCCCAATTGCGGCGCCTCGGTGGCGGTGACCTTGTCCGCCACCAAGAGCCTGACCTGCGGCAGCTGCCACGCCATCATCGACGTTTCCAAAGGCATAGGTGGTGAGCTGAAGGCCGCCACGCAGGACGAGCCGGTGTCGCCGCTGATTCCGCTGGGTGCACAGGGCCAGCTGCAAGGCGTGCAATGGCAGGTGGTGGGCTTCCAGCACCGCATGGGCACCGACCCCGAAGACCCGGACGAGCATTTCGGCTGGAGCGAGTACCTGCTGTACAACAAGAAGCGGGGCTTTTCCTTCCTGGTGGATTCGGTGGACGGCTGGAGCATGGTCAAGCCCACCACGGGCGCACCGGTGGTGGGCGGCAACGGCCAGACCGCGCGCTACCTGGGCGCGGTCTACAACCTGAAAGAGACCTACAAGGCCGAGACCGGTTACGTGCTGGGCGAGTTTTACTGGCAGGTGCAGCGCGGCCAGGTCACCAACAACCGCGACTACACCAGCGGCAACACGCTGCTGTCGTTGGAAAAATCACCCAACGAAGCAGTCTGGTCAGTGGGCAACAAGGTGGACAGCGCGATGGTGGCCAACGCCTTCAAGCTGGACAAGCAGGCCAACCTGTTCAAGCGCGGCGACGCCGGGCCGCTGAGCGCCAAGGGCCTGGGCTGCGGCGCCGTCATCATCATGCTGGTGGTCATCCTGGTTCTGCTGGCGCTGCTGAGCCAGTGCTCTTCCAGCTGTGACCCGGCGACCCAGAACTGCTCATCGTCATCGTCGTATGCACCGCGCACGTCCAGCGGCTCGTATGGCGGTTCGTCATCCAGCGGCGGCGGGGGGCACAAGTGATGCGCGCCCGGCCCGCTATGCCTTTGCACCCGCTTTCAAAGCACCCTGACCACAGAAGGAGTACACCATGGAATGGCTGAAACCCGCCGCGATACTGGGCTCGGTGATGTTCGCGCTGATCGGCGTGGTCATCTTCTGGCTCTGCTTCCTCATCATCGACAAGATCACCCCGTACGACCTGTGGGGCGAGATCGTGGAAAAGCAAAACCTGGCCCTGGCACTGGTCGTGGCCTCCATGTCGCTGGGAATTTGCATCATTGTTGCCGCGGCCATCCACTGACCGGGTGGGCGCAGCCCCATCCGACGCCCCAGTGGACGAAGACAAGGGCCAACCAGCTCCGGCCAACGACGCCCAAGTCCAGCACCCGCGTCCGCTGGAAGTTGCACTGCTGTCCAGTGTGTTCGTGGTGGCCGCCTGCGGCCTGGTGTACGAGCTGGCGGCTGGTGCGTTGGCGTCCTACCTGCTGGGCGACTCGGTGCTGCAGTTCTCCACCGTCATCGGCAGCTATTTGTTTGCGATGGGGGTGGGCTCCTACCTGTCGCGCTTTCTCGAGCGGCAGCTGCCGGCGCACTTCCTGCGCATTGAATTGATGGTGGCGCTGGCCGGCGGCGCCATGCCGGCCGGCCTGTTCCTGGCCAATGCGCATGTGCCGGATGCGTTTCGCCTGCTGTTGTACCTGTGGGTGTTGCTGGTGGGCGTGCTGGTGGGGCTGGAGATCCCGTTGGTGATGCGCATCCTCAAGCGCAACGTGGCGCTGAAGGACCTGGTGTCGCAGGTGCTGACGTTTGACTACCTGGGTGCGCTTGCCGTGTCCATCGCTTTTCCGCTGGTGCTGGTGCCGCAATTGGGGCTGCTGCGCACCGGCTTCCTGTTCGGGCTGATGAACGCCGCGGTGGCGCTGTGGGCGTTGCGCGTGTTTCGCCATGAGCTGCGCCAGTTCAGTGCGCATGCCATGGCCACTGGCCTGACGCTGGCGCTGCTGGTGGCGGGCTTCGCATCGGCCAACGCGGTCACCACCTGGGCCGAAGACAAGTTGTACCAGGACAAGGTGGTGATCAGCCAGACCACGCCCTACCAGCGCATCATCGTCACCCAGGGCAAGTTGGGCCACCGGCTGTTCCTCAACGGCAACCTGCAGTTCGCCGAGCGCGACGAATACCGCTACCACGAGGCGCTGGTGCACCCGGTGATGGCCGCGCACGGCGCGCCGCAACGGGTGGCGGTGCTGGGCGGCGGCGACGGGATGGCGGTGCGCGAAATCCTCAAATACCCCAGTGTGCAAAGCGTCACGCTGGTGGAACTGGACCCGGCGATGACGAAGTTGTTCGCCACCCAGCCAGCGTTGACCAAGCTGAACGGCAATGCGCTGAACTCGCCCAAGCTGAAGGTCGTCAACACCGATGCCTTCCAATGGCTGGACACCAGCAGCGAGAGTTTCGACGTCATCGTGGTGGACTTCCCCGACCCCACCAACTTCTCCATCGGCAAGCTGTACACCAACTCGTTCTACGCGCTGCTGGAAAGGCGTTTGAGCGCCAGCGGCTACGCGGTGATCCAGACCACCTCGCCGCTGGTGGCGCGCCACAGTTTCTGGACTGTGGTCACCACGGTGGAATCGGTGGGGCTGACCGCCACGCCCTACCACACCCATGTGCCCAGCTTTGGCGAATGGGGCTACGTGATCGCCAGCCGCCGGCCCTACCACCAGCCGCAAGCGCTGCCCGCAGGCCTGCGCTACCTGGACTTGAAGACACTGCCGCTGCTGTTCGATTTCCCGCTGGACATGGCGCGGGTGCCGGCCGAGGTCAACCGGCTGTCCAACCAGGTGCTGGTGACGACCTACGAGCAGGAGTGGGGCAAAGTCGTTGCGCACTAGCGCCTGTTGACGACTTTCTTGCTTGTCAGACATGAAACGCCGCCATTTCCTGGGCAGCAGCGCCGCCGCCGGCACCTTGGCGCTGTTGGGCTGCGACAAGCCGCACGCGATTGAAGGCGGCTTCACCGGCGTCAACCTGCAGCGCGGCCACCAGTTGCGCGACACCAGCGCCTGGCCCGCGCCTTCGGTCACCCGCAAGACCCAAGTGGTGGTGGCTGGTGGTGGCATTGCCGGCCTGGCGGCCGCGCGTGCGCTGCGCCTGCGCGGCGTGGAAGACCACGCGGTGCTGGAGCTGGAAGACAGCGCCGGCGGCAACAGCCGGGGCACCAGCGTGGCTGGTTTCGCCTGCCCCATGGGCGCGCACTACCTGCCCTTGCCCGGTGACGATGCACACGACGTGCAGGATCTGCTGGAAGAACTGGGCCTGCGCCGCCGCGTGGCCGGCCGTTGGGAGTATGACGAACGGCATCTGTGCCACAGCCCTCAGGAGCGCCTGTATTTCCAGGGCCAGTGGCAGGACGGCCTGCTGCCGGTGCAGGGCGTCGAGGCCGGCACGCTGAGGCAGTACCAGCGCTTTGCCCAGCTGGTGGAGGAAGCGCGCAAGCTGTCACGCTGGAGCCTGCCGGCGGCGCATGTACCGCTGACGCCGCACCAGCGGGTGCTGACGACGCAAACCTTTGCCAACTGGTTGCAGCAGCAAGGCCTGGATGACCCGCAGCTGCTGTGGTACCTGGACTACTGCTGCCGCGACGACTACGGTGCCGGCAGCGCCACCGTGTCGGCCTGGGCCGGCATCCATTACTTTGCCAGCCGCCATGGCTTCCATGCGCCCGGCGTGGACAGCGTGGAGCGAGAAGGCGTGCTGACGTGGCCCGAGGGCAACGGCTGGCTGGCGCGCAAGCTGGCTGCTTCGCTGGGTCCGCGCCTGCACACCGGGCGTATCGTGCTGCGCATTGCCGAGGTCAAGGGCGGCGTGGAGGTGGATGCCTACGACAGCGCCACCCACGCGGTGGAGCGCTGGCAGGCTGAGCGCGCCATCGTGGCGCTGCCTCTGTTCGTGGCGGCGCGGGTGGTGCAGGGTCCGCCCGACTTCCTGCGCCAGGCGGCGAGCCGCACCCCGCATGCGCCCTGGCTGGTGGCCAACATCCACATAGTCGAAGCCCTGCACGACAAGCCCGGTGCCGCACCGAGCTGGGACAACGTGCTCTACGGCGCTGGCGGGCAAACACCCGGCCTGGGGTATGTGGATGCCATGCACCAGAGCCTGCGGCCGGTGCCTGGCGCCACCGTGCTCACCTATTACCGCGCGCTGGGTGATGTGCCGGACGGTCGGCGCCGCTTGCTGGAGACGCCGTTCGAGGTCTGGCGCGACACCATCCTGACCGAGCTGGCGCAGGCACACCCGGACCTGCCGCACAAGGCCCGTCGCATGGAGATCACCCGCTACGGCCACGCGATGGCCGTGCCGGTGCCGGGCCTGCCGGTGTTGCCACCAGCGCACGCGCCCAGCGCCCGGCTGGGTTTTGCGCACAGTGACTGGGCCGGTTATTCAGTGTTCGAGGAAGCCTTCGCCCAAGGTCACGCGGCCGGCATGGCCTGAGCCGGGGCAAAAAAAAGCCAACCCGGCTGAGCACGCCGGATTGGCTGACAAGCACGCTTGTGGCGTGGAAGGAAAGGGTTACAGGCCTGCTTACTTTTTCTCGGGTGCTGGCAAGGTGCCGGCCTTGACCATCACCATGGCGCTGGGCTTCAGGTATTTCTTGATCGCGCCGTTCACTTGTGCGTCCGTCAGCGCGTTGATCTTGCCGGGCATCTCGTCCAGCCAGTTCAGGTCGTAGCCGCGGTTCACCGTGGCCAGCAGCACGTTGGCCATGCCGGTGGTGGTGGCCAGGCCGACTTTGAACGAGCCCACCAGGTTGCTCTTGCGGGCGGCCACTTCGGCCGGCGTCACGCCCTGGTCGTACCAGAGCTGCAGCTGGCGCTGGGTGGAGGCGATGCCCTTGTCCAACAGGCTGGGCGCGAAGGTGCCGGCAATGCGCCAGTCGCCATCGTTCAGCGTGTCGCCCGCCAGGCCGGCGCCAATGCCATAGGTCAGGCCTTCCTTGTCGCGCACATTGCCCATCAGCCGGCCGGTGAAGCCGCTGCCCAGGATGGCGGTGGCCAGGCGCAACGCCTGGTAGTCGGGGTCGGTGTAGCGCAGGCCGCTGGGCTGGCCGATGACCAGCGACACGCTGGTCTTGCCAGGGATTGCCACGTCCACCGTCTGCGGTGCCGTGATGGCCGGCGCCTTGGCGGCGCGCACGGCGGCGCTGCCACCGCTCCAGCCGCTGAAAGACTTGGCCAGTTCGGCCTGCAGGGCTGGCAGGTCCAGGTCGCCCACGGCCACCAGGGTCATGTGGGCCGGGCCGTAGTGGGCCTTGTGGAAGGCCTTCACATCATCCAGTTTGGTGGCCTCAATGGCGGCCAGAAGGTCCTCAGGCGCCGGGTTGCGGTTGGGGTGGCCCACCGGGTAGATGGCACGCGTCAGCGCGTCAGCGGCGCGGAAATCGGTGCTCTCCAGGCTGCGCTTGACGCTGCCGGCATATTGCTTCTTGGCCTTGTCGAACTCTTCAGCGCTGAAGGCTGGCGTGCGCAGTTGTTCGGCCATCAGGGCCAGCACCAGCGGCACGTCCTTCTTCAGCGCGCGGGCGTTGATCTCCAGCAGGTCGGCGCCGGCGCGAAAGCTCAGCGCGGCGCCCACTTCTTCCAGCTTTTGCGCGATGGCGAACTTGTCCTGCTTTTGCGTGCCCTGGTCCAGCATCATGCCGGTCAGCGTCGCCAGTGCCGGGTTGTTGCCCGCCAGTGCGCGGCCCACCGGCAGCGAGGCGCGCAGCGTCACCACGTCCTTGGCGCCGGTGGGGTAGGCGATGAAGTCCACGCCCGCGACCTTGCTGCGCTTGGCATGGGCCGCCATCTTGCTGGCGGCGGCGCCAGCGCTGCCAGCGCTGCCGGCGGCATCGGCCATGGGGGCCAGGGCCGGTGCCGGCGCATCAACGCCAGGTGTGCGGTAGTAGTGCGGGCCGCGGTGGCCGTCGTGCTGCGCCTCGGCCTCGGCCATCAGGCTGGCCTTGGCTGCGGGCTTGGCAGCGCCGCCCGCTGCAGTGGGAATGAACCAGCCAGTGGTGCTCTGGTCGGCCTGGAAGTACTTGTTGGCCACGCGCTGCACGTCAGCCAGCGTGACCTTCTTGATGGCCTCGGACAGTGTGTAGAACAGCGTCCAGTCGCCGGCGGCGATGTTCTCGGTCAACTCACCGGCAATGGCAAACGAGCCGTCGCGTTTGAAGGCGGCACGGGCCAGCGTCTTGGCGGCGGCGGCCTTCAGCTCGGCTTCGGTGACGCCGTCTTTCTTCACGCGCTCCACCTCCTGCAGCACCAGGGCTTCCACATCCTCATGCTTGGCGCCGGGTGCCAGGTTGGCGTACAGGATGTCCATCGAGGTGTCGTGGAACATGCCCAGATCGCCGTCCACGCTGGTGGCCAGGTTCTTGTTGGTGATGGCCTTGTACATGCGGCTGTTCTTGCCATCGGTCAGGATGTCGGTCAGCAGCTTCACGGCGGCGTAGTCCGCGTGCGTGGCACCGGGCACCTTGTAGGCCACGCCCACCACGCCCAGCTGGCCGGCGCGCTTGACGACGACGCGACGCGGGCCGGTCTGTTCCGGCTCCTCGGTGTACATCTCGGGAATCGGCTTGGGTGAGCGCGGGTAGACGCCAAACGCCTTCTTCACCAGCGCCAGCGCGGTGGCCGGGTCAAAGTCGCCGATCACCGACACGGTGGCGTTGTTGGGCCAGTAGAAGGTGTCGTAGAACTCGCGCAGCTTTTCGATCGACACCTTCTCGATGTCGCTGCGGTGGCCGATGGTGCTGTGGTGGTAGGGGTGGGCCGTGAAGGCGGCCTGGTAGATTTCCTTGTCCAGCGCGCCGGTGGGGGAATTCTCGCCGCGCTCGAACTCGTTGCGCACCACCGTCATCTCCGGCTTGCGGTCCTCGTCGCGCAGCAGCAGGTTGCGCATGCGGTCGGCTTCCATGGTGACCACCACCGGCAGATGCTCGCTGCCCAGGTTCTCGAAGTAGCTGGTGCGGTCCAGCCAGGTGTTGGCGTTGTACAGCGCGCCGCTGCGCTCCAGCAGCTGGTCCACGTTGTTGCCCTTGACGCGGTCATGGTTGGCACTGCCCTTGAACATCAGGTGTTCCAGGATGTGGGTGGCACCCGTGGTGCCGGTGACCTCGTTGCGTGAACCCACCCGGTAGGTGACCATGAAGGTCAGCGTGGGCGTGGAGCGGTCGGGCAGCAGCAGCACCTGCAAACCATTGGAAGTGAGTGTGTACTCGTCGATGGCGCCAACGGTTTTGACATGGGCATAGCCATCAGCGGTCACGGGTGCGGCGTGCACCGCAAGGGCACAAGCCCAGACGCCCACCAGGGCAAGGTATCTCTTCATAGCGCGTGAATTGGGGAAAAAAGAAGCAAAGGGGTGAAAAATACCATGGCGGGGGCGGTTGCCGGCCGGCATGCGACCAAACGCGCCCCCGGGCGATGGACGGCGGCAGGTCTGGACGAACAGCGGGCAATTTCCACGGGCCGCTGATGCCGTCCGCAACGCAACCTTGGGCGGCTTGACCGCGTTTTTGTTGGCAGACGATACTCGCGGCCATGCTTGCATTGCGTTTTATGCTGGGTGCCGCCCTGGCGCTGGCCCAGCCGTCCGCCTGGAGCCAGAGCACCGAGCCGTCGACTGCGCCGGTGGCCGCCGCACTTCCTGCCTCCGCACCGGCGCCGGACAGCGGGCCAACCAGGGCCGTGCCCAGCACCACGCTGGCCGCCGCTGCTGCTGACCCGGATTCGGAGCTGAGGTATGCCGCGCACCTGCGCCGCCAGGCCATTGCATATGAAAACGGCGAGGGCGTGGACCGCGACCTGGCGCTGGCCGCCAGCCTGTACTGCCGGGCCGCGCGTCTGGGCGACCCCGAGGCGCAGTACAACCTGGGCTGGATGTACACCAACGCACGCGGCGTGGAGCGCGAAGACCTGTACGCCGCCTACTTGTTCAACGCCGCCGCCGAGCAGGGCCTGGAGGCTGCCAAGCGCATGCTGAAGAACGTGGGCGGGCTGTCCAACATCTACGTACCCCCATGCATGAAGGACCCACCGCCGCCGCCGGTGAAGCTTGCGGCCAAGAAGCCGGTGAAGCCACCGGTGGATTACCAGCTGATCGCCCCGCGCCACATCTACGACCTGGTGATGCGCCAGTCGCTGCTGAACAAGGTGGACCCGCAACTGACCTTTGCCATCATCCACGCCGAGTCGAACTTCGACGCGCTGGCGCGTTCGCCGAAGAATGCGCAGGGGCTGATGCAGCTGATCCCCGACACGGCGGCGCGTTTCGGCATACGCAACGCTTACGACCCGGCGCAGAACATCCGCGCCGGCATGGCCTACCTGCGCTGGTTGCTGGCCTATTTCGAGGGTGACGTGGCGCTGGTGGCCGCCGCCTACAACGCCGGCGAGGGCACGGTGGAGCGTTACCGCGGCACCCCGCCCTACCTGGAGACGCGCGCCTACGTGCTGCGGGTGCTCAAATCGGTGGGCGTGGGCACGCTGCCGTATGACAGCACGGCGGTGGCGCCGTCGGCCATGCTGCCGCTGATACGCAAGCCCAACGGCATCACGTTGCCGCCGCGGCGTTACTGAGCGCCGAGGGCGGCGGGCTCGCCCCGGCCTTACTTGGCTGGGATGGCGGCCGCTGCCAGCTCGCCACGCTGCAACGCATGGCGCTGCACAGCCCCGGGCTGGAACATGGCCAGCAGCCGCTCCAGCAGTGCCTGCGCCTTGGCGCTGTGGTCGCCGCCCACATTGCACACGTAGACATCCAGCGTCACCGCCTGGCGCTCCGGCCAGGTGTGCACGCACAGGTGCGATTCGGCCAGCAGCACGGTGGCCGTGACGCCGGCCGGCGTGTCGGCATCCAGCGGCTCGAAGGTGTGGAACAGTTGCGCCACCGCCTGCAGGCCCACCGAGCGCACCGCCGCCACGCAATGTTGGCCCAGCAGCGCGGCATCTGTCAGCCAGCGTGGCTCACAGGCGCAGTCGTGCAGGTCGGCGGTCAGGTGGAGTCCTTGCATGGGGTCTTTGGTCTCTGGCGGTTCCGATGGTGGATTATTGCGCGGCTTGATGGTTGGCGGCTGCCGACGCCGCTGGTGCGCGTGGCTACGGGAATGTCCCCCGGCCTGCGGCCTCCTCCTTGATTTCCCTCCGCCACGCGCCCCAGCGACATCGGGTCATTTGGTACACGGCACGCCGGAACGTGGGCACGCCAACCGTATTCGCAAGATCGGGTCGATGCGGCATTCGGCGTAGCGGCATCAAGGAGGAGGCCCGCAGGGCCGGGGGACAGCCGCGGAGCCGAGTGCCGTGTCGGCCTGATCCCCCACCATCCTGGTTGTAAATGCCGCCCGCTAAAATGTCGGGTTTCCCCCAACCCTTGCCCCGGAGCCCGCGCCCCATGTCCGACCTTTCCCCCGCAGTCACCCCCAACGACATGGCCAACGCGATCCGGGCCCTGGCCATGGATGCGGTGCAGCAAGCCAATTCGGGCCACCCTGGCGCACCCATGGGCATGGCGGACATGGCTGTCGCCTTGTGGCACCGCCACCTGAAGCACTCGCCTGCCAACCCGCACTGGTTCGACCGCGACCGCTTCGTGCTGTCCAACGGCCACGCCTCCATGCTGCTGTACGCGCTGCTGCACCTGACCGGCTACCCGCTGCCCATGAGCGAGCTGAAGAACTTCCGCCAACTGCACAGCAAGACGCCCGGCCACCCGGAAAACGTGCTGACTGCCGGTGTGGAAACCACCACCGGCCCGCTGGGCCAGGGGTTTGCCAATGCCGTGGGCATGGCGCTGGCCGAGAAGCTGATGGCCGGCGAATTCAACCGCGAAGGCCACGCCATCGTCGACCACCACACCTATGTGTTCATGGGTGACGGCTGCATGATGGAAGGCATCAGCCACGAGGCCGCCGCGCTGGCCGGCGCCTGGAAACTGAACAAGCTGGTGGCGCTGTACGACGACAACGGCATCTCCATCGACGGCCAGGTGGCCCCCTGGTACATCGACAACGTGGCGCAGCGCTTTGCCGCTTATGGCTGGCACACCATCGGCCCGGTGGATGGTCACGACCCCGAGGTGCTGGCGCGCGCCATCGCCGACGCCAAGAACAGCGCCGACCGCCCGACGCTGGTCATCTGCAAGACCCACATCGGTCAGGGCTCGCCCAACCGCGTCAACACCGCCAAGGCCCACGGCGAGCCGCTGGGTGCCGAAGAGATCAAGCTGACGCGCGAAGCGCTGGGCTGGCCTTACGGCCCGTTTGAGATTCCCAAAGCCATCTCCGAAGCCTGGAACGCCAAGGCCCAGGGCGCCAAGGCCGAGGCCGCGTGGAATACCCGGTTCGTAGCCTACAAGGCCGCCCACCCTGAATTGGCGAAGGAATTCACCCGCCGCATGAAGGGCGAGCTGCCGAAGAACTTCGCCCAGGTGGCGGTGGACGCCACCGTGTCCGCCCACGCCAAGGCCGAAACCGTGGCCTCGCGCAAGGCCTCGCAGATCGCGCTGGAGTTCTTCACCGCCGCGCTGCCCGAGATGCTGGGCGGCTCGGCCGACCTGACCGGCTCCAACCTGACCAACACCAAGAGCACGCCGCCGCTGCGCTTCAACCAGGCCGGCGACGTGGTGAAGAGCGCCGGTGCCGACGGCACGCTGCTGGGCGGCCGCCACATCAACTACGGCGTGCGCGAGTTCGGCATGGCCGCCATCATGAACGGCCTGGGCCTGCATGGCGGCTACATCCCCTACGGCGGCACCTTCCTGACCTTCAGCGACTACAGCCGCAACGCCATCCGCATGGCCGCGCTGATGAAGCAGCGCGTGGTGCATGTGTTCACCCACGACTCCATCGGCCTGGGCGAAGACGGCCCCACCCACCAGTCCATCGAGCACGCCGCCAGCCTGCGCCTGATCCCCAACCTGGACGTCTGGCGTCCGGGCGACACGGCCGAGACGGCTGTGGCCTGGGCCGTGGCGCTGCAAAACAAGGACAAACCCACCGCCCTGCTGCTGAGCCGGCAGAACCTGCCTTACGCCCCCAAGATGGACCTGGGCGACATCAGCAGGGGCGCCTACGTGCTGGCCGAGCCCATCGAAGTGGGCCTGAGCAAGAAGGCCCAGGCGGTCATCATCGCCACCGGCTCCGAGGTGCAGCTGGCGCTGAAGGCGCAAGAGCTGCTGGCGGCGCAGAAGATCGCCGTGCGCGTGGTCTCCATGCCCAGCACCACCACCTTCGACCGCCAGGACGTGGCTTACAAGGTGGCCGTGCTGCCGGCCGGCGTGCCGCGCGTCGCGGTGGAAATGGGCGTCACCGACGGCTGGTGGAAATACGGCTGCGCGGCGGTGGTGGGCATCAACACCTATGGCGAATCGGCGCCGGCGCCGGTATTGTTCAAGCACTTCGGCTTCACGGCGGAGAATGTGGCGGACACGGTACGGGTGGCGTTGAGCGGACCCAAGCGCTGACCGCGGCGGCGTGCAGCCGCTACGCCAGACAATCAGAACTGCCAGCCGGGGCACATCGGCTGCAGGCGGATCAGGGAGGACGACAGGATGCCAAACAGCCTTCAGGCAGCGAGGTGGATCATCGCGATAGTGGCAGGTGGCTTGGCCGGGGCGAATGCCTTGGCCGCACAGCCGGACACAGGGCTTCAGTTCCAGGCCGGCAACCCGGCGCTGCTGGAATGCCTGTCGCCTGCCGCTGCCGAACGCGGGGCGCCGGAGTACCCCAACCGGCAGCTCCAGCTCAGAAAGAGCGCATCCGTACGCGTGGAGCTGCGCTTTGACGCCAGCGACGCGGCGCCGGACGTCAAGGTGCTGGACGACCGCAGCAATGACGACGACGACTTTCTGGCCTTCAAGCGCGCAGTGCAGGCCCAGGTGAAGCGCTACCGTCTGCCCTGCCTGGTTGCGGGCGAAAAGGCGGTGCTTACCCAGCAGTTCGACTTCGTGTCAGACACCCGAAAGGTCGCCACCAGTCCGCTGACGGCCGACAACCCGATCTTGAACGGCAATTGCAAGGTGCAGGCACCACAGGGCCGGCCCTCGTACCCGATCTCCTTCGGGCGCCGCAAGGCCGGCAACGTCACGCTGAAGGTCAACTTCAACCAGTCCGATGCCGAGCCGGAACTGACCGTGCTGTATGGCGCAGACCGGGGACTGTCGGAATCTGTCGTCAACTGGGCCAAGGCCTACCGCGTGCATTGCGCCACGCCGCTGGCGCGGCCGGTGTCGGCCTTTCAGCAATTTCGCTTTCGCATGCCTGACCAGGCGGAGTACGCGATCAAGGATTTGCGGCTGGTCGAGTTTCTGGCCGGCACGGACCGGGCCGGCTGGGGCGCGGTGGATTTCGATCTCAATGCCACCGGTTGTCCGTTTGCGGTCAAGCTGACCCTGCTGCAACCTTACGCGGCCAACCTCGTGGCCGAGCTGGAGACTTACGATGCCAGCCGCCAGCCGTTCCTGAAATGGCTGGCGAAGCTCAAATACAAGCTGCCGGCCAATGCAGAGCCCTTCCTGATCGGCGAGTCGCTGAACGTCGCCATCCCCTGCACCGAATTGAAATTGTCGTAGTTCTATATCATTGCCTCAAAAGGAGCAACTCTCATGGCGATCAAACTGGGTATCAACGGCTTCGGCCGCATCGGCCGCAATGTGCTGCGCAGCGCGGTGCAAAACTTCCCCGACATCGAGGTGGTGGGCATCAACGACCTGCTGGAGCCGCACTACCTGGCCTACATGCTGCAATACGACTCGGTGCATGGCCGCTTCAAGGGCGACATCGCGGTGGACGGCAACACGCTGATCGTCAACGGCAAGAAGATCCGCCTGACGCAGGAGCGCGATCCGGCCAACCTGAAGTGGAACGAGGTCGGTGCCGACGTGGTGCTGGAATCCACCGGCCTGTTCCTGGACAAGGAAGGCGCCGGCAAGCACCTGGCGGCCGGCGCGCCCAAGGTCATCATCTCGGCGCCCAGCAAGGACGACACACCGATGTTCGTGTTCGGCGTCAATGACAAGACCTACAAGGGCGAGGCCATCATCTCCAACGCCAGCTGCACCACCAACTGCCTGGCGCCGTTGGCCAAGGTGCTGCACGACAAGTGGGGCATCAAGCGCGGCCTGATGACCACCGTGCACGCCGCCACGGCGACGCAAAAGACCGTGGACGGCCCGTCCAACAAGGACTGGCGCGGCGGCCGCGGCATCCTGGAAAACATCATCCCCTCCTCCACCGGCGCGGCCAAGGCGGTGGGCGTGGTGATCCCCGAGCTGAACAAGAAGCTGACCGGCATGAGCTTCCGTGTGCCCACCTCCGACGTGTCGGTGGTGGACCTGACGGTGGAGCTGGTCAAGGAAGCCAGCTACAAAGACATCTGTGCCGAGTTCAAGGCCCAGTCCGAAGGCGCCTTGAAGGGCATCCTGGGCTACACCGAGGACAAGGTGGTGGCCACCGATTTCCGTGGCGACACCCGCACCTCGATCTTTGATGCCGACGCCGGCATCGCGCTGGACGGCACCTTCGTCAAGCTGGTCAGCTGGTATGACAACGAGTGGGGCTACTCCAACAAGTGCCTGGAAATGGCGCGGGTGGTGATGGCCAAGTAAACGGCCCGCCCGCATGACACAAGCCGCCTTCGGGCGGCTTTTTTTGGCGCCGCCCTGTGTGTGCTGGGCCACGCTCAAGGGCCTGCGCTTGGGCGCACAATATCTGCAGAAAGGTCCGACCGGAGACAGCCATGCATGACACCGCGCTGGTCATCCAGCAACCCCAAACCCAGGCCCAGCAACTCATTGCGCTGCTGCACGCGGCCGGCGCCACGCCGGCCAGCATGGCACCGCTGGGGCGCCGCCTGCGGCTGGCGTTTCCCCATGCCGCCATCGTATGCCTGCAAGCCCCCGTGCCCCTGGGGGAAGGCGATGGTTTTGAGTGGTTCATCCAGCTGGGTGAGCTGGACAAGGACATCGCCTATGGTGTTGGCGAAGCCATGCCGGCCCTGCTGGAAGACCTGCGCGGCTGGCAGGCCCGCGTGGGGCTGGACGACAAGGCCACGGCGCTGATCGGCTTTGCGCAGGGCGGCATCATGGCGCTGGAGGCCGGCACCCAGATGCCGCCGGTGGCCAGCCGCATCATCGCCATCGCCGGGCGCTTCGCGCTGCTGCCGCCGGTGGCGCCGGCCGTCACCACCATCCATTTCCTGCACGGCAAGAGCGACGACACCATCCCCTACCGCCACACGGTGGAGGCGGCCCACCATCTGCGTGACTTGGGCACCGACATCACCGCCGAGGTCATCCCCTTCGTCGGCCATGACCTGAGTGACGAGTTGATGGACAAGGTGGTTGAAAAGCTCACCACCCACATCCCGCAGCGGGTGTGGGAAGAAGCGCAGAAGCAGGTCGCGGGCGGGGCTGAGCCGCCCCGTTCGGGCTGAGTTGGCTTGCTCAGCCCAGGTGCTTGCCCACAATCCCCGCCAGTTCGAACATCGTCACCTGCGGCTTGCCGAACACCGGCAGCAGTTTGGCGTCGGCGTTGATGGCGCGCTTGTTGGCGGCATCCTGCAGGCCGTTGGCCTTGATGTAGTCCCACAGCTTCTTGATCACCTGGGTGCGTGCCACTGCCTCGTCGCCTATCACCGCAGCCAGCGCGGCGCTGGGTTGCAGGCCGGCGGCTGGTTTGCGTGGGGCTTTTTTGGCCGCCGTACCGGTCGCGCTCTTCTTGGCTGCGGCTTTCTTCGCCGGGGCTTTGGCGGCGGCCTTTTTCGCCGGCGTCTTGGCCGAGGTCTTGGCTGCTGCGCCCGGCGCGCCTGCCTCAGCGCCCGCGGCTGACTTCGCCGCCGTCTTGCGCGGCGGGAATTTGGACGGCGCGAACTCGAAGTTCACCTTGCCTGCCTCCTTGTCCCAGGCCAGGAAGGCCTTGAACGGGCGGCGCGTGCGCATGGAGACGAACTTGTCCAGCAGGTCGGTCTTGCCGGTGGTCAGCAGCTTGCCCATCTGTTCGCGCGTCACCGGTTGCTGCAGGATCATCTTGCCGCTCTTGAAGGTGCAACTGGGCGTGGGCTGGGCCATGGTCGGCACGGACTTCTCACACACGTAGCTGTTGCCATGCTCATGCACGGCGCTGCCACAAATAGGGCAGGCGCCCAGGCTTTCGCTGCCACTGAAGTCAACCAGCTCGCCGGTCTCGGCCGCCTTGTCGTCGCCGAAATCGAACTCCAGCTTGTAGTTCTTGGTCTCGTCATCGAATTTCAGCACCATCTCGGCGGTGAACGGCCAGCCGGCCTTGGAGCGGAAACCGTCCAGGGGACCGATGTGCTTGTCGCGCATGAACTGCTCCACCTCGGCCACCTCGAAGGTGCGGCCGGCCGGCGTCTTGCCGAAGGAAAAGCCGCAGCCCTCCTCGGTGCCCGACTTGCCGGTGCAGGTGTAGCGGCGGTAGTTTTCCTTGACGACGCCACCGCAGTTGGGGCAGGGCGTCTTCAGCGTGGCGTAGTCGCCCGGAATGGTGTCGCGGTCGTATTCCTTGGCCTTTTTCACCATGCGCTCAGTCATGGCGGCGATTTCGGCCATGAAGGAGTCGCGCGTGAGCTTGCCGTGCTCCATCTGGTTGAGCTTGTATTCCCACTCGCCGGTCAACTCGGCCTTGGAGAGCTCCTCCACGCCCAGGCCGCGCAACAGCGTCATCAGCTGGAAGGCCTTGGCGGTGGGGATCATCTCGCGGCCCTCGCGCAACAGGTACTTCTCGGCGATCAGGCCTTCGATGATGCTGGCGCGGGTGGCTGGCGTGCCCAGGCCTTTTTCCTGCATGGCCTCGCGCAGTTCGTCGTCTTCCACGAACTTGCCGGCGCCTTCCATCGCGCCCAGCAGCGTGGCCTCGGAGTAGCGCGCCGGCGGCCGGGTCTTCAGGCCCTTGGGCTCCACCTGCAGCACGCCCACCTGTTCGCCGGCCTTCACCGGCACCAGCATGGCGCCGGCCTTCTCGTCGCCCTCTTTGGTTTCGTCCTGCGCTTCCTTGCCATAGATGGCCAGCCAGCCGGGCTTCACCAACACCTTGCCTTCGCTCTTGAAGCTGTGGCCGCCAGCGCTGGAAATGCGCGTGGTGATCTGGTATTCGGCGCTGGGGAAGAACACCGCCATGAAGCGGCGCACCACCAGGTCATAGATTTTCTGTTCCGCTTCGCTCAGGCCGTGTGGTGCCTGCAGCGTGGGGATGATGGCAAAGTGGTCACTGACCTTGGCGTTGTCGAAAATGCGCTTGCTGGGCTTGATGTAGCCGCCCTTGATGGCGGTGGCCGCATGCGGTGCCAGGTGCTTCATGGCGCTCTTGGCCAGCATGTCGAAGGTCTGGTGGACCACCGGCACGTAATCTTCGGGCAGCGCGCGCGAGTCGGTACGCGGGTAGGTCAGCGCCTTGTGGCGTTCGTACAGGCTTTGCGCGATGGACAAGGTGGTCTTGGCCGAAAAGCCGAACTTGCCGTTGGCCTCGCGCTGCAGCGAGGTGAGGTCGAACAGCGCTGGCGAAGCCTGGGTGCTGGGTTTGCTCTCCTCGGTGACCGTGGCCTGCTTGCCGCGCACCGCGTCGGCAATGGTTTTCGCCTGCTGCTCGCTCCACACGCGGTCGGCACGTTGCTCGTTGTCCGGTTCTTCGCCTTCCTTGGGCGGGGTCTTTTTCCAGGCCGGGTCGAACCACTTGCCGGCGTATTCGCCGGCCAGGGCCTGGAAGCTGGCGTGCACTTCCCAATAGTCGCGGCTGATGAACTTGCGGATCTTTTCTTCGCGCTCCACCACCACCGACAGTGTGGGCGTCTGCACCCGGCCCACGGTGGTCAGGAAGAAGCCACCGTCGCGCGAGTTGAAGGCCGTCATGGCGCGGGTGCCGTTGATGCCCACCAGCCAGTCGGCTTCGGAGCGGCAGCGCGCGGCGTCGGCCAGCGGCAGCATCTGCTTGTCGCTGCGCAGGGTCTTGAAGCCCTCGCGAATCGCCTCCGGCGTCATGCTTTGCAGCCACAGCCGTTGCACCGGGTGCTTGACCTTGCTGTACTGCTGTATCAGGCGGAAGATCAGCTCACCCTCGCGCCCGGCGTCGCAGGCGTTGACCAGGGCGTCCACGTCCTTGCGCTTGGCCTGCTTGACCACGGCGTTGAGCCGCGTCTTGGTCTTGTCGATGGGCTTCAAGTCGAAATGCGGCGGGATCACCGGCAGGTGGGCAAAGCTCCATTTGCCGCGTTTGACGTCGTATTGCTCCGGCGCCTGGATCTCCACCAGGTGGCCCACCGCGCTGGTGACGACGTAGGTGTCGTTCTCGAAATGTTCCTCGTGTTTGTCGAATTTTCCGGACACGGGCGTGAGTGCCCGCACGATGTCCTGGGCCACCGATGGCTTCTCTGCAATGACTAAGGTCTTCATCTGACTACAATCCACTTCTCGCGTGCGCGTACGCGCACGCATGCATACGTGAGCGCGCGCCTGCGCGCCCATACGAATTCAACATACCAAATTTTTTCCTGCCGTGTCTACCGTTGTGTCAAAAAAGCCCTACTCCAAGGCATCCACGGCCCAGCGCCGCATCCAGACCCGGCGCTCCGGTGTTCACGGCAAGGGTGTGTTTGCCATCCAGGATATCGCCGAAGGCGAGATCATCATCGAGTACGTGGGCGAGGTCATCAGCTGGCCCGAGGCGCAGCGGCGCCATCCCCACAATCCCAAAGACCCGAACCATACCTTCTATTTTCACATCGATGAGAAAAACGTCATCGATGCGTTGTACGGTGGCAATTCTTCGCGCTGGATCAACCACTCCTGCGCCCCCAATTGCGAGGCCGACGAGCAGGAAGGCCGCGTCTTCATCAAGGCGCTGCGCAACATCCGGGCCGGCGAGGAGTTGAATTATGACTACGGCCTGATCATCGACGAGCGCTATACCCCCAAGCTGAAGGCCGAATACCCGTGCTGGTGCGGTGCCAGCAAGTGTCGCGGCACGTTGCTGGCCCCCAAGCGCGGCCGGCGCTGAAAGGCAGGCAGGCCCCTTGAGCAGCGACCCGCCATTGCAAGCTGCCGGCACCCCCGTGCCGCTGCCATGGCCGGCCGAGGCGATCTGGGAGGCGGTGTACCCGCTGATTGCCGACTTTTCGGTTGAGATCCTGCCGCAGGTGGACTCGACCAACACCGAGTTGATGCGCCGAGCCCGCGCCGGCCGCATGGAGCCGGTGCTGCTGCTGGCCGAGCGGCAGACCGCCGGCCGTGGCCGCCTGGGGCGGCCCTGGCGCAGCGCCGGTGAGCATGAGGCTGGCGCCTCGCTGACGTTCTCGCTCGGTCTGCCGCTGGCGCCGCGCAGCTGGTCCGGCCTGTCGCTGGTGGTGGGCACGGTGGTGGCGCAAGCCCTGCATCCCGAATTGCGGCTGAAATGGCCCAACGACGTCTGGCTGCGCGACCGCAAGCTGGCCGGCATCCTGATTGAGACCGCCAGCGTGGGCGAGTTGCGCTACGTGGTGGTGGGCGTGGGCATCAACATCCGCCCGCCAGAGGGAGACGGCCTGTCGGTGCCGCCGGCCTGTGTGCAGGAGCTGCGCCCGGGGCTGGACGCGGCGCAGGCGCTGGGCCTGTTGGCACCGGCACTGGTGGGCGCCATCAAGGACTTCGAAGCCCAGGGTTTCGCGCCCTTCCAGGCCCGCTTCAACGCGCTGGACGCGCTGGCCGGCCGACCGGTGGAGCTGAGCGACGCCACCGTGGGCGTGGCCATGGGGGTGGATGAAAGCGGTGCCTTGCTGGTGCATACTGCTGCCGGAGTGACAAAAATAACCAGCTCGGAAGTCAGCGTGCGCCCGGTGGTGCCCCGCCATGACGCCGATACCGACCTTGACTGATTCATGCTGCGACTGCTTGTTCTGGCGCTGATCCTGCTGAACGCCGGCTATTACGCCTGGAGCCAGGGCCATCTGCGCCCCTGGAGCGGGCCGATGCAGCAGACCGAGCCGCAGCGTCTGGCGCAGCAACTGCGGCCCGAAGGGGTGCGGGTGCTCAGCAACGATGAATTGCGACGCATTGACCAGGCTGCCGCCGCCGCGGCAGCGGTCAAGCCGGCCGAGTGCCTGCAGGCGGGTCTGTTCGACGCCGCCCAGACCACCGCCTTGCGCGCCGCACTGGGCCGTGTGCTGCCGGCGCCGGGCGCCTGGCAGTTCGACGACGCGGTGGAGCCGGCGCGCTGGATTGTTTACATGGGCCGCTACCCGAACGACGACACGCTGGCCAAGAAGCGCGCCGAGCTGGTCAACCTGAACCTGAAATACGAGGTGCTGAGCAACCCCGCGCTGCAGCCGGGGCTGTCGCTGGGCGCGTTCACCACGCAAGCGGACGCCAATGCCGAGCTGGCACGCCTGGGCAAGCGCGGCGTGCACACCGCCAAGGTGGTGCAGGAGCATGCCGAGGTGCGTGGCAGCCAGTTGAAGCTGCCGGTGGTGGACGATGCGCTGCGCGCCAAGCTGGATGAGATCAAGGCGCAGTTGGCTGGCAAGCCGCTGCGTGCCTGCGCCAAGCCGGCTGCTGGCCCCGCTGGCGCGGCGTCTGCGCCGGCGTCAGCAGTCAGTGCCGCGTCCGCGCCGCGTGGCGCCTCGGCCCCAACAGCTTCTAACGCTCCTCAGGCTTCTGCTCCACCGAAAAGCGCACGGTGAAGCGCGCGCCTGGCGGCACCTGGCCCGGCCGGGTGTCGTCCAGCACCACCGTGGCGTTGTGCTGGTGGGCGATCTCCAGCACGATGGGCAGGCCCAGGCCCGAGCCGTCGGTCTCGGTGCCCAAAGCACGGTAGAACGGCTGGAACACCAGCTCACGCTCGGCCGGCGCGATGCCCAGCCCCGAATCCTCCACCTGCAGCACGATGACCTTGCCGAACGGGTCGGCCAGCACCCGCGCGGTGATCATCGCCGGGCTCGCCTGGGTGGAGGGGGTGTAGGCGATGGCGTTGTCCAGCAGGTTGCGCACCAGTTCCTTCAGCAGCGTGGGGTTGCCCTGCAGCTGGCCGCCTGGAGCGTCGGGCGTGGCACCCTCGTAGCCCAGGTCGATGTGCTTTTCCAGCGCGCGTGGCACGCTGTCACGCACCACTTCCTGCGTCAGGCGCGCCAGGTCGCAGTTTTGGCGCGTCATCGCGGTGCCGCTGCCCTCGGCCCGGGCCAGCGCCAGCAGCTGGTTCACGGTGTGGGTGGCGCGCATGCTGGCGCGCACGATCTGGCGCAGCGACAACTTCAGGTCGTCGGCGCTGGCGCCCTCGCGCTGCGCCAGGTCGGCCTGCATGCGCAGGCCGGCCAGCGGTGTCTTCAACTGGTGGGCGGCGTCGGCCAGGAAGCGCTTTTGCGTGGCGATGGAGTCCTTCAGCCTGGTGAGCAGGTCGTTCACCGAGGACACCAGCGGCGCCACCTCCAGCGGCACGGCCTGGATGTCCAGCGGGCTCAGGTCGTCGGGCTTGCGCGCGCGTATGCGCTCTTCCAGCTGGTTCAGCGGCTTGATGGCCTGCACCAGTGCCAGCCACACCAGCAGCACCGCCAACGGCAGGATGACGAACTGCGGCAGCATCACGCCCTTGATGATTTCGGTCGCCAGCGTGGAGCGCTTGTCCAGCGTCTCGGCCACCTGCACCAGCACCGGCTTGGTACCGGCGACTTCCAGGTTGACCCAGGTGTAGGCCACCTTGACACCCAGGCCGCGGTAGTCGTCGGCGCGCAGGCGTATCTCTCCCACGGCGGTGGCCTCGTCCTCAGGCGGGCCGGGGAAATCCCGCTCGCCGCTGACGTATTCGCCGCGCGTGCCCAGCACCTGGTAGAACACCGTGTCCGACTCGTCGGCGCGCAGCAGCTCGCGTGCTGGCAGTGGCAGGTTCAGTTGGGCGCGGCCGTTGTGGTAGGTGACCAGCTGGGCCAGCGCGCTGGCGTTGTACTCCAGCGCGCGGTCAAAGGGCTTGCCGGCAATGCCCTGCGCCACCAGCCAGGTCAGCACCAGGCTGACCGGCCACAGTAGCAGCAGCGGCGTCAGCATCCAGTCCAGGATTTCGCCGAACAGCGAGCGTTGCTCGCGCTGGAATAATTTCATCGCGCGGCCACGCAGTCTGGCCTTAACTGGGGATTTTTTCCAGGCAGTAGCCCAAGCCGCGCACGGTCGCGATGCGGATCGGCCCTTTCTCGATCTTCTTGCGCAGGCGGTGGATGTAGACCTCGATGGCGTTGTTGCTGACTTCCTCGCCCCATTCGCACAGCCGCTCCACCAGCTGGTCCTTGCTGACCAGGCGGCCAGCGCGCTGCAGCAGCACTTCCAGCAGGCCCAGTTCGCGTGCCGACAGCTCCACCATCTTGCCGTCAATCGTGGCCACGCGGCCAGCCTGGTCGTAGGTCAGCGGGCCGTGCTTGATGGTGCTGCTGGAAGCGCCCATGCCGCGGCGCACCAGTGCGCGCACACGCGCCTCCAGTTCCTGCAGGCTGAAGGGCTTGGCCATGTAGTCGTCGGCGCCGTAGTCCAGGCCCTTGACGCGCTCCTCCACGCTGTCGGCGGCGGTCAGAATCAGCACCGGCAGCGCCGAGCCGCGGCTGCGCAGCCTTTTCAGCACCTCCAGCCCGTGCAGCCTGGGCAGGCCCAGGTCCAGGATCAGCAGGTCGAATTCGGTGTTGGTCATCAGTGCCGCGTCGGCCTCGGTGCCGCTGGCCACATGGTCCACCGCCGCGCCGGAACTGCGCAGCGTGCGCAGCAGGCCATCGGCCAGCACTTGGTCGTCTTCGGCGATCAATATCCGCATGCCCAAGTCTCCTGGTTTTCTGGTGTTTTATTCCAACGCGTCACTCACACGCCATACGCTTCCAGGCCAATGGCAATCACGGTGGCGACCTCATCGCCCACGGCCTGGCGCAACTCGGCCTCGGCCTGCGCCACCGCCTGTTGAAAAGCGCCCAGCCATGTTAAACCCAAAGGGGTGAAGGCCACCCACTTGGCGCGGCCGTCGCGGGCGTGGCGCTTGCGCTCGATCAAGCCCCAGGCCTCGCATTGGTCCACCAGTGCGCCCATGGCCTGCTTGGTCATGCCGGCGCGCGCGGCCAGGTCGGTCAGGCGCATGCCTTGCAGCGCCAGGTGTCGGGTGATCTGCATGTGGGCTGCACCCACTTGCTGGCGCGCCGCCAGATTGGCCAGGCCCAGCGGCACGTCGGCGCTTTGAGCCATCAACGCCAGCACCCGGGCATCAAAGCGGCGCAGCGCCAGTGCCAGCAACTGGCCCATGTGGGCGTCGCGCCAGCGCTGGTCAGGGTCGGTCGATGCCATGCATAAATAGTAATGCAAACTGACTAAAAATCCTGTTTACTTCGCGTGACTGGCTGCGTTAGACTACTGTTCAAGCATCCAGACTGTGAATATAACCTGTTCAAAGTTTGGCCTAAACGGTTGATTCACAAGGAGTTTTCATCATGGACGCAGCAGTCAAGGGTCTCGCCCCCAACAGTGAAAAAGCCAAGGCCTTGCAGGCCGCACTGGCACAGATCGAAAAGCAGTTTGGCAAGGGCACCATCATGCGCCTGGGCGAGGGCGAGGTGATCGAGGACATCCAGGTGGTCTCCACCGGCTCGCTGGGGCTGGACATTGCGCTGGGCGTGGGCGGCCTGCCGCGCGGCCGGGTGGTCGAGATCTACGGCCCGGAATCGTCGGGCAAGACCACGCTGACGCTGCAAGTGATTGCCGAAATGCAGAAACAGGGTGGCCAATGCGCCTTCGTCGATGCCGAGCACGCGCTGGACATCCAGTACGCGCAAAAGCTGGGCGTTAACCTGCAAGACCTGCTGATCAGCCAGCCCGACACCGGTGAGCAGGCGCTGGAAATCGTTGATTCGCTGGTGCGTTCTGGCGCGGTGGACCTGATCGTGGTGGACTCGGTGGCGGCGCTGACGCCCAAGGCCGAGCTGGAAGGCGAAATGGGCGACTCGCTGCCCGGCCTGCAAGCCCGACTGATGAGCCAGGCGCTGCGCAAGCTGACCGCCACCATCAAGAAGACCAACTGCATGGTGATCTTCATCAACCAGATCCGCATGAAGATTGGCGTGATGTTCGGCTCGCCCGAAACCACCACCGGCGGCAATGCGCTGAAGTTCTACGCCTCGGTGCGCCTGGACATCCGCCGCACCGGCACCATCAAGCGCGGTGAAGACGCCATCGGCAACGAGACTAAAGTCAAAGTGGTGAAGAACAAGGTGGCGCCGCCCTTCAAGACGGCCGAGTTCGACATCCTGTTTGGCGAGGGCATCAGCCGCCACGGCGAGATCATCGACATGGGCGTGGAAGCGCGCATCCTGGAGAAATCCGGCGCCTGGTACGCCTACAACGGCGAAAAGATCGGCCAAGGCCGCGACAACGCGCGCGAGTTCCTGCGCGAGAACCCCGCGCTGTCGCACGAGATCGAGAACAAGGTGCGCGAGTCGCTGGGCATCCCGTTGCTGCCGACGGTGCTCACGGACGGCAAGTAAGGGGCTGACACAGGCATGCGAGGGGGTCCTGCGCCGTCGCTGAAAGGGCGCGCCCTGCGCCTGCTCAGTGGCCGGGAGCATTCCCGCGTCGAGCTGCAGCGCAAGCTGGCCGCTTACGAGGAAGAGCCGGGCAGCCTGGCGCGCGCGTTGGATGAGCTGCAGGCCAAGGGTTTCATCAGCGAGCAGCGCGTGGTGGCCTCGGTGATCCACCAGCGCGCGCCCAAGCTGGGCGCCATGCGCATACGCCAGGAGCTGCAAAACAAGGGCCTGGACGCCCAGTTGGTGGCCGAAGCCGTCACGTCCCTGCGCGCCACCGAGTTGGAGCGTTGCCGCGAGATCTGGCTCAAGAAGTTCGGCGAGCCGCCTACGGACGCTACGGAGCGTGGCCGTCAAGCGCGCTTTCTGGCGGCACGCGGGTTCACGGCCGAAGTGATCGGCCGGGTCGTCAAGGGTGGTGACGAGGATTAGCGCGCCGCGCTGCGAATACCGCCAGTTGGTAGGCTGCCGACGCCGCTGGGGCGCGTGGCTACGGGAATGTCCTCCGGCCTTCGGCCTCCCCCTTGATTTCCCTCCGCCACGCGCCCCAGCGACATCGGGTCAATTGGCGTGCGTGACGTTGGGACACCAGAACGCCGGAACGCCAGCCATGCTCGCAGGATCAGGTCGATGCGGCATTCGGCGCAGCGGCATCAAGGAGGAGGGCCGCAGGCCCGGGGGACAGCCGCGGAGCCGAGTGCCGTGTCGGCCTGATCTCTCAAGCCAACTTGGCGCTGGGAATTTGAAGGGCGAAGGGCGTTACAGCCCCAGCATCAGCTTCAGGTTCTGCACCGCAGCGCCGCTGGCGCCCTTGCCCAGGTTGTCCAGGCGGGCCACCAGCACCGCGTGGGCGAAACCGTCGGCGTCGGCCGCCGGGTTGCTGAACACGCGCAGCTCCATCTTGTTGGTGTTCACCAGCGCCAACGGGTCCAGCTTGCCGTCCTCGGTGGCCGGCTCCACGGTCACCCACTCGCTGCCGGCGTAATGCTTGGCCAGTGCGTCGTGCAGGTCTTGCGCGATGGGCTTGCCCGGCAGCGTGTCCAGGTGCAATGGCAACTGCACCAGCATGCCCTGGGCGAAATTGCCCACGGCGGGAATGAAGATGGGCCGGCGCTTCAGGCCGGTGTACTTCATGATCTCGGGCAGGTGCTTGTGCTTCAGGCCCAGCGCGTACAGTTCAAAGGCCGGCGCCGTGCCCGACTCATAAGCCTCCATCATGCTGCGGCCACCACCGGAATAGCCGCTGACGGAGGGCAAGGCCAATGGGAAGTCGGCCGGCACCAGGCCGGCATCCACCAGTGGGCGAATCAGCGCAATGGCGCCAGTGGCGTAGCAGCCGGGATTGCTGACGCGGCCTGCCTGGCGTACGGCTGCGGTTTGCGTGCCGCTCAGTTCGGGAAAACCGTAGACCCAGCCATCCGCCACCCGGTGGGCCGTGGAGGCGTCGATCACCTTCGGGCCGCCCGGCACGCGGGTAGCCTTCAGCGCGTCGATCATGGCGACCGATTCTTTGGCAGCCGAGTCGTGCAGGCACAGGATGACCACGTCAGCCTGGGCCATCAGCGCGGCCTTGGCGGTGGGGTCCTTGCGCAATTCCGGCGCGATGCTCAGCAGTTCGATCTGCGCCATGCCATGCAGGCGCTCGCGAATTTGCAGGCCGGTGGTGCCAGCCTCACCGTCGATGAAAACTTTGTACATGGTACGTATAAGCTACCACAACCGCCATGGTTGCGCGTAAGCTGGGGTAAAGGATGGTGCGTCGCAGCATGATACAGTTCTGGGGCCCCCTGTCCAGTGCCTGCGCCGGTTTAGCGTATCCGTTTCAGACGGCGGCCGGGCGACGATAATCTACCAGTTCTGTTCCTGAGAGAGACCTCATGAAAATCCACGAGTATCAAGGCAAGGAAATCTTGCGCAACTTCGGCGTGCCCGTGCCGCGCGGCATTCCCGCCTTCACGGTGCAAGAAGCGGTGGAAGCCGCGCAGAAACTGGGCGGCCCGGTGTGGGTGGTCAAGGCACAGATCCATGCCGGCGGCCGCGGCAAGGGCGGTGGCGTGAAGCTGGCCCGCTCAGTGGACGACGTCAAAAAGCTGGCCGGCGAAATCCTGGGCATGCAACTGGTCACCCACCAGACCGGCGCGGCCGGCCAGAAGGTGCGCCGCCTGCTGATCGAAGACGGCGCCGACATCAAGAAAGAATATTACGTCTCCGCGGTGACCGACCGCGCCACCCAGCGCGTGGCCTTCATGGCCTCCAGCGAAGGCGGCATGGACATCGAGGAAGTGGCGCACGCCACGCCCGAGAAGATCATCAAGGCTTTCGTCGATCCGGCCGTTGGCCTGACCGACGCGCAAGCCAAGGGCCTGGCCGATGGCATTGGTGTTCCGGCCGCATCCACCGCGCAAGCCGTGGACGTGCTGCAAAAGCTGTACAAGGTCTACATGGAGACCGACGCCAGCCTGGTCGAGATCAACCCGCTGATCCTGGAAGGCAACGGCAACATCAAGGCGCTGGACGCCAAGTTCAACTTCGATTCCAACGCGCTGTTCCGCCACCCCGAGATCGTGGCTTTCCGCGACCTGGACGAGGAAGACCCGGCCGAGATCGAAGCCAGCAAGTTCGACCTGGCCTACATCAGCCTGGACGGCAACATCGGCTGTCTGGTCAACGGTGCCGGCCTGGCCATGGCCACCATGGACACCATCAAGCTGTTCGGCGCCGAGCCGGCCAACTTCCTGGACGTGGGCGGCGGCGCCACCCCCGAGAAGGTCACCGAGGCCTTCAAGATCATGCTGAAAAACCCCAAGGTCAAGGCCATCCTGGTCAACATCTTCGGCGGCATCATGAAGTGCGACACCATTGCCACCGGCATCATCACCGCCTGCAAGGCGACCAACCTGAATGTGCCGCTGGTGGTGCGCATGAAGGGCACCAACGAAGACCTGGGTAAGAAGATGTTGGCCGAGTCCGGCCTGCCCATCATCAGCGCGGACACCATGGCCGAAGCTGCACAAAAAGTGGTGGCCGCCGTCAAGGGCGCCTGAGCCCGAGCACGCCAGACCTAGGAAGCATCATGTCCATACTGATCAACAAAGACACCAAAGTCATCACCCAAGGCATCACCGGCAAGACCGGCCAGTTCCACACGGAAAAATGCCAGGAATACGCCAACGGCAAGAACTGCTTCGTCGCCGGCGTCAACCCCAAGAAGGCGGGCGAGAAGATCTTCGATATCCCGATCTACGCCTCGGTCAAGGAAGCCGCCGGTGAAACCGGCGCCACCGTGTCCGTCATCTACGTGCCGCCGGCCGGTGCCGCCGCCGCCATCTGGGAGGCCGTCGAGGCTGATCTGGACCTGGCGATCTGCATCACCGAAGGCATCCCGGTGCGCGACATGCTGGAAGTGCGCAACAGGATGCGCGCCAAGGAAGCCGCAGGCGGCAAGAAGACGCTGCTGCTGGGCCCGAACTGCCCCGGCCTGATCACGCCCGACGAAATCAAGATCGGCATCATGCCCGGTCACATCCACCGCAAGGGCCGCATTGGCGTGGTCAGCCGCTCCGGCACGCTGACCTATGAAGCGGTGGCGCAGCTGACCGAAATCGGCCTGGGCCAGTCCAGCGCCGTCGGCATCGGTGGCGACCCCATCAATGGCCTGAAGCACATCGACGTCATGCGCCTGTTCAACGAAGACCCGAACACCGACGCCGTCATCATGATTGGTGAAATCGGCGGCCCCGACGAGGCGGAAGCCGCGCGCTGGTGCCAGGCCAACATGAAGAAGCCCATCGTCGGCTTCATCGCCGGCGTCACCGCCCCCCCCGGCAAGCGCATGGGCCATGCCGGTGCGCTGATCTCCGGCGGCGCTGACACGGCGGATGCCAAACTGGCGGTGATGGAAGAGTGCGGCTTCAAGGTCACGCGCAACCCGTCTGAAATGGCCAAGTTGCTGAAGGCCTTGCTCTAAGCCGGGCGGGGCGTCAGCCGCAGCCGGGTTTGCACCCGGTCGTTTGACGCCTGCCATGCGGCACAATTCAAGGCGCTCAAGACCGGTTCTTGGGCGCCTTTTGCTTTGTGGCGGTTGCCGCCATGTTTTTGACTTTGCCTTGGGAGCACCATGGATTTCCTGACGAGTGCCGATTTCTGGATAGGCCTGTTGCAGATCGTCTGGATCAACATCATCCTGTCGGGTGACAACGCGGTGGTCATCGCGTTGGCGGCGCGCACGCTGCCGCCGGCGCAGCAGCGCCAGGCGGTGCTGTTCGGCTCGGGCGCGGCGGTGCTGCTGCGTATCGTGCTGACCGTGGTGGCCGTCAAACTGATGGCCCTGCCCTACCTGCAGATCGTCGGTGGCCTGCTGCTGCTGTGGATCGGGGTGCAGCTGATGGGCGAAGAGGACGACGCGCACGAGACTGAAAAGCACCATGGCAGCATGTCGGCCGCGGTGCGCACCATCCTGGTGGCCGATCTGGTGATGAGCCTGGACAACGTCATTGCCGTGGCCGCCACGGCCAAGGGCAGCATGCTGCTGCTGATCCTGGGCCTGGCCATCAGCATCCCGCTGGTGATCTTCGGCAGCACCTTGATGATCAAGCTGATGGAGCGCTATCCCGTCATCGTCATCCTGGGTGCCGCGCTGATCGGCTGGGTGGGCGGCGAAACCGTGGCCAGCGACGCTGCGCTGAAGGACGTCGTGCACACCATGCCGTGGCTGCATTACGCGGCCGCCGCGCTGGGCGTGGTGGTGGTGTTGGGGGTGGGCAAGCTGCGGCAGGGCCGTTCAGCCGGCTGAGTCTGCCGCCTGGCGGATTTCCGGCATTTTGCAAAAAAACGACACGCCCTCGCCGCCCGCGCCCTTGTCGCGCCCGGGCGGGTCTGCTAAGGTCTGCCCTTTATACAGACGCAGTTCAAAATGGTGTAGCCATTTTGAGGGTGGGGGCTACAGTTTTGGCGGCCCACACCGGGCGGAGTAGCAGGGGCATTCAGTGGCGGCATCGAAAAAAATGGGGAAGTTCTGGCGCACCGATTGGTTCGTGGGTGTGCTTCTCGTGTTGGCCGTGCTGATTGTCAACAGCGCCACCGATCTGTTCGGCGGCCTGGAGCGTCGCTTCTACGACTTCGGCAGCACCAGCGGCTCCAAGCAGCCTTCTGACCGCATCGCCGTCATCGCCATCGACAACGAGAGCATCGCCAACATCGGCCGCTGGCCCTGGCCGCGCGAGGTGCAGGCGCAGATGATCGACCAGCTGGCCGGCGCCAAGGCCAAGGCCATCGTCAACACCACCTTTTTCTTCGAGCCGCAGACCGACCGCGGCTTGACCTACATCCGCAAGATCAAGGACGCCATGGCTGCCGGCACCGACCCGGCCGCCACACCCGCGCCGGTGATGGAGCAGCTGGGTCAGCTGGTCACCGAAGCCGAGGGCGCGCTGGACTCTGATGCCAAGCTGGTGGCCAGCATGAAAAAAGCCGGCAACGTGTCTGTGCCCTCCTTTTTCACGCTGGTGCCAGGCGAACCCCAGGGCAAGCCGGACGCACCGTTGCCGGCCTTTGCGCTCCGAAGCGCCATCGACGATGCCGGTGGCTTTTCCATCCCCGCCTCCAAGCAGCAGCAGCCCATAGAGTCCGTGGGCAGCGCCGCCGCTGGCGTGGGCCACCTGAACCAGTACACCAACGACCCCGATGGCGCCATCCGCGTGGAGAGCCTGCTGGTCAACTACTACGGCAAGGACGTGCCGTCGATCTCGCTGTTGGCGGCGATGAAGAGCCTGAACCTGAACACCGCCGATCTGAAGCCCCTGGCCAGCGAAGGCGTCGTGCAGATCGGCAAGCTGCGCATCAAGACCAACGAGGTGGCGCAAATGCGCCCGCTGTTCTACAAGGGCAAGGACGGCAAGCCGGCGTTCCCGGTGGATTCGTTCTTTGACGTGCTGACCGGCAAGATTCCCGCCAGCAAGTATGCCGACAAGGTCGTCATCATCGGTGCCACCGCCACCGGGGTGGGCACGCAGTTCGCCACGCCGGCTGCGCCGGCCGCCTCGCCGGCCGAGATCATTGCCAACATCACCTCCAGCATCCTGAGCGAGCATTTCATCGTCGAGCCCAGCTGGGGCGGCATCGCCGTGTTCGGCATCTGCCTGCTGGTGGCGGCCTACCTGGTCGCGGCTCTGCCGCGCTTGTCGGCCGGTCTGGCCGCCGGCGTCACGGTGGCACTGTTCATCGCGTTGCTGGGCGCCGAATTCGGGCTGTTGGCGGGCGGCGGTGTCTGGCTGCAGCTGGTGTTTCCGGCCGCCTTGCTGGTCATCGGCCACCTGGGGCTGACCACCAAGCGCTTCCTGATGACCGAGGCCGGCAAGGTCAAGGCCGACGAGGAATCCGCCGAGACCAACCGCATGATGGGCCTGGCGCTGCAAGGCCAGGGCCAGCTGGACGCGGCTTTCGACCGTTTCCGCCGCGTGCCCATGAATGACGCCGTGATGGGCAACCTGTACAGCCTGGCGCTGGATTTCGAGCGCAAGCGCCAGTTCAACAAAGCCGAGGCGGTGTACGAGCACATGGCTGCGTACAACAAGGACTACAAGGACCTGAAGGCCAAGATGTCGCGCGCCAAGAACCTGTCCGAGACGGTGATGCTGGGCGGTGGCGGCGCCCATCCCGGCGGCACCATGCTGCTGGACGGCGGTGCGGTGGAAAAGCCCATGCTGGGACGCTACCAGGTGGAAAAGGAATTGGGCAAGGGCGCCATGGGCGTGGTCTACCTGGGCAAGGACCCCAAGATCGGCCGTGTGGTGGCCATCAAGACCATGGCCTTGAGCCAGGAGTTTGAAGGCGACGAGCTGACTGACGCGCGTGAACGCTTCTTCCGCGAGGCCGAGACGGCCGGGCGCCTGCAGCACCAGAACATCGTCACCATCTTCGATGCCGGCGAGGAGCATGACCTGGCCTACATCGCGATGGAATTCCTCAAGGGCAAGGACCTGGTGGACTTCAGCAAGGACGGCGCATTGCTGCCGGTGCCCAAGGTGCTGTCCATCATCGCGCGCGTGGCCGAGGCACTGGCCTATGCGCACCGGCAGAACGTGGTGCACCGCGACATCAAGCCGGCCAACATCATGTACGAAATCGACAGCGACACCGTCAAGGTGACCGATTTCGGCATCGCCCGCATCACCGACTCCAGCAAGACCAAGACCGGCCTGGTGTTGGGCACGCCCAGCTTCATGTCGCCCGAGCAACTGGCCGGCAAGAAGGTGGACGGCCGATCCGACCTGTACTCGCTGGGCGTGATGCTGTTCCAGATGCTGACCGGCGTGCTGCCCTTCCGCGGTGACTCCATGGCCGAGCTGATGTTCAAGATCGCCAACGAAGAGGCGCCTGACATCCGCATCATCCGCAAGGAATTGCCCGACGGCGTGGTGACCGTGGTCGCCAAGTCCATGGCCAAGTCGCCGGACGCCCGTTACCAGGACGGCGACCAGTTCGCCGCCGAATTGCGTGCGGCCATGGCCGGCGGCGGCATGGAGAGCAGCGGCGCTGGCATGGCGCGTGCCACTCCGGCAGCGGCAGGTGCCGCGGCTGCGGTGGCCGACAGTGACAAGACCATGGCGTTTTCAGCCGGCGGTGCCAAGCCCGCAGCGCCGGCGGCACAGGATTTTGACCGTACCATGGTGCAGCAGGCACCTGCGCCTGCACCCGGTTCCAGCCCGGCCAGCGGCGGCGGATCGGCCGACATCGAGATTTAGCCTGGGCAGACAATGAATTACAAGTTTTGCATGCACACCGATCCGGGCCGGGCCAGGGACAACAACGAGGACTCGGCGGCTTTTGACGAGGCCACGCAAGTCACCGTGCTGGCTGATGGCATGGGCGGCTACAACGCCGGTGAGATCGCCAGCGGCATGGCCACGGCCTTCATCAAGTCCGAGATGGCGCGCTGGTTGGCCGAGGCTGGCAAGCACGCCAAGTCGCGCGACATACGCCGGGCGATGGAAATTTGCGTCGACAACGCCAACCGTTCCATTTTCAACGCCGCCAATGCCAATGCCCAGTATTCGGGCATGGGCACCACGCTGGTGGTGGGTGTGTTCCAGGATGAAAAGCTGATGCTGGGCCACATTGGCGATTCGCGCTGCTACCGGCTGCGCAATGGTGAACTGCAGCAGATCACCAAGGACCATTCACTGCTGCAGGAGCAGCTCGACGCCGGCTTGCTGACGCCCGAGCAGGCCGCCACCTCGCTGAACAAGAACCTGGTGACGCGCGCACTGGGCGTGGAAGACGCCGTGGCGCTGGAGCTCAATGACCATTTCGTCGAGGACGGTGACATCTACCTGATGTGCTCGGACGGCCTGTCCGACATGGTGGATGATGCTGGCATACAGACCATACTGGCGTCCGACGCGGCACTGGAGCAGCGCGCCAGCAGCCTGGTGGACTTGGCCAACGAGAACGGGGGGCGCGATAACATCACGGTATTGCTGACCCAGGCCACCGCTTCGCCCGAAAAGCGCGGTTTAATCTCCAGGTTGCTGGGAAAATAACGGTGGTGTGATGGGAATCGGAAAATCTAGTATCAGGAACAGGAGTCGGGCATGCCGAAAATGATCGTGTCCATCGATGGTGTTGTCATCAAGGAAGTCCAGCTGACCAAGGATCGCACGACCCTGGGTCGGCGTCCGTACAACGACATCGTCATTGACAACCTGGCCGTCAGCGGTGAGCACGCGGTGATACAGATGAGCGGTGCCGAAGTCCACATGGAGGACCTCAACAGCACCAACGGCACCTACGTCAACGGCAAGGCCATCAAGAAGCAGCCGCTGCTGAACGGCGACGTGGTGGAGGTGGGCAAGTACAAGATCAAGTTCGTGGGCGAAGGTGCGTCCGACAATTTCGAGAAGACCATGATGGTCAAGTCCAGCACCATTTCCGCCCCGACGCAGGCGCCCGCTGCCGCGCCGGCGCCGGCCATGCCGGTGCTCAATGCCACCATCAAGGTGCTCAGCGGCGCGGCCTCGGGCCGTGAGGTGCCGCTGACCAAGGTGGTCACCACCATCGGCAAGCCCGGCGTGGCGGTGGCGGCCATCACGCGGCGCCACCACGGGTTTGTGGTCGCGCACGTGGAAGGGGCCGGCAACCCCACCCTCAACGGCGCCCCCATAGGCGTGGAGCCGGTGGCGTTGAAGAGCGGCGACCTGATCGAGCTGGCCGGCACGCAGATGCAGTTTGTGCAGAGTTGAGCCGGCACCCGGGACCAGTCGCCAAGCCCTGAGCCCGGCCCGCTGACACACCTCACATGGCCGCACTCGCCAAGCACTGGGCTCGCATAGGCGTCACCCTGCTGCCTTTGCTGTTTGCCCTGGCGCACGCCACGGGCCTGCTGCGCCTGGATGTGCTGCAGCGCTTCGAGGACATCATCTACGACTCGCGCCTGCGCGCCACCATGCCGCGCACGCTGGATGACCGCATCGTCATCGTCGACATCGACGAGAAAAGCCTGTTCGAAGTCGGCCATTGGCCCTGGAGCCGCAACCGGCTGGCCGAGTTGATGAACGAGCTGTTCGAACGCCAGCAGACCGCCGTGGTGGGGTTTGACATGGTGTTCCCCGAGTCCGACGAGAGCTCGGGCCTGAAGGTGCTCAACGAACTGGGCGGCAATGAGTTGCGCGGCGAGGCCGGCTTTGCCGAGAAGCTGGCCAAGCTGCAGGAGCCGCTGAACTACGATGCGCTGTTCGCCAAGTCGCTGCAAAACCGCGCCGTGGTGTTGGGCTATGTGTTCATCGGCGGTGACGGTGACGGTCAGGTCAAGGGCGTGCTGCCCAAGCCGGTGATGCAGAAAGAGGCCATGCAGGGCCGCAAAATAGCCTTCGAGCGCTTCCAGGGCTACAGCAGCAACATCGAGGCGTTGGGCAAGGCCGCCCCCATGGCCGGTTTCTTCAACCCCGCCGTGTCCAACGATGGCGTGGTGCGCTCGGTGTCGGTGGCGGCGGAGTACAAGGGTGCCTATTACGAGTCGCTGTCGGTGGCCATGTTCCGCATGCTGGTCGGCCTGCCCAGCATGGCGCCGGGGTTTGCCACCGAGCGTCTGGCCGGGCGCAATTACCAGAACCTGGACAGTGTGATCCTGACGCGTGGCAGCCAGAGCCGCGCCATTCCGGTGGACGACCGCGTGCGCATGCTGGTGCCTTACCGCGGCTTGGGCGGCCCCACCGGCGGGTCGTTCAAATACGTGTCGGCCACCGACCTGTTGCACAAGCGCGTGCCGCCCGGCACGCTGAAGAACAAGATCATCATCATGGGCACCACCGCCGCTGGTCTGAACGACCTGCGTATCACCCCGGTGGGCGAGGTCTATCCCGGCGTGGAGGCGCATGCCAATGTGATCAGCGGCCTGCTGGATGAAAAGGTGCTGTACAAGCCAGACTGGTCGGACGGGTACGAGGTGTTGATACTGACGCTGGCCGGGCTGATCCTGGCTTTCGGTCTGCCGCTGCTGTCGGCGCCGCGCGCCATCCTGCTCAGCGGCGGCGTGATTGCCGTGCTGGTGGCCAGCAACCTGTGGTTGTACCTGGGTGCCGGTCTGGTGCTGCCGTTGGCTTCCGCGCTGCTGATGGCCATGGCCGCCTTCGGCCTGAACATGAGCTACGGCTACTTCGTTGAAAGCCGCTCCAAGCGCGAGCTGGCCAACCTGTTCGGCACCTACGTGCCGCCCGAGCTGGTGGACGAGATGGCCAAGGATCCGGCCGCCTACAGCATGGAGGCGCGCAACAAGGAATTGACGGTGATGTTCTGCGACATGCGCGGGTTCACCAAGATGTCCGAAACCATGGAGCCGCTGCAGTTGCAGGCGCTGTTGACGGGCGTGTTCAGCCGGCTGACCGCCATCATCCGCAACAACAACGGCACCATTGACAAGTACATGGGCGATTGCGTGATGGCATTCTGGGGCGCGCCGGTGGAAACAACGGACCATGCCAGGTTAGCCATCAAGTCGGCGATGGAAATGGTGACGGCCATAGTTGAAATCAATGCCGAACACCGGGCCAAGGGATTGCCCGAAATCGGCATTGGCATCGGGGTGAACACCGGCAGCATGTGCGTGGGCGACATGGGCTCGGATATCCGCAAGGCGTACACTGTGATTGGCGACGCGGTCAACCTGGGTTCACGCCTGGAGGGCCTGTCCAAGGCCTACGGCACCGACATCGTGATCAGCGAAACCACGCGCCAACTGGCCGGTGACGACTTCGCGTGGCAGGAGTTGGACAAGGTGCGCGTCAAGGGCAAGGAGCAGGCGGTGGCCATCTTCCGGCCCGAGGGCATGAGGGCCGAGATAGACAGCGCCAAGAGTTCGGAATTGAAAACCTGGGCGAATTTCGTCAAGGCCTATCGCAACCAGGATTGGGACCAGTGCGATATGCTGATGCTGAATTTGTTGCGCATGGACGGCAAAAAGTACCTGTACCGGATCTACTCGGAGCGTGTGGCCTCCATGAGGTTGCTGCCGTTTGATCCGGAATGGGATGGTGCGACCAACTATGAAACCAAGTAGCAAGAGGTCCTCGCGATGAAAGTGCGTGTGCTGGGCTGCTCCGGCGCCATCGCCAAGGATTGCCGCACCACGTCGTTCCTGATTGATGACGACGTGCTGGTGGACGCCGGCACCGGCGTGGGCGACCTCAGCCTGCAGGAGATGGGCCGCATTCAGCACGTGCTGCTCAGCCACTCGCACCTGGACCACGTCGCGGCCCTGCCGTTGATGGTGGATTCCACCGCCGCCACGCGCAAGGAGCCATTGCAGATCCATGCGCTGCCAGGCACCATAGCGGCGCTGAAGGCGCACATCTTCAACAACGTCATCTGGCCCGACTTCAGCCGCATCCCCACGCCCGAGGCGCCGTTCATCACCTTCCATGAGATCAGCATAGGCGGCACGCTGCAGCTGGGCGGCAAGCTGATCGAGGTGCTGCCCGCTGTGCACACGGTGCCGGCGGCCGGCTTCGCCGTCACCACGGGCAATGGCTGCTGGGTGTTCACCGGCGACACCGAGCGCAACCCGGCGCTGTGGGCGCGGGTGAATGAACTCAATGTGGCCATGCTGGTCATAGAAACCGCATTCAGCAACCGCGAGAAGGATCTGGCCCACCTGAGCCTGCACCTGTCGCCCATGGTGCTGGCCGATGAGCTGGATTGCATCGCCAAGGGCAAGAATTTCCCCATCTACATCACCCACACCAAGCCGGCGGAAACCGATCTGATCATGGCCGAGATCCAGAAATTCGACCAGACCGCTGCTTTCGGGCCCAACGTGACCCACGACATCCGGTGGTTGCGTGCGGGGCAGGAGTTTGAAATATGAGCGCCGTCATGAAGCCGGGTGGACCGGAAAAAGGCGAGCAGGCTTTTCTGGAGTCGCAGAAGCTGCCGCCGGACAAGCGCGGCATGACGTTCGAGGCGCTGTTCTATCGGCAGTTGCAGCATGTCACCGCGCGCATCCATGAGACCGAGAACGTCGAGCAGATCATGCTGGAGGTCAGCCCGGACATCTGCAAGCTGCTCAATGCGGACCGGCTGACGCTGTACGCTGTCACCGAGGACGGCACCGCCATCATTTCCAAGGTGAAGGTGGGCCTGAACAGCAGCCGCGAACTGAAGCTGCCCATCACACCGCAAAGCCTCGCCGGTTACGCCGCCTTCAGCCGCAACCTGGTCAACCTGCCCGACGTCTATGACGACGAGGCCCTGAAGCAGATTCACCCGCAGTTGACCTTCCTGAAAGAGGTGGACAAGCGCTCGGGCTACCGCACCAAGCAGATGCTGGCCGCGCCCGTGCTGGAAGGCGAGACCTTGCACGGCGTGTTGCAGGTCATCAACAACAAGAGCGACCAGCCCTTCAGCGAACTGGAAATCGACGGTGTGCTGGAGTTGTGCAAGACCCTGGCCACGGCGATACGCCAGCGCATGCACCGTGCGGCCGGCGACAGCGACAAGCGCAAAGCCACCAAGTTTGATGGCCTGGTGCACGATGGTGTGCTGACGCGCGACGAGCTGGAGCAGACCATACAGACCGCGCGCGCTGACAGCCGCTCGGTCGAGCATGTGCTGATGGCCAGCTTCCACATCAAGCCGGCGCAGATTGGCCCGTCGCTGTCCAAATTCTTCGGCGTGCCCTATGAGCCCTTCAACCCGGGCCGCATCCGCTCAGAGATGCTGCATGGGCCGCTGAAGCGCGACTTTCTGGAGGAGCAGGGCTGGATCCCGTTGGAGGAGTCGCCGGAAGGCCTGGTCATCATGTGCATGGACCCGGAGGCGGTGCGCGGTTCGCGGGTGGTGCCTCAGGTGTTCCCACGCTCGACCAAGTTTTCCTACAAGGTGACCACGCAGACCGAGTTCGAGGAGACGCTGAGCCAGCTGTACGGCACCGAGGCCACCAGCGGCTCCATCGACGAGATGCTGGCCGGCCTGAGCAGCGCCGATGACGATGGGACCAGCGACGAGTCATCCCTGGAATCCGCTGCCGCCGACAACGAGCTGGTCAAGTTTGTCAACAAGATCATCATCGATGCCTACAACCAGAAGGTGTCGGACATCCACGTCGAGCCGCTGCCGGGCAAGTTCAAGACCGGCATCCGCTTTCGCATTGACGGCTCGCTGCAGCCTTACATCGAGGTGCCGGCGCATTTCCGCCAGGCCATGGTGACGCGCCTGAAGATCATGTGCGACCTCGACATTTCAGAGCGCCGCAAGCCGCAGGACGGCAAGATCAAGTTCAAGAAGTACGGCCCGCTGGACATCGAGTTGCGCGTGGCCACCATCCCGTCGGCCGGCGGCGTGGAAGACGTGGTGATGCGTATCCTGGCCGCCGGTGAGCCCATTCCCATGGAGAAGCTGGGCTTGACGCCGCACAACAAGGAGCGGTTGCAGGCCACCGTCAGCAAGCCGTATGGCCTGTTCTATGTGTGCGGCCCCACCGGTTCGGGCAAGACCACCACGCTGCACTCGATCCTGAAATTCCTGAACACGCCCGACACCAAGATCTGGACCGCCGAGGACCCGGTGGAAATCACCCAGAAGGGCCTGCGCCAGGTGCAGATCAACAAAAAGGCCGGCATCGACTTTGCGCTGATCATGCGCGCCTTCCTGCGCGCCGACCCGGACATCATCATGGTGGGCGAGTCGCGCGACAAGGAAACCGTGTCCATGGGCGTGGAAGCCTCGCTCACCGGCCACCTGGTGTTCTCCACGCTGCACACCAACTCGGCGCCGGAGTCCATCACCCGTCTGATGGACATGGGCATGGACCCGTTCAACTTCGCCGACGCGCTCCTGGGCATCCTGGCCCAGCGCCTGGCCAAGAAACTGTGCGATTGCAAGGAAACCTTCGTGCCGTCGCTGGAAGAGCTGCGTACCTTCGCGATGGAATACGCCGAGGAATTGCGCCACTCAGCCGCCTGGAAGGCCAATTACGAGCGTGAACTCGAAAAGCTGATGGACAAATGGGTCGAAACCTATGGCGAGAACGGTGAGCTGAAGTTCTACCGCGCCGTCGGCTGCGACAAGTGCAACAAGACCGGCTACAAGGGCCGGGTGGGTCTGCACGAGCTGCTGGTGGCCGACGATGGTGTCAAGAAGTTGATCCAGGAGCGCGCCAGGGTGGCCGAGCTGTTCGCCGCCGCCGTGGAAGGCGGTATGCGTACGCTGAAGATGGACGGCATGGAAAAGATCATGATGGGGCTGACCGACCTGAAGATGGTCCGGTCGGTGTGCATCAAATGATGTCTTGAGCCAAGGCACAACAGAACGGACCGCGCCGTGTGCGCGTCAAGTTGCATGCTGATCAAGTTTCTTTCGACATGGGTAAAGGCTGGGCGGGAGGAGGCACAGGCGCCGCCCGCGACTGCGCTTCTACCGGCAGGATTTGCCGAGGCCTGGGCGCTGTACCGCGCGGGGCTGCGGGAAGACGCACAACGTGCCGCTGCCCAGCTGCTGGCCACCGATCCGCGCAATGTGGAGGCTCTGCTGGTCTGCGGGTCCCTGGCGCTGGACCAGGGCGATGTCGTGCAAGGCCAGCGCTTGCTTGACAAGGCGCCGCGCGGCACATCGGCGGACGCGTTGCTGTTGACCGCGCTGGGGCGGGCCTGCTTGGCGGCCGGACGCCAGGCAGCGGCGCGGGAACGGCTGGAGCAGGCACTCAAGCTGGCGCCTGACAGCGCCGAACCCCGGTTGCATCTGGCCTTGCTGGCGATCAGGCTGGGCCAGGTCGACAAGGCGCGCGACTTGCTGCTGGCCGCAGTAGCGCTCGAGCCGGGGCTGGCAGATGCCCGGTTTCACCTCGGCAACATCCAGTTGGCGCGAGAGGACTTCGATGGCGCCATGGACCACTACCATGCAGCGCTGGTGGCGGAGGAGTCGCACGCCGATGCGCACGCCAACCTGGGGGCGTTGTTAAAGCGCCTGGGCCGCGCCGATGAGGCCTGTGCCCACCTGGAGCGGGCCTTGCAACTTCGGCCTGATCTGGCGCAGGCCAGCTTCAACTTGGCCATGCTGCGCATTCAGCAGGACCAATGGGACACAGCCGCGGTCCTGCTGCGCGGCTCGCTGCAATCCCAGCCTCGGCAAGCCGATGCGCTGTTATGGCTGGGAAACGCGCTGATGCGTCAGGGCGATGCCACCGCCGCGCGCGAGTCCTACCGGGCCGCAGCCGCGCTGGACGGCAAATTCGTCGCCGCGCGCTGGGGGTTGGTCATGGCGCAATTGCCGGCCGTGCCCCAGACCGTCGCCGAGCAGCAAGAAGGGGTGCAGAGCTTTGCCAAGGAGCTCAAGAAGTTCCAGGGCTGGCTCACGGTGCACCAGCCCAATGATGCCCACTCGGCCGTCGGAGCCCAGCAGCCTTTCTACCTGGCCTATGACGCCCACAACAACCGCGAAGTGCTGGGTACCTATGGCGCGCTGTGCGCTCGCCTGATGGCCGGCTGGGCGGCCCGATCAGGGCTGGCGGCACCTGCGGTGACTGGCCGCGCCAAGTGCAAACTGGGCATCGCCTCTGCACATGTGGGCGACCATTCGGTCTGGCATGCGCTGGTGCGCGGCTGGCTTCAGCACCTGGACCCGGCGCGGTTTGAACTGCACCTGCTGCACCTTGGCGGTCGAAGCAGCGACCAGTTGCAATGGGCCGCGCAACGGGTGAAGGCAGTGCACCAACGGTCGGGGGACTGGGCCGATTGGGCCGGGCACGTCGCCGCCGAACGCTTCGATGCATTGCTGTACCCGGAAATCGGCATGGACGCCACCACCGCACGCCTGTCCGCACTGCGCCTGGCGCCTCTGCAACTGGCCAGTTGGGGGCATCCCATCACCACCGGCCTGCCCACGATGGACGGCTTCGTCAGCGCGGCGGCCTTTGAGCCGGCCGACGCCCAGGCACACTACACCGAGCCATTGCTGACGCTGCCCCGGCTGGGCTGCTGCTACCAGCCGTTCGGCACAGCCGCCGCCGCGGTCGACCTGGCCGGCTGGGGTGTGCGGCCGCAGGACCGGGTGCTGGTCTGTGCTGGCACTCCCTTCAAGTACGCGCCCGAAGGGGACGCGTGGCTGGTGGACATCGCCCGGCGCTGCCGGCCTTGCAAACTGGTGTTCTTTCGTGCCCGGCCCGACGCGCTGTCCGGACTGCTGGAGCAGCGGCTGCGCCGCGCCTTCGAGCAGGCCGGCGAGAGCTTTGACGAGTCCGTGTGCTTCATCCCGTGGCAGTCGCAGGCCGAATTTTTCGGCGTGCTGGACCGGGCGCACGTGCTGTTGGACAGCCCCGACTTTTCGGGCTTCAACACCACCATGCAAGCCTTGGAGCGCAGGCTGCCGGTGGTGGCCTGGGAGGGTGAGTTCATGCGCGGGCGGTTCGCGAGCGGCATTCTGCGCGAAGCCGGTTTGGCGCAGTGGGTGGCTGGCACCGCCGGTGAGTATGTCGACAGGGTGCGCCAATTGTGCGATGACGCTGCGCTGCGTGATCACTTGCGCCAGCAGTTGGCCCGGCGCAGCCAGTCTTTGCTCGATGACCGCGACTGTATCCTGGCGCTGGGCAATCGCTTGCTGGCATTGTCCTGAGCGGTGGCAGGGACGGTCTGCGGCGCCATATCAGCGTCTCGGGTTGACAAAATTGTCGTAAGCTTCCATTGCTGTCGAGGAAAAGCGTCAAATTTTGGCCCGAGAGGCCAAAATATCCTGCAAAATCGCGATTCGAGGACCTTGAACTGCCTGGCCTGAAAAGTGCTTGAAGAGTTGGCCCGAGTGGTTTCTTTTTTTCTGTTCAACCCAAGGAGTTTCAAATGAAACGTTCTCTTCAGCAGGGCTTCACCCTGATTGAATTGATGATCGTGGTGGCGATCATCGGTATTCTGGCGGCTGTTGCCTTGCCTGCGTACTCTGACTACACCAAAAAAGCCAAGGTTTCTGAAGTGATTCTGGCTGCTTCTGGCTGCCGCACGTCCATCACCGAAGCCTTCCAGTCGTCCACCAGCACCACGGTGGGCGCCGGCGCCAATGGCTGGGGCTGCGAGGTGACCAATACCGCATCCGGCAGCAAGTACGTGCAGCTGGTCACGACCAGCGACGGCGGCCAGATCCGGGTCACTGCGCAAGGTTTCAACGATGGCGCCATCGACACCAAGCTGGTGTCCCTGCAGCCCATGATGGGCACCGCCACCGCCACGTCCACCGATGGCGGCAAGGCCGTCACCTCGTGGCGCTGCGGCAGCACCACGGACGGCACCACGCTGGCTGCGAAGTTCCTGCCTGGCTCCTGCAAGGGCTGAACTTGGCAAGCGGGTTGCACCCAGAAAAACGCTCCTTCGGGAGCGTTTTTTTATTTCGCCCCGCCCTGTTGAAGCTGATGGGCTGGGGGTTGTTGTCGCTGTGCTGGCTGCTGCCGAACCACTACCCTCCCTGGCTCAATTTTCACTCCGAGACGCTGGCGCTGGCCGCGGTGGCGTTGCTGGCGCTGGCCTGGCTGGTGCCAGCGGCGCAGTCGCGCTGGCCGGTGCTGGCCTGCAGCGTTGCCGCGCTGGCCATCCTGCCCTGGTTGCAATGGACGGCTGGCGTCAACGCGTTCGCCGGCGATGCCTTGATGAGCTCGTACTACCTGGTGGCTTGGGCCCTGGCCATCGCCATCGGTTACCAGCTCACCCGGGTAGATGACGCGTCTGGCGTGGCCGCGCTGATGCACGCGCTGTGGCCGGCAGCCCTGCTCTCGGCAGCCGTGGGTCTGGTGCAATGGCTGAAGCTGGAGCCGAGTTTGGGCATCTTTGCCACGCAGACCGATCCTGGTGACCGTGCCATGGGCAACCTGGCGCAGCCCAACCAGTTGGCCACATTCCTGCTGGTGGGTTTGCTGGCTTATAGCCACGCTTTCGAGCGCCGCACTTTTGGTTGGCTCGCCTATGCGCTGGGTGTGGGCTTGATGACAGCCGTGCTGGTGATGACGCAGTCGCGCGCCGGCATGCTGGGCGCGTTGGCGGTCGCGTGTTTCCTAGTGTGGAAGCGCTCGCGCATGGCTTCGCGCCTGCGCCTGAGTCACGTGGTGGCATGGGTTGTGTTGTTCTTCGGCGCGACCGTGCTGTTCCCGCGCATCGACGCCGCCGTGGCCTTTGCCACGCCACGCGCGTCGCTGACGACGGTGAACGACCGCGTCGTCATTTGGCAACAGGTGGCGGACGGCATCTCCCAGGCACCCTGGCTCGGATACGGTTGGAACCAGACCGTCACCGCCACCATGGCCGGTGCGGCGGCGCATCCGGCGCGCACGCCGGCCACCTACGCGCACAACGTGCTGCTCGATCTGCTGGCCTGGAACGGTGTGCCGCTGGGCGTGTTGCTGATCGGCCTGGCCGGCTACTGGTTTTGCACCCGGCTGTGGCGCGTGACCAACCTGAGCGGTGGTTATGCCATGGCCTGCCTGTTGCCCATCGTGGTCCACAGCCTGGTGGAGTATCCGTTTGCCTATGCCTACTTCCTGCTGACGGCCGGGCTGATGATGGGGGTGGTGGAAGCCAGTCTGGCCTTGCACCATGGGTGGCGGGTGCGCCGGCTGGCCTTTGGCCTGGCGCTGGCGGCCTGGAGCGTTGTCGGCGTCGCCATCTGCCGCGAATACCTGCTGGTGGAGGAGGACCTGCGCGTCACGCGTTTCGAGAACCTGCGCGTGGGGGCGACCGAAACCAGCTATCGCATGCCGCGCATCCATTTGCTGACGCAGATGGCGGCGATGGAAAGCGCGGTGCGCTACCAGCCCGTGGCGCACACCGATGCGCAGCGGCTGGAGGCGTTGCGCCAGGTCGCCTGGCGCTTTCCCACCGGCAGCCTGACGCTGAACTACGCCATGGCGTTGGCTCTCAACGGCGACCCCGCCGGCGCCCGCCACATGATGGCCACCTTGCGCGGCTTGTACGGCGAGCGCTACTACCTGGCCGCCAGTGACATGTGGCGCGACAAGGCCACGCAACACCCAGAGTTGCGCGCGCTCAGCTTTCCGTGACGCTCTGCTGCTGCTGCTGCTGGTGCATGGCGCGCAGGGCCTGCGCCAGGTCCCGGGCGAAGCCATGGCTGTCGAACAGCGGTGACCGCGTGGCCTGGGCCCGCAGCCGTTGGCGCAAGCCGGCCAGCGCCTCGGTGTCGCGGGCAAACTTCAGCGCCCGTTCCACATACGCCTCTTCGTTTTCCGCCACCCAGTCGGACAGCCCGGCAGTGTGCAACATGCTGGCGCCCTGGCGTGCCAGCAGTGAAGCGCCGAGCAGCGTCACTGTGGGCACGCCCATCCAGAGCGCTTCGGCGGTGGTGGTGCCGCCAGGATAGGGAAATGTATCGAGGATCATGTCCACCTCATGGTGGGCGGCCAAGTAGTCGTCCGTCGATGTGCCTTCGTGCAGGCTGACCCGGTTCGCCGCGATGCCTGACGCGGCCAGTCGGCGTTCCAGGTCCCCGCGCACGCTTGCCAAGTCCAGGTAGCGGATCTGCAGCCGTAGCCGGGCATCGGGCATCGCAGCCAAAATTTTCTGCCAGGCGGTCAGCACACGGTCGTTGATCTTCCCAACCTGCTGGAAACAGCCAAAGGTGATGAAGCCCTGGCGCTGCACGGGCAGCGGGCTGACGGGCCATCGTTCGGCGCTGGCGGGCGGCGCCATGCACAGCCGGGTGTGCGGCAAGTACAGGATGCGCTCACTGAAATCCGCGCTCGACGCTGGCGGCACGGACACCGGGTCGGCTAGCAGGTAGTCCATTTCGGACAAGCCGGTGGTGGCGGCGAAGCCCAGCCAGGTGGCCTGGACCGGCGCGGGCCGCCAGGCAAACACCGGCAGCCGGTTGTGGGCGGTGTGGCCCGACAGGTCCACCAGGACGTCGATGCGGCAGCCGTGAATCAGCCGGGCGGCGTCCTGGTCGCTGAGGGGCGTGATGTCATGCCACTCCGTCATCGCCGCGCGAAGCTGATGCGTGACCGCGTCGTCATAGGGATTGTTGGAGAATGCAACCAGGTCCAGCGGCTCTTCGGCCAACCGCGCCAGGATGTGCTTGAAGAAAGCCATGTTCACATGCTTTCTCAGGTCGCCCGACACCCAGCCGATGCGCAGGCGCCGCCGCGCTTCCTCCGTGTGCCGCGCCTGCGTCGGATGGGGTGGCGTCAGTCGCTGGGCGCCCCTGCGCGCCTGCTCGGCGAACTGCTGGGCATGCACCAGGTACTGCGATGTCGTACATGTGTCGGAAAAGCACAGCGCGAACAACAAGCAGCTGTGTGCGCCGAGTTGTTGGGGTTCATGCGTGATGGTGATCTGCTGCTGCTGTATGGCTTCGTCGATCTGGCCCAGGTGGTGGAGCACCACGCCCAGGTCATGGCGGGCTTCCATGTTGGCCGGGTCCAGTGCGACGGCGCGCGCCAGGTGCTCTCGGGCCTTTTCCAGCCTGTTGAGCTTCAGCAGGGCGCCACCCATGCGGCCGTGCAGCGCGGCATGGTCCGCACCCAGTTCCAGGGCCCGCTGGTAGCTGTCGATGGCCCATTCGGCATCGCCGCCGGCCAGCAGCATGTTGCCCTCGTAGAAATGGAAGTCGGCCACCGTCGGGTGCAAGGCAACGCCTTGGGCGAGAAAGGCGCGGGCATCGGCCATCTCGCCCAGCAGCATCAGCATACGGAAAGCGCCGAGGCAAGCCAACGCGGATTCTGGTTTCAGCTCGAAAGCCGTCCGGTAATGGCGCGCCGCGGTGCGCCAGTCTGACTGCCGCTCAGCCAGGCTGGCCAACAACTCGTGGGCATCGGCCTGGCGGGCGTCCAGGCCGATGGCTGCTTCGAGTTCGCGCCACGCGGCATCGTCCCGCTGCAGCTGTGCCAGTGCACGGCCCAAGCCCACGCGGCTGGCCGCGTTGCGCGGATCGCTGGCGACTGCTTGGCGGTAGCACAGCTCGGCGCCGTCCAGATTGCCGCTGGCCAGCAAGGCATCGCCATCCTGGCGCAGCCGCTCGCCCGGTTGCGCCGCGAGATCGGTGACGGGACTCTTGCCGGTCAACCGGTTCTTCAGTCGTTCAAACATAGCGTCGATGTCAGCGGCAGGTGATCCGATACATGCCTTCAAAGGCATCCTGCAAATTGGCGGTGAAGCGGCGCGCATCAAACAGCGGTGACCGGGCCGCCCTGTCACGCAGACCGGCGCGCAGCCCCGCAAGCGCCGGCAGGTCCGAGGCGAACGCGGCGGCCTTGGCCACGTAGGCGTCTTCGCTGTTGGCGATCCAGTTGTCCAGCCCCAGACAATGCATCATGCCTGCACCCTGGCGCGACAGCATGGTGCTGCCCGCCATCGTCAGGGTCGGCACACCCATCCACGAGGCGTCCGCGGTGGTGGTTCCGCCGGGGTACGGAAACGTGTCCAACACCATGTCCACGTGCTGGTAGCTGGCCAAGTACGCTTCCCAACCGGTCCCGGCCGTCAGTGAAACCCGCTGCCGGTCCAGACCGGCGGCGTCAAGCTGGCGCAGGAACTCCTCACGTATGGAGGCGACGTCGGTGGTGGGGATCTGCAGCCGCAGGCGCGCACCCGGCACGGCTGCCAGCACCCTGGCCCACACAGACAAGACGCCAGACGTGATCTTGGTGCGCGCCTGGAACGAGCCGAACGTGACATGGCCCGCGCTCAGCGCCGGCAACGGAGCCACGGGCAGGAGCGGGGCGGTCACCGGCGGGGTCATGCACAGGCGGGTGTCGGGCAGGCGCCAAACCTTTTCGCTGAAGTACTCGTCTGCCTGCGGCGGGACGCATTGATCGTCTGCCACGATGTAGTCGATGTCGGCCATGCCGGTGGTGGCGAAGTAGCCCAGCCAGGTCAATTGCAGCGGCGCCGGCCGCCAGGCGAATACCGCCAGCCGGTTTTCGCTGGTGTGCCCTCCCAGATCCACCAGGATGTCAATGCCGTCATTGGAGATGGTGCGCGCTACCTGCTCGTCTTTCAGGTCGCGGATCACCCGCCAGGTGTCGAAATGGGGGCGCAAGCGCGCGGTCACGTGGTCATTGCGGGCATTGTTGGAATACGCAAACAACGAGAAGCGGCTGCGATCAAACTGGCCGAGGATGCTTTCCATGAAAAAGCCCACCGGATGGTTGCGAAAGTCCGCCGACACGAAACCCAGGCGCAGCGGTTCACCCTCGGGCCGGGCTGGCGCGCGCGGCAGTGCCACCGGATTGGCCTTGGCCATCACGACCGATGCAAAGCGTTGCGCACAGGCCCGGTAGCGCGGCGCCAGCTCCGGCAGCAGGTTGAGGCAGAACAGCAGCGTGGACTGGGCTTCCAGGAATTCGGGGTCCCGTGCCACGGCTTTTTCCAGATCATCCACCGCCTGCAAGTGTTCGCCATAGCGGAAATGGTTGAAGCCGGACTCGCGCATACCCCGTACCACCGTGCCTGGGTCCAGCCGCGCTGCCTGCGCGAAGCTTTCCGCCGCTTGTGCGCTGTTGCCCAGCTTGTAGTAGGCCGTGCCCAGGCCGCAGTACACGTCGGCCCAGGCGGCGCCCAGGGACAGGGCCCGCTGGTAGCTTTGCACAGCGAGTTCCGGGGCGTTGTTCTCGAAATGCAGGTTGCCCTGGTAAAAGTGGAAATCCCCGAATGCCGAATCCAGGGCCATGCCCTTGTGCAGCACGTCCTGTGCACCACTCAAATCGCCCGTCAGGGACAGCAGTCGGCACAGGTCGCGGCTGGCCAGTGTGAAGTCCGGCTTCAGCGCCAGCGCTAGCGCCATGTGCTTGCGGGCTTGTTCTAGCTCGCCCAGCTCCTCGGCGATGAGGCCGCAGAGGTAATGGTTGTCGACGGCCAGTGGGCTGGCACTGTCCAAGGCCAAGGCCTGCTGCAAGTAGCCGGTTGCCTCCTGCAAGCGCCCTTGTTCCCTGAGCGAAAAACCGAGGCCGCCCAATGTTCTGACTTCATCAGGCCGGTGTTGCAGCGCCAGCCGGTAGTGGTGTTCTGCCTCGACGTAGCGACCTTGCTGCACCAGTGTGTTGCCTTGGGCGCGGGCTTGCTTATGTGCGCTGGTGTCATCGGCGGTCACCGCAGCGGGCGCCGCCGGGCCTATCTGGTCGGGGCGGCGCGGCAACAGTTTTTTCAGACTAGCGAACATGGCCGCGACGCTTGCCCGGTGTCGCCCTGATAGGCGCGGGCTTTCGGTGGCCGCCCTCAAGCGCAACCTGGCTCAAGCAGGCTCCAGTTGCAGTAGCGCGCACTGGGCCGCAGTGGGCTTGCTGCGAAACGCCATCGCGCCGATGGCGAGGTTGTCCTCTGACTGCCCCATGTACACCTGCGTGAACCCGGCCTTCAGCAGCGCGGCTTCCAGGGTCGCCTTGGTGAACCCGGTCTTGTGCGCGTAGAAATCAACACCGGAGTGCTCGATTTCCTCGCCGTGCCCATAGACGACATCGTGCACCGTGATAGGCCCCCTGGGGGATTGGTAGAGCGTATCGTGTATGTCCATGCGCTCCGTCACGAACCGTGTCATCACGCCTTCGATGTCGGGCACGTGAATCTCGGCAAAGCCGTCAGGCTTGAGCACATGCAGGAAACCGGCCAGCACCTTTTTGACGTCGTGCAGGTAGTAGTGCTCCAGGTTGTGTGAGCAATACACCGCGTCCACCACGCTGTCGGGCAGCGACATCAGTTTGCGCGCGTCCATCACGATCTGGGCGCCGGATTTTGGATCAATGTCCAGCATCAACTGCCGCCAATCCCGGTAATGTTCGGGAATGCCAATGGTCGTCGAGCCGCCACCCACGTTGAGCACCTTGCGCACGGACGCGTCCGTCAGCAACGCGGCCAGGTTGTTGTGCGCCCGGGGCTTGCTGGTGATGTCCTTGAGTATCCTTGTCAAAAGCATGACTCTAGCCTGACTAAACGTGGAGAACCAGCCACTCCATCAGCTTTTCAATGAATGCGTCGTCATAGCCGGCATCTTTCAGCTTCCACTTGAAGGCATTGCTCAGTTTTGCCTTCTTGTAAAAATTCAACGCTTCCTCCTGCTTAAAGGCCTTGATTTGCGCTTGCATCTTGGTCAGCAGGTATTCGGTTTTGGACGCCAGTTTGCTTTCATTCAGCATTGCGCCGGGCGGCATCTTGTCAATGAAGTTCTGTGCCAGCGAGGCGCCAAATTCCCCCGCCCGCCTTGCGTTCAACCAGCCGATCATCACATCTTCCTTTGGAAAAACTGCTCGCAGTTCGCACTTTAACCGGGCCTTGACCGCCGCGGCCCATTTTTACCCGATTCACCAGTGAAATCAACGCGGATCCGGTAGTTGTACACGCCCGGCACAGCGATCAGGGTCCGGTTGCGGGCCGGCCAGTTGCGCGAGGGCTTGCGCCATCCCCGCGATGGTTGGCGTCCAGTCGCCCGGCGCCGCCTGGTTGAACAGGCGCATGCTGGGGTACCAGGGCGAATCCTCGCGGTCGAGCTGCCAGCGCCATTCGCTGCCCCAGCGGTTGAACAGCCACACCGGTTTACCCAGGGCGCCGGCCAGGTGAGCTACGGCCGTGTCGACGCTGATCACCAGGTCCAGCTGCGACACCAGCGCGGCGGTGTCGAGGAAGTCTGCGCAATCATCCATGCAGTCCAGCAGCGGCCAGCCCAGCGCGCCAGCCTCGGCTGCGGCGGGGCCTTTTTGCAAGCTGACAAACTGCACGCCGGGCACCCGCATCAAGGGCTGCAGCTGTGACAACGTCAGGCTGCGCAGCCGGTCCTTGCTGAAGGCCTGGTTGCCGGCCCACACCAGCCCCACCTGCAGCATGCCGATGGCCGCCGGCCTGGCCAGCCGTTCGATCAACTTGGCAGGTGGCTGGGCCAGATAGGGCACCGTGGCGGGAATGCTGTCCGCGCGGGTTCCAAACAGCCTGGGCAGACTCATGATGGCGCAATGCACATCAAAGTCATCCAGCAGCTGCGGGCCGGCTGAATGGACGACCCGCGCCACGTTGGGCACGGCTTGCATCAGGCGCTCCAGCGATGGATCAGCCAGTATGACGAGACCGTGAGCACCGCGCTGTGCCAGCAGTGGCAGGTAGCGCATCATCATCAGGCAGTCGCCCAAGCCTTCCTCCACCCATACCAGCAGCCGACGGCCGTGCAGCGGCTCGCCGTTCCAGAAGGGCTTGTCCGGGCGCCGGGCCAACAGGCTCAGCCAGCTGGCGACCGCAGGCGCCGAAGGCTGATCCAGACGACTTTCAAACAGGTCCAGACCCTCGGCAAATTGACCCCGCAGCAACAGCACCAAGGCCTTGCCCAGGCGCGTCTCGGCCGCGTCGGGGGCCAACGCCAGCGCGCGGTCGAAGTGGCGCAGGGACTCGTCCCACCGGCCTTGGCCGCGCAATAGCATGGCCAGCGAATGGTGTGCTTCAGCGAAGCCGGGGTTGAGCGCCAGTGCACGCTGCAGGCTGGCGCTCGCCTCTTCCACGCGATCAAGCTGCAGCAAGCTGACGCCCAGCAGGTAATGGGCCTCGGGCTCCCCCGGCGCCAGCAACACGGCGCGTTCCAGGCAATGCCGGGCGTCATTCCAGCGCGTCTGGCGCGACAGCGTGAAGCCCAGGGCAATGTGGACATCGGCGTCATCGGGATTGGCCGCGATGGCGGCTTCGTACTGGTTGACAGCGCCGACGAGGTCGCCCTGTGCCAGGCACACATTGCCCTGCTTGCGCAGTGCCTGCGGGTCGGATCGTTGGCCGGCGTGGGCATCCGCGCGCGCCGCCGCGGGGGAAGCTGGAGCTCCGCCGGGCCCGCGCCATAGCGTTTGAAGGCGCTTCAGCATGGTCTGCCCCTGCGGGCCTGGCGATGACTGAGCATGGGCATGGTCATGGTGAAAATCGGGGCCGCCGGGCCGCCGACGGTTTTTTGCACAATCCGAACTGGTATTGTGCTCCTGGCGGTCGGATTTGCCGTCGCCCGGCCGGCACATGCGGATTGGACTTGCGCACACACAACGCCATGAATCTTTGGGAAAAATTGCGCGCCAGGGTTGCGCCGGCGCAACCCTTGCAGCCGGATGGCGGTGCAGCCGCGCAGGCGGCGCGCCGCGTGGCCGAGGGAGATCAACTGCTCGCGCAAGGCCGGCTGCAAGAGGCGCAGGGCCAGCCGCAGGCGGCCATGGGTCACTACTCGGCCGCGTTGGCTCAGGACCCGGACAACGTATTGCTGCTGTACCAGCTGGGCACGTTGCAGGAGCGCTTGCAGAGATTTGACGATGCTGTGCGCAGCTATCGCGCCATCTTGCGCCTGGAGCCCAGCCATGCGGAAGTCTGTGAGCGGCTGGTCAGCGTGCTGGTGCGCATGGGCCGACTGGACGCCGCCGTAGAAGCGTGTGGGTGGGCGCTGGCCATCGATCCGGGATCCGCCAACGCGCACCACAACCTTGGCGTGGTGCTGCAGGAGCAGGGGCGCTGGCTGGAGGCGCATGCATCCTATCGCGAAGCGCTGGCGATCCGCCCGGAGTTGGATGCCTCTCGGGAAGGTGCTTATGCCTGCGCCAGCCTGCTGGGGGACTGGTCGCGGCGATCCGCCGATCAGCGTGCGCTGTGCGACAGCGTGTATGGCGGTGGTGGCGCGATTCGCCCGTTCAGCTTGCTGGGCCTGGAGCAGTCTGGTGTGGACCACGCGCTGCTGCAACTGCGCGCCGGCCGGCGTTACGCGGAGCTGACGCTGGGGCCAGTGCTGGCCGATTCCGTCCCCATGCCGGCCAGAGCGGCCGTGGCGCAAGGGCGCTTGCGCATAGGTTACCTGTCGGCTGACTTCCATGAACATGCCACCATGCAGCTGCTGCGTGGCGTGCTGGCGGCACATGACCACCGGCAGTTCAAGGTTCATGCTTATTCCTACGGGCTGGTGAAGGACGGGGTCACTCGCCAGGTGCAAGCCCTGTGCGAAGCCTTCCGGGACCTGACCGGCCTGTCTGACGCGGATGCGGCGCGTTTGATTGCCGATGACGGCATTGACCTGTTGATCGACCTCAAGGGCTACACCAAGGGCACGCGCCCGGCCATCCAGGCGCAGCGCCCGGCGCCGGTGTGCGTCGCCTGGCTGGGCTACCCGGGCACCTTGGGGCATCCGGCGCTGGCGGACTACATCATCGGTGACGCCATCGTCACACCGTTGGCGCATGCCGCGCATTTCAGCGAAACTCTGGCCTTGCTGCCTCACTGCTACCAGCCCAACGACCGCCAGCGCGCGGTGGGTGAAGCGCCCAGCCGGACCCAGGTCGGCCTGCCGCCTGAGGGCCTGGTCTTCTGCAATTTCAACCAGGTTGCCAAATTCAACCCCGAGAGCTTTGACGTCTGGTGTCGCCTGCTGACGGAAGTGCCGGGCAGCGTGCTGTGGTTGCTGTCCACATCGCCGGCAGCCGTGGCCAACCTGCAGCGCGAGGCACAGGCACGCGGCGTGGCGCCTTCGCGCCTGGTGTTTGCGCCGCCGGTGCCGCCGTCAACGCATCTGGCGCGGCTGCAATTGGCGGATCTGGCGCTGGACAGCTTCCCGTACAACTCCCACACCACCGGCAGCGATGCGCTTTGGGTGGGCGTGCCGCTGGTGGCCCGAATGGGGAACACGTTTGCCAGCCGGGTTGCCGCCAGCCTGCTGCACGCCGTCAACCTGCAGGAACTGGTCACCCAGGACTGGGATGGCTACCTGGCGCTGGCCAAGTCATTGGCGTTGGACCCGCCGCGTCTGCAGGCGCTGCGCCGCCAACTTGTTGAGACGCGCGCGCAGCTGCCGTTGTTTGACACCGAGCGCTTTACCCGGGATCTGGAGCGGCTGTACCGCCGAATCTGGGAGCAGCATGGCAGCGGCGTCAGGCAACCCATCATCTTGAGCGGCACCGGCGACGAGCCCGGCGACGCCCTCGCGCGGGCATCGGCCCTGGTTGACCAGGGGAACGCATTGACGGACGCCGGAATCTCCGCACAGGCCGAGCAGTGCTACCTGCAGGCCCTGGAGCTGGCGCCCAATCTGGCGCGCGCGCATTTGAACCTGGGCAATCTGCGGTTGGCCATGGGCGACGCCCAAGCGGCGCTGGATGGCTACGGGCAGGCCTTGTCGTTCCATCCCGCCTATGCCGCTGCACACTACAACATGGGCAATGCCAACGCCCGTTTGCAACGCCCGCGTGCCGCCATGGCCTGTTACAGGCAGGCGCTGGCGCTGCAGCCGGATTTCGCCGATGCCGAAGTGGCCCTGGGCAACACGCTGGATGACTTGCTCCAGCATGAGCCGGCCGCGCAAAGCTACAGGCGTGCCTTGCAACTGCAGCCTGGTTATGCGCAGGTGCACGCCAATCTGGCTGGCGTGCTGCGCAAGCTCGGACAGCTCGACGCCGCCGCGCTGAGCTGCAGGTGCGCGCTGGAATTGGATCCGCAATTGGCCGAAGCCCACCAGGTGCTGGGCTTGGTGCTGCAGGACCTGGGGCAGCCGGAGGCGGCGCAGCGTGCTTTGCGCCAGGCCGTGGCGGTCCGGCCGGACTTTGGCGCGGCGCTCTCCCGCGCCTTTCATGGCGCCAACCAGTTGTGCGACTGGTCCCAGCGCGATGCCGACACCCAGGCGTTGGGCGGCATGTTGGCGCGGGGCGTGGCTGGCATCGCGCCGTTTGACATTCTGAGCATGGAGCCGGCCGATGACCAGATGGCATTGCTGCAACGGCAGGCCAGCTTGCGCTTTGCCGAACACACGCTGAGTGCTTACCTGGGGCGAGTGACCGCGCCAACGCAGCCGGGCGAGCGTTTGCGCATAGGTTATCTGTCGGCGGATTTCCATGACCACGCGACCATGCATCTGTTGCAGGGCGTGCTGGCCGCGCACGACCGTTCCAGGTATGCCATTCATGCCTATTCCTATGGTCCAACCGAGGATGCGGTAACCCGCCGTGTCGCGGCCTGTTGCGATGTCTTTCGCGACCTCGCCGCCAGCGCCGATGACGAGGCCGCGCGGGCGATTGCGAGCGATGGCACAGACATCCTGGTGGACCTCAAGGGCTTCACCCAACATACCCGCATGGCTTTGTCTGCGCAGCGCCCGGCACCGGTGACGGTCAGCTGGTTGGGTTATCCCGGCACCCTGGGCCATCCCGCGCTGGCGGACTACATCGTCGGCGACCCTGTTGTCACACCGCTGGAGCATGCCGCGCATTTCAGCGAGACCCTGGCCCTGATGCCACACTGCTACCAGCCCAACGACCGGCAGCGCGTCATAGGCGCCAGGCCCAGCCGGGAGGAAGAAGGCCTGCCGGCGTCGGGTTTTGTCTTTTGCAGCTTCAACCAAAGCTACAAGGTCACGCCGGGCGGCTTGAGCGTCTGGTGCCGCCTGCTGCACGCCGTGCCCGGCAGTGTGCTGTGGTTGCTGCAGTCCTCGCCGGCGGCGTCGGATAATCTGCGGCGTGAGGCGCAGGCGCACGGTGTCGCCGGCGACCGCCTGGTGTTCGCCCGGGTGTTGTCGCCAGAGCGTCATTTGGGGCGCCTGCAGCTTGCCGACTTGGCACTGGACACCTTTCCCTACAATTCGCACACCACTGGCAGCGACGCACTGTGGGCCGGCGTGCCGCTGGTCACCCGCATGGGCGACACCTTTGCCAGCCGAGTGGCCGCCAGCATGCTGCATGCGGTGGGCTTGTCCGAGCTGGTGACGCGCGACTGGGAGGCCTATTTCGCCCTGGCCAAGGCACTGGCGAATGACCCCTCCCGGTTGGTGGCGCTGCGCAGAAAACTGTTGGAAAACCGCATGAATGCACCTTTGTTCGACACTTCTGGCTTCACTCGTGATCTGGAGCGGCTGTACGACCGCATCTGGGCGCAGCATGCCCGCGGTGTCAGGCAGGCGATTGTCATGGCGCCGCTGCCTGTCGCGCCTGGCCCAGTCCATCCTTGACGCGGCGCCCAGACAGATGCATCAGTCAAGCAAACCCGATGGCCATGTCGTGGCACCTGTGGTATCGGTCCCAGATTCCGTTACGAGCCGGCCGCTGCGGCTGGGCGCCAGTGCCCTGCTTGTGCTGGGCATTGCCTTGCCTTGGCTGAACCCTTTCGCCCCGGGGCCATCGCCTGCAGTCGTGCAAGGGCTGTTCACCTGGCTGGGGCTCGCCCTGGTGCTTTCGGTCACGCAACTGCGGCACTACAAGCCGGACCTGGCCCGTTTGGTGGCTGTGGCCTGGCTGCTGGCCGCCTTGCTCAGCAGTGCCATGGGTCTGTTGCAATACTTTGGCCTGAGTGAACCGGCTTCACCCTGGATCAATGCCACGACCCTGGGCCAGGCTTACGCCAATTTGCGCCAGCGCAACCAGTTCGGTACCTTGACCAATCTGGGCTTGCTGGCCCTGCTGTATCTGGCCGCCCGGCGACCGGCACCCTCTGCGGGTGAAGCCCTGAGTCTGGCGGCCGCAGCCGTTCTGTTGTCACTCGGCAATGCCGCCTCCTCGTCGCGGACCGGTCTGATGCAATTGGTTTTCGTTGTTGGCCTGGGTCTGATTTGGCGGGTGTGGCGGCAGGCCGGGCCCCGGTGGGTGCTGCTGACCGCTGTGACGGGCTACGCAGTGGGTGCGCTGATTCTGCCTTGGGCGTCGGGCGTGGATCCGCTGAGCCAGGGCATCCTGGGGCGCTTCAATGCCAACATGCCGGCATGCACCAGCCGCTTGACCTTGTGGGCCAATGTGCTGAGCCTGATCGGCCAAAAACCGTGGTGGGGCTGGGGCTGGGGCGAACTGGACTTCGCGCACTTCACGACCTTGTACCAGGGCGCCCGTTTTTGTGACATTCTGGACAATGCGCACAACCTGCCGCTGCACCTGGCGGTGGAGTTGGGCATTCCCGTGGCGGCATTGTCCATCGCGCTGGCGGTCTTCCTGGTGAAGAAGGGGCGGCCCTGGGTGGAACGGGATGCCGGCCGCCAGATGGCCTGGGGCGCGCTGGCGGTCATCCTGTTGCACAGCATGCTGGAGTACCCATTGTGGTACGGGCCGTTCCAGATGGCGTTCGGCTTGGGCCTGTTCGTGCTGTGGCGGCGACCGGCGGCGGTACTCGCCGCGGACGGCGGCAGCGGGTCTTCGCCCGCGCGCAGACGCGTGGTGTTGGCCGTGGCTTGCCTGCTGGTGGCCGCCGTGGCCTATGTGGCCTGGGACTATACCCGCATCAGCCAGATCTACGTGCCGCCTGAGGAACGCATGGCCGGGTACCAGGACAACACGCTGGAGAAAATCCGCGGGTCGCGGCTGTTCCACGACCAAGTGGTGTTCGCAGAACTCACCACCACGCCGCTCAGCCGGGACAATGCCGAACAGGTTCACGCGATGGCGCTGGAAATGCTGCATTTCTCGCCCGAATCCAGGGTGGTGGAAAAGCTCATCGAAAGCGCCACGCTGCTGGGACGAAAGGAAGAGGCAGTTTATTTCCTGGCGCGCTTTCGCACCGCTTTCCCGCAGGACTATGCGCGCTGGAGCGCCGACTTGCGCGCCCGAAGTGCCGGTGCCACGCCAGCGGCAGACTGAAGCCCGGGCACGGCGCCCTCCAGGCGCGCCAGGCCCCGGTCAAGGCGCGCTGATGTAGCTGCCGGATTGGCCCCCGTGTTTTTCCAATAGCCGCACAGCATTGATGCACATGCCGCGATCAACCGCCTTGCACATGTCGTAGACCGTCAGCAAGGCCACCTGCACCGCTGCCAGGGCTTCCATTTCAACGCCGGTGGGGCCGATGGTCTCCACTGTCGCCACGCAGCGTACATGCGCTGGGGTACTGGCCTCAGCCGCATGGGTGGTCAGCACCAGGGCCACGCGCGTCAGCGCCAGCGGGTGGCACAGCGGGATCAGGTCGCTGGTCTTCTTGGCCGCCTGTATACCGGCGATGCGGGCCACGCCCAGTACATCGCCTTTTTTGGCCGTGCCGCCTTCGATGATGGCCAGGGTCGCCGGCAGCATGTCGATGCGCCCGCAGGCCACGGCCGTGCGGCGAGTGGCCGGCTTACCGGCCACGTCCACCATGTGGGCCTGGCCCTGGGTGTCAAAATGGGTGAGCGGGCTCATGCAAAATCCTGCCATCTGGCCTTCTGGGGGTGGAGGGCTACCACTTTACCAAACGTTCACCGAAGTCATGCATGATGAAACCATGGCCGCGCGCCCACTGACGTTCTGGAAAGACCGGCTGAAGGCCTGCGCCATCCACCTGGGCCTGAGCCTGCTGGTGGCGGCATTGGCGGGCCTGCTGGTGTTTGGCCTCTGGTACCCCTATCCGTACCGCGATATCTCCGGGGGCCGGGAGCTGTTTCTCATCGTCGTCAGTGTCGACGTGGTGCTCGGGCCGCTGGTCACGCTGGTGATTTTTAACCGGGCCAAGAAGCGTTCTGAACTGCGCAAAGACCTGGGATTGGTGGTGCTGATTCAGCTGCTGGCGCTGACCTATGGCCTGTGGACGGTGTTCATCGCCCGGCCGGTGCATCTGGTGTTCGAGTACGACCGCTTCCGTGTGGTGCATGCGGTAGACGTTCCCGCCGACCTGCTGGGCAAGGCGCCGCCTCGGCTGAATGCCATGCCCTTGCTCGGGCCCAGTGTGTTGTCGCTGAGGGACTTCCGCGACGAGGGGGAAAAAACCGAATTCACGATGGCGGCCTTGCAGGGGCTGGCGTTGAGTGCGCGGCCCGACCTGTGGCAGCCTTATGAGGCCGCACAGGCCCGGGTCTTGCGCGCGGCTGCTCCGGTAGCGAAACTAAAAGGCCGGTTCGCGGCTCAAACAGCGCAGATCGATCAGGCGGCCGGCGCTGTGGGTCGCCGGGCCGATGACCTGGTCTACCTGCCCATGATAGGCCGCAAGACCTATTGGACCGTATTGTTGGACCCGGCCACGGCGCAACCCCTGGCCTTTTTGCCACTGGATTCATTTTGAAAGCCCTGTTTCAACGCCGACAACGCGCGTCGCCAGCCAGGCGCCTGGTGCGCCTGGCACTGCTGGCTGGCCTGGCCGCGCCGCTGGCCTTGTCGCACGCCCAGCTCCCCACCCTGGGCGACGCCGGCGACATGACCCTGAACGTCGAACGGCGCATGGGCGACCGTATCGCGCGCGAAATCTACCGCGACCCGGACTACATGGACGATCCGGTGCTGGTCGAGTACATCAGCGGCATCTGGCAGCCGCTGCTGACGGCGGCGCGCGCGCGCGGCGACCTGACCGACGAGCTGGGTGAGCGGCTGGCCTGGGAGGTCATGCTGGACCGCGAGCGCGACATCAACGCCTTCGCGCTGCCCGGCGGCTACCTGGGCGTCAACCTGGGGCTGATCGCCGTGGTCAGCAGCCGTGACGAGCTGGCCTCGGTGCTGGGGCATGAATTGAGCCACGTCACCCAGCGCCACATCTCGCGCATCATCGCCAAGCAGAGTGCCCAGGCGCCCTGGGTGATGGGCGCCATGCTGTTGGGCGTGCTGGTGGCGGGCCGCAACCCCGACGCCGCCAACGCCATGATCATGGGCGGCCAGGCCGCCGCCATGCAGAACCAGCTGAACTTCTCGCGCGACATGGAGCGCGAAGCCGACCGCCTGGGCTATGGCGTCATGACGCAGGCCGGTTTCGACCCGCAGGGCTTCGTCACCATGTTCGACAAGCTGCAGCAGGGTGCGCGCCTGAACGACAGCGGCAATTTTCCCTACCTGCGCAGCCACCCGCTGACCACCGAGCGCATCGCCGACATGCAGGCGCGCCAGCAGCTGATGCAAAGCACCGGCGCCAACGCAAGGCCGGCCCTGGACCACTTCATGGTGACGGCGCGCGCCCGCGTGCTCGCCCAGCCGGGGGTGGACGCGCTGCGCGCGCTGGTGGCCGAGGCCTCCGCCACCACTGCGGCCGCGCTGCCGCCGCCGCGCCTGGCCGGCGTGTTGTACGGGGCCACGCTGGCCAGCCTGAAACTGCGCGACTTCGCGGTGGCCAACAGCTACATCCAGCGCTTGCAGGCGCTGACGCGTGACGACGCGCCCGCCGCCCGCCAGGTCCGGCTGCTGCAGGCCGAACTCGCGCTGGCCCAGAGCGAACCCGCGCGCGCGCTGGAGGCGCTGCACCCATTGGCCAAGGAAGGCGGCGGCTTCAGTGGCCGGCCCGATATGTTGCTGGCCTACCAGGCCCTGCTGGCACTCAACCAGCCGCAACAGCCGGCCGCCGGCCTGCAGGCCTGGGTGGCGCTGCACCCGCGCGATGCCACCGCCTGGCAGATGCTGTCAGCGGCCTACACCGCCCAGGGGCTGACGCTGCGCGCCATACGCGCAGGCGCCGAGGTGCATGTGGCGCAGCTGGACTACGCCGGCGCCATGAACCGCTTCCGTGCCGCGCAGGAGCAGGTGCGCATTGCCGCCTCGCGCGGCACCGCCGACCATTTCGAGGCCTCCATCATCGACAGCCGCGCACGCGCGGTGGCTTTGCTGCTGAAGGAACAATCAAGCGACAAGTCGCTCGAGCGCTGAGTCGATCACCATGCCCAGCACCGAGTAGATCAGCGAGCCCAGCAGCGCGGCCCAGAAGCCGTGCACTTGGAAGCCGCTGAGCACCTCGGCGGCAGCCCAGAACATCAGCGCGTTGATGATGAACAGGAACAGGCCCAGCGTCACCAGCGTCACCGGCAGCGTCAGCACCACCAGCACCGGCCGCAGCACCACGTTGAACAGGCCAATGACGAAGGCGGCGATCAGCGCGGTGCCAAAGCTCTTCACCTCCACCCCGGGGTAGACATGGGCCACCAGCACCAGGGCAGCGGCCAAAAGCAGCCATTTGATGATCAATTTGGTCATGCCTGTCAGCATAGCACCGGCCAAACCCGGGCATTGCGAGGGGGCAGCGCAGCGGGCTATCATCGCCTTCCCCGTTTTGGCAAAGCATGGCAGGCATACACATCACCGACATCGAGTCGGCCATCAATTACTGGCGCGACAAGAAGCCCTCGCCCGACGGTTTTTCGCTGGCGGATGAGACGCGCGCGCTGGCCGAGGTGTATGCGCTGATGGTGTTCTACCACGAGACCGAGGCCGACGAACACACCATCCCGCCGCCGGCGCTGGAAGCCTGGATGGCCTGGTACGACAGCATGCCCGACACGCCCTGCATCGCCATCTGCTCCACCAGCCAGGGTGACGACATCTGCAAGGGCTGTGGCCGCAGCTTCGACGAGGTGCAGCACTGGACCGAAATGCGCCCGGCGCAAAAGCGCCAGACCTGGCGGCGCATCACGCTGGCGGCGGATTCCTTGCGCTTCACGCGCTATGCGGAGCGGGCGGTGGAGGGGCGCTAGGGCCCTCCACGGGTCATTTCCACTTGATAGGTTCTACTTCGACCGTGCGCTGGTCATCGCTGAGCATCAGGTGGCCTTCCTGGATCGTGGCCTGCAGCTGCATGCTGCGCTCGGCCAGCGCAGCCAGGCTTTGTGCGGTGTCGCTGGGGACGCGCCAGACGCTGAGCTTGTGCGCCTTGATCAGCTTGCCTTCCATGCCGCGCCACCACACCTCAGCAGCCGGGCCATAGGTGTACAGCACCACCGCGTCAGCCTTGTTGCAGGCCTTCAGCAGCGGTTTGTCTTCCGGCTGGCCGACCTCGATCCACAGCCGGCATTGGCCGGTGAAGTCGCGCAGCCACACGTCAGGCTCGTCGGGGTCGCTCAAGCCGGCGCCAAAGGCCAGCGTGCCGTCGCCGTTGCACAGCGTTTGCAGCTGATGAGCATTGAAGGCCAGCGCCACCAGGCGCATCATCATGCGTTCATCGGTCTCGCTCGGGTGGCGTGCCAACGTCAGCGCGTGGTCGGCATAGTGGTTGTGGTCGATGTCGGCCACCGTCAGGTTGGCCTTGAAGATCGTGGATTTGATGGCCATAATTTATCGGGGTAGGGGCGCCGCCGGGCCGCCCCAAGGCGCGGGCGTCACACCCGCCTGGCCAACTCGGCGGCTTTGCCGACGTAACTGGCTGGCGTCATCGCCAGCAGGCGCTGCTTTTCCGCCTCGGGAATGTCCAGCTTGGCAATGAAGCCTTGCATCAGCGCCTTGGTCACCGGCTCGCCGCGGGTGAACTTTTTCAGCTGCTCATAGGGTTGCGGCAGGCCGTAGCGGCGCATCACCGTCTGCACCGGCTCGGCCATCACTTCCCAGGCATTGTCCAGGTCGGCAGCCAGCGCTGCCTCGTTCAATTCCAGCTTGGCCAGGCCGGTGCCCAGCGACTGGTAGGCCAACACGGCATAGCCCAGCGCCACGCCCATGTTGCGCAGCACGGTGGAGTCCGTCAAATCACGCTGCCAGCGGCTGACGGGCAGCTTTTCGCTCAGGTGGCGCAACAGCGCATTGGCCAGGCCCAGGTTGCCCTCGGCGTTTTCAAAATCAATCGGGTTGACCTTGTGCGGCATGGTGGACGAGCCCACTTCGCCGTCCTTCAGCCGTTGCTTGAAGTAGCCCAGGCTGATGTAGCCCCAGACGTCGCGCGACCAGTCCACCAGGATGGTGTTGACCCGTGCCACGGCGTCGAAGAACTGCGCCATGTAGTCGTGCGGCTCGATCTGAATGCTGTAGGGCTGGAAGCTCAGGCCCAGGCCCAGCGGCTCTGGCGTTTCCACCACGCGGCGGGCAAAAGCCTCCCAGTCAAAGTCCGGCCAGGCCGACAGATGGGCGTTGTAGTTGCCCACGGCGCCGTTCATCTTGGCCAGTATGGCAATGCCCACCAGCTGCTCGCGCGCGGCCTTCAGCCGCACCACCACATTGGCCACTTCCTTGCCCACCGTGGTGGGGCTGGCGGTCTGGCCGTGGGTGCGGCTGAGCATCGGCACCTCAGCGTACGCATGCGCCAATTCGCGCAGTTTGGCGATCACCGCGTCCAGCGCCGGCAGCAGCACCTGGTCGCGCGCCGCTTTCAGTTGCAGTGCGTGGCTGGTGTTGTTGATGTCTTCGCTGGTGCATGCAAAGTGCACGAACTCACCCGCCTTGACCAGCTCCGGCCGCGAATCGAACTTGGACTTGACCCAGTATTCCACCGCCTTGACGTCGTGGTTGGTGGTTTTCTCGATGTCCTTGATGGCGTTTCCGTCAGCTTCGGAAAAATTCTTCACCAGGCCCAACAAGTAAGTGCGCGCTCCGGGTGTCAGTGGCTTGAACTCGGCAAAGCCGGCGTCGCTGAGGGCAATGAACCAGGCCACCTCCACCTGCACACGGCGGTGCATGTAGCCCTGTTCGCTCATCAGCGGGCGCAGTTTGGCCAGCTTGGCGGCGTAGCGGCCGTCCAGCGGGGACAGCGCGGAGATGGTGGAAAAGCTCATGCCTCAATTGTAGGTGGCGCGAGACACTTGCCCCTGCGGGACAGTGCGGCCGCCGGTCGGTGAGGGATGCCCCGCTAGAATGAGTTTCCCCCTACACATACGCTTTCCATGAAACTCATAGGTTCCACGTCCAGCCCCTACGTCCGCAAAGTTCGGGTGGTCATGGCCGAAAAGAAGCTGGATTTCCAGTTCGAGACCGACAACGTCTGGAGCCCCGACACCCGCATCGGCGACTCCAACCCCCTGGGCAAGGTGCCTTGCCTGATCATGGAAGGCGCCGAGGCGCTGTTTGATTCGCGCGTCATCGTCGAATACCTGGACACCCTGTCGCCCGTGGGCAAGCTGATCCCCAGCATGGGCCGTGAGCGTGCCGAGGTCAAGACCTGGGAGGCGCTGGCCGACGGCATTCTGGACGCCGCCCTGCTGGCCCGGCTGGAAGCCACCTGGGAGGGGCGCAACAAAACCCAGCGCAGCCAGGCCTGGATAGACCGCCAACTGGGCAAGATGCATGCGGCGCTGAGCGCCATGAGCCGCGGCCTGGGCGACAAACCCTATTGCACCGGCATTCACCTCAGCCTGGCCGATATTGCCGTCGGTTGCGCGCTGGGTTACCTGGATTTCCGCTTCCCGCAGATTGATTGGCGTGCCGACTACGCCAACCTGGCCAAGTTGCAGGAAAAACTGATGCAGCGGCAAAGCTTCATCGACACCGTGCCGGCCTGAGCGGGTGCAGGCGGCACCGCCCGCTTGGTGTTTTATACAGCCTGCCGTCAAGCGGCTGACACGCAATCGTCAGCCCGGGGTCACGCGAACATCATAAAATCGCGCCAGTCATCCGAAAGACCATCATGTTGTACCCTGAGCTTTTCAAGCAACTGGAGTCCGTCCGCTGGGACATGGACAAAGACATTCCCTGGGCCAGTTTCGATGCCTCCAAGCTGTCCGATGAGCAGGCCCAGACCATCAAGATGAACGCCATCACCGAGTGGTCGGCCCTGCCCGCCACCGAGATGTTCCTGCGCGACAACCGCGACGACAGCGATTTTTCCGCCTTCATGTCGATCTGGTTCTTTGAGGAGCAGAAGCATTCGCTGGTGCTGATGGAGTACCTGCGCCGCTTCCGCCCGGAGCTGGCACCGTCAGAAGCCGAGTTGCAGAATGTGCGCTTTGAGTTCGACCCGGCCCCGGTGCTGGAAACGCTGATGCTGCACTTCTGCGGCGAAATCCGCCTGAACCACTGGTACCGCCGCGCCAGCGAATGGCACACCGAGCCGGTGATCAAGAACATCTACACCCGCTTGAGCCAGGACGAAGCGCGCCACGGCGGCGCCTACCTGCGCTACATGAAGCGCGCCATCGGCAACTTCGGCCTGGAGGCCAAATCGGCCTTTGCCAAGGTGGGCGTGCTGATGGCCAGCGCCAAGCGCACCGCCCAGGCCCTGCACCCGACCAACCTGCACGTCAACAAGTCGCTGTTCCCGCGCGACACCATCCAAAGCCGCCTGCCCAACCCGGAATGGCTGGAGCACTGGCTGGACAAGCAGATCAACTTCGACGGCGTGTGGGAAAACAAGGTGGTCGAGCGCATCCTGCACAACATGAGCCTGTTGATGGACCGCAGCTTCACCACCGTGCAAGAACTTAACCGCTACCGCAAGGAGCTGGGCCGCGAGCTCAGCGCCACGCTGGTGGGCAACGGCACGGCCAACGGCCCCGCAGGCGGCTCCTCACCAGTAACGGTCTGAGGCTGTCGTGCCCGTGAGCGCCAGCAGGCGGTCAAGGGTGATCTTCACCTTCACGTCGCGGTGCGGCACGCTGGCGGTGATGCGGTAATCGCGCTGTCCGGTGTCGCGCACGATCAGCTCGCCCGTGGGCATGCCCGAGCGGTTCACCAGGATGGCCACGCGCGGCGTGGTGGTGTTGGCGCCCCGGCGTATCACGATCGCGATCTCGTTGTTGGCCAGTTTGACGAAGGAGCCGGGTGAGTAGATGCCCACCGCCTTGATCAGCGCCGCGCCAGCCTCGTCGATCTTGCGCTCCTCGTCAAAATAGCAGGCCTGCATGGCCGTGGCGGGTGCCGTGGGCACACGCGAACCGCGCGGGGCCAGCCGGGCCGAGAACATGTCGGCGCGTTGTATCAGGCGTGCCAGCCGCAGGCTGTCCGTGCGCCCCTTCAAGGCGCCGGGCACCGGGGTGTGGTGTTCGCGCACCGCTTCCAGCCACAGCGGGTCGGTGATGCCCAGCTGCCACAGCATGTGGGCCGAGCGGTCGGCGTGTTCGTCAATCTGGCGCCGCTGGCTGGGGTTGGGCGGCTCGTCCTGCTGCGCCAGACGGTCTTGCAGGTCGGTCATGCCCAGGTTCATGGTCAGCGCGGCGTTGCCCAGCGTTTCCACGTCATGCGCCGGCCAGTCCAGCACCTCGCGCGCGGCCAGCGTGCACATCACCATCGTCAGCATGCTGTGGGTGGCGCTGTACAGCCGCAATTCGGTGGCCGACAGGTAGATCAAGGCGAACAGGGTGCCGTCGGGGTTGCGCGTGACGTAGCGGCTCAGCTTGCGCGTCAGTTTGTCCAGCCGCTGGCGGAAATGCTCCGGGTGGTTGTCGCGCAGCAGCGTGTTGGCCTGGATTTGCAGGTCCAGCCAGTCGGGGCTGTCGTCACCGTCGTCGCGCAAGGTGTGCAGGTCGCTGGAGGCGATCTGCGTGCTGGCGATGGCGCCCAGGGATTTTTCTTCCCGCACCAGGCCATACAGCTTGCCCATGTAGGCGCGGTGGGCGGAATCGGATTCTTCAACGTCGATGAAGAAGCTGGAGCCCCGCCCCAGCACGGCGTTCAGGTAGTCGCGCGACTCCACCACGAAACCCTTGTGCGCCAGCAACACGCCTTCCTGATTGCGCAAGGCAAACGGAAGCGGGTGCCCGATGCGAATCGAGTCCATGTTGAGCGTGACAAGGTTCATGCCTGCAAATTATGCAATTTGTCGCCAAATTGGCACACTTGATAATGCGGGGTATTCGCAGCCTAATTTTCCGCCCATTTACCGCCCCGTTGCAAGCCGTTGACGCCATGACCGCCCCAGCCCCAGAGTTGCCCGATTTCCTGGCCAAGATTTGCACGCGTGAGCAGGCCGTGGCGCGCGTGGCCAGCCTGCCCCGGCCGCTGGTGTTCACCAACGGCGTGTTCGACGTGTTGCACCGCGGCCACGTCACCTACCTGGCGCAGGCCCGTGCGCAGGGCGCCAGTCTGGTGGTGGCGCTGAACACCGACGCCTCGGCCCGCCGTCTGGGCAAGGCGCCGGACCGGCCGCTGAACAACCAGGACGACCGCGCCGTCATGATGGCGGCTTTGGCCTCGGTGAGCCTGGTGACCTGGTTCGACGAGGACACGCCGCTGGAGGTCATCAGCGAGCTGCGGCCCGATGTGCTGGTCAAGGGCGGCGACTACGACATGCAGAAGCTGGCCGAGTCGCAGGTGGTGCAGTCGTATGGCGGTAAAGCCCTGGCACTGCCTTTTGTCAGTGGCTACTCCACTACCGCTCTGGTGCGGAAGATCAAGGCGGGGTGATTTTTCTTCGTGGTTCTTTGGCTTGGGGCTCAGGCCGAAGCGGCACTCGGCTCCGCGGCTGTCCCCCGGGCCTACGGCCCTCCTCCTTGATGCCGCTGCGCCGAGCGCCGCATCGACCTGATCTTGCCAACCTGGCTGGCGTGCCGGCGCTGCGCGTGCCAATTGACCCGATGTCGCTGGGGCGTGTGGCGGAGGGAAATCAAGGAGGAGGGCCGCAGGCCCGGGGGACATTCCCGTAGCCACGCGCCCCAGCGGCGTCGGCAACCGCAGAAGGTCGGCTGCTCAGGCCGTCACGGGTTGCAACACATGCGCCCAAAGCGCCAACACCGCTTCGCGCTCATGCACCACACTGTCCGGCAGCACTTGCGTAGGCGCCTCATCCAGCCGCGCCTTGTGCTGAATCTGCCGCAGCCGGCGATAAGCATCGGCCGCCGCATGGCCCACGCCCTCGGGCAGCAGGCCAGCAGCTTCTGCACGTAGCAGCAGCGCGATGTTGCCCACGTTGTCGATCAGCTCGGGATGTTCGGCCCCATGCGCCAGCACCAGATACTGCACGGCAAACTCCACGTCCACCATGCCGCCGGGGCTGTGCTTGACGTCGAACTGGTCGCCCTTGACTGGGCGGGCGGCGCGCACCTTGTCGCGCATGGCGGTGATCTCATGGCGCAGGTCGTCGGCGTTGCGTGGCGCCACGATCACTGATTTGCGGATGGCGTCGAAGCGCTGGCGCAGCGTGTCGTCGCCCAGCACCAGGCGGGCGCGCGTCATGGCCTGATGTTCCCACACCCAGGCGGTGTTGCTGCCGCGCTGCTGCTGGTAGTTGGCATAGGCCTCGAAGCTGGTGATCAGCAGGCCCGAGCCGCCGTTGGGCCGCAGCGCGGTGTCGATCTCATAGAGGTCGCCCTCGCCGGTCTTCACCGTCAGCCAGTTGATCAGCTTGCGCACCAGGGCGGCATACACCTCGGGGGCGCGCTCGTCCTCGTCGGCATAGGCGAACACGATGTCCAGGTCGCTGCCGTAGCCCAGCTCCTTGCCGCCCAGCTTGCCGTAGCCGATGATGGCCAGTTGCGGCTCGTCGCGGTGGCGGTTCTTCAGCCGCTCCCAGCACCAGCGTGTGGTGATGCACAGCACGGTGTCGGCCAAGGCGCTCAGGTCGTCGGCCACCTGCTCCACCGTCAGGCGGCCTTCCAGGTCGCGCGCCAGCGTGCGAAACACTTCTGCATGGTGGGCACGGCGCAGCAGGTTCAGCAGCGCTTCGTCATCATCCTCACCGGTGATGTGCAACGAGGTGCGGCGTTGTGTCAGGTCGCGCTCGAAGTCCCGCGCCACAAAGCGCTCGCCCAGCATGGCGCTGTTGGCCAGCTCATCGATGACGCCGGGGTGCAGTTGCAGGTAGCGTGCCGGCCAGCGGGCCGCGCCCAGCAGGCGCAGCAGCCGCTCGTGCACGGAGGGGCGTTCCAGCAGCAGGGCCAGGTAGCTTTCACGGCGCAGCAGCGCTTCTATCCAGTCGGTCAGGCGTATCGCGGCCTCTTCGCTGGCGCGTCCCTCGCTCAGCCACTGGGCGGTGCGCGCCAGCAGGCGCAGCAGGCGGGCGCGCGACTCGTCGCGCAGCGCCAGCACGCGCGGGTGGTCGCGCCAGGCCGTCACCCGGGCGCGCAGCCCTTCGGGCATCTGCGCCAGCAGGTCGTCGATATCGGTGTGCGCCGGGGCTGGCTGGGGTTTACCGCCGTTGCAGCCCTTGCCCTTGCAGCTGCCATCGCCCGCGCCGCCCAGCAGCTTGTCGAACTCTTGGGCCACCACCTCGCGGTGCATGTCCAGCTGGCACAGGAAGGCGCAGGTGCTCTCGAACCCCAGGCTGTGGGCCAGCCAGTCCAGGTCGGCGTCGTCGGTGGGCAGCACGTGGGTCTGCTGGTCGTCCAGGTACTGGATGCGGTGCTCCACCCGGCGCAGGAACACATAGGCCTGCTCCAGCGCCTGGGCCGATTCGGCTGGCATCAGCCCGGCGCGGGCCAGCCGGGGCAGCGCGCCGCAGGTGGGGCGGGTGCGCAACTCGGGGAACTGGCCACCGCGCACCACCTGCAGCAGTTGCACGATGAATTCGATCTCACGTATGCCGCCGCGCGACAGCTTGACGTCGTTGGCGCGCTCGGGCCGCCCGGTGCTGCGGCGGGTGGCGTTTTCGCGTATCTGGCGGTGCAGCGTGCGCAGCGACTCGAACACGTTGTAGTCCAGGTACTTGCGGAACACGAAGGGCAGCACGGTGTTGCGCAGGCCGGCGGCGCTGCCGTCCAGCACGCTGCGCGAGGGCGCGATGATGCGGCTCTTCAGCCAGGCAAAGCGCTCCCATTCGCGGCCCTGGATGTGGAAGTATTCTTCCAGCGCACCGAGCGAGATCGCCGGCGGGCCGGAATTGCCGTTGGGCCGCAGCGCCAGGTCCAGCCGGAACACAAAGCCGTGCTCGGTGGGTTCACCCACCAGCGCATAAATGCCGCGCACCGCCTTGGCGAAATACTCCTGGTTGGAAATCCGTCCGCGCTGCTCGGCCGTGCCGGCGGTCTCGCCGTCTTCCCCATACAGGTAAATCAGGTCGATGTCGCTGGAGACATTGAGCTCGCGCGCGCCCAGCTTGCCCATGCCCACCACCCAGAAGGCGCTGCGCTGGCCGTCCGGTCCAAGCGGGGCGCCGTGCTGCGCGTCCAGTGTGGCCAGCACCTGGTCGCAGGCCTGGTCCAGCGCAAACTCGGCCAGTTCGGTCATGGCCTGGGTCACCACCCTCAAATCGGCGCCCTGGTCGCAGTCCAGCACGGCCAGCCGCTCCAGCACCAGCTGGCGGCAGATGCGCAGCGCAGCGCCGGCTTCAAAGCCCCGCGCGCGCAATTGCGCCGCGCACGCCTCCATGGCGGCGCGCACCGGCACACCGGGGGGCAACAGCGCCAGCTCAGCGGCGTAACGGCGGCGTATGCGCTCAGCGTAGCGCGAGTGGCTGGAGAAGGCGCGCGCGTCCAGGACTTCCGGCTGGGCCGTGTCCGGCGTGGGGTCGCAGGAAACAGTTGGTTGCATCAGCTGCGGCACGTGGCGCGTGGTTTCTGCTCAAAGGTCAAGCCCGGTGATAATTCTTGCTCGGTACCGGTCCTCAATGAATGACTTGACATCTTTTCCTCTGCCTTGGCGCAAGACACTGGCGAGCCTGTTGAAAGGCTCACTCTGGCTGTTGTTGGCGGTCACCTTGTTGCTGGTGTTGGCTTGGGGTGCCTTGCATGCTGTGATTGTGCCGCGAATCAGCGAACTTCGCCCGGAGCTGGAGTCATGGACTTCCCGTAGGCTGGGGGTTCCGGTGCGCATAGGCGCGGTGCAGGCGCGCTCAGCCGGCATGGTGCCGTCCTTCGAGCTCAGCGACGTGCAGTTGTTCGACCCCGCCGGCCGCCCGGCCCTGCGCCTGCCCCGGGTGCTGGTGGCCTTGTCGCCGCGCTCGCTGCTGAACCTGGGCTTCGAGCAGCTGTACATCGACAGCCCCGAACTGGACCTGCGTCGCACCAAGGACGGCAAAATCCTCGTCGCCGGCCTGGACTTTTCCCACGGCGCTGAAGCCGACACCGGTGCGGTGGATTGGTTCTTCTCGCAAACCGAGTTCGCTATCCGCAACGGCAGCGTGCGCTGGACCGACGAGAAGCGCGACGTGCCCACCCTGGCCCTGCAGCAGGTGGACCTGGTGCTGCGCAACGGCCGCCTGCAGCACGGCATGCGACTGGATGCCACGCCGCCGCCGGCCTGGGGCGAGCGTTTCACGCTGATGGGGAGCTTCCGCCAGCCGCTGCTGTCGACCCGCAACGGCAATTGGCGCGAATGGGACGGCCAGGTCTATGCGGCGGCGGCGCGGGTGGATGTGTCGCAACTGCGCCGCTATGCCGACCTCGGCGTGGACGTGGCCCAGGGCAACGGTGCCATGCGCGGCTGGGTGGATTGGAGCCGTGGCCGCGTCACCGGCGCCACCGCCGACCTGGGCCTGGGCGAGGTCAGCGTCACGCTGGGGGCGGGCCTGCAGCCGCTGGACCTGCGCTCGCTGGTGGGGCGGCTGGAGTTGCGGCTCAACGACAAGGGTGGCGAGTTCAGCACCCGCGGCCTGCAGTTCGACACCAGTGATGGCGTGCACTGGCCGGGTGGCAATCTTCGCGTGGTCTACCAGCTGGACAAAAACCAGTCACCGGTGCGCACAGAGGTTTGGGCCGACAAGATGGACCTGGCGGCGTTGTCGCAGATCACCAACCGCCTGCCGGTGGGCGCTAAGGCGCATGCAGCGCTGACGGCCTACGCGCCCAAAGGCCTGGTGGAGCGGCTGCATGCCAGTTGGGAAGGCAGCGCGGACGCCAAGCTGAAATTTGCCGCCCAGGGCCGCGTGACGCAGTTGGCCATTGCGGCGCAGCCCGTGGCCGGCGACCCTGGCGACGGCCACCACACCGGCACGCCGGGTGTGCGCAACGCCAATGTGGAGTTTGACCTGACCGAGACCGGGGGCCGCGCCAGCATCGCGCTGGTCAATGGCGCGGTGGATTTCCCCGGCGTGTTCGAGGAGCCGGTGCTGCCTTTTGCCAGCCTGAGCGCCGACGCTCAGTGGAAGGTGGACGGCCAGCGCATCAGCGTGCGCGTGCCCAGCCTGAAATTCAGCAACGACGATGCGCAGGGCGAAGCCCTGGTTGACTGGAAGACTGCCGAGGGTGCCGCTGGCAAGCCGCGCTTTCCCGGCGTGCTGGATCTGCAGGGCAGCTTAAGCCGTGGCGATGGCGCCCGGGTGTGGCGCTACCTGCCGCTGGTGCTGGGGCGTGACGCGCGCGACTATGTGCACAACGCCGTCACCACAGGTACCGTCAGCGGTGTCAAGTTCAAGCTGAAGGGGGACCTGAACGACATGCCGTTCGCGGATCCCAAGCTGGGCGAGTTCCGCATCACGGCCAACGTCCAGAACGTCAACTACACCTATGTGCCACGCAACCTGCAGCCCGCCGCCGAGCCGCCGTGGCCGACGCTGAACCAGCTGACCGGCGAGTTTGTGATGGACCGGGTGCAGCTGCAGCTGAAGAACGTGCGCGGTCGCATCGGCCCTGGCCCGGGCCTGCAGATCACCAAGGTGGATGCCACCATCGCCGACGTGCGCCATGGCGTGGTGCAGGTGGCCGCCGACTTCAAGGGGCCGTTGAACGAACTGCTGTTGGCGCTGGCCAGTTCGCCGGTGGACACCATGATCAACAAGGTGCTGTCCAAGGCCACCGCCAGCGGCACCGCCGACTACCGGCTGAAGCTGAACCTGCCGCTGGCCAACCTGGAAAAAAGCACCGTGCAGGGCTCGGTGCTGCTGAACAACAACGACGTGCAGATGCGCCCGGACACGCCGCGCATGCAGCGCGCGCGCGGCAACATCAACTTCACCGAGGCCGGCTTTGCCATCGTCGGCGGCCAGGCCCGTGCGTTGGGCGGCGACGTGCGCGTGGAAGGCGGCCAGACCAAGGACGGCATTTTGCTGAAGCTGCAGGGCACGGCCACCGCCGAGGGCCTGCGCCAGGCCAAGGAGTTGGGGCTGGTGGCCAAGCTGGCGCAACGCGCCAGTGGCGGTGCCGCCTACACCGGCCTGCTGGGCTTCAAGGGTGGCGAGATGGAATTGACGGTGCTGAGCAATCTGCAGGGCCTGGGGCTGAACCTGCCGGCGCCGCTGGCCAAGGCGGCTGACAGCGCGCTGCCGTTGAGGGTGGAAAAGACCGTGTTGAAAGAATCGCTGCAGGTGCTGCCCGGCGGCGCCATGCACTTGCAGGACCAGTTGGCGCTGGAGTTGGGGCGGGTGGCTTCGGCCACCTATGTGCGCGACCTGTCGGGCGCCGAGGCGCGTGTGCTGCGCGGTAGTCTGCGGCTGGGCGCGGCCATGGAAGAGCCGCAGGTGCTGCCCGACGAGGGCGTGTTCGCCAATGCCATCGTCGGCAACGTGAACCTGGACGCCTGGGGCGCCGTGGTGTCCGAACTGGGCGGCGCCTCCTTGGGCACGCTGGTGGCGCCCGTGGGCAGCACCCGTGCCAGCCCGGAAGCGAACCTGGTGCTCGGCTACCTGCCCAACAACCTGGCCGTGCGCGCCAAGGAGTTGACCGGTGGTGGTCACAAGTTCAGCAACGTGGTGGCGGGTGGCTCGCGTGAGGGCCTGACCTGGCGCGCCAACATCGACGCCAGGGAGCTCAGCGGCTACGCCGAATACCGCCAGTCCGCCGGCAACAACCCCGGCCGCGTCTACCTGCGGCTGGCCCGCGCCACGCTGAGCCCCTCCAGCGAGGCAGAGGTGGAAAACCAGCTGGACGAGCAGCCGGCCAGCATCCCGGCATTTGACGTCGTGGTGGATGATTTTGAGTTCAGCGGCAAGAAGCTGGGCCGCATCGAAATTGATGCCGTCAACCGGGGCGCCGGTGCCGGTGCCGCGCGCGATGGCGCGCCACGCGAGTGGCGGCTGAACAAGTTCAACATCAGCACGCCCGAGGCGCAGTTCACCGGCAGCGGCAACTGGGCGACGCTCAATGCCCAGGGCCAGTCCGCCGGCACCACAGCCCTGCCGCGCGGCCAGGGCGAGCGCCGCCGCACGGTGCTGAATTTCAAGCTGGACATTGCCGATGCCGGGGCCTTGCTGACCCGCTTTGGCATGAAGGACGTGGTGCGCCGGGGCAAGGGCAACATGGAGGGGCAGCTGGCCTGGGTGGGCTCGCCGCTGTCGCCGGACTACCCTTCCATGGCCGGCAGCTTCAACGTCAAGGTGGAGTCCGGCCAGTTCCTGAAGAACCCGCCGCCGGGCCTGGCCAAGCTGCTGGGCGTGCTCAGCCTGCAGTCACTGCCGCGTCGCCTGACGCTGGACTTCAAGGACGTCTTCAGCGAGGGCTTTGCGTTCGATTTGTTTGGCGGCGACGTGGCCATCGAGCAAGGCATCGCCAAGACCAACAACCTGCAGATGAAGGGCGTCAACGGCGTGGTGTTCATGGACGGCCGCACCGACATCGCCAAGGAAACCCAGGACATCAAGGTGGTGGTCATCCCCGAGATCAACGCTGGAACAGCATCGTTGATCGCCACCTGGATCAACCCGGCCGTGGGTCTCACCACCTTCCTGGGCCAGTTGTTCCTGCGCAAGCCGCTGATCGAGGCCAACACCAAGGAATTCCATATCGCCGGCACCTGGGCCGACCCCAAGTTCACCGAGGTGGACCACAGCAAGGCGCCCGCCGAAAAGGCCGCCAGCGTCGACAAACCGGAGACCGTGCGATGAAAGTGGCTGCCATTCAAATGGTGTCGGGCACCCAGCTGCAGGCCAACCTGGAGACGGCACGCGAACTGCTGGCGCAGGCGGCCGGTCAGGGGGCTGAGCTGGCGCTGCTGCCCGAGTACTTCTGCCTGTTGGGCCAGCGTGACACCGACAAGCTGGGCATCCAGGAGCCCTTCGGCAGCGGCCCCATCCAGGACTTCCTGGCCGATTGCGCCCGCACGCTGGGTCTGTGGCTGGTGGGCGGCACGCTGCCGCTGACGGTGCCGGTGGCTGAACTGCCGGCTGGTGGGGACGCCGGTCGGCGGGTGTACAACAGTTCGCTGGTGTTTTCGCCGCAGGGCCAGTGTGTGGCGCGCTACGACAAGATGCACCTGTTCCGCTACGACAACGGCCGTGAGCGCTATGACGAGTCAGCGGTGTTGCAGCGTGGCAGCACGCCGGTGCTGTTTGAGTTGACGGCGCGTGATGCCCAGGTGTGGCGCGTGGGCATGAGCGTGTGCTACGACCTGCGCTTTCCGGAGTTGTACCGGGGCTACGCCGCGCAAGGGGCTGACCTGCTGTTGGTGCCCAGCGCCTTCACCCACACGACAGGCCAGGCGCATTGGGAGGTGTTGCTGCGCGCCCGCGCGATCGAAAACCTGGCCTTCGTTGCCGCGGCGGCGCAAGGTGGCTCGCATGACAACGGCCGCAAGACCTGGGGCCAGTCGCTGCTGGCCGACCCCTGGGGCCAAGTGCTGGCGCAGTTGCCCACCGGTGCCGGCGTGGTGTTGCACGAATTGGAGCGGGCCAGCCTGTTGGAGCGGCGCGGCCAGTTGCCGGCGCTGACCCACCGGCTGCTGTGATGCCGGCCGGTCAGGGCTTCTGGTCGGGGGTATCCGGTTTGGCGGGCGGCTGCCCTTCCTCGTCGCGCGGCTTGTCCAGCTCACCTCCCTTGCGGCCAGAGAACATCGTCCACCAGACGATCAGCACCAGCAACAGCATGGCGCCCAAGGCCTCCAGAATAATCACACCCATGAACCCCAACCTCCTGCGCCACGCGCTGTGCAGCCTGATTGTAGGAAGCTTGGCCGCCTGCACCACCACGCCGGTGCCGCCGCGCGAGCAGCCAGCGGCAGTGGCGCAGCCCGCCACCCCGGCAGTCTCACCCGTGCCGGCACCCACGCCAGCGTCGGCCACGCCTGCACCGGACCCTATCGGCCAACTGCTGTCTGACAGCGCCCCGCTGGGGCCAGTGATGGCCCAGCCGCGCAGCCGCTGGACGCCGGTGCGCTGGTCCGACTTGCCCGGCCTGAACGACGACCCGCTGCCCGAAGCCTGGAACGCCTGGCTGAAGAGCTGTGAGCGGCCGGCTCCGGTGTTCGCGCCCCTGTGCAAGGACGTGCGACGCCTGAGCATTGCGCCGCTGGAAGAGCGGCTGCAATGGCTGACCAGCCGGCTGCAGCCGTACCGGGTGGAGTCGCTGCAAGGTGGCGACGAGGGCGTGCTCACCGGCTACTTCGAGCCGCAACTGGACGCCTCTCGCACTGCGGGCGGCAAATTCACCTACCCGCTGTACCAGACGCCGGCTCAGTTGGCCCGGCGCAAGCCCTGGTACACCCGGCAGGAGGCCGACACGCTGTCCGCCGCCCAGGCGGCGTTGCGCGGGCGTGAGATCGCCTACCTGGACAACCCCGTGGACGTGTTGATTCTGCAGACCCAGGGGTCGGGGCGGCTGCGCATCACCGAGCCCGACGGTTCGCAACGGCTGGTGCGCCTGTCCTATGCCGGGTCGAACGACCAACCGTTCAAAAGCGCCGGCCGTTGGCTGCTGGACCAGGGCGCGCTGCGCGACGGCTCCTGGCCGGCCATCAAGCAGTGGGCGGCGCAAAACCCCGGCCGCGTCAACGACCTGCTGTGGTCCAACCCGCGCATCGTGTTCTTTCGCGAAGAACTGCTGGACGAATTCGCGGCCGCGTTCGGCCCGCGCGGCACCCAGGGCGTGCCGTTGACGCCTGGGCGCTCCATCGCAGTGGATGCCGGCAGCGTGCCGGTGGGCACGCCGGTGTGGATCAGCTCCAGCGGCCCGCTGCTCAGCCTGCAAAAGCTGGTGCTGGCGCAGGACACCGGCGGCGCCATCAGCGGCGGTGTGCGGGCCGATTACTTCACCGGTTGGGGCCCGCAGGCGGCCGAGGTGGCCGGGCGGCTGCGCCAGCCGCTGCGCATGTGGGTGTTGTGGCCCAGAAACCAATAACCTTGGGGACAGACCGGAGCGCAGCGGAGCTCTGTCCCCAACCGATCAAGCATGACTGACGTCGCCAACACACCCTTCTGCGCCATCTACCGCTGGCGCCTGCATCCCGGTTCCGAAGACAGTTTCGTGCGCGCCTGGACACGGGTGACGCAGTTGTTGCGCGAACAGCGCGGCTCGCTGGGGTCGCGCCTGCACCGGGGGCCGGACGGCATCTGGTACAGCTACACGCAGTGGCCATCGGCGCAGGCCAAGGCAGACGGCCTGGCGCGCCCTTCAGTCGATCCGCAAGCCTGGCAGCAATTGCGCGACGCCATTGCCGAAAGCCTGCCGGAGATCGTGCTGGAACCGGTGGCGGACTTTCTGGCGCCATTGCCCGGCCAGCCATAGTTAGCCGCCCACAGCCTTTTGCAGATGCCCCAGCGGTAAAGCGCTGCTGGCTTTCACCTCGCCGAGCGAAAAGCTGGTGTGCAAATCCTTCACATTGGGCAGGTTGATCAGCACCTCGCGCGCCAGGTGTGAAAACGTGTCCAGGTCGCGGCACACCACCTGCAGCTCGAAGGTGCCGGCGCCGCTGATGTAGTGGCAGGACACCACGTCCGGGATCTTGCGAATGGCTTCTTCCAGCTCGCGCGTCACGTTGCCGGTGTTGCGGTCGGCGTCCAGCCGCACGAAGGCCAGCACGCCCAGGCCAATCTTCTGCCGGTCGATCTCGGCGTGGTAGCCCTTGATGAAGCCCTGCTCCTCCAGCGCCCGGGTGCGGCGCCAGCAGGGCGCAGCCGACAGGCCCACGCGCTGGGCCAGTTCGGCGTTGGTCAGGCGGGCATTGGCCTGCAGTTCTGCCAGGATGGCCAGGTCAAACTTGTCGAGTGTTTCCAAGATTGGCAAATTTTAGCAAGATTCTTGCTCAATACGGCAATCTCTGAACAAACAAAGCAAACACCTGTCGGGAAACTCCGCATACACTTTGCGGTCAAAAGGAGGCCGCCCTTACCCCGGGTGGCTTTCGTCCGTCACTGCGCCCACAAGGCACTTCGGCCCCCATCAAAGAGAGAGACACGCACACATGAATGCACCGCTGCCCGAGCACATCCGCAAAGCGCTGGAAACCGTCACGCTGGATGACAAATATTCCTTGGATTACGGCCGCGCCTTCATGAGCGGGGTACAGGCCCTGGTCAAGCTGCCCATGCTGCAGCAACTGCGCGACCAACGCATGGGCAAGAACACCGCCGGCTTCATCAGCGGCTACCGTGGCTCGCCGCTGGGCGGCTATGACCAGGCGCTGGTCAAGGCGTCGAAATATTTGAAGCAGCGCAACATTGTGTTCCAGCCCGGCGTCAACGAAGAGCTGGCCGCCACGGCGGTGTGGGGCACACAGCAGCTGGGCTTTGCGCCGCCTGGCAGCAATAAGTTCGACGGCGTGTTCGGCATCTGGTACGGCAAGGGCCCGGGCGTGGACCGTTGCTCCGATGTTTTCAAGCATGCCAACATGGCCGGCACCTCGCCGCTGGGTGGCGTGATCGCCATCGCGGGTGACGACCACGTGGCCAAGAGTTCCACCGCCGCCCACCAGAGCGACCACATCTTCAAGGCCTGTGGCCTGCCGGTGTTCTTCCCGGCCACGGTGCAGGAGATCCTGGACCTGGGCATCCATGCCTTTGCCATGAGCCGCTTTTCTGGCGTCTGGACCGGCATGAAGACGATCCAGGAGATCGTCGAGTCCAGTGCCACCACGATGATCGACCCCGAGCGCGTCAACATCGTCATCCCCGAGGATTTCGCCATGCCGCCTGGCGGCGTGCACATCCGCTGGCCGGACGTGCCGCTGGAGCAGGAAGCCCGCCTGTTCGACTACAAGTGGTACGCCGCGCTGGCCTACATCCGCGCCAACAAGCTGAACCACAACGTCATCGAAGGCAAGAACGACCGTTTTGGCGTCATTGCCAGCGGCAAGGCCTACAGCGACACCCGCCAGGCGCTGATGGACCTGGGCCTGGACGACGACACCTGCCGCCAGCTGGGCATACGCTTGCACAAGGTCGGCGTGGTGTGGCCGCTGGAGGCGCAGCTGACGCGCGAGTTCGCCACCGGCCTGCAAGAAATCCTGGTGGTGGAGGAAAAGCGCCAGGTCATCGAATACCAGATCAAGGAAGAGCTGTACAACTGGCGCAGCGATGTGCGGCCCAATGTGTATGGCAAGTTCACCGAGGGCGAGGGCGATTTCTCCGGCGGCGAATGGTCCACCCCCAACCCCACCGCCAACACGCTGTTGCGCGCCAAGGCCGACCTGTCGCCGGCCATGATCGCGCGCGCGCTGGCCCAGCGGGTGAAGAAGCTGGGCTTGGACAGCGACATGGCGGCCCGCATCGACACCCAGCTGGCCATCCTGGAGGCCAAGGAGCGCTCCATGCAGGTGCTGGAGGTCAAGGCCGAGCGCCAGCCGTGGTTTTGCTCCGGCTGCCCGCACAACACGTCCACCCGCGTGCCCGAGGGCTCGCGCGCCATGGCTGGCATCGGCTGCCACTACATGACGATCTGGATGGACCGCTCCACCTTCGCCTTCACACAGATGGGCGGCGAGGGCGTGCCGTGGGTGGGCCAGCAGCCTTTCTGCAATGACCAACACATTTTCGCCAACCTGGGTGACGGCACCTACTTCCACAGCGGCCTGCTGGCGATACGCCAGTCCATTGCGGCCGGCGTCAACATCACCTACAAGATCCTGTACAACGACGCCGTCGCCATGACCGGCGGCCAGCAGGTCGGTGAGCGGGCCGAAGGCCACTCGGTGGTGCAGATCGCGCATTCGGTGCAGGCCGAGGGCGCGGTCAAGATCGTGGTGGTCACCGATGACCCCGACAAGTACGAGAACGTGACGCTGCCCGCCGGCATCACGGTGCACCACCGCGACGAGCTGGACACCATCCAGCGCGAGTTCCGCGAGCTCAAGGGCACCAGCATCATCATCTACGACCAGACCTGCGCCACCGAGAAGCGTCGCCGCCGCAAGCGCGGCAGCATGGTGGACCCGGCCAAGCGCGTGGTCATCAACGAGCTGGTGTGCGAGGGCTGTGGCGACTGCAGCGTGCAGTCCAACTGCCTGAGCGTGGAGCCGCTGGAGACCGAGTTCGGCCGCAAGCGCCAGATCAACCAGAGCAGCTGCAACAAGGACTACAGTTGCGTCAAGGGCTTCTGCCCCAGCTTCATCACGGTGGAGGGCGGCAAGCTGAGGAAGGCTGACAAGGCCAAGGCGCCGTCGCCGCTGGACCTGGGCGCGCTGCCCGAGCCCACCTTGCCGTCCATGCGCGCGGGCACCGACAGCACCGCCAATGTGTGGGGCATCATCGTCGCCGGTGTCGGCGGCACCGGCGTCATCACCATTGGCCAGCTGCTGGGCGTGGCCGCGCACCTGGAGGGCAAGGGCATCGTCACCCAGGACGCCGGTGGCCTGGCGCAAAAGGGTGGCGCCACCTGGAGCCATGTGCTGATAGGCGCAAACCAGGACGACATCCGCACCACCCGCGTGGGCATGGCCGGCGCCGACCTGGTGATTGGCTGCGACCCCATCACCGCCGCCGGCAAGGAAACCATGATGCGCATGTGGGAGGGCCGCACCCATGTGGCGCTGAACAGCAGCGCCCAGCCCACCGCCGCTTTCGTCACCAATGCCAATTGGCAGAACCCGGCTGAGGCCTGCACCGCTGAAATCGTCAAGGCCGTCGGCGCCGCCGGCATTGGCGCCTTCAACGCCGATGCCATGGCCACGCAGCTGATGGGCGACAGCATCTACACCAACCCGATGATGCTGGGCTACGCCTGGCAGCGCGGCTGGGTGCCGCTGGAGCGCGCCTCCATCCTGCGCGCCATCGAGCTCAACGGCGTGGCCGTGGAGCAGAACAAGACGGCCTTCGAGTGGGGCCGCCAGGCCGCGCACGACGGCGCCGCCGTGGCCAAGCTGCTGAACCCCGGCCAGGTGGTGGCGTTCAAGAAGCGTGACTCGCTGGACGACATGCTGGCCAAGCGCGTGGAATTCCTCACCGCCTACCAGAACGCCGCGTATGCCGACACCTACAAGGCCTTCGTGCTGCGCGTCAAACAGGCCGAGGAGGCCCTGGGTGGCGCAAAGGGTTTGCCGTTGGCCGAGGCCGTGGCGCGCTACCTGTTCAAGCTGATGGCCTACAAGGATGAGTACGAAGTGGCCCGCCTGCACACCGACAAGACCTTCCGCGACAAGGTCAACGGCATGTTCGAAGGCGACTTCAAGCTGAATTACCACCTGGCGCCGCCGCTGCTGGCCAAGAAGAACGAAAAAGGCGAGCTGCAAAAGAAGCAATTCGGCCCGGCCATGGGCCTGGCGTTCAAGCTGCTGGCGCCGCTGAAGGTGTTGCGCGGTACGCCGCTGGACGTGTTTGGCATGACGCATGAGCGCCGCACCGAGCGCGCGCTGATTGGCGAGTACAAGGCTTCCATCGAAGAAATCCTGGCAACGCTTTCCACCGACAAGCTGTCGGCCGCGCTGGACGTGGCCCGCATCCCGGAGCAGATTCGCGGCTTTGGCCACGTGAAGGAGCGCCACCTGAAGGCCGCGCGCGCCCAATGGGCGCAGGCCATGGAGCGCTTCCGCGCCGGCGCGTTGCAAAAGGCGGCTTGATCACGCGCCATGCGTGGCCTTGGGACCGGTTGAAGGCGGGGCGACGGCGGCCGGGGTTTTCCCCGAGTCGCCCTTGAACTGGGCCGCGAGCGGCACCAATTGACCTTCGCCGGCTGGGGTTTTTGGCAGGCCGTGGAGCCGCTTACAATCTTAGGCTGCCCGCATGGCGGCTTGCTCTGACGCAAGCCGGTATGGTTGTGCGCGTATTTCTCCCATTTCGAATCTTGTTCTGGAGCTGCCAGTGATTATTTCTTCTGCCTTCGCGCAAAGCGTTCCCGCCGCTGGCGGTACCGACATGGCGTCCTTGCTGGGCGGCCCGCTGCCCATGCTGGTCATCATGCTGGTGGCCATGTACTTCCTCATCATCCGGCCGCAGCAAAAGAAGGCCAAGGAAACCCGCGCCATGCTGGACGCGCTGGCCAAGGGCGACGAGGTGGTCACCGCCGGGGGTCTGCTGGGCAAGGTGACCAAGCTGGGTGACAGCCATCTGGGCCTGGAAGTGGCCGACGGCGTTGAGCTGCAGGTGCAGCGCAGCGCCGTCGTGCAGGTGTTGCCCAAGGGCAGCATCAAGTAATCAAGACCCCTTCACGGGCGGCCGGTAACGGCTGCAAGCGATCATGAACCGTTATCCGGTGTGGAAGTACGCGATCATCGTGATCGCCTTGTTGGTGGGGGCTTTGTACACCCTGCCCAATTTCTTTGGCCAGGCGCCTTCAGTGCAGGTGTCGTCGGCCAAGCCCACCGTCAAGGTGGACGCGGCCGTGCTGGCCCGGGTGGACGCCACGCTGAAAGCTGCCAAGCTGACGCCTGACGCATTGGCACTGGACGGCGCCTTCGTCAAGGCCCGCTTTGCCTCCACCGACGACCAGTTGAAGGCCAAGGACGCGGTGGAAAAGGCGCTGGTGACCGACCCGAGCGACCCCGGCTACGTGGTGGCGCTGAACCTGCTGTCGCGCTCGCCGGCCTGGCTGGCCAGCATCTTCTATTCGAGGCCCATGTACCTGGGCCTGGACCTGCGCGGCGGTGTGCACTTCATGCTGCAGGTGGACATGCCCGGCGCGCTGGCCAAGAAGGCCGATGCGCTGGCCGGTGACTTGCGCACCGTGCTGCGCGAGAAGAACGTGCGCCACAGCGGCATCAACAAGGTGGAGCAGACGGTGGAAATCCGCTTCCGCGACGCCGCCACCATGGAGGCTGCCAAGCGCATCATCCAGGACCAGTTCGCCGACCTGCAGACGGTGGAGGTGCCCGAAGGTACTGACTACAAGATGACCGCCAGCATCAAGCCGGAGGCGGCGCGCCGCATCCAGGACCAGGCGCTCAAGCAGAACATCACCACGCTGCACAACCGCATCAACGAACTGGGCGTCAACGAGCCGGTGATACAGCAGCAGGGCCTGGACCGCATCGTGGTGCAGCTGGCCGGCATCCAGGACGTGACGCGCGCGAAAGACCTGATTGGCCGCACCGCCACGCTGGAATTCCGTGCCGTGGACATGAGCGCCGAAGCCTCGGCCGCCGCCGCTGGCACCGGCGCCGTGCCGTTCGGCGACGAGCGCTTCCTGGAGAAGGACGGCCGCCCGGTGATCGTCAAGAAGCAGGTCATCGTGGGCGGCGAGGCCCTGACCGACGCCCAGCCCGGTTTCGATTCGCAGACCCAGCAGCCCAAGGTGGACCTGACCATGGACGCCAAGGGTGGGCGCATCATGAAGGACTTCAGCCGCGACAACATCCACAAGAACATGGCCATCGTGCTGTTCGAGAAGGGCAAGGGCCAAGTGATCTCCAACGCGGTGATCCAGGGCGAGCTGAGCAACCGCTTCCAGATCTCCGGCTCCATGGGCCCGGCCGAGGCCAACGACCTGGCGCTGCTGCTGCGCGCCGGCGCGCTGGCCGCGCCCATGACCATCATCGAGGAGCGCACCATAGGCCCCAGCCTGGGCGCCGAGAACATCCAGAAGGGCTTTGACTCGGTGACCTGGGGCTTTGTTGCCGTGGCCGCCTTCATGTGTGTGTACTACATGCTGTTCGGCCTGTTCTCCAGCCTGTCGCTGGTGGTCAACCTGCTGCTGCTGGTGGCGGTGCTGTCCATGCTGCAGGCCACGTTGACGCTGCCTGGCATGGCCGCCATGGCCCTGGTTCTGGGCATGGCGATCGACGCCAACGTGCTGATCAATGAGCGCGTGCGCGAAGAGCTGCGCAACGGCAAGACGCCGCAAGAGGCCATCCACAACGGCTACGACCGCGCCTGGGCCACCATCATCGACTCCAACGTCACCACGCTGATCGCCGGTGTGGCGCTGCTGGCTTTCGGTTCGGGTCCGGTGCGTGGCTTTGCCGTGGTGCACTGCCTGGGCATTCTGACCAGCATGTTCTCCGGCGTGTTCTTCTCGCGCGGCCTGGTCAACCTGTGGTACGGTCGCAAAAAGAAGCTCAAGAGTGTGTCGATAGGCACGGTGTGGCGACCAGCCGGCGCAAACACGGCCAGCCCGGCCAAGGCCGATTGAGAGAGGGACGAGCCAAATGGAATTTTTCAAAATCCGCCGTGACATCCCGTTCATGCGGCATGCGCTGGTGTTCAACGCCGTCTCGCTGCTGACCTTTCTGGCCGCCGTGTTCTTCCTGTTCTCGCGCGGCCTGCACTTTTCGGTGGAATTCACCGGCGGCACGCTGATGGAGGTCAGCTATTCGCAGCCGGCCGACCTGAACGCCGTGCGCGCCACCGTCACCAAACTGGGCATTGGCGACGTGCAGGTGCAGAATTTCGGCACCGCCAAGGACGTGCTGATTCGCATGCCGGCGCCCAAGGGCAGCACCGCCGACCGCCAGAGCGACGACGTCATCAAGGCGCTGAAGGCGGCTGACCCGTCGGCCGAACTGCGGCGCAAGGAGTTCGTCGGTCCGCAGGTGGGCGACGAGCTGGCCACCGATGGCCTGAAGGCGCTGGCCTTCGTGGTGGTGGGCATCATGATCTACCTGGCGATTCGTTTCGAATGGAAATTCGCCGTTGCCGCCATCATCGCCAACCTGCACGACGTCATCATCATCCTGGGCTTCTTTGCTTTCTTCCAGTGGGAATTCTCACTGCCGGTGCTGGCGGCGGTGCTGGCGGTGCTGGGTTATTCGGTCAACGAGTCAGTGGTGGTGTTCGACCGCATCCGCGAGAACTTCCACCGACTGCGCAAGCTCAGCACGCGCGAGATCATCGACAACGCCATTACCGCCACCATCAGCCGCACCATCATCACCCACTTCTGCACGCAGCTGATGGTGGTCTCCATGCTGCTGTTTGGTGGCGAGACGCTGCACTATTTCGCCATGGCCCTGACCATCGGCATCCTGTTTGGCATCTATTCGTCGGTGTTCGTGGCTGCCGCCATCGCCATGTGGCTGGGCATCAAGCGTGAGGACCTGATCAAGGGGGACGGCGGCGCCAAGAAGGCGGATGACCCCAACGATCCCAACGCTGGTGCTACAGTCTGACTGAACCAGCCCCGGCATCATAGAATTGCGCATGGCCAGCACCCCCTCCTTCGCTCAGCGCGCGAGATTGGCACAGGAAACGCGTGAGCGTTTCGTGGCCGAGGCCAGCCGCGCCATGAACGATCTGGGTGCGATCGTGCAGGAGCGCCTGACCGCCCTGATGAATGAGGTGGCCTCGGCGCGCGACATGCAGCACCGGCGCGATGTCTGGACCACCTACCAGCGCGCGCGTGCCGCCTGGGTGGACGGCACCATGAAGCTGTGGCGCAATGCGCTGCGACCCGACCCCAAGAAAAAAGCCGAGCCGGTCGCCAAGAGCAGCGGCAGCAGTGGCTTTGGCGACGCCAGCTTCGAGTTGGTGGGCACCGAGGTGGTGGAAAACAAGATCCTGGCCTCACGCCTGGTGCTCAGCGTGATGGAGAAGGTCAGCGGCCAACTCGACGACTTGCGCCTGCGCATCAAGTTCCTGGAAAGCATCGAGGAGCTGGAGAGCGGCGACGTGCTGCAGCCTGAGGTGCTGATCCTGTTGATGGTGGAGCAATGGGCCAGCGCCGGCATGCCGCGCGACGCCTGGGGCCTGGTCAACGACACGGTGCACAAGCTGATGACCGAGCGGCTGGTGCCGGCCTACACCAAGGCCAATGAATACCTGATCAGCCAGGGCGTGATGCCCACCATCGAGCTGAAGGACCGCGTCAAGCGCGCATCGCCCACAGCACCCAGCGGCCGGGGGCCGCTGGCACACCCCTCTTCCGGCAGCGGTGACACCAGTGGGCGTGCCCCGCTGGGCAGCGATCGCGGCAACCCCGGCGCCGGTCACCAAGGTGGCAACCCTCAAGGTGGCCGCCCGTCCGGCGCTTTCGGTGGACGCCTGGGTTGGGGCGGCGACGCCCCGCCGTCGGGCGGTCAGGCTGGCTACGGCGCGCAGGACGAAACCCGCATGATGACCTCCAGCACGCCGCTGGCGCGCGCGCGCAGCCGCGCGCAAGGTGTGCTGGGGCAGTTGAAGCGCCTGCTGGTGGGGCGCGTAGATGCCGATTTCGAGGCCACGTCGTACCAACAGGCCTCTCCGGCGCTGGCGGCAGCCATTGCCCGGCGGCCCCGGCCCGAAGGCGTGCCGGCGGGCGGCGGTGGCGGTGTGGCGGGCGTGGCCTATGCGGACACCGATGCCGGCACCATGGTGGACGATTTCACGCCGGCCGGCGTGGCCCGGGTGGCCGGACGGCTGCGCGCGGAAACCGCCGAGCTGAAGAAAAAGGCCGAGACCAAGAACGAGAAAGCGACGATCGAGATCGTCGCGCTGATGTTCCAGGCCATCCTGACCGAGGAGCGCATTCCGCCGGGCATACGCGTGTGGTTCTCGCGCCTGCAGATGCCGGTGCTGCGGGTGGCGCTGGAAGAACCCGACTTCTTCAGCAGCCTGGACCACCCGGCGCGCCAGTTGATCGACCGCATGGGCTCGGTGGTGCTTGGCTTTGATGCCTCCGGCGTGCACGGCGGCGCGCTGGAAAAGGAAGTCAAACGCATTGTGCAGGTCATCGAGCAGTATCCCGAGACCGGCAAGCGGGTGTACCAGCTGGTGTATGAGGAGTTCCAGAAATTCCTGGCCACCTTCCTGACCGAGAAACAGGCCACCCAGAAGGTGGTCAGTGTCGCGCAGCAGGTGGAGCAGAAGGAAACGCTGGCGATCCAGTACACCATTGAGATGCGCAACATGCTCAAGGAAATCCCCGTGCGCGAGGAGATCCGCGAGTTCCTGTTCAAGGTCTGGGCCGAGGTGCTGGCGGTGGCGGCGGTGCGCAAGGGCCCGCAGCATGCCGAGACCGTGACGCTGAAGAAATCAGCCTCCGACCTGGTGTGGGCCGCCAGCGCCAAGCCCAACCGGGCCGACCGCGCCCGCGTCATTCAGGATTTGCCGCAACTGCTGCAGCGCCTGCGCTCGGGCATGACGCTGCTGGGCTTGCCGCCCGCCGAGCAGGAAGTCCACATCAAGACGGTCAGCGACACGCTGGCCGACGCCTTCCTGTCCAAGACCCAGGCCATCCCGCAGGCGCAGATCGACGACATGGCCAAGCGCCTGGCCAACCTGGAAGATTTCGTCAGCGAAGATGGCATGGGTGACCTGCCACTGGACGCCGAAAGCATAGAGATGATGCTGGGCATCGAGGCCTCCACCATCGACGTCATCGCCGATGGCGGCTCCAAGCCCACGCCGGCCATGCTGTCCTGGGCGCAAGAGCTGCAACTGGGCGCCTGGTTCACGCTGGACCACAATTCGCATGTGACGCCGGTGCAGTTTGCCTGGCGCAGCGATCGCAAGCACCTGAACCTGTTTGCCGCCAGCAGTGGCCACAGTTACCTGATACAGGCCGGGCGCCTGGCCGCCTACCTGCAGGCCGGCCTGTTGCTGCCGCAGGAGGAAGAGACGCTGACGGTGCGCGCCACGCGCGATGCGCTGGCCAAGCTGGAAGCCAATCCGGAGCGGCTGCTGGAGTGACAGGGTCCGCGGACAAAAAATTGGGCGCCAAGGGCGCCCGTTTTTTTGGGGATTGTGACCGTTCAGTGCGCCAAGCGGCCTTCGGTGTCCTCGCACAGTTCGTCGAGAATCAGCGCGTCTGGCTCTTCGCCAAAGCTCCAGTAGACCATCAGCACGATGATCTTCAGGTCATCCAGCGATATCGGGTCGCTGGGCGTGGCCATGGCGCGGTCCACCACCAGTTCGCGCATGGACGCGGGCAGCACACCGCTGGATTCAAGGAAACTGATGAAGCCCAGGCATTGTGAGCCCAGGTGGTCCTGCTCGGCCACCGAGTACACACGCATGCTGTCGGGGGCTTGCAGCGGCTGCTGCGGCACCGGCTGGTCTTCGCCGCCGCTGCGCAGGCCCTGGGCGGCGAGGTTCAGGCCGTTGAGCCAGACCAACGCATCTTGAATCTCGTCGGCCTCGAAGCCGACCGCACTCAATTTGCGTTCCAGGTGTTCCAGTTCTGGACAGGCATCGCCACGCCAGTAGTTTTCGTACACATACACAAGAACTTCGAACATGTCCTTCAATATAGCGCAGAAGTTTGCCCGCCGGTCAGTTCAAAGTGGTGAAAAACCCACCTTATTTCACAATTTCATGGGCGCCAGCGAGGCCAAATCCCCGCCGGGCCGCCCCAAGGGGATTTGCGGCCCCCTTGGGGGGCAGGGAGCTACACGAAGTGAGCGACCGTGGGGGCAACACTCATGCCATGCCCATGCGCTGGAACAGACCGCCGGGCAGGCGGGCCACCTCGCCGTCCAGTTCGAGTGCCATCAGTTGGGCTTGCAGGCTGGCCGTGTCCAGCCCGGTGCGCGCCTGCAGGGCATCCAGCCCCACCGGGTCGAAGCCCAGCGCCGTCAGCAGCGCGTCCAGTTCGGCGCTGGCTTCGTCGTCCTCGTCGCTGGCGGATGCCGGCAGCAGGCTGTCTTGCAGGCCGACGTCGATCTTCAGTTCTTCCAGAATGTCCTGGGCGGACTCCACCAGCTTGGCGCCCTGTTTGATCAATGCATGGCAGCCGCGTGACTGCGGCGAGTGGATGGAGCCCGGAATGGCGAACACCTCCTTGCCCTGCTCGGCGGCCAGCCGCGCGGTGATCAGCGAGCCCGATTTCAGCGCCGCTTCCACCACCAGCGTGCCGCGCGTCAGCCCGGCGATGATGCGGTTGCGGCGGGGGAAGTTTTCCGCCAATGGCGGCGTACCCAGCGGGAACTCGCTGACCAGCAAACCGCGCTGGGCAATGCGGTGCGCCAGCTCCAGGTGGCTTTTCGGGTAGACCCGGTCCAACCCGGTGCCGACCACGGCGATGGTGACCAGCCCGGGGGCCTGTTCGTGGGCACCTTCCAGCGCGCCTTCATGGGCTTGCCCATCCACACCCATCGCCAGCCCCGACACCACGCACAGCCCGGCCTGGCTCAGCGCCTTGCCGAACTGGCGGGCGTTGGTGGCACCCTGCGGTGTCGGGTTACGGCTGCCCACCACGGCAATGCCATTGGCCAGGCCGCCGGTGATCAGGTAGGGAGCGTAGGGCTCAGCCTCTCCGTCGGCGCCGCGACCGTCCAGCCGGCCCAGCAGGTACAGCAGCAAGGGCGGGTCGTCGATGGTCAGCAGCGAGGCCGGGTAGTCCGGGTCGCCCAGCGCCACGATGTCGCGCCGCGCGCTGCCGCTGCCGGCGTGCAGCCAGTCCCAGGTGGTTTCCAGCTGGGCGGCAAAATCCCTGGGCTCTTGCAGCAGCGCGCTGACCTGGGCCCCATTCGCCACCTGCGCCAGCGCGGTGGCCGATTGCTTGAAGATGTCAGGCGGCAGGCCAAAGGCGGCCAGCAGCTTGCGGGCGGTCTCGTTGCCGACGCCGGGCGTCAGCGTCAAACGCAGCCAGCCGGCGAGTTCTTCATGGTCCATGGCGCTGTCGTCGAGGCCTCGATGGGCTGGCGCCGTGTTCAACGGGGGCTGGTCAGGCGGTCGCCCACTTTCACGCCGTCGTTGATGTCCAGGATCAGCGCGTAGGAAACGCGCTCGAAGGTGCGAAACACCATCAGCAATCCGGTGCGCTCGTTGGGCAGCTTGATGCGGGTGCGTTCGCCATTGGTGGTGTCCACCAGGCGCGGGCCGTCCTTCAGGATGGCCAGCACCGTGCCCACGTCCACGCCATCGCGGGTGCCGCGGTTGATCGCCACCACCTGGTTTTGCGCCGCGTTGACCACAGCGCTGCCGTAGACCGAGACAATGCGCCCGTCCACCGCCCCGCTGGGTGCGTGCGGCGTGTAGTTGCGCAATTGCCGTGGCGGCTCGGGCAGCATGCGGTCGCCCACCCGCATTTCTTCCTTGGCCAGCATGATGTCTATGGTGGCGGGGATGATGTCCTTGCCGTCCTTGCTGTCCTTGTCGGTGGAGGGCTGCACGCTTTCGCTGCGCACCAGCTGGGCCTTGCCCACGTACTGGGCCTCGTAGCCCAGCACCTCGCCGGTGGAGGGATCGATCAGCGGCGTGGCGTCGCGGAAAACGCGGAAGTCGCGCGGCTGACCGGGCGCGTCCACCAGCGGCGCGTTGGCCGGGCCGCGTGCATAGGCGCGGTCGCCGCGGGTCAGCAACACCCGCTCTTCCTGGGTGGCCACGATGCGCGGGGCCATGCTCAGGCCGGCTTGGTCGACCACGATGGGCTCGGCCAGGAAAGGCTCAATCAGGTTGGTGTTCAGCGTCGGCAACGCGGAGTCGCTCAGCGTGGCGTAGCGGGTGCGCGGCGACACCTTGACGGTGGGTGGGTCGCCCGGCATGCCCTCGCCGGCCAGGCGCAGCGTGGCGCGGCCGTCGCGCTTTTCCAGCACCAGCATCTGGCCGGGGTAGATCAGGTGCGGGTTGCGGATCTGCGTCATGTTCATGCCCCACAGTTCCGGCCAGCGCCAGGGGCTCTTCAGGAACAGGCGGGAAATCGCCCACAGCGTGTCACCGCTCTTGACGGTGTAGTTGTCGGGGGCATTGGGTGCCAAGTCGGTCAGCGGCACACCGGTTTGCGCCACCTGGGTGGCGGTGGCCTTCTGGGTAGCGGAAATCGGGTAGTTCTGGGCCTGGGCGGGCGCGGCAGCCACCGCCACCAACGCCATCAGGGCCATTGCCATCGAGGATTTCGCCATCATGTGTATCGTCATAGGTGCTGCCGTTGCGTTGGGCGACCGCCAGCCGGCCAGTACGGCTGGACAGGCAGAAATCTTGATAAATCACTGGCGATTTTGCGCTCAAGCCCTTGATTGGGCAACGTTTTCTAGGCTTCGCCCGTGCCCCAAACCGAAAAAGTGGCGAAAATAACGACATCTGCGAGCGAAATCTATGGCTTTACTTCCCATTCTTCAGTACCCCAATCCCAATTTGCACAAGGTCGCCAAGCCGGTGGCCCAGGTCGATGCGCGCATCAAGACCCTGGCTGCCGACATGCTGGAAACCATGTACGACGCCAATGGCATAGGCCTGGCCGCCACCCAGGTGGATGTGCATGAGCGGCTGATCGTCATCGACATCTCGGAAGACCGCAACCAGCCGCTGGTGCTGGTCAACCCCGAGTTGGTCTGGACCAGCGCAGAGCGCAAGCTCAATGAGGAGGGCTGCCTGTCGGTGCCCGGCATCTACGACGGCGTGGAGCGTTTCGAGAAGGTCAAGGTCAAGGCAATGGACGCCGAGGGCAATTCCCGCGTGGTTGAAGCCGAAGGCACCTTGGCCATCTGTGTACAGCACGAAATGGACCATTTGCTGGGCAAGGTGTTCGTGGAATACCTGTCGCCGCTGAAGCGCAACCGCATCAAGACCAAGATGCTGAAAGCCCAGCGCGAGGACGACAAACGCGGCAGCAAGCGTGACGACGCCCACCACGGGACGCCGCTTTGATGAGGCTGGTGTTTGCCGGCACCCCTGAGTTTGCCCGCGTGGCGCTGGAGCGCCTGCACAGCGCCGGTTTCGACATCCCCCTGGTGCTGACCCAGCCGGACCGCCCCGGCGGGCGCGGCATGAAGCTGCAGGCCTCGGCGGTGAAGCAGTTTGCCCAGAGCCATGGCATCCCGGTGGCGCAACCGCGCAGCCTGCGGCTGGACGGCAAATACCCCGAGGATGCCGTTTGCGCCCGCCAGGCGCTGATAGATGCGCGTGCCGACGTGATGGTGGTGGCCGCTTACGGCCTGATCCTGCCGCAGTGGGTGCTGGACGCCATGCGCCAACCCCAGCCGGGCAGCGCGGTCAGCGGCCTGGGTTGCCTGAACATCCACGCCTCGCTGCTGCCGCGCTGGCGCGGCGCCGCGCCCATTCACCGGGCCATCGAGGCCGGCGACGCCGTCACCGGCATCACCATCATGCAGATGGACGCCGGGCTGGACACCGGTGACATGCTGCTGGTGGAGGCAACGCCCATAGCCCCCACGGACACCACCGGCGCTCTGCACGACCGTTTGGCCGCGCTGGGCGGCCGCATGATCGTGGACGTGCTGGTGCTGGCTGCCGGCGGTGGCCTGAAGGCCACGCCGCAACCCGAGCAGGGCGTGACGTACGCGCACAAGATCGACAAGCACGAGGGGCTGATCAACTGGCAGGATGGCGCCGAGCAGATCGCACGGCGTGTGCGTGCGTTCGATCCGTTTCCCGGTGCCAGCACCACCTTGGGCGATGAGGCGCTGAAGGTCTGGGCCGCCAGTGCCGATGCAACCCGGCGGGCGAATGCGCAGCCGGGTCAGGTGCTGTCCGTCAGCCCGGCTGGCCTGGATGTGGCGACGGGCGACGGCGTGCTGACGCTGACCGGGCTGCAGCGCGCCGGCGGCAAGCGCTTGCCGGTGGCTGATTTCGTGCGCGGCGTGGCTGGATTGCAGCCGGGGGCGTTGCTGGGCCAGACGGGCGTGCCGTTGGATCTGCCGCGGCGAGCCTGAGCAACAAGCCATGCTGCAACTGTTCAACCGCACCCACACGCACCACCCGCGATTCCGTGAGGGCGTGGCGGACATGAGCAGCGTGGCCATCGGCATTGCCGCCTGGGGGCTGATGACCGGTGTCACCATGGTCAAGGCCGGCCTGGGTACGCTGGAAGCGCTGCTGATGAGCGTGCTGGTGTTCGCCGGCAGCGCGCAGTTGTCGGCCATCCCGCTGCTGGCGGCCGGCGCGCCCATGTGGGTGATCCTGGCCACGGCGTTTTGCGTCAACCTGCGCTTCGTGGTCTTCAGCGCCCACATGCGGCCTTACCTGATCCATCTGGCGCGGCCGGACCGGCTGTTGCTGGGCTATTTATGTGGCGACCTGAGCTACGTGATGTTTGTCAAGCGCTTCCCCAAGCACGACGTGGACGCACAGGAGCGCGTGGGCCAGATCGCCTACCTGCTGGGCAACACCAGCCTGAACTGGTTCGCCTGGGTGGGCGCCAGCGTGGTGGGCGTGGTGCTGGCCAACTTCATCCCTACGCATTGGGGCCTGGGCTTTGCCGGCATCCTGGCGCTGACGGGCCTGCTGTGCTCGCTGGCCTCCAGCCGGCTGCGCGCCATCTCGGCCATCGTGGCCGCGGCGGCGGCCGTGGCCTGCTTCGCGCTGCCGTTGCGCCTGAACATCCTGGCGGCCATCGCCGCCGCTGTGGTGGTGTGCCTGCTGCTGGAAAAGACGCCGCTGGCGCACCGGAGCGCACCCTGATGCTGGCTGAGCTGAACTGGTGGCATTTGCTGGTCATCGTCGGGCTGACGGCGGTCACCGTCATCACGCGCGGCTTCTTCTTCATTTCCGAAAAGCCCTGGCACCTGCCGCATTGGGCCCAGCGCGGCCTGCAGTACGCGCCGATTGCCGCGCTGGCGGCGGTGGTGGTGCCGGAAATCGTCATGACCCAGGGTGAGCTGATCCACACCTGGCGCGATGCCCGGCTGTATGCCGCGGTAGCCGGCGCCGCCTTCTACGTCTGGCGCAAGGGTGCCGGCCATGCGGTGCTGGGCACCATCGTGCTGGGGTTGGCGGTGTACCTGCCGTTGCATCTGGGGCTGGGCTGGTAGCGCACACCCGTCACGGGTTGCTGGCGTCAATCCGCAAATGCGTAGCCAGACTTGCCTCGTTTGGCCTTGTACATGGCCACGTCGGCACTCTTGATGAGGGCCGCAGCCGAGCTCCCGTCCTTCGGGAAGAGCGAGATGCCAATGCTCGGCGTGACGACCAGTTGGACCGCGCCCAGTTGACAGGGTACTTTGATCGCGGCCGCGATTTTTGCCGCAATCAGGATGGCGTCCTGATCTACCTCGATCTCGGTCAGCAAGTACAAGAACTCGTCGCCACCAAAGCGGCTGATGGTGTCGTCGTCGCGCGTGTTTTCCTTCAGCCGATGCGCGATGGTTCGCAGTACGGCGTCGCCGGCATCGTGACCATGGGTGTCGTTGATCTTCTTGAAGTCGTTGAGGTCCAGGAACATGACGGCCAGCGTTCTGCCATGGCGTTTGGCCTGCGCCAACCCGTGTTCCAGCCGATTTTCAAACAGCGCGCGATTGGGTAAGCCCGTCAACGGGTCATGGAAAGCGGCATGGCGTGCCACTTCTTCGTCTTGCACAACGGTGGCCAATTGCGCCTCCAGTGCATGGCGCGCGCTGACTTCGGCTTCAAGGGCCAGATTCACCACGGACAGCTTGTCTGCCGCGTCGTGTACCTTGCTCTCAACGGCCTGACTCTTTTCCAGCGCGAGGCGCACCCCGGAAGGCTCGGCGCCTTGTTGCACCTCGTGTGCAAGCTTGTCATTGACCGACGACAGCTCCAACGCACTTTGATCCACCAGCTCTTTCACATGTTCGGCTTGTCCTAAAACCGCCGTCAGGGACTTTTCGGGCTCCACATCAAGCGGCAGTCCAGGGGGTGCTTCAGTGGGTGTTGAATTTGCGGTGGCCATGCTGGATGAGGCTACGCTGATTTCAGCCAGCCGTCTGTGCGCTACCCAGCGCTCAACGCAAATCAATCAGCTGCTGGCAATGCCATCCTGATCATGGCGCCGAGAACTCCCGGTAGGTGACGATGGAGTCAGCGAGTGCTTCATCAATGGCTTCATTGAATCGCACGATGTCATCGGCCACTTCTTTGGGCAGGACCGAAATTTCTGGCAACCACAGACGAAGAACCACAGCTCTGAGCGCTCTGAATTCCGCGGCGACCTGCGAAACGCTGAAGCCCTCGTCATGCCGCAAGGCGCCATGAATACTCGCAGCGCTTTCATCCAGGTGATACGCCGAGGGCTTCCCCTGTGATTTGTCAATTTGTTGCTGTGGACTCTGCGGCGTTCGGATATCGTGCATGAGCTCAACCAGCATCTCGCGCGCATGGTCACGCAAAAGCAGCGCACTCAACCGGTCTTTGGCCGGAAAGAGTGTCCTGGCAAATGAATCCCATTCGCGAAGAATTTCTTCAAGGTTCACTTCGATGAATGCGGAAAGTCTCATGAGGGTCACCGAGGTGTTGTGCCGCCAGGGCATGGACAGGCGCCAATTGTGCGCCATCAAAACCCCACGCGACGTTTTTTTACAATGCACGGTTGCGCCGCATTTCATTCCAACCTGAGACCACCATGAACTTCATCCGCTTCGCAGACCTGTGTGCCCAAGGCCAAGTGGCCGGCAAACGCGTGTTCATCCGCGCCGACCTCAATGTGCCGCAGGACGATGCGGGTCGCATCACCGAGGACACGCGCATACGCGCCTCCATCCCCTGCATACAGATGGCGCTGGACGCTGGTGCTGCGGTGATGGTCACTTCACACCTGGGCCGGCCCACAGAGGGTGAGTTCAAACCCGAGGACTCGCTGGCCCCGGTAGCCGCCCGCATGGCCGAGCTGCTGGGCCGCGCGGTGCCCTTGCAGGCCAACTGGGTGGACGGCGTCACGGTGGCGCCGGGCCAGTTGGTGCTGCTGGAAAACTGCCGCGTCAACAAGGGCGAGAAGAAGAACGACGAAGGCCTGGCGCGCAAGATGGCCACGCTGTGCGACATCTTCGTGCACGACGCCTTCGGCACCGCGCACCGCGCCGAGGCCTCCACCTACGGCATCGCGCAGTTTGCCCCCATCGCCTGCGCCGGCCCGTTGCTGGCGGCCGAGATGGACGCCATCAGCAAGGCCTTGTTGGCGCCCAGGCGCCCCTTGCTGGCCATCGTGGCCGGCTCCAAGGTGTCCACCAAGCTGACCATCCTGAAGAGCCTGGCCGGAAAGGTGGACGGCCTGATCGTGGGTGGCGGCATTGCCAACACCTTCATGCTGGCCAGCGGCCTGAAAATTGGCAAGAGCCTGGCGGAAGCCGACTTGCTGGGCGAGGCCAAGGCGGTGATTGACATCATGAAGGCGCGCGGTGCCGCCGTGCCTATTCCCGTGGACGTGGTGACGGCCAAGACCTTTGCCGCCGATGCGCCTGCCACCACCAAGGCCGCCACCGACGTCGCCGACGACGACATGATCCTGGACATCGGCCCGCAAACCGCGCAGCAGCTCGCTGCCCAGTTGAAGCAGGCCGGCACCGTGGTGTGGAACGGGCCGGTGGGCGTATTTGAGTTCCCCGCCTTTGAGGGCGGCACCAAGGCGATCGCGCAGGCAATTGCCGAGTCGAGTGCGTTCTCCATTGCAGGCGGCGGTGACACGCTGGCGGCCATCGCCAAATACGGCATCGAGAAGCAGGTGGGTTACATCTCCACCGGCGGCGGGGCGTTTCTGGAAGTGCTTGAGGGCAAGACGCTGCCGGCCTTCGAGATACTGACGAAGCGGGCGGGCTGAGGCTGCCGCCTCAGGGAGGAGGAAACATGGGGCGTTCGCTGCTGTACTTTCTCCTGGGGGTCCTGGCCGCCTTGGCTTTTCCCCGCGTTGTGGCTGCAACCGAAACAGTGCGCGTTGATCTGGCCGCAAGTCATACTGACCTGTCGGCGGCAACCCTGCTATTGGAGGACCCCGCTGGAACGCTGACATTTGCGGATGTCCGCGGCGCCGGCAGTTTCAAGCCGGGATCACCCAGCATAGGTGTTTCCCCTTCGGCATTCTGGATTCGCATCACACTTCAAAACCCCTCGGCGAACCCAGCAACCTACTGGTTTGATACCGGCAACCGGACTTTGCAGGAAGTTGATCTGTACTGGCCCGATGCCCAGGGGCGTTATCGGCATGTGTCGACGGGGTCAACAAAGCGCTTTGCAGAGCGACCCCTTCAAACCTCCACTTTTGTCTTTCCGCTGGAGCTACCGGCCAGCCAGACCATTCACGTGTTTCTGCGCGTTCGTTCCACCGGGTATCTGGGCGCCATCGTTCGACCGATGCTGTGGCAGCCGGATGCATTTCGCCTGAACGCGCGAAACGAAGAGACTACGTTTTTCCTGTTGCTGGGCATAGCCCTGGCGCTGGGGCTATTTAATCTGATGCTGGGCCTATACAACCGGGACGTGAACAATCTGTTTTACATCATGTCCCTGGCGGCGTGGACCTTTGGGATGTGCTCTTCCCTTGGTGGCTACGGCACAGCATTCGAAAGATTCTGGCCCAACGCGCCGGTATTCGAGCAAACCGCTTGGGTTGCCTCAATATTCGCAGCCTTGATTTTTCCGACGGCGTTCATCATTCGATTGCTCGAATTGCCAAAGAGCAATCCTGTAACCACGCGCGTGATCTTCTGGTCGATCGTCGTATCGGCTGTCCCAATTGGATTTCAACTTGTCGTCACTGCGCTGCAACTTCCCGGTCAAGGTGCTGCACTGCAAAAAGCCTATGCCCTGGGGACACTGCCTTTTGGGGTAGCTTACTTGGCAACCATTTGGGGGATAGTCTCAGCCATTCTTGGCGGAAACCGCACAGCCAAATTTGTCGCCGTTGCGTTCTTTCCCATCCTGATCCTGACGCTGCATGCTGCCTACCAAACCCAAGCTGAGGGGTTTCTGCGAATGGAGCCACTGATGCTTGCTGGTTCGTTTGAGAGCATCGTGATGAGCCTGGCTATCGCCGATCGTTTTTACCAATTGCGCCTTGAGAAGCGGGCCGCGCAGCACGCTTTGCTGCAAGGTCTGCAGCAATCTGAAAGAGAGCTTGAGGCCAAGGTGGCCCAGCGCACACTGGAACTACAACTGGAGCAGGCACGCACCAAGGAGTTGCTGCACAATATCCTTCCGGCAGAGCTGGCTGAGGAACTGTCCACCACAGGTCGCGCGCGTCCGGCACGTCATGAGTCCGTCAGCATCTTGTTTACTGATTTCAGCGGCTTTACCAATGTCGTGGCGACTGTGCCGCCGGACCGCATGGTGGCCGAACTCAATGAGATCTTCGCAGCGTTTGACGACATCGCCGACGAATGCGGTGTGGAAAAAATCAAAACCATTGGCGACGCTTATATGGCCGTCGCAGGCCTTCCAAAATCCTGTGCCGACCATGCGCAACGCTGCGTGCGCATGAGTTTGCGCATGCTGGATTACCTGAAATGGCGCAACCAGTCAGCCGCGTTCAAGTGGTCCCTGCGGGTCGGCGTCCATTCAGGGCCGGTGGTGGCCGGTGTCGTTGGCAAGCGTAAGTACGCCTTCGACATCTGGGGTGATACGGTCAATGTGGCTGCTCGGATGGAAAGCTCGGGTGGCATCGGTAAAGTCAATGTTTCGGCCTACACCTATGACCTGATCCGCGGCGAGTTCAATTGTGAGTACCGAGGCAAGGTGGAGGCCAAGGGCAAAGGGGAAATTGACATGTATTTTGTCGAGCCACCCGCCGAATCTGCCACTCAGTCGAATGGGTAGCGGGCGCGCCAGAACTCGGTGAGCCGCGCGTCGTCGTCCACGCGGCGCACCACCGGTGCCATGCGCGGCGCGGCCTCGTAAAAGCGCTGCCGCCACGGGCCGAAGCGCGACACCACGGTGACATACAGGTCCAGCACCGTCAACGCGTCGCCCAACAGGTAGCGGCCGGGCACCAGCTGCGCGTCCATGTGGCTCCAGCAGAAGGCAATGCGGTCATGCACGGCGCCTACCACCGCTTCGCGGGCTGACTGCGGTGCGCCTATGCGTGCCACGTCGGGCTTGATCCAGTGCAGCGCATAGATGGCCGACGACACATAGGCCATCCAGCGCAGGAAGGGCCGGCGCAAGGGATCGCTGGGCAGAGGGGCCAGCCGCGCCTGCGGGTGCAGGTCCGCCAGGTAGATCAGGATGGCGGCGCTTTCCGTCATTACCTCGCCGCCGGGAAACACCAGCGTGGGAATCTGCCGCATCGCATTCACCGGGGCCACGCGCTCCCGCGCAGCGGCCTCGGCCCAGGTGGCGCCCTCGACCAAGGTGTAGGGGATGGCCAGCAGCGTCAGCGCCGCCTCTATGGCGGTGGAGCCCGAGGCTTGCGCGCCATATAGCGTCAGATCGGAAGTTGGGGGTTGCATGGTGGGCGTCCGTGTGGGCTGGCGGGGTTGCCGTATTCTGAACAAACCCATATACTCTGCGACACAGAGTACTCTAAATATGGGAACGACCGATAACACTGCATCGCCATTGACGCCCGAGCAGGCCCGGGCAGCCCTGCAAGGCATAGAGCAGGCTGCCGCGCACAGCACCTCGCTTTATCGCTACAGACAGGCCTCACCGTTCTTCTTTGTATGGGCGGCCGTGTGGCTGCTGGGTTATGGCGCGAGCGACCTGCTGCCGGCCTGGCGCGGCCCGGTGTGGTTGCTGCTCGATGCGGCAGGCGTGGCGCTGTCCGTCGCGGTTGCCCGGCGCCAGTTCCTACGCGTGGACAGGCGGGCCGGCTGGCGCATAGCGGGCCTGGCAGGGGCCCTGTTTGGTTTTATCTTTTGCGCGCTGGTGGTGTTTGCGCCGGTGTCAGGTCGGCAGGTGTCGGCCTTCATCCCCTTGGTGGCGGCGGTTGCCTACACCGCAGCCGGCCTCTGGCTGGGCCTGCGTTTCGTGGTCACGGGCACGCTTCTGGCCGCTCTGACCCTGGTGGGCTATCTCTACGTCGCCCAACACTTTGACCTGTGGATGGCGGTGGTGGGTGGTAGCGCCTTGCTGCTGGCTGGGGTCTGGCTGCGCCGGGTGTGATGGCATGGCCGGCTTCAACGATGTCATCCACCAGCCGATCCGCCTGAAGATCGTGGCCACCCTGCACGCCTTTCCTTCCGGCGAGCAGGTGGAGTTCGTGCGCCTGCGGGCCATTGTCAACGCCACCGAAGGCAACCTGGGTGCGCACCTGGGCACGCTGGAGAAGGCTGGCTACATCGCCGTGGCCAAGGATTTCGTCGGCAAGAAGCCGCGCACGCGCGTGCAGTTGACGGCTGCTGGCCGGCGCGCCTTTCAGCAGCACGTCGCGCATTTGAAAGACATCCTCGGCGGCGAGTTTTGACCGGCAGACCCGGCTGCGCTGCCCAGTTGATTGGCCCCCGCATTCATCCACCCATGCACTTCATCCAAGGAGAAACCATGAAGCCAACGACCCTGCAAGCCTTGAAATCTGCCGCATGGTTCGCGCTTGCCGCCTGTCTTTTGAGCCCTGCGGCCTGGGCCCAGGGCCACGAGAGCGTGCCCGAACTGAACGCGAAGCTGAAAGCGGCAATGGGCCAGTTCGCCATCATGAACGGCAACTGGCGCGGCACCGCCTGGTCGCTGGACCCCACGGGCAAGCGGCATGAGATCGTGCAGACTGAGCGGGTGGGCCCGTTCCTCGACGGCGTGGTCCAGGTGGTGGAGGGCAAGGGCTTCGATCCGGACGGCACGGTGGTGTTCAACGCTTTCGCGGTGATCTCCCACGACCCGGTGAAGAAAACCTGGTCGCTGCGCTCCTGGGCCCAGGGGCGCAGCGGCGAGTTCCCGCTGGTGCCCACCGCCGACGGCTTCATCTGGACCACGCCGGGCGGCCCCGGTGCCATCGTGCGCTACACCGCCGTCATCAAGGGCGACAGCTGGCGCGAAGTCGGTGAGTACCTGGTGGAAGGGCGCGAGCCGCGCCAGGTCTTCGAGATGAACCTCAAACGCATTGCGCCGGGCAACTGGCCTGCGGACGGTGCTGTTCCCATGAAATAACGCTGGCTGTCAGGCCGCGGCCTTGGAGGTTGACGCCCGTCGGTAACCGCTTCCGTGACAAAATGGGCATCCAATAACAAGGAGACCTTCCCATGGCCCAGGCCCGCCGCGCCACCAAAATTGTTGCCACCTTAGGCCCGGCATCCAGCGACCCGGCGTTGCTGGAGCAGATGATCCGGGCCGGCGTCAACGTCGTGCGGCTCAACTTCAGCCACGGCAAGGCGCAGGACCACATCGACCGCGCCAAGCTGGTGCGCGAGGCCGCGCAGCGCGCCGGCCGCGAGGTGGCCATCATGGCCGACCTGCAAGGCCCGAAGATACGCGTGGGCAAGTTCGCCGAAGGCAAGGTGATGCTGGAGCCTGGGCAGAAGTTCATCCTGGACGCGGCCCGCACCGAACTGGGTGACATCAAGGCCGTGGGGCTGGACTACAAGCCGCTGCCGCGCGAGGTCAAGTCCGGCGACGTGCTGCTGCTCAATGACGGACTGATCGTCATCACCGTGGACGCGGTGGTGGGCGAGGCGGTGCACACCACCGTCAAGCTGGGTGGCGAGCTGTCCAACAACAAGGGCATCAACAAGCAGGGCGGTGGTTTGACCGCACCAGCCCTCACCGCCAAGGACATGGACGACATCCGCACGGCCATGAGCTTCCAGGCCGACTATGTGGCCGTCAGCTTTCCGAAGAACGCCACCGACATGGAGATGGCGCGCCAGCTGTGCAACGTGGCGGCGGCTGAATACGACCACAAGCCGGGGCTGATCGCCAAGATCGAGCGGGCCGAAGCCATCCCCAAGCTGGAGGAGATCATGCTGGCCAGCGACGGCATCATGGTGGCGCGCGGCGACCTGGCGGTGGAGGTGGGCAATGCCATTGTGCCGGCGCTGCAAAAACGCATGATCAAGCTGGCGCGTGAGCACGACAAGGTGGTGATCACCGCCACGCAGATGATGGAGTCCATGATTACCAACCCGGTGCCCACGCGTGCCGAGGTCAGCGACGTCGCCAACGCGGTGCTGGACGGCACCGACGCGGTGATGCTTTCGGCCGAGACTGCGGCCGGCAAGTACCCGCTGGAAACCGTGGTTGAAATGGCCAAGATCTGCCTGGCCGCAGAGGGTGCGGAAGACGTCAAGCTGGAGGCTGATTTCATCGGCAAGACCTTTGGCCGCATCGACCAGTCGATCGCCATGGGCGCGTTGTTCACCGCCAACCACCTGGGTGCCAAGGCGATTGTGGCGATGACGGACAGCGGCTCCACCGCGCTGTGGATGAGCCGCCACCTGATCCACGTGCCCATCTACGCGATGACGCCGCGTGTGGCCACCCAGCGCCGCATGACGCTGTACCGCAATGTGCGCCCGATCCTGATTGACACCAGCACCGACCGCGACACCGCGCTGATCCAGGCCGAAGGCCACTTGAAGAAGCGCGGCATCGTGCAAAGCGGCGATGTCTATGCCATCACCTGCGGCGAGCCCATGGGCGCGCCGGGTGGCACCAACATGCTGAAGGTCTGCCAGGTGTCGTAGGCCCCACGTCCGGCACTGCCTGTCCGTCCTGCCCCCCGAGGGGGCCGCAAGTTCCCTTGGGGCGGCCCGGCGGGAACTCAGGTCTCACGCGGGGAATTAGAATTGGCCGTTTGGTACGAGTTACCAAGCGGTTACCAACTTTTTTAGACAGGACCTTCACCATGGCACTCGTTTCGATGCGCGAACTGCTGGACCATGCCGCCGCCAATGGCTACGGCATCCCGGCTTTCAATGTCAACAACCTGGAGCAGGTGCAGGCCGTGATGTCGGCCGCCGACGAGGTCGGCGCCCCGGTGATCCTGCAGGCCAGTGCCGGCGCCCGCAAATACGCTGGCGAACCCTTCATCAAGCACCTGATCCAGGCCGCCATCGAGGCCTACCCGCACATCCCGCTGGTGATGCACCAGGACCATGGCCAGAGCCCAGATGTCTGCAAGGGCGCCATCGGCCTGGGTTTCAGCTCGGTGATGATGGACGGTTCGCTGGAGGCAGACGGCAAGACCATTGCCAGCTACGACTACAACGTCGACGTCACCGCCAAGGTGGTGGCCATGGCGCACGCCACAGGCGTCACCGTGGAGGGCGAACTGGGCTGCCTGGGCTCGCTGGAAACCATGCGCGGCGACAAGGAAGACGGCCACGGCACCGACGCCACCATGACGCGCGAGCAGCTGCTGACCGACCCCGAGCAGGCGGCTGATTTCGTCAAGCGCACGCAACTGGACGCGCTGGCCATTGCCATCGGCACCAGCCACGGCGCCTACAAGTTCACGCGCAAGCCCACTGGCGACATCCTGGCCATCGAGCGCATCAAGGAAATCAACCGCCGCATTCCCAACACCCACCTGGTGATGCACGGCAGCTCCAGCGTGCCACAGGACCTGCTGGCCATCATCCGCGAGTATGGCGGCAACATGAAGGAAACCTATGGCGTGCCGGTGGAGGAAATCCAGCACGCCATCAAGTTCGGCGTGCGCAAGATCAACATCGACACCGACATCCGCCTGGCCATGACGGCGGCGGTGCGCAAGTTCATGGCGCAAAACCCCGACAAGTTCGACATGCGCGACTGGCTGAAGCCCGCGCGCGAGGCCGCCAAGCAGATCTGCAAGCAGCGCTACATCGAGTTCGGCTGCGAAGGCCAGGCCGCCAAGATCAAGGGCGACAGCCTGCAGGTGGTGGCCACCAAGTACGCCAAGGGCGAGCTGGCCCAGGTGGTGCACTGACACGCTGACCCAGCCGCCACGCGGCTTGCGATAATCCAGGCTCGTGACCACCCGGCGGGTGGCCACGGGCTTTTTACCTTTCGACAGACATGAGCACCATCGCCCTGCACACCTCCACCCTGGGTTCCCTGACGCTGCTGGCGCGCGGCAAGGTGCGCGACAACTACGCGGTGGGCGACGACCGCATCCTGATGGTGGCCAGCGACCGGCTCAGCGCCTTTGACGTCATCCTGGGCCAACCCATTCCCGGCAAGGGCATCCTGCTGACGCAGATGGCACTGTTCTGGTTCGACAAGCTGGGCCCCAACGGCGCCAACATCTGCCCTATCCATCTGACCGGCGAAGACCCGCTGAGCGCGGTGCTGCCGGCCGAGGTGCCGCTGGTGGAAGGCCGGGCCATGCTGGTCAAGCGGCTCAAGCCCATTCCCATCGAGGCGGTGGTGCGCGGCTATCTGGCGGGCAGCGGCTGGAAGGAGTACCAGGACAACCAGGCTGTGTGCGGCGTGCCGCTGCCGCCGGGACTGAAGAACGCCAGCAAGCTGGCCCAGCCCATTTTCACGCCGGCCGGCAAGGCTGCCGTGGGCGAGCACGATGAGAACATCAGCTTTGAAGAGGCCGCCAGCCGCATTGGCGCCGACCTGGCCGCGCGCATACGTGATATCAGCATTGCGCTGTACCTGGCGGCCAGTGCCTACGCGCTGACCAAGGGCATCATCATCGCCGACACCAAATTCGAATTCGGACTGGACGCCAATGGCACGTTGACGCTGATGGACGAGGTGCTGACGCCCGACTCCTCGCGCTTCTGGCCGGCCGAGAGCTACCAGGAGGGCATCAACCCGCCAAGCTACGACAAGCAGTTCGTGCGCGACTGGCTGGAACAGGCCCAGGTCGATGGCAAGCCGTGGAACAAGCGGCCGCCGGCACCCACGGTGCCAGATGACGTGATCGAGAAGACGCGCGCCAAGTACCAGGAAGCCTTGCAGCGCCTGACGGCTTGAAATCAGATGCTGGAAGCCCTGTTCGAACTGCTGTTTGAGTTGTTCGGCCAGGTCATCCTGCAGTTGATTGCGGAGGCCTTCGGCGGCCTGTTCAAAACCGGTTGGGAAAAACTGCGCGGGCGCGACAAGGAAACCAGCGTCACGCGCGAAGTGATCTGGTCCTTGGGCACCGGCAGCGCGGCCGGCATCATCACCATCGTCTTTTTCCCGGTGCTGGTGCTGCGTCAGCCGTGGATGCAGGTGCTGAACCTGGTGGCCGCGCCGCTGGTGGCGGGTTTGCTGGTGGAGCGGGTGCGCGCCTGGCGCGAGTCGCGCCGCGAATTCAGCGGTGCGGTGTTCACCTACGCGGCGCTGTTCGGGCTGGCATTTGCCGGTACTCGCTTCTTGCTGGCGCGGGCCCTTGCGTGAGGTGAGGAACAGCCGAACAGCTACAAAGTGTTGAGGACAGAGCACCACTTTGTGGTGGTCTGTCCCGCAAGGTCTCAGTTCAACGCCATGCTGAGCTTGCGGCGGTAGGTCGACACCAGTGCGGCTTGTGGGTCCTGCTGCGCCAGCGCCTTGCCGGCGATCTCTATGCCACCGGCGCTCTTGCCGGCGTCGGCCGGGCTGGGCTTGGCCGGCGGCGGCGCCAGCAGTTCCAGGATGGCCACGTAGGTCTTGCGCGCCACGCCGTCGTTCCAGGCCTTGTCGCGCATGATGATTTCCAGCAACTCGTCCATGGCCAGCGTCCATTCACTGTGCGCAATCAGCACCCGGCTCTTGGCCAGGCGGGTGTCAAAGTCGCGCTTGTTGGCGGCAATCAGCTCGTCGAATTGCGCCAGGCCCCAGCCGCCGCGCGCGTCGGTGGTGGCGAACACAATCGCATCCAGCAGCTGGCCCAGCGCCTCGAAGCGCAGTTGGCGCGGGATCTGTGTCAGTGTTGGGGCCAGCGCGGCCTGGGCCTCGTCCAGCTCGCCGCACTCGATCAGCAGCTTCACGTAGTCGTAGCGGGCGTCGTCGTTGCCAGGGTCCTTGGTCAGCGCTTCGTGCAGCTTGTTCAGGGCGGCACCGGTGTCACCGGCAGCCACCAGGGCCTGGGCGTCCTCGGCCTGCTCCTGGGCTTCCAGGGCCTCTTCAGAAGGCAGGTGGCGATCCAGGAAGGCTTTCAGCTGGCCCTCGGGCAACGCGCCCATGAAGCCGTCCACCGGCTTGCCACCCACCATCAGCACACAGGTGGGAATGCTGCGTATGCCAAACGCCTGGCTCAACTCCTGTTCCTGGTCCGAATCGATCTTGACCAGCTTGAAGCGGCCGCCGTAGTCGGTTTCCAGCTTCTCCAGGATGGGGCCGATCACCTTGCAGGGGCCGCACCAGGGCGCCCAGAAGTCGATCAGCACCGGTGTGTGCAGCGAGGCGGCAACCACCTCGGTCTCAAAATTTTCTACAGTGACGTTGATCATGGCGGGGTTTTGTTGAAATACGAATGCTCAGCCGCGCTGCGACGACAGCGCCAGCTTGATGCCGAAGGACACGAACAGCGCGCCGATCAGCCGGTTCAGCCAGCGTGCCAGCATCTGGCTGACCTGGATGCGCCGGCTGGCAAAGGCGGTGAACACGGCCAGGAACAGGCACCACAGCATGCCGTTGAAATTGAAGATGCAGCCCAAAGCGATGAATGCAAGGGCCTTGTGGGGTGCTTCGGGAAGGATGAACTGCGGCACGAAGGCGAGAAAGAACACCGCCACCTTGGGGTTCAGAACATTGGTGACAAAGCCCTGCAGGAAGATTTTGCGGTAAGGCAGTGCCGCCTCCGGGGCGGTGACTGGCCGGGCGGCGTCGGCAGGGGCCGGCCGGCTGCGGCTGAGCAGCATGCCCACACCCACGTACAGCAGGTAGGCGGCACCCAGCAGCTTGACCACGGTGAAGGCGGTGGCGGAGGTGGCCAGCACCGCCGACAGGCCCAGCGCGGCAGCGAAGACGTGCACAAAGGTGCCGGTGCCAATGCCCAACGCCGCCGTGGCGCCGGCGCGCCAGCCCTGGGTGGCGCTGCGCGTCATGATCAGCAGCGAATCCAGGCCGGGGGCGATGTTGAGCAGCAGGCCGGAAATGATGAACAGGGTCAGGCTGTGGGTACCGAGCATGGCGGGGCAGGGCCGGCAGGGGCGGCCCTCAACAATGGACAGGCCTGATTATCGTCGCGCCCCGGGGCGGTCGAGCGCAACGTAAAATTGGCCCCTCAACCCCGACCGCGCGGCGCCTGGGTCTACCCAGGCTGGCGCCGCCGTCACAAATTCCTTCCGACTATGACTCAAGTGCTGGTGGGCGTGGTGATGGGTTCCAGTTCCGACTGGGACACCCTGCAGCACGCGGTGCAGATCCTGCAACAGTTCGGCGTGCCGCACGAGGCCCGCGTGGTGTCGGCGCACCGCATGCCCGACGACATGTTCGCCTACGCCGAGGACGCCGCCCCGCGCGGCCTGCGCGCCATCATCGCCGGTGCCGGGGGTGCTGCCCACCTGCCCGGCATGCTGGCCGCCAAGACCCTGGTGCCGGTGCTGGGCGTGCCGGTGGCCGGCAAGCACCTGTCGGGCGTGGATTCGCTGCACAGCATCGTGCAGATGCCCAAGGGCGTGCCGGTGGCCACCTTTGCCATCGGTGCCGCCGGAGCCGCCAATGCCGCGCTGTTCGCCGTCGCCATGCTGGCCAACGAGGATGCCGCCCTGCGCCTTAAGTTGGCGCAATTCCGCGCCGAGCAAACCGAAGCCGCGCGCGCCATGAGCCTGCCGACGTCGGGTGGCGGCACGCCATGACGGCTGCCGCAGGCGCGCTGCTGCCGGGTGTGCAGGTCAATCCCGACAAGGCGCTGGGGCAAGATCAGGCCGTGACGCTGGGCGTGCTGGGCGGCGGCCAGCTGGGCCGCATGTTTGTGCACGCCGCGCAGCAGATGGGTTATGCCACCGCCGTGCTGGACCCGGACCCGGCCAGCCCGGCCGGCCTGGTCAGCCACCACCATGTGCAGACCGCTTACCTGGACGAAGCCGGCCTGGCGCAACTGGCGCAGCTGTGCGGCGCCATCACCACCGAATTTGAAAACGTGCCGGCCCAGGCGCTGGACTGGCTGGCCGCGCGCCGCCCGGTCGCCCCGGCCGCCGCCGCTGTCAGCGTGGCGCAGGACCGCGCGCGTGAAAAAGCCCACTTCACCGGCTGTGGCGTGCCGTGCGCGCCGTATGCGGTGGTGGAGAGCGAGGCGCAACTGCAGGCGGTGACGGACGACCTGCTGCCCGGCATCCTGAAGACCTCTCGTCTGGGCTATGACGGCAAGGGCCAGGTGCGCGTGGGCAGCCGCGCCGAGCTGACCGCCGCCTGGGCTGGCCTGAAAGGGGTGCCCTGCGTGCTGGAAAAGTTGTTGCCGCTGCATGCCGAATGCTCGGTCATCGTGGCGCGTGGGCGTGATGGTCAATGCGTCAACTTTCCGCCGCAGCTGAACCTGCACCGCGATGGCATCCTGGCCGTGACCGAGGTCCACCCCGGCAACCTGCCGCAGCGCCTGGCCCAGCAGGCCGTGGACGCCGCCCGGGCTGTGGCCGAAGGCCTGCAGTATGTGGGCGTGCTGTGCGTGGAATTTTTCGTGCTGCGCGATGCCAGTGGCAGCCTCAGCCTGGTGGTCAACGAGATGGCGCCCCGCCCGCACAACAGCGGCCACTACACGCTGGATGCCTGTGATGTGTCGCAATTCGATCTGCAGGTGCGCACGCTGGCTGGTTTGCCGCTGGTGCAGCCGCGCCTGCACAGCCCGGCGGTGATGCTGAACCTGCTGGGCGACCTGTGGCAACAGGGCACGCCGCCGTGGGACCGCCTGCTGGCCTTGCCCGGCACCCATCTGCACCTGTACGGCAAGCTGAAGGCCGCGCCGGGGCGCAAGATGGGGCACGTGACCTTCACCGGTGGTGACATGGCCCAGGTGCGTGACGTGGCGCAGCAGGCGGCTGCCCTGCTGGGCTTGCCGCCGCTTTGATGCCCTTGGTCTTGCCATGATCCTGCCCGGTGACGCTGCCCAATCCATAGACGCCTGCGTGCAGGCGTTGCGCGCCGGTGCACTGCTGGGCCTGCCCACCGAGACGGTCTATGGCTTGGGTGCCGACGCCGCCAATGACGCCGCTGTGGCCGCCATCTTCACCGCCAAGGGCCGGCCGGCCAACCACCCGTTGATCGTGCACGTGGCCGATGAGGCCCATGGCGCGGCGGGCGTGGCGCATTTTGCTGCGCAGGTGCCCGATTTCGCGCGTCGGCTGATGGACGCCTTCTGGCCCGGTCCGTTGACCTTGATCCTGCCGCGCCGCGAAGGCGTCGGCGCTGCGGCTGCCGGTGGCCAGGCGTCCATTGGCCTGCGCTGCCCGTCGCACCCGCTGGCGCAGGCGGTGTTGCGCGCCTGCCTGCTGCCGCTGGACGCCGGTGGCCAGCCGGTGGCGCCGGTGTGGGGCGTGGCCGCGCCCAGCGCCAACAAGTTCGGCCGCGTCAGCCCCACCACCGCCCAGCACGTGCAGGACGAGTTCGGCGACGCGCTGCTGGTGCTGGATGGCGGGCCTTGTGCGGTGGGCATTGAGTCCACCATCGTGGATTGCACCCGTGGCGTGCCGGTGCTGCTGCGCCCAGGCCAGATTTCACGCCAGCAGATCGAACAGGCCTGCGGCTTGCGGTTGATGGACAACGAGGCGCTGGCCCACACCGGCGCTGGCCAGGCACCGCGGGCCTCGGGCACGTTGGAGGCGCATTACGCGCCGGCTGCCAAGGTGCGCCTGATGAGTGCCAAGGCACTGCAGACCGCGCTGGAATTGCTGGGTGACGACATCGACAAGGCGCCGCCCACCATTGCCGTCTATTCGCGCGCCATTTTGCACAGCCGCTCCAGCAAGGTGTTACGCCGGCGCATGCCAGACGATGCCGCCGCCGCCGCCCAGCAGCTGTTTGCCGTATTGCGCGAGTTTGACGACCAGCATATCAAGCTGATCTGGGTCGAGACCCCGCCCGATGACGCAGCCTGGGAAGGCGTGCGCGACCGCTTGACACGCGCCGCTGCAGCATGAAAAAAGCCGGCCCGGGCCGGCTTTTTGCGATGCGGGGCTTGCCCCCACAAGCATCAGAAGTTGTAACCCACCGCCAGTGAAAACACGTTCGGGTGGAAATCGATCTTGGCCGTGCGCACGATGCCCAGCGTGTTGGTGGTCTCCGTCGTGCTGACCTTGGCAGTGGCCAGCGCCGCCGTGATGGACCACTTGGGATCGAACTTGTAGGTCAGGCCCAGTTGTGCGGCCAGGCCGACGGAATCCTTCAGCTTGATCGAGGTCGGGCCGCCATTGATGGCGTCGTTGACCGCGGTGGATTCGCGCTTGGTGAAGGTGGTGTAGTTCAGCCCCAGGCCGACGAACGGCCGCCAGCTGCTGCTCTTGTCGCCGAAGTTGTAGTTCATGAAGAACGTCGGCGCAGCCTGCGTGATCTTGGCGACAGTCTGGCCATCGGCTGCGGCCACGCCAGGTGTCACCGCAGCGGGTAGCTTCACCACCACCGCCACGTCATGCTTGGGCGGCAGGCCCAGTGCGAGCTGGGCGCTCCAGTTGTCGTTCAACGCAGCCACCAGGCTCACATACAGCGTGGACTGCTCCTTCACCTTCAGGCTCAGCGCGTCCACGGGCGTGAACGGGCCGCTGACGCTGGATGCGGTCGAGTTGGGGTTCAGGTTGACGTAGCCGACCTGGACCGTGAAGTCGGTTGCCGACGCGGTGCCGGCGCAAGCCATTGCCGCCACGGCTGCCAAACGCAGGAGTGTTTTGTTCTTGGTCATGTTCAGCGCTCCCTGGGATTAAAACTTGGCAAAGAAGCCGCGTGCCACGGCGTTGCAGAACGGTGGCACCAGCGAGCCGTGGTAGGCCGTGAGGACCGCCGTGGCCTGGGCCACCGGATTGGTGCCGGCGGCGGCAGCCGTCTGGGCCTTGGCCTGCGCGAAGCCCGCCTTGGCGACATAGAACGGGTCAGCGGCGGGGCCGGGCGAGGCCGCCAGCGAATCCACGTCCACCACCGTCACCAGGCCGGCGTTGACCTGCGGCGTCCACAACGTCTTCATCAGGCCGGTGTTGATGGCGTAGAACACCGTCGGGTCGCCGCTGCCGGCGCACATCAGCACCGGCGCCGTGGGCGTGAAACCGCGCAGGTCGTTGGTCTTGGCGGCCTTGCGCAGCGGGCTTTGCGGGGCGGCCGGCGGCATGCCCAGGCCGTTGCTACCGGGTACGGGCGTGGCGCCGTCCGGCGCGTTCAGGATATCCAGCAGCGCGCCCAGGCGGGCGCTGTTCTTCACCAGGTTGCTGGTGCCGAAACCGCTAGCGAACAGCGCGTCGGTGGCGCCGGTGCCGGTGGGCGGCGTGACGGAGTTCAGGAACGCTTGCACGGTGGCCGGCGAGCCGGCCGGTGCGGTGGGCGGCGTGCTGCTGAACAGCGCGGACTGCGGCAGCTTGCCGCCCTGGATCAGCGCGGTGAGGCCCTGCGTGCTGGGCAGCAGCGTATCGATGCCGGTGGCGTAGGCGGCCTCGTACAGATCGGCCGGCGTGGTGTACAGGTTGCCGTAGGCCTTCTGGTAGCTGGTGGTCACCATGGGCGTGAAGATGGTGCTGCCGGCGTTGACGTTGCCCAGGAACACCAGGTCGTTCATGGCTGACAGCGCGTACGGACCGGACATCGGCGCGGCGGCCGTCACCGGCGTGCCGGCGGCCTGCAACGCGCGGTGCGTGGCCATGGCCACGTGGCCGCCTTGCGAGTAGCCGGTGATGAACAGCTTGCTGCTGGCGGTGGTGCCGGGCTGGAACACTGTGGGCAAGGTCTTCTTGGCGGCGGTCAGCGCGTCAATCATGTCCTTGGACTGCTGGTCGGCGTTCAGGTACGGGTGGTAGGACAGGTCCGAGCTGTCGTAGCCGGCATAGTTGGGCGCCACCACGATGTAGCCCTGCGCGGCGTAGAAGGTGGCGATCAGGATCGCCTCGCTGTAACCCGGGTTGGTGCTGTCGCTCAGGTCGGCCAGGTTGTAGTTCTTGGAGGTGGTTGTGCCGTGCGCGTACAGCACGATGGGGCGCGCGCCGGAGCACTGCGCGCTGCTGCCGTTAGGCACCATCAGCGCGCCGGAGGCGGTGGCTTTCTCGCCGGCGCCACCCACGGTGTAATACTGGATGTACTGCACGTCGACGCCGCAGGCGGGTGTGCCGGCCACCGCCAGCAGACCCTGGCCGGTGCTGCTGGCCTGCAGTTTGCCGGTGAGTTCGGCGGCGCTCAGCGACACGATGCGCGGCGCCGGGTTTTGCAGCAGCGCGCCACGCGTGCCGCTGGTGTCTTGCGTACCTGCCGGGGTACCGCCGCCTCCGCCTCCGCATGCGGCGACGAGCAATGCGGCGCCCATCGCGGCCCATGAAGCCTTGTATTTGTTCATCCGTTTTCTCCTGAGTTGTGGCCGCCGGAAAGGGGTGCCGGCGTGCTCGTGCTTAAAAAAGAACGAACGTTCTTTTTTATCAAAAAAATGGTACGCCCGGGGACCTGATGCTGGAACGGGGTTACTACTTAGGCCTCATCACTTTTGTGGTGTGACCGCCTCAGCTTTACTTAAATTTGAGCTTCATGCCCAAGATCGCCGCTGCCAGACTGAGCGTGATGGCGTTGGCCGCCACGATGGGCCAGGCCTTCAGCGTCAGCCCATAGACCAGCCACAGCGTGATGCCGACGGTGAACACGCTGTACATGCCCAGCGAGATGCCGCTGACGTCGCGCGTGCGGAAGGTGTGCCAGGCCTGGGGCACAAAGCTGGCAGTGGTGAGTGTGGCGGCCAGGTAGCCAATGAGGTCAGTCCCGTTCATCTGCCGGATTGTCCCAGAACGCTTCAGTTGCCCTTGGCGGTCCAGTCCAGCAGCAATTCGAAGGCGGCGCGTGCGGCACCTGCATTGGGGTGGTTGGCGATGGCCACCAGGATGTAGTGGCGGCCGTTGCGGGCGTGCACGTAGCCGGCCATGCCCATCACATCGCGCAGCGTGCCGGTCTTCAGGTGGGCAATGCCATAGGCCTTGGCGCGGCTGCGCCTGAGCGTGCCGTCCACGCCAGCGATGGGCAATGAGGACATCAGCTCCGGCATCAGCGGTGAGCGAAAGGCGGCCTGCAGCAGCTGGGCCAGCCCCTGGGCGCTGATGCGCTCGGCGCGCGACAGGCCGGAGCCGTTGTCCAGCACCGGCATCTCTTGCGTACCGAAGCGCTCGCCCCACCAGGCCCGTACCGCTTCGCGTGCGGCCTCCTGCGTGCCCGACTGTACGCCGGGGTTGACCACCCGGGTCTGCGTGCCCAGTGTCAGGAAGAGCTGCTGGGCCATCACGTTGTTGCTGAACTTGTTGATGTCGCGCACCACCTCCAGCAGCGTGGGCGAGCTGAGCTCGAACGCCGGCCGCTGCGCTGCCAGCGCGGCCGGCAACCTGCCTTCGCGCACCGAGCCGGTGAGCTTGCCGCCCATCTCGGCCCACAGGCCGCCCACGGCGCGCACCGCGTAGCTCTTGGGATCGGCATAGGCCACGCCCCAGGTCTTCTCGCCGCAGGCCAGCGGGTAGCTGCCAGCAAAGCGTATGCGGCTGGGATCGGCAAAGTCGGCCTTCAGCGCGGCGCGGTAGTCGCCGCACTCGCCCGCTACCAGGGGCACGTTTGTGGGCACCGTTACGCCTGCAAGCGGTGGCTCGGCATACACCAGGGCAACGTTCTGGCTCTTGTCGGGCACGAAACTCAGCAGCACGGACTTGAAGTTGATCAGCAGCGCGTCAGGCGCGGCGTTGTAGGGGCGCAGCGGCTCGCCGTCGAAGGCGGCCGGATCGGGTTCCACCGCCTCAAAAGCGCTGCGGTCCAGCACGATGTCGCCGGCGATGGCCCGGATGCCCAGGCCCTGCACCCGGCGCAGCAACAGCCACAGCCGCTCCACCACCAGCTTGGGGTCGCCTTGGCCCTTGATGTACAGGTTGCCCTGCAGCGTGCCCTCGCGCACCGGGCCGTCCACATACACCGGGGTGGTCCAGGTGTAGGCCGGGCCCAGCGTGTCCAGGGCCGCAAAGGTGGTGACCAGCTTCATGATAGACGCCGGGTTCACGGGCGTCTGGGCGCGGTGGCTGATGCGCGGCGCTTGCTTGCCTTCGGCATCCAGCACCAGCACGGTCACGGCGTCGCGCGGCACATTGGCGCGCGCCAGCGCCGCCTCCACGTCGGGCGGCAGGCCCTGGGCGGATGCCGCGCGGGCCAAGCCCAGCAGCAAGCCGCACAACAGCCAAGACCTTGAAACCATGGCCCATTATGGAGCCGTCGATAATCCAGGCATGCACGCCGCCGGCACCCGTTCCCCATTTCCAAAGCTGTCGCCACGCGTGCAGGGCGTGCTGGCGGCCGTGGTGACGGTGACCATCTGGACCTCCTTCATCCTGATCGCCCGTGCTTCGGCCGATCCGGCGCGCAGCCCGACGCTGAACTCGTTCGACATCGCCTGCGCCCGCATCCTGGGCGCCAGCCTGGTGCTGCTGCCCTGGGGCTGGTGGCTGGTGCGGCGCCAGCGGGCAAAAGGAGCACCGGCCGCTGATTCCTGGTTGGGCCTGTCGCCGCTGAGCTTTCGCATCACCGCCATCACGGGTCTGTTCGCCGGGGCGCTGTACGCCATGCTGGCCTACAGCGGCTTCCAGTTTGCGCCGGCCGTGCATGCCTCGGTGCTGATGCCGGGCAGCCTGCCGTTGTGGACCGCGCTGTTTGCGGTGTTGCTGTTGCATGAGCGCCTGAGTCGCGCGCGCGCCCTGGGCCTGCTGTGCATCGTCGCCGGCGACCTGCTGGTGGGCGGTGCCAGCCTGCTGCGGGCCTTTGACGGCGGTGACGTGTGGAAGGGCGACTTGCTGTTCATGGCCGCCGCCTGCAGCTGGAGCGTTTATGGCGTGCTGGCGCGCCGTTATGCGCTGGACGCGGTGCGTGCCACCATCGCCGTCACGGTGTTCGCCTTTGTCGCCTACGTGCCGGCCTACAACCTGTTGTTGGCGCTGCAGTGGGTGCCTGGCCACCTGTGGACTGCGCCGTGGCGGGATGTGCTGTTCCAGATGGTGTTCCAGGGTGTGGGATCGGTGGTGATTTCCGGCATCAGCTTCACCCGCATGATCCAGCACTTTGGCCCGGTGCGCACCACCATGATCACCGCGCTGGTGCCAGGCCTGTCAGCGCTGGGCGCGGTGCTGCTGCTGGGTGAACCGCTGCACTGGAACATTTTGGCTGGCCTGGTGCTGGTCACCGTCGGCATCCTGTTCGGCGTGCGTGCCATGCCCCGGCCGCCGGCCGCCACCGCGCTGGCGGCCCAGGCCAAGCCTTGCACCTGAACGCGACACGGATGCTTGCCATGAAGCTGTTGGCCTTTGACACCAGCACCGAAACCCTGTCGGTGGCCGTGCAGCGCGGCATGGGCGACACGACGCAGGTCTGGCAGCACACCGGCGCCGGTGGTGCCCAGGCGTCCACCAGCCTGATCCCCTGCATTCAAGACCTGCTGGCCCAGGCTGGTCTGCGGCTGGAAGAGCTGGATGCCATTGCCTTCGGCGCCGGCCCGGGTTCTTTCACCGGTTTGCGCACCGCCTGTTCGGTGGCCCAGGGCCTGGCGCTGGGCGCCAGCGCCCGCCGCCTTGCCGCCGGGCTGGCGGGCAGCGTGCCGTTGCTGCCCATCAGCACCTTGCTGGCGGTGGCGGAGGAAGCGCGCCACACCAGCGGTGTACAGCGCGTGCTGGTGGCGCTGGATGCGCGCATGGACGAGGTCTACAGCGCGCCCTTCGAGCACGATGGCCAGGCCTGGCGCCAGACCGGCCCCGACTGCCTGCTGGCGCCGCAGCATGTTGAGCTGGCTGAGGGCTTCAGCCTGGCCGGCAATGCCCACAAGGTGTACGGTGCCAGCTTGCGGCTGCCGGCGGGCGCCCAGCCCGTTCTGGCGTTGCCGCAGGCCTGCGCCCTGCTGCGCTTGGCGCCCGGTCTGTTGGCTGCCGGCCACGCGGTGGCGGCGGAGCTGGCCATGCCGCGCTACATTCGGGATAAAGTGGCGAAAACCACTGCTGAACGGGCCGCCGAAAAGGCGGCTTCCTGATGCAGCCGCCAATCACCCTGCCGCCACGATGAGCGCCGTACTCAAACCCTTGGAAGCCCGGTTCGAGCCCATGGGGCCGCAGCACCTGGACGCCGTCGTGCAGGCGGAGGCGTCGGCCTATGCCCACCCCTGGTCACGCGTCAATTTCACCGATGCGCTGAAGTCGGGCTACCAGGCGCAATTGCTGCTGGCAGGCGACAAGCTGCTGGGCTACTTCATCGCCATGAAGGGCGTGGAAGAGGTGCACCTGCTGAACATCACCGTGGCCCCGGCTTACCAGCGCCAGGGCTGGGCACGGGTGATTCTGGACGCGCTGGCCATCTGGGCGCGCGGCCAGGCTGTCCAATGGGTGTGGCTGGAAGTGCGCAAGAGCAATGCTCGCGCGCTGCAGGTGTATGAAGCCCATGGCTACCGCCGTGTGGGCGAACGCAAGAACTACTACCCGGCCCAGGCGCAGCAGCGCGAAGACGCGGTGGTGATGAGCTTGCGCTTGTGATGTTGTTCAGAAAGACCCCTTGATGGCCTTGCAATTGGATTCCCGCCAGCGCGCCATGTTGCGTGAGATGGGTGTGCCGGTATGGCTGCCCGAGGCCGCCGAGGTGCCCGTGCAGGGCCAACCTGCGGCGATGGTGGCGTCGGCTGTGGCCCCGCAAACGGCAGGGGCGTCACCCGCCTCCTGGCCCGACATGGCGCGCAAGCCTGCCGCCGTTGCACCGGCGGCGCAGCAGGTGCAGGCGCCGGGCCTGGTCCCGCTGGCACTGCCCACGGACATCGCCGCCGCCAATTGGCCAGCGCTGGGGCAGGCGGTGGCGGCCTGCCAGGCCTGCGCACTGTGCGCCGGCCGCAAGAACACCGTGCTGGGCAGCGGTGCCGTGCGGGCCGACTGGCTGGTGGTGGGCGACCCGCCGGACGAGGACGAAGAGCGCGCCGGCATCGCCTTTGCCGGCCAGGCCGGCCAGTTGCTGGACAACATGCTGAGGGCGGTGGGCGCCAGCCGGGGCGGCGAAGGCCCCAGCGGCGCCTATGTGACCAACATCGCCAAGTGCAGGCCGCTGGACGGGCGCAACCCGGAGGCGGCTGACCTGGCCAGTTGCGAGTTGTACCTGCGCCGCCAGGTGGCGCTGGTGCAGCCGCGGGTGATCCTGGCCATGGGGCGGTTTGCCATCCAGGCGCTGCTGCAGTCCAGCATGCCCGATGTCGCCTCGCGTCCGCTGGGCCGCTTGCGCGGTGCCACCTACAGCTACCAGGGTGTGCCGGTGATCGCCACCTACCATCCCAAGAGCCTGCTGCGCAACCTGCCCGACAAGGCCAAGGCCTGGGCCGACCTGTGCCGCGCCATGGACCTGCTGGCCGCTGGCGCCTGACGACCCGCGACGATGGCCCGCGTGCTGTGCGTCTGGGAGCTGGGGGCCGAACTGGGCCACATCAGCAAGCTGCGCCTGCCCATGGCCATCGCCTTGGAGGAGGGGCACCAGGTGTTTTTGGCCGCGCGCGAGTTGCGCCGCGTCAAGCTGATCCTGGGTGACATGCCCATCACCTACTTTCAGGCGCCGCTGAAGCACCGGGACCTGCGGCCTGAGCCCATCCACCAGAGCTTTGGCCAGATGCTGGCGCACCAGTGTTTTGGCAACGTGGATGAAACCGAAATTCTGTTGCGCGCCTGGGGCAGCTTGTTTGACCTGGTTCAGCCCGATCTGGTGCTGTTCGAGCACAGCCCGCTGGCTTTGGCCGCCGCCTATGGCCGGCCGTTCAAGAAAGTGCTGGTGGGCTCCGGCTTCATGCTCCCACCGCTGCCGCTGCAGCCGTCCGACCCCTTCGCGCCCTTCATCACCACCCCGCGCACGCCGGAGATGCTGCAAGCCCTGAGCGCCCATGACGCCGGCCTGGTGCAGACCATCAACCAGGCGATCGCGCGCACCGGTCGTCCGCTGCTGTCCGCGTTGTCCGACATTTACGCCCAGGCCGACCACTATTTCCTGATGACCTGGCCGCAGCTGGACCACTTCGGCCCGCGCGAAGGCCTGTACTACCTGGGCACAGAGCCGCCGCAGCCGCAGGCGGCGGCGCTGTGGCCGCCTGGCGCCGGGCCCAAGGTGTTCGGCTACCTGCACCCCATCCCCATGCTGGAGCGGCTGCTGCAGGATTTGCGTGCGGCCCAGGTGTGCACACTGCTGGTGGTGCGCGATCTGCCAGAGGAGCTGAAGCGCACTTACAGCGGTGACCACCTGCGTTTTTCCGATCAATTGGTGGACCTGGCCCAGGTGGCGCGCGAGGCCGACTGGGTCATCAGCCACGCCAACCACAACACGGTGGCCACCTTCATGTTTGCCGGCGTGCCGCAGCTGATGATCCCGCTGCACCAGGAGCAATTGTTCGCCGGGCTGCGCCTGGTGCAGCAGGGCGTGGCCGCGCTGGCCTTCCAGGACCAATCCAGTTTCGTGAACGAAATCACGCTATTGAACACAAATTTGGAGATGCGCGACAAAGCCGTGAAGCTGGCGGCACAATGTACGGCTATCGGGTACCCGGATGTCACTGCATTCATTCGCGGCGCCTTTCAAGCCCTGCTGGCGTGATACCAGGGCCTGCGCGAATGGGTTGATTTGCGCGGGTTCCCGCGGCCAGTTGTGACCTGTGATCGGGAGTAGCCACACATGACAAGCCGAGCCTCGCTGAACCACACCTTCAGGACCGTCTGGAACCAGGCCTTGGGGGCCATGGTGGCGGTGGCCGAGATTGCCAGCGGCGCCGGCAAGGGCAGCGCAGGCGGTGCGGGTGATGTCGCCAGCCCCTGCCTGGGCGCCAGCAGCCACAGCCGAGCCGCCAGCCTGTCGTTGGGTGCTCTGGCCATAGGCGTCGCCCTGGCCTGCAGCCCCATGGGCTCAGCCTGGGCCAACCCCACAGGCGGCGTCGCCGTCGTCGGCCAGGCCAGCATCAGCACCCCCGGCGCCAACCAACTGGTCGTCACCACCCAGAACGGCGCCGGACTGAACCACTCCGTCATCAACTGGCAAAGCTTCTCCATACCCGC
>NZ_JBFUDE010000006.1:0-355600 GCF_056404875.1 Hylemonella sp. P2_B10
CCGACGCCATTGGCGGCGTGCAGGCCTACTACACCCTGAACAGCTACAAGGGCGGCGGCATCAAGGTGGAAACCATGCAACCGCAGCGATCCGGCGGTGGTGCGACCAAGGCCCTGGGGCTGATCGGCGGTCTTGGCGATCTGGATTCGCAAGGCTGGAATGTCTACGCCGCCTTCGATGTGCAAAAGCGCGACGTGCTGTTGCGTGAGGCACGCCCGGAGCTGACCGACGGCTCCGCCCTCACCCAGCTGGGCATCAGCACCGCGCCGGGCCTGGGCGCCAACGCCACGCCAGGCAATTTCACCGACCCGACCAACCCGACGTCATCGCAGCGCACCGTGCGCTGGAACCCGATGTACGCCTCCGGTTGCTTGGCCCCCTACTCGGTGCCCAGCACATCGGGCGGCCGTCAGACCTGTTTCCTGGATGCCAACACGCAGTACACGGCCTTCAACAACAAGAACGACATCCTCAACTTCTACGCGCAGGGCAAGCTGCAGCTTGGCGCCGATCACCTGCTGACGGCCGAGTTCAACCACAGCAAGTTCAGCGTCGACCAGTACAACAACCCCGCTGCGCCTACCGTGCGCCTGACCAACACCCACCCCTACTACCCGGGCAACGGCATCGTGCCGGCCGTGCCGGGCCTGAACCTTGCCGGGCGCCCCATCGATGTGCTGTGGTCGGTGGCCGACGCCGGCCCGCGCATCCGTGACGACATCCACACCAATGACCGCTTCGTCCTCACCCTGGAGGGCGGCGTCGCCGGCTGGGACTACCGCGCGGGCTTCAACATGGGCCGCTCCCAACGCGACACCCAGGCCGGCTCCGGCTGGCTGCGCGTGAGCGGCATTGCCACCGTGCAGGGCACGGCGACCACGCTCTACTTGGACCCCAAGCTCAACCCCTTTGGCCTGCAAAACGCCGCCGGCCTGGCCGTGCTGGCCGCCGCGGCGATCGATGGGCAGACCCTGCGCCTGCACAAGGCCGAGAACACCAGCCTGGACGCCACCTTCACCCGCTCACTGATGAAGCTGGCCGGTGGCGAACTGGTGCTGGCCGCGGGCGCCGAGGTGCGCCGCGACACCTGGGAGGCGGTCGGGCTGGCCAGCAACGACCTGTCGCCGGCGCTGAACCGCCAGATCGACCTGCTGGGCGGCGACAACATCTCCAGCGGCGCCAACTCCAGCACCAGCACCAAGATCGGCCGCAACATCACGTCGCTGTACGCCGAGCTTGACGCCCCGGTCCTCAAGGACGTCACGCTGAATGCCTCGATACGAGGTGACAAGTACAACGACCTGGGCGAGACAACCGTGAACCCCAAGATCAGCGCGCGCTGGACGCCGGTGAGCAACCTGGTGCTGCGCGCATCGGCCAACACCGGTTACCGCGCACCCAGCCTGCCCGAGATCTACACCAAGGAAACCGAGCGCACGTCGATCCCGGTCTTCAACGACCCGCTGCTGTGCCCCTCCATCAATGGCGTGCCCACAGCCAAGGCAGGCTATGCGCCTGAGCTGGTGTGCAGCCTCACCGGCTACAACCAGATCACCAAGGTGCCGAACAACGCCGGCGTCAGGCCCGAAACCTCGCGCAGCATGACCTTCGGCCTGGGTTTCGAGCCGGTCAAGAACCTGACCATGACGGCGGATTACTGGCGCACCGAGATCAACAACGTCATCGGCAACCGCGCCATCGACTACATCCTGGCCAACCCGTCGGTCTACCCCAACCTGTTCCTGCGCAATGCCGACGGCACGCTGGGCGTGCTGAGCGCCTCGGGCTCCAGGGACGCGGTGATCAACACGCCCGCCAACCTGGGCTCCCTGCGCGGCGCGGGCATTGACTTCAGCATGAAGTACACCGCCCCGAAGCAACCCTGGGGCACGCTGTCGGGCGGCATCGATGTGGCTTACCTGACCCAATGGGATGCCCGCTCCGAAGGCGTGAACAACGGCAACTGGGTGTCGGCCCTGGGCTTTTACAACGATGTGGTGCCGGTGAACCCGAACGCGGGCCTGTCCAACGCCACGCGCGGTCTGAACAACCGCTGGCGCCACACGGCCCAGGTGGCCTGGCAGACCCCGGCGTGGCTGGTGCAGCTGTCGCAGCGCTACCAGAGCAAGATCGTTGACCAGAACCTGCCGGCGGTCATTGGCACGAATGCCCCGCGCGACGTTGCGGCCTACTCACAGTACAACCTGCTGATCAAGTACACCGGCATCAAGAACGTGGGCCTGTCGCTGGGCATCAGCAACCTGTTCAACGTGCAGCCACCACTGACCAACCACAACGCCTACCGCGGCTACCTGACCAGCGTTGCCGACGTGCTGGGCCGCTCCTACGTGCTGTCGGCAGACTACAGGTTCTGACACTGGGCCGGCAAGCTGCCGGCGCCAGGTTGTTCGACAAAGGTTTCGTGATGTAGAAGGGTTTAGGCCGGGGTGACCCGGCCTTTTTTTCCTGCCTCAGGAACGCGGCTCACCCCTGGCGTTGACCGTCAGGGTGGCACCCGGTGCCGTGGTCATCTGCACGCTGTGCATCTGGCCGCGAAAGACGTAGTTCACGTCCCAGTAGGCCGGCCGCGCCTGTGCGGGTGTGGTGGCGCAACGCTGCACGTTTTGCGTCTGCAACGACGTGCCGGCATCACTGCGGCCGGCGTTGGCACCAATCATGGCACCCGCGACCGCGCCACCGGCGGTGGCCAGGTCCTTGCCGGTGCCGCCACCCACCTGGTGCCCCAGCACGCCACCGATCAGTGCGCCGGCAAGGGCGCCGCCCACATTGGGCTCGCTGCGGTTTTGCTGCACCACCTGTTCGCGCTCCACCCAGCAACGCTGTTCGGGTGTGCCCATCACGGCCCGCACCGAAGTGACGTTGGCTTCAAACAGCTGCTCATCCGGGCGGCGGCGGTTGTCGTACACCGCAGCCGGCGGCGGGGGCGCATAGCGCCTGTCGTCCAAGCGCACATCCGGGGCCAGTTCACGCACCGAGGAAACGCGGTCGTTCATGCCCATGGAAGCCAGGTCCGGGTAGCGGCCCGGGCGCAGCATGATGCAGCGGCCGCCAAAGCGCACGTCGTCGCAGGCTTCCCAGCGGTCGCCCAGCACCACCACCGACGAGGCGCGGTCGTTGAAGCCGAAGCGGCGCAGGTCTTCCACCGGGCGGTCGGCGGTGAAGCTGCGGCCGCCAAAGTTCTCATGCTCATAGAAGATGACCTGGGGCATCACCGCAGGAGGTGCAATGGCCACCGGCGCCGGTGCATAGCGGCGCTCGTCAATCGGCCGGCGGCCCTCCACCACGCGCACCGAATTGATGCGGTCATTCAGGCCCAGCGCACGCAGCGACGGGTAGCGCCCCGGGCGCAGCACCACGCAGCGACCGCCGAAACGCACGTCGTCGCAAACCTCCCAGCGCTCGCCCGACTGCACCACGACCGACGAGGCCCGGTCGTTGAAACCATAGCGCTCCAGATTGCCTATCCGGCGGTCGGTGGTGAAGCTCTGCCCGCCGAAGTTTTCGCGCTCGTAGAAGGTGACTTGGGCCGCCGCGTGGCCGGCCAGCACCAGCGCGCAAAGCGCCAGTGAACTCTTGAATGCTGTGATCATGGTGATCTCCTTATGGTTGTCTTGTGACCCTTGCTCAACGCGGCCCACCGGTGTGGGATGACCTGCCGCGCACATAGCGGGTAACAAGAGGTTTCGATCCAGTGCCGACAGACACTTCGCCGATTGCTTGGCAAACACAAGCTTGCTCACTGTGCGTTGGCTTGTCTGTGCGGCAGCGTACTTGGCAGCGTGTGCAAGCACACCGGCAACGCCACTGGCCCGGCCAACCAGCCTAAAACGACCCGTGCAAGTCGGTGATGCCGACGTCCAGCCCGAGTTGGGACAACAGCGTGGTGACCTGGCCCCGGTGGTGGGCCTGGTGGTTGAACATGTGGACGACGAAGGCGGCCCGCTGCACCGTGCGCGGCGCCCCATCCACCTGGCTTGCAAACGTGCGCTGCTCCGCCAGCCAGGCCGGTGTGACGTTGGCCGCCCATGCCGTGATGCGCGCGTCCAGCTCGGCGCGCGCGGACTGCAGCGCCGCAAAGGACGCAAACGTGCGCTCCTGCTCGCTCTGGATGGGGTGGCCACTCCAGGCCGCAAGGAAGCGCTCGTCGGCATCCGCCAGGTGGCTGAGCGTCAGGAAGATGGACTTGAAGAACGCGCCCCTGTCCTTGCGCAATTCTTCTTCGGACAGTGAGGCGCAGCAGGCGTACAGCCGCTCATTGAACCACTGGTTGTAGTTCGCCAGGGTGCGCGCGTAGCTGGGGTCAATCATGGCCAAGGGGTCAGCACTGCTTGGGCAATGTCTTGGCCGCAAGCCGGTCGGGCAACACGCGCGCGATCAGGTCGGTATCGCAATACTCTTCATAGCGGCTGATCTTGCCGTCCCTGAAGTGGATCACGAAGGCGTAGTCGTTGTCGTAGCGCTGGCCGTCGCGCGTGAGGTTGCTGCCCCGGGCCTGCAGCACGATGACGTCGCCACCGTCGATCAGCCGCGTGGGAATGGTGGCGCGCTCGACCAGCACCCGGTTCAGCGGGCGGAAGATCTCGTCGATGATGGTCTGCTTGCCGACGAACTCGCCGCTCCACGAGCCCTGGCCAATGGTGCGCCACACGATGTCGTCATGGCAGGCGTCCCAAAAGGGCGCGCCATTGCCCTTGGCGACTTCGTCAAAGATGGTCGAGACAAGCTGTGCGTTGGGGGACAGGGGGGTCATGGTTCGTCTCCAAAGGGTGAGGCCGTCAGCCACTACTGTATCCGCCGCCGCAGCATGTAAAAAGCCCGCCGAAGCGGGCTTTCAGGCCGGCGCTGGCGCGCTCAGCGCTTGCTGGCTGCGCGTCGGCGGCGGGCCAAGCCCACACCGGCCAGGCCCAGGCCCACCAGCGCCAGCGAGGCGGGCTCGGGCACAGTGGCGTCGAGTTCAAAGTTGTAGTCGCCCACGTTGCGACCGATGTTGAAGGTGATGCCGTCTGTGAACACCGACATCGCGCCGTCCACATTGGGAATGGAGCCCCAGTCCACCTCGATGCCGATGACCATGGCGTCCACCAGGTCCACCGTGCCGCCGGTGCCGGTGCAGATGTCGCCCCAGGCGTCCAGCGTCTGGCGCCGGTCGTCAAAGCTCTGGCCGTACACCGAGTTCGAGCAGTTCAACCCTGCCTGGCCCTTGCCGCCCACGCGGAAGAAGAAGTCGCCGCTGTCCATGTCCAGCGCTTGGGTATGCCAGTTGCCGTCGCCGGCCCCGTTGACATAGAAACCCAGCGAACCGTCGCTGCGGCCAGACTGGCCGGAGTTGGTCAAGCCACTCACCAGCAGGCGGATGGTCGGGCTGGTGGCCGGCGGCGAGCCCACCGGCAGCATGTAGCTGTAGCTGAACGACGAACTGCCGTCCAGCAAGCTGCCGAAGGTGACGGACGAGGCGCCGAATAAGTAAGCCGCAGCCGGCTGCTGGGTGCCGGCCTGGTTGATGGTGAACTGCAGCGAGCCGTTGCCGGCATACGGCTGCGCACCCGTGATGGTCGCCGGCGAGGGGATGCCTGAGCTTTTGAAGTCCCCGAGCGTCCAACCCTGCAGGTTCGTCGGTGTCACGATCAAGGGTGCCGCCGCGACATGCGCCGACAGCACCAGGCCGCCAAGAACGGCCACCAGCTTGGAAAGACGACCCGCACCCAATTGACTTGTCATATGCACTTCTCCATGAAGAATTGTTGTTTGCCTGATAGGTTTTTGGATCCTTAGCACCCCGTGCTATCGCCCCAAGCGTATGCATGCAAGAGTGGTGCCTCGCTTGTTACATATCTTATAAGCGCCTGATTTGTAATAAGTTTTTTCGCAATCCCGCAATCCACCGAGGCCGGAAAACTTGCCACGTGTAAGTGCCTTCGACAGCCCCGAAAGGGGCATGGGGCAAACCCGCAAGCCAGGGCTTGGTCCTCCTTCTCCTTGGCAATTGCACCTGCTCCTGCCAGGGCGCATACTCAGCCATCGACGACCAAAGCGGTCTATATCAAATTAGGCACCATGAACGTCTCTCTGGTCGCGTTCGAGGTCTCGATTGGAGGAGTCGGTGCCCACGCCTTCGCGGCAAAGTCAAATCGGCAAGCCATTGCCAGGGAAAACTGTTGGGTTCGCCGCCCGCACAATGGCCCGGCTGACTCAGCCTTGGAAGGCGACGTTCAGGCGCCTGAGCGTCAAGACAAAGGTCACGCTGGGCGTGACGCTGTTCTTTCTGCTGTCGCTCACCCTGGTCTCCGTTGTTCAGTTCTACCATGTCAAGGACGAGCTGAAGACGGTGCTTGCCGAACAGCAGCACGCGTTCGTGGCCCGGATCGCCGACGACCTTGATCAGAAGTTGTTGAGCAATCTCAATTTGCTCGTGGTGGGCGCCAAGACCATTTCACCCGGGATGAACAAAGATGTCGGCAGCCTGGAGGCCTGGGCGGCCCAGCGCGTTGGCCTACGCTCCGTCTTTGACGACATTCTCATCATTTCGACAGCGGGTGCCGTGCTGGCGGATGCGCCAGCGCTGGGCCGGCACGGGGTTGACGTGACCGACCGCGACTACTTCAAAACCACGCTGGCAACAGGCAAGCCCACCATCTCCAAACCGTTCCTGGGCAAGACCTTGAAGCAGCCCGTCATTGCCTTTGCGGCGCCGGTTCTTGACCAGCACGGCGGCGTGGTCGCCGTCCTGGTTGGCACGCTCAACCTGCTGAAGCCGAACTTCCTTGGCAAGCTGGCCCACGCCAAGGTGGGCAAGACCGGCGCATTCAAGGTGTTCACCCGCGATCGCACCATTGTCATGACCCCAAGCAAACTCGGCTTGCTGACACAAGGGCCGGCGCCGGGGGAATCACCGTATTTTGACCGCGCAGTTTCAGGCGCGGATGGTTCGGAAGAGGTCGGCAACAAGCGCGGCCTGCATGCCATCTACAGCTACGCCCAGCTCAAAGCAGTGCCTTGGGTGCTGGTTGCGTCCTTGCCAATTGAGGAAGCCTACGAGCCCATTGCGTCGGCCCGGCAACACATCATGCAGACCACCCTGCTGTTGGGCCTGCTGGTGGCGCTGCTGGTTTGGCTTACCATGCGGCGCCTGTACGACCCCATGCAAGTCGCCTTGCGTGAGCGCGAGGCAGGCTTGCAGCACGCGCAGGCCATAGCCAAGCTGGCCCACGTCATCACGACGCCCGACGGGGGTTTTGAGAGCTGGTCCGACACGCTGCCCAAGTTGCTGGGCATCGCACCGGAGCAAATGCCCACCAGCACCCGCCAGTGGCTCTCCCACCTGCACCCTGACGACCGGGCGCAGTTTCGCGCCAGGAGCCTGCAAGCTGGCGCCAGCCGCCAGCGCACCGACCAACACTACCGGCTGCAGCGGCCCGATGGCACCGCCATCGATGTGGCCCAAGTCATGGAGCCGCTTGACCAGCCGGGCACGGACGGGCGCTCGCGCTGGTTCAACACGCTGCAGGACGTCACGGAACAAAAACGCGCCGAAGCCAAGATCAAGCGGCTGAACCGCGTGCACGCCGTGCTGAGCGGCATCAACACGCTGATCGTGCGTGTGCGTGACCGCGACGAGCTGTTTCAAGAGGCCTGCCGCATCGCGGTAGAGCACGGCCAGTTCAAGGCCACCATGGTCAGCCTCGTCGATGCTGGCGCTCAAAAGCTCAGGGTGGTTGCCTCGGTTGGCCTCAGCACAGAGTTTCTTGCCAGCCACAAAGACGGCTTTTCATTGAGGGAAGACGCACCCCAGCGCAATACCATTGTTGGGCAAGTGATGAGAGACAAGCGGCCCATCGCCTCCAACGATGTGCAAAACGACCCCAGGTCTGCATTTGCCAAGGAATGTGCGGCGTCCGGCATCTTTTCAACCGCCGTGTTGCCGTTGATCGTCGCAGGCGAGGTCACTGGTGTGTTCACCTTGCTGGCGGGCGAGCCCGGCTACTTTGACGACGAGGAAATGCTGCTGTTGCAGGAGCTGGCCGGCGACATCTCGTTCGCGCTGGACCACATTGCCAAGGAGGAGCGGCTGAGTTACCTGGCCTACTACGATGTGCTCACAGGTCTGGCTAACCGCGCCTTGTTCCTGGCGCGCCTGGAAGAACGCCTGCTCAACGCCAAAGCCACGCAAAGCCTGCTGTCGGTCACGGTGCTCGACATTGAGCGGCTGAAGCCCATCAACGACGCATTCGGAAGATCGGCTGGCGACCAGTTTCTGTTGCAGGTGGCAGACCGCTTGACCCGTCACCGTGGCGACCCGACCCGGCTGGCCCACATCAGTTCCGAAACATTCGCCGTGGTGTCCGCCGACGTGCAGAACGAAGCTGAAGTGGGGCGGCTGACCGAACTCAAGCTCGGCGCGTGTTTTGGCGCGCCATTCCTGATCAATGGGCAGGAGTTGACCGTGCCTGGCAGGGCCGGCATCGCGATGTTTCCGCAGGACGGGGACAGCGCGGAAACCCTGTTGCGCTGCGCCGAGTCCGCCCTCAAGCGGGCCAAGGAAAGCGGCGACAGGTACCTGTTCTTCGAGGCCAGGATGACCGAGCGCATCGCCGAAGGGCTGGCCATGGAGAACGAGTTGCGCCAGGCACTGGACAGGGAAGAATTTGTGCTGCACTACCAGCCCAAGGTGCAGCTGGGCAGCCTGCACATCGTGGGCGTGGAGGCGCTGATCCGCTGGAACAGCCCCACGCGGGGGCTGGTGTCCCCGGTGCATTTCATCCCCCTGCTGGAAGAGACCGGCCTGATCCTGCAGGTTGGCGCCTGGGCGCTGCAGCGGGCCACCCATGACCACCGGCGCTGGGTTGAGCTGGGCTTGGCCGCGCCACGCGTGGCGGTGAATGTGTCGGCGATCCAGCTCAGGCGGGATGACTTTGTGGGCGTCGTCCAACGCGCCATCAGTGCGGGCCCGGCACCCACCGGCATCGACCTGGAGGTGACGGAAAGCCTGCTGATGGAGGACATTGAAACCAGCGCAGCGAAGCTGACCGCCTTGCGCGAACTCGGCATGGGCATCTCGCTGGACGATTTTGGCACCGGCTACTCCTCATTGGCCTACCTGGCCAAGCTGCCGCTGGAATCGCTGAAGATAGACCGCTCATTCGTCATCGCCATGCAGGAGGACGAGGACACCATGACGCTGGTGCGCACCATCATCTCCATGGCGCACGCGCTGCGCCTGACGGTGGTTGCCGAAGGGGTGGAGACGCAGCAGCAGGCCGACGTGCTGACCCAGCTGGGCTGCGACCAGATGCAGGGCTACTGGTTCAGCAAGCCGGTTGCCTTTGACAAGCTGACGATCTTGTTGCAGCAGGCCGTGACAGCCTAGCGTTTCCAAAAAACAACCCACGGTGCATGAATCTGCGGGACACTGCTGACTCGGGGATACACAACTAAACGGTTTCAGAGCGGCATGAGCCGCCGTTGGGACAACGATGCTGCACAACCTGCCGAAAGAGCACTGGGTGTTCATGTCGACCGAGCGCGCCGGTCAGCGCGAGGCCCGGCTGGCCCTGGCCGCCGTGCTGGTGTCGGCCCTGGTCTTTGTGGCGGCTGCGCCGCTCGCCAAACTGCCGTTGGCACAGGTGCCCGCGTTCATTCCGGCGTATGTGTCTTCGCTGGTGCTGTGCGACCTGATCACGGCGGTGCTGCTGTTCGGCCAGTTCAGCGTGCTGCGCTCCACCGGGCTGTTGGTGCTGGCGGGCGGCTACCTTTTTTCCGCCTCCATCACGCTGGCCTATGCGCTGATCTTTCCCGGCTTGTTCTGGTCGCCCGAGGCATCCGGCGCCGGGCCGCAAACGTCATCCGCCATGTACATGTTCTGGCACAGCGGCTTTCCGCTGTTTGTCATCGCCTATGCGTGGCTGAAAGGCAAGAAAAGGAATGAGGCAATTGCGCTGGCTGACCAAACGACCGGCTCGGGTTTCACCATCAGTGCCGTGGTGGGTGGGGTGCTGGCGGTGGTGCTGGGCTGCACCCTGTTCGCCTTGCAGGGGCAGGCGCTGATTCCGACATTCATCGACGGCAACCAGACCACCGCTCTGGGCCGCGGGGTGCTGGCGGCCATCTGGGTGCTGAGTGCCGTGGCGCTGCTGGTGCTGTGGCGCAAGAAGCCGCATTCCGTGCTCGATGTGTGGCTGCTGGTGGTGATGTGCGTGTGGCTGTGCGACATTGGCCTGGCGGCCATTTTGAACACCGGGCGCTATGACCTGGGGTGGTACGTGGGGCGCATCTACGGCCTGCTGGCGGCAAGCTTCCTGCTCATCGTGCTGCTGGTCGAGCACGGCCGGCAATACGCCCGCTTGGTGCAGGTGTCCGTTGAGCTGAACACGGCCAACCAGGCGCTGGCGACACTGTCCCGGCGCGACGGGTTGACCGGGCTTTTCAACCGCCGCTTTCTGGACGAATACCTGGACGGCCAGATCGCCCTGGCCAGGCGCCAGAAGGACGTGGTGGCCCTGATCCTGCTCGACGTGGACCATTTCAAGCTGTACAACGACCACTATGGACACACGGGTGGGGACGAGTGCCTGCGGCAGGTGGCGGCGGCGCTGCAAGCCTGCTGCCAGCGGCCGGCCGACATGGTGGCCCGCTATGGCGGCGAAGAGTTTGCAGTGGTGCTGCCTGACACGGATCTGGACGGTGCGCTTCAGGTGGCCAGGGCCATCCGGGAGGCCGTGGGCAACCTGAAGCTTGCGCACGCCACGTCCCCCACGGCTGCCTGCGTCAGCATCAGCGCCGGCGTGGCCGTCATTCCCGCAGACGCCGGCATGAGCGCACTGCAACTGCTTGCATCGGCAGACCAGGCCCTGTACGACGCGAAGAACCTGGGCCGCAACCGCGTGGCCTTGGCCCCCCAAACCGCAGCCGCAACTGGAGCGCCGGCTTGATGTCGCGTCACTTCCCCCCCTGCCGCCACAAGAAGTCAATCGTGCCGGCTTTGGTCATTTTCTGAAGTTCACGGTCCAGAGGAATCAGCAGGTCTCTGTTCTTTTCATGCAGAAAGTGATAGATGGGGACCGAGCTCAACGCGGGAAGTGCCATGACGCCTTTGAGTTCTTCCTGCCTGTCCGTTGGCAACAAAGGCAGCAGCCTTTGGAGCTCACCCCGGGGAGCGATGACCACATCAACCCTTTGGAGGACAAGCATTTGAAACAGCGACTCGAAGGACGTGGCCTTCGAACTGACGAAGTCGCCAAGATGGGCATCCGTCATCCGGTCGCCAAACTTCGCTCCGACCTTCAGTTTGGAGGCCTTCAAGGCACTCCATGACGAGGCATCGCTGCCCACTGGTCGCAAGACATACGGCACAACCTCGACGGTGCCAATGGGGGTGGGCACGCGCAGCAACCGGGGAAAATCCAACTCCACACTCTGGGTGCGTCCCAAGTCCCCGTCATACGCACCTGAACTTGCCAGCATCAGAGATCGCTCAAGCGGGAGGGGGATGATGTCGATCTGGATGTTCAGACTGCGATAAGCCACGTCAAGAACCTGCTTGGCCGGTTTGACGAGTTGATCGGTCTCTTGCACCGTGGTGAGCCGCAAGACCCTGGCCGCATCGGCAGCAGCAGCGGGCCAACTGAAGCAAGCTGCAGCAAGCACGCTCGCAGCGATACACAGTTTCGACAATGTCCTGATGCCATGCATGAACGTATTTGAAACCGAAACTTGCGTGATCCGAGCCGGCGTGCGGTCATACCGGCACGTCATCTTTATGAAAAATGAGAATAAAGATGTCGAATTATTCAATTACGAGTTATAATACGTGCTGAGGTCACCGCGCATACAACCATGCAACGCTGACCCCCAAGGCCCGACAAGAGATGTCTCCTGCAAACGGGCCTGGCTTCCTTCGACGCATGTCGACCACGCTGAACTGCTGAGCTGCAGCCAGCCGATTCCCTGAGTTGCTCACGCACCCCCACCCCATTTCCGCGGAATCCTCCGAGAGACCGCTTCTCCCGCGCTGCATCGGCACCTTATCGCCCTGCACGCTTTTTCTGAAAGGCTCTGACATGAGCAGCAAAATTTACGTGGGCAACCTGCCCTACTCCGTCACCGACGCTACCCTGCAAAGCAACTTTGCTGAATTCGGCGACGTGACCTCTGCCAAGGTGATGATGGACCGCGACACCGGCCGTTCCAAGGGCTTCGGCTTTGTTGAAATGGGCTCCGCCGATTTCGCACAAGCCGCCATCAACGGCCTGCACGGCCAATCCGTCGATGGCCGCTCCATCGTCGTCAACCTGGCTCGCCCCAAGGAAGACCGCAGCAGCTCCGGCGGCTACGGCGGTGGCGGCGGTGGTGGTGGTTACGGCGGTGGCCGCAACTACTGATCCACGGATCAGTTAGCGAAAGAAGCCGGCTCTTGCAGCCGGCTTTTTTCATGGTCAACGCGGCCCCACCAGGCGCTGCACGATGCGGCGTGTGACAGGTGCTGCCACCAGCACCAGCGGGAAGGCGATCAGCCAGGCCACCAGCCACCCGCCCATCCACAGCGCGGCGAAGTCTGGCCGCCAACCCACCGCGCGCACCGTGGAGATCGCAGACACCACCAGCGACATCAGCCCCGACAGGATGAAGCCAAACAACACCGGTGCAAACCGCGCGGGCAACATCACGCCACCGCCTCTTCGTCTTGCTCGGCCATGCGTGCCACCACGCTGGCGAAGTTCTTGCCAAAGGCTTCGGCGGTGCGCACATCGCCAGGCGCAAAGGTTTGTGCGCCATTCGAGTGGCCGGCCTGCGCCATCATGCCGGTCCACGAGCCCAGGCGGTTCAGCGCCTGCTCGTAGGGCACACCGCTGGCCTGCTCCGGCAGGAAGGGGTTGCCCACCCAGATCATGCCGTGCTGCATGGAGAAGGTGAACATGGACAGCAGTGTCGACTGCTTGTCGCCCGACGGCAGCGCCGACACCGTGAAACCCGACGCCAGCTTGCCCTTGAGCTGTTGCGTGCGCCACAGCCGGCCCGTGGCGTCCATGAAGGTCTTGAACGGGCCGCTCACGCCACCCAGGTAGGTGGGCGAACCCCAGACGAAGCCGTCAAACTCAAGCAGCGCATCGGGGTTGCCGGTCAACGCATCGGCCTGCAGCAGGCTGACTTCGGTGTCGGGCACGGCTTGCGCCCCGATCACCACGTGGCGGGCAAAGTGCGCGGTGTTGCCGTGTCCGCTGTGGTAGATGACTGCGATCTTTTTCATGGTGAATGACTCCTGTAAATGGGATTGAATGGGGTTGAGCGAAACCGGGCCTCAGGCCCAGATGGAAGTGGCCAGGGCCGCGACATACAGGCCCAGGCCGAACACGGTGTGGTTGGCCAGGCTCTTCAGGCAGTTGCGCAGCGGCGTCTTGGTGCGCGACGACGCCACGCCCGCACCCATGGCCGGCTGCATGACGAACAGCGGCAGCACCACCGTGACCATGCCCACCGCCAAAGCCGGCACCAGGCTGGGCGCATGCAGCCACGCCCGGCCGGCCAGCGCCACCAACAGCGCCGCAAAGGCGATGCCGGTGGCGTAGTGGATAGCCCAGCCCAAGGCCGCCTCGCCCCGCACGGGCGACGCCTTGGCGATGCCGTTGTGCGCCCACTGGCCAGCGGGCATGTGGCCCACCCAGCGGCCAACCAGGGCGAAGTTGAGCGTGGGCACGTCCAGCGTCTTGAGCAGCATCAGCCACATGTCCATCAAGACGGTTGCGCCTACGCCAATGGCGATCACGCGGGGAATGGTTGGGTCAAAGAGGATCATGGGTGCCTTTCAGGTGGACTGAGCGATGTGTTGAAGCTAATATACAAATTCAAGTCAACTTGAGGTCAACAGGTTTTTTGTAACATGGACATTTCCGAAGTCGCCAAACGCTCAGGCCTGCCGGCATCGACGCTGCGCTACTACGAAGAGCGCGGGTTGATCACCTCAGTCGGCCGCCACGGCTTGAAGCGGCTCTTTGAGCCCGCCGTGCTGGAGCAGCTGTCCCTCATCGCACTGGGCCAGGCTGCGGGCTTTTCGCTGGACGAGATTTCGCGCGTTTTCACGCCGGGCAAGCGGCCCGTCATCGACCGCAAGATGCTGCAGGCCAAGGCCGATCAGGTGGACGCCACCATCAAGCGGCTGCGCGCCATGAGCAACAGCCTGAAGCACGCCGTCAAGTGCCCGGCGCCGAGTCACATGGAATGCCCTTCGTTTCGGCGGCTGCTGAAGGCGGCGACGGCGGGGACGCTGGAGGAGTTGCAGGCGGGGGCGGCCGGAAAGAATTCTGCGCGGTAGGGCAGGTGCCTCGACACACCGCTCAGCAGCCACAGCCAACATCGACCATGGCCCCTTGAAAACTGTATATTTATACAGTATAAACAGGCATTGAGGTTTTCATGGCAAACAAACCTCTTCTATAGCACTTAGTGATATATTTAACCGAGTGACAACCCATGGTGCGTGTTTTCAAAACGCGGCAATTCGACAAATGGGCCGGCAAAGAAGCCTTGTCTGACCAAGTCTTGATGCAAGCCGTGGCCGAGATGGAAAGCGGTCTTGTCGATGCCCACCTGGGTGGCCACGTGGTGAAGAAACGCGTGGCGCTCCCTGGTCGCGGCAAGCGCGGCGGCGCACGCACCCTGCTGGCTTATCGGGTGGGTGAGCGCGCCTTCTTTGTGTATGGCTTCGCCAAGAACGAACGCGACAACGTGAACGACCTGGAACTGCAAGCCTTGAAGCAATTAGCGGCCATTCACTTGGCGCTGACCCATGAACAACTGGCGCATGCATTGCGCGAAGGCAAATTGACAGAGGTGAACCATGGCCACCAGCCGGCTGCTGAAGACCCTGCACGATAGCGCGAAAGACCTCGCGGACATCGGGCTGCTGGACGCGCAGACCATGCGCGAGTTCGACATCGCCTGCCTGCCGCCCGTCAAGGACTACACGGCCGACGAGATCAAGTCCCTGAGGCTGAGCTGCCGGGCCAGCCAGGCCGTGTTTGCGGCCTACCTGAACACCAGCCCGTCCACCGTGCAGAAATGGGAGCGCGGCGACAAGCACCCCAACGGCCCGTCGCTGAAGCTGTTGAACCTGGTGGAGCGCAAGGGGTTGGAAGTGTTGGCGTGATGCGTGCTCTGCTTGAAAAACAAGGGAGGAACCATGGGTAGCAAACTGACGTGGAAACTATCGCTCGCGCTGCTCATCGCCGCGCCGGGCGCGGTGTTGGCCGGCCCCTTTGGGCTCGACATGGGCCAGAGCTATGAGCAGCTGGCCAGGCAGATGCCGCTGCAAAAGGGCTCGTTCCCCGGCGCCTACAGGACGCCCTCGGTGCCCAAGGCGCACCCGGACTTTGGCACTTACCAGCTGGTCATCATGCCCGGGCCCGGCCTGTGCAAGATCATGGCCGCCGGCAAACCCATCGCCACCAGCAGCTATGGCCGTGAAGTGATGGAGCAGTTTGGCAAGCTCGAAGCAGCGCTGGCCGACAAATACGGCGCCGCAGAGCGCCAGGACGTGCTGCTGGACGGCAGCATCTGGAAAGAACCCCGCGACTGGACTATGGCCATGCTGAAGAAAGAGCGCGCGCTGGCAGCCTATTGGGGCATGAACGGCGAGCCCCTGCCGGACAACCTGGCCACGATCAGCATCGAAACGACGATGATCAACCAGGCACAGGCCTATCTGATGCTGACCTACGAATTCAAGAACGCCAAGGTGTGCTACGAGGCGATACGGAGCCAGAAGAATTCGGCGCTTTAGGGCGGGGGCTGGGTTCAGCTGCGCAGCCACTGCCACTATCAATGCAGATCGACTCTTCGCGCCAATCCGTCACCTCACCGGTTGTGGATTTTCAGCACCACAGGTCTGCCGCGCAATAGCCTAAGGTCAGAACGTGTGATGAAAGGCGATGCTCAACTCCACGCGCACCCCAGCCGGCAACCCGAATCTCCCCGCTATGCCAGCCTTGGCCCAGGCGCCCTCCCACAAGATGATGGCGGCAGCAGAGACTGACGCCTCGTCATCCTGCGCGGCCTTCACCACAGCCGCCTCGCTACCGAATATGGCAAACAGCACATTCCACGCACGAGACTGCACACCCAGCGTTTGCGCAGACGTCAGCGGTTCACCGGTGCGCTGCGTCACCTTGATGTGGTAACTCAGCGGTGCGTCGTGGTCCGTCAATTCGTCATCGGGTTCATCGTCCAGGTTCATTGCGCTTCTCCGCTTCGTTGTCGATTGTGGGCCAGGCGCTGTCTACCAGGCACCACCAAGTCTGCCTGTAGTGGTCCATCTTGCTTTTACTGCCGCTGCTCCGTGGCACATGTTCCGTGCCGGTCACCGAAAGCCACATGCCCTGCACACGGCCCACGCGAACGTGATACAGCAACGGCAGCAAGCCTTGCCCCTCAGTGCCGAGGAGATCCGCACGGAGGATAGGCGGTCCATTGCTACCATCCTGAAAGGGCATGACCTCCAAAACACCCCATATGGGGCCGTCTGGCCGAGGCAACTTGTTGCCCTTGAAGCGTGATCGATAAACAGCGCATTTCACTGTTTAAATATACAGTATTATCGCGTGCAATTGCAACCTCACAATACGCCCATGTGTGCCAATTACCTTGCCTACTTCGACCTCGGCGGCCTGGAGGATGAGTTCGGCGCCACCGGCGACGCCGGCAGCGCGGACGGCGACACCTGGCCGATGGGCCTGGGGCCATTCATTCGGTTGAGCGAGTCCGGCAAACGCATCGTAGAGCGCGGCCACTTCGGCCTGTTGCCCCATTTCGCCAAGGAGATCGCCTATGGCCGCAAGACCTACAACGCCCGCAGCGAAACCATCGCCACCCTGGCCAGCTTCAGAGAATCTTGGGAAAAGAGCCGCCGCTGCATCATCCCCGCAGAGCTGATCTACGAACCCAAGTACGACATGTTTGGCCAGAACCCGGTGCGCTGGCGCATCAGCTTTCCGGAAGGCAAGCCCATGGCCATCGCCGGCATCTACCGCGTGTGGCGAGACCCTGCGGGCCTGCCGCGCAACTCATTCACCATGATCACCGTCAACGCGGACACGCATCCGGTGATGTCGCAGTTTCACAAGCCCGACGACGAAAAGCGCATGGTGGTGATGCTGACGAAAGACCAGTATGACGGCTGGCTGACCTGCTCGCCCGACGAGGCCAAGGGCTACTTCCAGCAATACCAAGGCGAACTGGTCACCGCGCCGGCACCGCTGCCACCGCGCAAGAAGAAAGACCCGGCTGAGGCAAAACCAAAGGCACCGCGGGCGAAGAAGCCGCCGCCAGCGCCACCGGTGATTGAAGACCCGGGCTTGTTTTAGCGGCTTGGCTACGCCCGCGCCGCAGGCACATCCGCCCACCGCGTGGTGTATTGCGGCGTCAGCCGCACCTGCCTTGTGCCCCAGGCGCGCTTGCTGTTCTGGCGGGCGCCGGCACCGGCCGGCAGCAAGGTGCCGCGGCCATATTTGTCGTTGATCTCGTCCATCGCGGCCATCAGGCTGGTGCGGCTGCGGGGGGTGGCCTGCGCTGGCGCTGGCTCGGTGGCCAAATCCAGCTCCAGCTGCTCGGTGGTGTCGGGCGACAAGTCCAGCAGCATCACGCCGGCTTTCACAAAGTCAAACCCCGGCCTGTAGATGGCCGCCATGCCCGCGCGCGCCGCGTGCACGATGGCGCTGGTGTCGGCAGTGGGCTTGCGCAGCGGCACGGTCACCTGCTGCGCATATTGCGGCTTGTCGCGGTGCGGGCTGGTGCGCACAAACACCTGCACCTGGCCGGCCACGCTGCCGTCGCTGCGCAGCTTTTCAGCCGCACCGGTGGCAAAGTGGGTGACGGCCTCGCTCAGGTCTGCCAGCCGCGTCACCGCGCGGCCAAAGCTGCGGGTGTAGGCAATCTGCTGGCGCGGCGGCGGTGCGTCGTCCAGCGTGATGCAGGGCTGGCCTTGCAGCTCGCGCACGGTGCGCTCCACCATCACGCTCCAGCGGCTGCGCGCCGTGGTGGCGTCCATGCGGGCCACGTCCAGCGCGGTGTGGATGCCCGCCTCTGTCATCTTGGCGCTGAGGCGCGGGCCTATGCCCCACACCTCGCGCGCGGGCGTGGCGGCCAATATCGCATCCATGTCCGAACTGGGCAGCCGCGCCAGGTTGGCCACGCGGGCCAGCTCTGCGGGGTAGATGCCCGGCTTGCGGTAAGCCGTCTTGGCCACGTGGTTGGCCAGCTTGGCCAGCGTCTTGGTGGCGCCAATGCCCACGCAGCACGGAATGCCTATCCACTGCTGCACCCGCTCGCGCAGCTCCTGGGCCTGGGCCGTCATGTCGCCGCGCAGCGTGCCCAGGTGCAAGAAGCATTCGTCTATCGAATACACCTCTTGCACACCCAGGCTGGCGGCAATGCTCATCATGCGGTGGCTCATGTCGCCATACAGCACGAAGTTGGCGCTGAGCGCCACCACGCCATCGGCCTCGGCCTGCTTTTCCAGCATGAACCACGGCGCCCCCATCTTGATGCCCAGCGCCTTGGCCTCGTCGCTGCGCGAGATGGCGCAGCCGTCGTTGTTGCTCAGCACCACCACCGGGCGGTCGCGCAGCGCGGGGCGAAAGGCGCGTTCGCAGGCGCAGTAGAAGTTGTTGCCGTCAAGCAGCGCGTACATGCTGTACGCCGAAATCAGGCCGCAGCGCGCTTGCGCTTTGCCGGACTTGAACTCACTGCCAAATCTGAGGACATCTGAGTGATGCGAGCAAATTCCTTCGCATTCATCTCCCGCACCGACTGCAGCAACTTAAGCCCAAACGCCTCGCCAGGCGCCGGTGCCGCAAGAAGCACTTCTTGAAGCACTGTGCGCAACTTGGCGACCGTCACTGGTTCGTCGTCACTTTTCCTGGTCTTGGCGTTTGCCATCGTTGCTCGCAATGCCGTGTTGATCAAGGTTTGATAGCCAGCACCTGCCGCCTCTGCGTAGGCTCGAAAGAACTCAATTACATCGTCATCCAGCATGATGGTGATGCGGGTTTTACCCGCCGATGCCACAACAGCACCCCGCTTACCTTGACTGAAATCGTATTCTTTACGCATGGTATTTCTCCGCTTCTCTCCGGCTGGACTTGCGCGCAGAAATTAGCCGGATTCGGTCTTCGCGCGGCGTGTGGACAACGACCAGTATCCGGCCCAGGGCATCCATACCCAATGTGACAAAGCGCTGTTCGCCCTTGGCGTCAGGATCTTCAATGGTGTACGCCAAAGGATCACGAAGCACCTGTTCCGCGTGAGCAAAGTCGACGCCATGTTTGCGCAAGTTCGCTTGCGCCTTGGCAGGGTCAAATTCTATGTCTATGCTCATATTATGCATATCCAATACATATCGTCAATTGCAGCGCCGAAACTGCCGTATGTTGGCCGTCACCACCCCGCACACCACCACCGTCTGCCCATCGCGAAAGCTGATGGGCGGAAACGTGGGGTTGGCCGCGCGCAGCGACATGACCGTGCCGCGCTTGTGCAGGTATTTGACAGTGAAATCCCCATCCACCTCGGCCACCACCACGTCGCCATGGCGAGCGGTGAGCGCCCGGTTCACCACCAGGATGTCGCCATCGCCAATGCCGGCCCCTTCCATCGACGTGCCACTGACCTGCCAGAAGAAGGTGGCCGCCGGATGGGTGATCAGCAGCTCATTGAGGTCTTGCCGCTTGACGGTGAAATCCGCCGCCGGGGATGGGAAGCCGGCGCGGATGGTGCCCTCTACCCATGGGAGGGGCATGGGAGGGGCTGGCTCGGTGAGCGTGCCGCTTGGTGGCGCAATACTGTACATACAAACAGTATAAAGGAGCCACTGCAAATTTCAATTCTGAATGCAAGAGATCGTCGGCAACTTGCTCATCCAAAGCTAGAGACAGGGATGAGCAAGTTGGTCAACAGCCAGCGGGTCACACTAGGGGACAAGGCGATCGAAGGCCCATTTGTCGCAGTCATCCTCGCGTGTTTGGTCCCAGTTGTTTTCGAGGTGTGCAAGCTCATGCAGAACCAAATGCCTGAGGAACAAGACGGGGTTCTTCCTCATCTCTCTGGTCTCACTCCAGTAGCCGCGGTGGTCGAGCCTCCCAAGAGATCCTGCAATGTCGCCTTCGCTCAGCTTGGAACGGACAACTACAGCGCGAGGCAGGAGAGCCCGAGTTGGAATCGAAGCCCCGATTGGATTCCCGAGGACGAGTATTTCGTTGGCCTTTGCCCACTCCCCAACATCGGGAACGATCTCAAGCGAAACCGCATGCGTTGCATGAAGCCGAATCTCCGATTCGAGAACCCCACGATGGTCTTCGACTTGGATTTCCATGAGGTCTAACGCAAAGTTGACCGGCACGCTTGCGTACCAGTGTCGAACGCACGGTTAGACCGTTGGTCGATTGCGTCCGTCATTGCGCCAAGCGTGTCAGTGCTCAGAGCAGTCACTTTGCCCGTCACTTGGGCACCTTCTGCGGGTCGAGGGGAAGTGTGGAGGAAGCAGGGCAAGCCTCTGGTGCTGGTAGTGGCTTGATTACTGCGCCTGCGGAGTACTGGCAGTGAAGCGCAGGCTTACTAGGCTCAAACACCCACACACTCTTCAGCTCACCATTCTCGAAGTAGCCTCTGAGAAGCAGCTGTGCATCGGACGGACGGCGACTGTCGCCCATCCAACCACTTTGACAGCCGGTGTATCTGGTCGTGATTGCCGCGCGCTGCGGATAGTAGAAAAGGTCGACTCCGTGGGTTACCACGACGATGGCACTCTTCGGGGGCGTGTTCAACTGGCAGTTCGGTTGACTGGGGAAACTGGGCTGCGCCACGGCATGAACCCCGTGCATCGCGACTAAACACATCACTACACCAGCAGTGCCGATTCGAAGTGGCGCGGACAAGTACGGCATGAAGCGGGACCTAACGCCGAAAGCAAGTGGAGGCGAAGCCTTCCGATTTGGCTGCCCAGTTAGAGCACACATTCATATTGATGAGCTCAACTGTTGGATGGCAAACTGCTTAGATAATCTTGAAGCGCATAGGCTGTTGCCGCCACGCCCGCAAGAATGAGACTGGCAAGCCAGATATAAGCCCCAGAATTGATCGCCATCACAGTACCCATATCTATATCGTTGGATGAATCCCAACCCAGACTTTGAACGCTCCGAAAGTCCAAGGCAAGCAACAATCCGAGTACGCATAGTGCAATGCTCAAGACGGGCGCCTTTTTCATTCGAATCAATGCAAAGATAAGCAATGGATTTGCCGACCAAGCCAGAATTGTAGGCAACGCTCCCCATCCCAAAAAGAGAATCCCGATTCCGCGCATTTCCAATTGGTGTTCTCGGGCCGTGTACGGCACCATCGCGAGCGAGATGAGATACATGGCAATGGCCAGGATACGGAGCGATGAAGGAAGACTTGGCATACCGGGCACAGTGGTTGCGCTCTAACGCAATGTATAGAGCAAACGCTGCTCTATAAGTTGGACACTGCTCGATAAACTGGCCATCGAATCCTCCTGAAAGTGGCTTGCAGCTTCACTTTGATTATTTCCGGTCTTGTTGAACGGATACGAATATTCTGCCTGAAGCGAACCAGCAGCTGAAGTCAAATCTCGGATCTCGATTTGCCCAACTTGCTCATCCTCCGTCCCTGCGGCCCATGAGCAAGTTGCTCGGCTCCTGATGCAAATACGCCCTCACATCTCCCTCGGCAACCGCGCCAGCGCCCATTCCCAATACCCGCCGCTGTGTCGCGTCTTGATCACCCCCATGTTGTCTGAGGCGCGCCGCACGGTCACCCACGACAGGCCAACTTCGGCGGCCTCGGCCTTTACCGCGTTGCTGCGCATCGGGCCGGCTACCAGCGCGTCGCGCAGAAACTCAGCTGCTTCGTCCAGCGCAGTCTGGCTGGGGGCGTCGTTGCCGGCCCTGTCACCTGACGTATCCGCCAACAACTCCCTCGCCGACCCCGCCAACTGCTCCCCCCACACAATGCCGTTGGTGGTGATGCCCGGCCGCGGCATCACCTGCTCCACCTGGTAGGCGAAGCCGCCGCCGTCCGGCCCGATGTTGCTCTTGGCGCGGGTCAGCAGGCGCCAGGTGTCGCTGCCGCCGCTGCCGGCCAGGCCACTGGCCTGGGCCTCTGCATTCAAGCCGGTGGGCTTGCGGGCGGTGCCGGTCAGCAGCACCAGGCGCGCCAGCGCGCCGAAGGCAATCGACCCGTTGACGCGGTTCAGCGGGTTGCCGTCTGCCCCGCCGCCTTTGCTCAGGTGGCTGATGCCCAGCACGGCGGCGCCCAGGCGCTGGCCCAGGTCCACCATGGGCTGCAGGGCGCGGCGCACCTCGTTGTTCTTGTGGCCGTCGCCGGCCACGGCGCTGACCAGCGGGTCCACGATGAGCAGGCGCACGTCGCCGATGCGGCTGGCCTGCTCGTGCAGCGCGGCCATGTCGCGCGCGGGGTCGAAGCTGCGCAGCTCGCCATCCACCCGCCGGCCGCCGACGATGTAGCAGCGGCTGGGCTCGGCGCCAGCGGCTATCAGGCGCGGCACCAGGGTGTCTTCGGGGTCGTCCTCGCCGCTCCAGATCAGCACGTTGCCGGGCTCGGCCCAGGTGCCATCGGGCCACTGGTTGCCGGCGCTGATGGTGGCGGCGAAGGACATGGCGATGGTGGTCTTGCCCTCGCCGGGCGCGCCGGCCAGCACGTGCAGCTTGCCCTGGGCCAGCCAGCCGGGCCACAGCCAGCGCACGGGCTTGGGGGCAAGCTGGGCGACGTTGAACAGCAGCACGCCGTCATCGGCGGTGATTTGTTGGCGTTCGGCTTCGGCGGCCTGCTGGCGCGCGATGGCTGCATCCACCTGCGCCATGGTGCGCTTGAGCTGGCTGTCTGCCGAAAAGGGGTTGCTGTGGGTGGTGTCAGTCATGGTGCTCTTCCTCAATGCCGGCAAAGTTGGCTGCGAACTGGATGCGCGCCGCCGCTTCGCGGAAGCGGGCGGCGTCTTCTTCACTGATGGATTTGCCGCGCAGCGCGTCGCTGATGAAGATGGCGCACAGCATCAGCTCCGAGTGCACCAGCGACATGATGGCGCGGGCCGTGGGCTGCGCGGGGCGGTTGCGTTCGGGGCGCTCGGGGCGTTCGGGGGCCTCGCGGCTGGCGGTGTGGTGCAGCCCGTTGCCGGTGCCTTCCCGCCAGGCGCCCAGGGCCTTGGCGGCCTCTACAAAGCTGAGGCCATGCGCGGCCATGTGGTAGGCCAGCACATCGCCCCCGCGCGCGCCGCAGCAGGCCATGCAGATGAAGGCGCCGCTGGGCAGGTGGATGCGCATGCTGTCGCTGCCGCCGTGAAAGGCGCACCGTGTGGTGCGCCACTGCTTGCCGCCCTTTTGGAAGACAAGGCCTTCGGCTTCGTAATACGCCTGCGGGTCTGGCAGCTGGTCTTTGATGAATTGGCCCATCTTGAACTAAGCGTTAAATTAATTAATCTATAGTTCAATATTAGCAGCAATCCATCAATAGACAAGGCCTTTCCTTGATTTTAACTTTAGTTTAATTTACCCAGAGGCATCTGCGGCGCCCATGCACCAGAGTGCGCAAAATTGGTGCAGGTTTGTGCGGCAAAACCCAGGCGCACCCATTTGGCGCAAATTTGGCATGCGTTTTGCTTTCTATTGGTGCAACTCTGCTTTTCTCGCTGAAAAAGCACCAATAAAGATCATTTTTACCAGAGGACTCCCCATGGATGCACTCAAACAGGGCGTGGACGCCCTGTTCTTACTGCTTGGCGCCGTCATGGTCTTGGCCATGCATGCCGGTTTCGCATTTCTGGAACTGGGCACCGTGCGCCGCAAGAGCCAGGTGAATGCCTTGGTGAAGATCCTGGTGGATTTCTGCGTGTCCACCGTGGCTTATTTCTTTGTGGGCTACGCGGTGGCGTATGGCACCACGTTCTTCGTGGGCGCGGACCAGCTGGCGCTGAAGGGCGGCTACGAGCTGGTGCGCTTCTTCTTCCTGCTCACCTTTGCGGCGGCCATACCGGCCATCATCTCGGGTGGCATTGCGGAGCGCGCCAAGTTCTGGCCGCAGCTGCTGGCCACGGGCGTCATCGTGGGGTTCATCTATCCTTTTTTTGAAGGCATCGCCTGGAACCAGCATTTCGGTTTCCAGCAGTGGCTGCAGGCGACCACCGGGGCCGAGTTCCATGACTTTGCAGGCAGCGTGGTGGTGCATGCCATGGGTGGCTGGATCGCGCTGGCGGCGGTGCTGCTGCTGGGCGCGCGCAGCAACCGCTACCGCAAGGATGGCGCCATTGCCGCGCACCCGCCCAGCAGCATCCCCTTCCTGGCACTGGGGGCCTGGATCTTGACGGTGGGCTGGTTCGGCTTCAACGTGATGAGCGCGCAGACGCTGGACAAGATATCGGGCCTGGTGGCCGTGAACTCGCTGATGGCCATGGTGGGCGGCACGCTGGCCGCGTTTGTGATGGGCAAGAACGACCCCGGCTTTGTACACAACGGTCCGCTGGCCGGGCTGGTGGCGGTGTGCGCCGGCTCCGACGTGATGCACCCGCTGGGGGCGCTGGTTACCGGTGGCGTCGCCGGTGTCATCTTTGTCGGCATGTTCACCCTGACGCAGAACAAGTGGAAGATCGACGACGTGCTGGGCGTGTGGCCCCTGCACGGGCTGTGCGGCACCTGGGGCGGGCTGGCGGCTGCCATCTTTGGCGCCAAGGCGCTGGGTGGCCTGGGCGGCGTCAGCCTGGGGGCGCAGCTGCTGGGCACGGGCCTGGGCATCGCCTGGGCGCTGGCCGGCGGCTTTGTGGTGTATGGGCTGCTCAAGGTCATGACCGGCCTGCGCCTGAGCCAGGAGGAGGAATACGACGGCGCCGACCTGTCCATCCACAAGATCAGCGCCACGCCGGAGCGCGAAGTGAACTGGTAGGCTGCAATCGGGACCCGGCACGGCCGCCCGGCCGCGCGCGTCACTTCAGGTGCTTGGCCAGGAAGACCTCGATGCGCCGCCAGTAATCCTGCTCGTTGGCAAGCTTGGCGAAGCCGTGGCCTTCGTCCTGGTAGACCACCCATTCCACGTCTTTGCCGGCGCGCTTGAGGGCGTCGCGCATGCGCTCGCCGTTTTCCAGCGGCACGCGGTAGTCGCTGTCGCCGTGCATCAGCAGGACGGGCGCCTTGATGCTGGCCACCTGCTCCACCGGCGAGGTGGCCAGCATCATGGCGGCATCGGCAACCGGGTCGCCCATCAGGATGGGCATGACGATCTTGCGGCCGTAGCTGGACAGGTCGGACCAGAAGAAGTCATACCGGTTGCGCGGGTCGCTGATGGCGGCGTGGGCGATGCCGCAGCGGTACATGTCCGGCTCTTTCACCAGACTCATCAGCGAGGCGTAGCCGCCGTAGCTGCTGCCCATCACGCAGACGCGCTTGGCGTCCACCAGCCCGGCCTTGACGGCGTAGCGCACCGAATCGGTGATGTCGTCGATCATGCCGGTGCCCCACTGCTTCCAGCCGGCGCGGAAGTGCTGCTCGCCATAGCCGGTGCTGCCGCGAAACTCGGGTTCGATGACCACATAGCCGCGCGAGGCGAGGAACTGCGCCTCGTTGTCCCACAGCCACGAGGTGCCGCGCATGTGCGGCCCGCCGTGCAACAGCACCACGGCCGGTGCGGGTGGCGCCCCCTTGGCGCTGGTGTGGGTGATCCACAGCGGCAGGTCGCGGCCGTCGCGCGCGGGGATGCGCTCAAAGTCCTTGCGCGCCATCCGGGCCTGGTCGATGTCGGGGCGCATGGCGCCCAGGTGCTGCCATTCGTTCTTGGCCGGGTAGAACAGCAGGAACTGCCCGGGGTCGGTGTCGGCGTAAGAGAACACCAGCACGCGTTTCGGGTCGTCGCAGGGGCGGCACTGCATCAGGTTCACGCGGCCGGGCCAGCGCGCGTCCACGCGGTCTTGCAGGGCCTTGAGCTTGGGGTCAAACCACACCGTGGTGGCGCTGTCCACCGCCAGGCGGGCGCCCACCACCGGCCCGCCGGGCACGCTGGTGATGCTGGAGACGTCGGTGGTGAAGCCGGGCGTGGTCAGCAAGACCTGGTCGGCCGGCTTGCGCGCGGCGGTGTCAAACCTGCGCAGCTCGGTGAAGCCCTGGGCGTCGAAGGTGGTGACGTAGAGGTCGCCGCGCTGGTCGATGTAGGCGGGGGACCAGGGCTCGTCCAGCGCCTTCATGGTGGCGATCTCGCGCCAGGGGCCGGGCTTGCCGGCGGCGTCCAGGTCGCTCCACAGGTATTTGATCTGCATGTCGGTGCGCTGCCTCACCAGCCGCAGGCGGCCCTGGGCGTCAAACAGCCAGCCGGAGGCCTTGGGGGCGTCTTCGCCAATGCGTTCCCACTGGCGGGTGACGATGTTCAGCGCGCGAAAGCGGGTGTGGCTGTATTCGTAGCCGACGTCGCTTTCGTTCTCACCCAGGATCACCGTCAGGCTGCCGGGTGCGCCCAGGCCCAGGTAGCGGAACCTGGGCGACAGCGTGTTCAGCGGCCCGGCGCGCACCCCGCGCACGTCCATCGCCGTGTCGGGCGCGCGCGAGATCAGCATGCGCAGGTCGGCGCCGTCGCGGCGCATGGCAAACAGGCCGGGGCCGCGGAAGGCGTCGCGCTTGGCGTCGGCGTCGTCCAGGTTGAACACCAGCCAGTCGTCGCTGACCCATTGGAACCAGTACACATCGTCGGCGGCGGAGGCTTGCACCACGCGGGGTGGCTCCACGCCGTCCAGGTCCAGCACCTGGATGTTGACGCGGCCCGAGGCGCCGTGCACCAGCGAGCCCAGGAAGCGGCCGCTGGGCGACAGCTGCGCGCGCTGCAACGCGGGCGGGCCGAAAAAAAGCTCTAGCGGCACCGGCGCACCGGCCGGTGTGGGCACCTGTGCGTCAGCCACAGTGGCAGACAGGCCGGCAAACGCCAGCGCCAAAAAGAAGAAGGCGCGCTTCTTCATTGCTTGAATTGCATTCATGATGAAAGAGAGAAAAACCCCGCCGTCCCTGCTTTGCGTCCCTGCATGCCGGTGGGGTCGGCATGCGGGCGAATTTATGTAGGCTCAACTGTAGGGCCAAAACGCACATTTCAAACCGGCTGAGTGCTGTGGGTTGTGCGCGCCGTCACACGCCGCGCTGTGTGAGTGCCTGGACTGATACAGCGCGTTGGCACAGTAAGCGTTTGTATCTTCGCTCCAGAGCGAAGCATCCGCATGATGGAGCCCGTACTCTGCGAGACCATGATGTTCACCGACCTGCTGCCCTTGATGACCTATTGCTTCGTGATGTCCAGCACACCGGGGCCCAACAACGTGATGCTGGCCGCATCGGGCGCCAACTTTGGCTACCGCCGCGCGCTGCCGCAGATTCTGGGCACCAACAGCGGCGTGGCGCTGCAGACGTTTTTGACCTGCCTGGGCCTGGGTGCCTTGTTCACCGAATTCCCGGTGCTGCACCAGGTGCTGCGCATTGCCGGCGCGCTGTACCTGGTGGTGCTGGCCTGGCAGCTGAGCCGCGCCTCGGTCAGCGAGGCCAACCGCGAGGGCAAGCCGCTGAGCTTCATGCAGGCGGCGCTGTTCCAGGCCATCAACCCCAAGAGCTGGGTGAAGGCCATCACGCTGGCCACGGTGTTCATGCCTTCGGGCATGCCCACGCCGCTGGCGGCGCTGCTGGTGGCGGTGATCGGGCTGGTGATCGGATTCCCCAGCGCGTCGATGTGGGCGCTGTTTGGCATGCTGATCCGCCGCTGGCTGACCAACCCGCTGCAGCGCCGGCTGTTCAACCTGAGCATGGGCGCGGCGCTGGTGGTGCTGGCCATCAGCTTCCTGGTGTGAACGGGAGCGCTGCCTCGGTTAAGCTGGCGCCATGTTCTCGCTGGACCGCTCCTCCCCCACGCCACTGGCCGACCAGATCGAGCTGCGCCTGCGCGAGCTGATCGCAAGTGGCCAGATGCCGCCAGCCGCGCGGCTGGCGTCCATCCGCCAACTCGCTTCGCAACTGGCCGTGAGTCCCAACACGGTGGTGACGGCGTATGACCGGCTGGTGGCGCTGGGGCTGATCGATTCGCGCGGCACTGCGGGCTATTTCGTCAACGAGCAGCGCGCGCCCAGCTTCCCCGAGGCGCAGGCGCTGGAGGCCGGCGAGGAGCAGGACGGCGTGTGGCTGGCCCAGCAGGCGCACGACCAGCGCCAGGGCGTGCTGCTGGCCAGCAGCGGCGCGCTGCCGCCCACCTGGCTGGAAGACGCCGTGCCCGCCGCCGCCGTGCAGCGCGGCCTGGCGCGCAGCACGGCCGGCATGGCCTCGCGCTGCCCACCGCAGGGCCTGCCCGAGCTGCGCGAGCGCATTGCGCTGGTGCTGCGCGGCATGGGCATTGCCGTGGATGCCGGCCGGGTGCTGACCACCTATGGCGGCACGCATGCCATCGACCTGATCTGCCGCGCCTTTTTGCAGCCGGGCGACACCGTGCTGGTGGAAGACCCGGGTTACTTTTTGATGTTTGAGCGGCTGCGCAAGGACGGCTACCGCGTCATCCCCATCGCGCGCCGGCCTGATGGGGTGGACCTGGCCCAGCTGGAGGCCGCCTGCGTGGCGCACCGCCCGCGCCTGCTGTTCATCCAGACCGTGCTGCACAACCCCACCGGCTGGGGCAGCAGCGCGGCCAACCTGCACAAGGTGCTGGTGCTGGCGCAGCAGCATGGCTTTTTGATTGCCGAGGACGACGTGCAAGGCCACTTTCACCCCGGCCACGCGGTGCGGCTGGCCAGCCTGTCGGGGCTGGAGCGGGTGATCTACTACTCCAGCTTCTGCAAGGCGCTCAGCCCCGCGATACGCCTGGGCTACATGGCCGCTGACCCGGCGCTGCTGAAGGTGCTGCTGCGCGAAAAAATCTACAGCGTGCTGACCACCGCCGCGCTGAACGAATACGTGATGCTGGAGGTGCTGGCCGCCGGCCGCTGGCGCAAGCACCTGGACCGGCTGCAGGCCCGGCTGCTGAAGGCGCGCCTGAACTGCGCCCGCCAGTTGACTGCAGCCGGCATGCAGCTGGACCACCCGGGCGAAGGCGGCCTGTTCCTGTGGGGCGCGCTGCCTGAGGGGGTGGACACGGGCCTCTTGGTGCAGGACGCCTACCGCAACAAGATCTTGCTGGCGCGCGGCAGCACGTTTTCTGCCGACAAGGCGTTTGATTCGCACCTGCGCTTCAACGTGGCGTTTGGCCAGCAGCCGCGGCTGGCGGACTACCTGCGCGAGCGGCTGCAGTCGGTGGCCGGCGCGCGGGCGACGATCAAGCGGGTGGCGTTGCAGTGACCACGCAGGTCTACTGCAGTAACGCCCCGGCCTTGGCAGGATCAAAGCCGGCCGGCCACACGGTCTGGGCACTGTACCAAGCTCCCTGCAACTTGGCTCCGTCCAACTTGGCACCCGTGAGCTTGGCCCCCCAAAAGTTGGCACCGCTGGCATCAGCCTGACGCAAGTCGGCGTCCGAGAAGTCGGACCCTTGTAAGCTCGCATTACGCAGGTCGGTCCCTACCAGCACCGCACCGATGAATTTCACGCGCCAGAAGCTGAAGCCGCTCAGGTGTGCCCCAGCCAAGTTAATGCCGGTAAAGTCCAGGCCTTCCATCTTAGGCCCCCTGACCTCCGCCCTTTCACCACCAATCCGCCCTTCCACTTCCCGCAACACCGGCGGGTCTGTAAACAGTGTTGTCCGAAATGGGACGGGGCAGGCGCGGGAACTAACGGGCAGCAACGGGTGTATCGCAGGTTGAAAGCCCGCAGGCCAACGCGTATTGCAGTCGAACAAGGCATAACGCAAATCGGCACCATCCAAACGGGCGCCGGTCAGGTCCGCTCCGCGGAAGTCCGCAGAGCGACCGGGGCCGTGCAATGCCTCGTTGCCGCGGTGCGGCAGCGTAGGCCCCGCAAAGTAGGCACCCGCCAGATTGGCGTTGACAAGCTTGGCGTTGGTAAACCGGGCACCCTGCATTTCCAGGCCACTCAGGTCCTGTCCCGACAAATCAACATCCGTGAAGTCGGCGCCATGGAGATAGGCGCGGGCGAAGATGGCACCCCGCAAAACCGCTTTTGAAAAAACTGCACTCTCGGCCTTGGCGCCCGTTAGCCGTGCGCCAGTCAGGTTGGCGCCGGAGAAATTGCCAAGACGAAGGTCCGCGTCGGTCAGATTGGCCGCCGTCAGATCAGCGTCTGTGAAGTTGCTCTCATAGGTCCTCACTCCCATCCAGTTGGACCCGCGCAGATCTGCACCTTTGAAGTTCACTTTGTAGACATCGGACCCCACAAACAGCGCGCCCGACAGGTCAGCAGACTCAAATCGTGCCCCGCCCATGCGCGCCTTGCTGAAGTCAGCACCGGCCATGTTCTTGCCGCTGAAATTCGGCGCCCCCATCAGCATTCCTGCGAAATCGCGCTCGCCCGACGGCAATTCCTTGCTCAAGCGCAGCTTCAGCAGCGCCTGGTTACGCCCTCGCCGGGCCGCGTCATAAGCCGGGTCCTTGACCAATGCCGATTGGAAACTGGACAGCGCCTGCTCCAGGCGCTCCAGGGCCATCTCCGCCTCTCCGATACGAACCAACGTGTTCACGGCGTCGCCGGACAACGCGCGCAGGTGTTGCAGTGCGTCCAGCGCGGAAGCGTGGTCTTTGGCCAACTCATAGACGTTGGCCAAAGAATCCCAGCGCTGGGCGGAAACGGGGGATTGCTCCACCAGGCCCTTCGCGGCATCGACCTTTGCTGCATAGGTGTCGAGCGCCGGCTGAGGTTCGCGCGGACTTCTGAGGGAGCACATACCGGTGGCAAACACATCGTGGCCATCCTTGTCGCGCCAACGATGGGCGAAAACGATCTCCATCTGCCCCACCCTGAACGTGGTGCTGCAGGTATCGCGACGCCCGCTGCCGAACACGATGGCCACCGTATCGCCCACCGGCATGCCCTTGTATTGCTGGCTGACACTGAAGCGGGCAACGGTTCCTGTTGCCTCAATTCCGGTAACGGTGCCTCGGAAAACTAGCGCCGAAGATTCCAGCAACTGCTCGGTTGAGATGGGCGAACACGAGCAAGCACTTGCGAAGCGCGCGAAAGCACTGAGGACGAAAAGCAAGGCCAGCTTTGCGCCAAGCCGGCAAGCCGGTTTTCCGGTGTTCATGTTTCCCCCTGAAGAGCCGAAACGCAACCACGCAGTGGTTCTTGTTCGATCGCGGGTAAATCATACACAGAGGCTTGTCCATAGTCCTTGGATGCGGTCGGAAACCTGCTGGAGCTCGTCGACGGCCGCCCGAGGGGATTGTGTACAGTTGCCCCATGCTGGATATCATCCCCCCCCACCTGCTGGCCCTGGTCGGCGAGAGCGTGCACGCCATAGACAGCCCGGCGCTGGTGATCGACCTCGACGCCATGCAGCGCAACCTGCTGCGCATGGCCGACTTTGCCGCCCAGCACCGGGTGCGCTGGCGCGCGCACGCCAAGATGCACAAGTGCTCGGCCCTGGCGCGCATGCAGGTGGCGCACGGCGCGGTGGGCGTGTGCGTGCAGACCGTGGGCGAGGCCGAGGCCATGGCCCAGGGCGGCATGCGCGACATCTTCATCACCAACGAGGTGCTGGCCGTGCCCAAGCTGGCGCGCGTGGCCTGGCTGGCGCACAAGCTGGCCGGCGCCGGCGGGCGGCTGGGCATTGCGGTGGACAGCGCCTTGGGCGTCACCCGGCTGGCGCAGGCCATGCAGGACGCCGGGCGCCTGGCTGGCGAGGGTGACGGCGGCGACGCCGCCATCGACGTGTATGTGGAAGTCAACGTGGGGCAAGACCGCTGCGGCGTGGCGCCGGGCGACCCGGTGCTGGCCCTGGCGTGGCTGATCGACCGGCACCCGGACCGGCTGCACTTTGCCGGCCTGCAGGCCTACCTGGGCCATGCGCAGCACCTGCGCACGCCGGCCGAGCGCCAGCAGGCGGTGGGCCAGGCATTGACCCAGTTGAAAGCAACCGTGGCGCTGCTGGAGGCCAATGGCATGGACGTGCCCATGGTCACCGGCGCTGGCACCGGCACCATGGTGAACGAGGCGGCCAGCGGCGTGTATGGCGAGCTGCAGGCCGGCTCCTTCTTGTTCATGGATGCGGACTATGCCGCCAACCGCTGGGACGCGGCGCAGCCGGCCTTTGAGCACGCGCTGTTCGTCAAGGGCAGCATCATCAGCGCGGCGCCGGGCCGGGTGGTGTGCGATGCCGGGCACAAGAGCCATGCGATTGACACCGGCATGCCGGCGGTGCTGAACCAGCCGGGCCACACGCCGCTGGTGTATGCCAAGGCCAGCGACGAGCATGGCGTGCTGTACCCGGCAGACGGCGGCGGCGGCCTGCTGCCGGCGCTGGACGACACGGTGTGGCTGATCCCCGGCCACTGCGACCCGACGGTGAACCTGCACGACCACATGCTGGGCGTCAGCGGTGGCTTGACCTCCGGGCGGGTGACGCAGGTGTTTGCGGTGGACGCGCGCGGCGTGCTGGGCTGAGGCCCCCGGCGCCGACTAGCTGTTTTTCTGCACCCAGAACTGGTACATGCCGAAGAAGGTGTCCGGGTTCTCGCGCTCGTAGGCCTGCCACCGGCCGAGATCGGTGGCGGCGGGGTCCTCTGGAAAGCGCTGCCTGTAGGCAGCGACGACCACCGGGTTGAGCTCGAAGCCGAGGAAGCTCAGATCGTGCTCGCGCAGGAAGGCGGCGATGCTGTCCAGCGTCATGCGGTGCTCCTGGATGTTGAACAGCAGGTCGCGGCAGGCGCTGACGGAGTAGAAGTCGATGGTCGTCATCACGCCGCCAAAGCTGTCGCCCTTGTCCAATTGAATCAGGTCCTGCCGGCACTGGCGCACGCCCTCTGGCGTGGGCGGATAGGCTCGCTCGGCAATGCGCGCGCGCCCGCGAACCACGCCGCTGCGTGCCGCCTCGCTGTAGAAGCCCAGCCGCATGACGCCTTTGGGCCGCAACACGGACAACAGCGTGCGCCAGCCCAGCCAGGGGTCGTCCATGTGATGCAGCACACCGACGGATTCGATGACATCAAAGCGCTGGTCCAGCGCCCCCAGGCGCAGCAGGTCAGCCTGCGCGTAGGTCACGTGCGACAGGCCCAATTCACCGGTCTTGCGTTTGGCGTAGCTCAGGCTGGACATGCTCAAGTCCACGGCCAGCACCCTTGCCGCCTGGAAACGTTGCGCCGTCAGAATGGAATGCTGGCCGGTACCGCAGCCGGCGATCAATACCTCGGGGTTGTTGAACATGTCCGACGGCTGGAAGCCGGACAATGGAAACAGCCTCAGCAGCTCCGCGCCCACTCTCTTGGGCTTGCCTGTGGCCGCGATGCTGACCCAACGCGGGTAGGGATTTTCTTCATACTGGCTTTGCACCAGCAACGACACCTGGTCCTCAATCGGCGTCAGGCAGGGGATGGACTGGCGCAACTGCCGCTCGGCAAGCGGCTCGGCAACCTGCTGCACCAGCACGGCCATGACCTCGTCGGGCCAGGACCGCTGCAGCAGCCGCTGCGCATGGGCCAGGCTCATCAGCGGGAAATACGCCGCCACCGCAACGGGCCAAAGCTGGGGAATGTCGGCGCCGCGCTCCAGGGCATCAACCAATAAGGCCCGCAGATCGGTTGCGGCCAGCAGTTCGGCATCGGTGGGCGAAAACACGTATTCGTTGACAAAACACTGCCTGGCCAAGGCGCACCAGAAACCCAAGGCGCCGGCCATATCGATGGCAGGCGCTGGCTCGCCAGGCATCACGGCCTGCAGCATCACCTGGCGCGCCATGGTGAGGCAGCACTCCAACTCCAGGCTGCACACCGGCATGGTGACCAGCACGGCGTGCAATAGCCGGTCGCCAGCCAGGGCGGCCAGGGCGTCGGCGCCGAACAAGTCTTGCGCGCCCAGTCGTTTCGGCCAGGCCTGCGACGCGCGTGCGATGCAGTCCCTCAGCCCGGGTGTTTCCTTGAGCAGCGCAATGCTCGGAGCCGCGCAGGTGGTGGGCATCTCCCAGGGCTGTTCGATGGCGTGCGTCAGGAACTGGCGCAGGGACTCATTGGCCCGAAATGACGGCAAGGTCTTCACACAGACGATGAACAGCCGCTTCGCCTCGTCGCTCTCCTCCAGCGTCAAGGACCGCAGCATGATGTCCAGCGCCTCGTCGATGGCTTGTCCTTGGGACAACAGGCAGTTTGCGAGCATGTTGAGCGCCTGCCGGTCGTCGGGGGTGGCCTGCAACACGCGCCGCATCCAGGCCTCCACCTCACCCCAGCGCTGCTGGGCGCCAAACAGGTTGCCATAGCTGAGGCCCAGCTGCTGCAAATCCTTGGCGTCCATGGCCCCGGATCTGGGTAACAGATCCAGAGTGGCTTGCGCCTCAACGTAGCGCTTTTGGGCTGTCAGCACGCTGGCCAGCGCCAGATGCCCGGTCACGTACGCCGGGGCCACTTGCACCATCCGCCTGGCGAGCGCCTCGGCATCGTCATGGCGCTCCAGCGCCTGCAGCACGGCGAAGTGGTTGGCCATGAAGACGGGGTTGTCCGGCTGCAGTGCCAGCGCTTGCTCAAGGTAGGCCATGGCCTCGTCCAGCTGGCCCTCGTTCGTCGCCATGAAACCCAGGTTGCTGAGCACCTCCGCCTGCCTGGGCGCAAGGGCCAGCGCCTTGGTGTAGGCCGCCCTGGCGTCGCCTTTGCGCCCCATCTGGTGCAGCGCGTTGCCAAGATGGGTCCATGCGGCGACATGGGTGGGATGGTGCTCGGTGGCTTGTTGCAGCACGGCGACCGCGGAATCCAACTGTCCCGCCTGTTGCTTGAACTCGCCCAGGCTGAGCAGGTGGTCGATCGCGGCGGGCTCCCCTTCAAGGGCTTTTTCCAGCGCTTGAATGGCGCCCTGAAGGTCCTTGAAGTGGTGGCGCAGCGCCCCGACGACGCCCCACAGCGGTGTCAGATGCGGCTTGAGGGCCACGGCCTGTTCGGCATCCTGGCGGGCGCCCACGAAGTCCCCGTTGCGCTGTTTCAGCACGGCGCGCTGGCCCAGCGCTTCGGCATAGTTGGGGCGGGCCTGCAGCGCGCCATCCAGCAGCGGCCGGGCGTGCTGGTCCTGTTTCGCCGCCATCCATGCCGTCGCCAGCACCAGCTGGGCCTCGGCATCACCGGGGCGAGACTGGTGCGCGGCGAGCGCGGCCCTCAAGGACTCTTCCACCTTGCCCTGCCTCAGCAACAAGCGCGCGTGGGTGAGCCTGACCACGGGAAGGGTCGCATCCAGGGTCAGCGCCGCGTCCAGCGCCTGCCACGCCGCGGACTCCTGCTGGCCCAGCGACAACGCATAGGCCAGCAACGCGTGCGCGCCCGCGTCTTGCGGGTGCTCTGCCAGCCAGGCTTGCAGCACCTCGGCGGAATCTTTGTAGCGGCCAAACTCCCGGTGCATCACCGCCTGCGACACGCGCGCTTCGGCGCCGCGGCCAAGCTTGGCCAACACATCAAGGTAGCTGAGCCAGTACTGCCTGTGGACACGGTTGGTCTCCAGCGCTGCCGTCAGATACGGCAGGCCGCCAGCAGCCTGACCCAGGCTGACGGCCAGGATGCCCAGGTTGTGGTTGGCGTCGCCATGCTGGGGCTGCGCCTGCAAAATCGCGCGGTAACGGCGCTCGGCCTCGGGCAACTGCCCGGCCTGATGGTGGGTGATGGCCTGCTGGAAAATCTGGTCAAGGGTCAAGGTGGCGGCCGGCGCAGGCGCAGGTGTATCAGTCATGCCCAAATTATCACGGCAGACGGCCGCGTGTCCGGGCAGACGGCCACGCGGCCGGCCACCAGTTCAGCGCGCCACGCCCAGCAGCTTGTCCAGCAGCTCGGGTGCATCGCGCAGCGCCTGGGCCGGGCCGCTGTGCACCACGCTGCCGTGGTCCAGCACCACGGCGCGGTGCGAGATGGCCAGGATGGCCTGTGGGTGCTGCTCGACGATGATGGCGCTCAGGCCCTCGTCGCGGGTGATGCGGGCAATGGCGCGCAGCAGCTCTTCCACCACGATGGGCGCCAGGCCCTCCAGCGGCTCGTCCAGCAGCAGCAGCTTGGGGTTGAGCACCAGCGCGCGGCCCACGGCCAGCATCTGCTGCTCGCCGCCCGACAGCTGCGTGCCCAGGTTGCCCTTGCGCTCGGCCAGGCGCGGAAACATCTCGTACACGCGCTCGGGCGTCCAGGGCTTGTGCGGGCTGCCGGCGCGCGGGGGGCGGGCCACGGCGGTGAGGTTTTCATGCACCGTCAGCGACTTGAAGATGTTGCGCTCCTGCGGCACCCAGCCTATGCCGGCGGCGGCGCGCTCGTGCGAGGGCAGTTTGGCCAGATCCAGCATCGGCGCGTCGGGGCCATCGCCCATCAGGCGCAGGCTGCCACCGTGCTGGCGCGTGGCGCCTGCCAACGTGTCCATCAGCGTGGTCTTGCCGGTGCCGTTGCGGCCCAGCAGCGCCAGCGTCTCGCCCTGCGGCAGCGTGAACGAGATGTGGTTCAGGATCACCGCTTCGCCGTAGCCGGCGCTCAGATTCTCGACTTGCAGCAAATCAGCCATGGTGGGCCTCCTCACCATGGCCCAGGTACACGGCCTTCACCTGCGGGTCGTTGGCAATCGCCACCGGGTCGCCCTCGGTCAGCACCGCGCCGTTGACCAGCACGGTGACGCGCTTGGCAAAGCTGAACACCAAGTCCATGTCGTGCTCGATCAGCAGCACTGACACATCGTCGGGCAGCGCGGCCACGGTTTGCAGCAGCTCTTCGCGCTCGCCGGCCGGCACGCCGGCCACCGGCTCGTCCAGCAGCAGCACGCGCGGCTCGCAGGCCAGCGCAATGGCGATCTCCAGCAGCCGGCGCTTGCCGTAGGGCAGCAGCCGGGTAGGCTGGTTCATCTGCGCGGTCAGGTGAAACTGCGCCAGCAGCTCTTCGCAGCGCTGCGCCACGGCGCGGCTCTTGCCCAGCGGCTGCCACCATTTGAGGCCCAGGCCTTGGTGCTGCGACACGGTCAGCGCCAGGGTTTCCAGCGGTGTCAACGTGTCGAACAGCTGGTTGATCTGGAAGGTGCGCACCAGCCCACGGCGCACCCGGCGGTGCGGCGCCAGGGTGGTGATGTCTTCACCCTGCAGCAGGATGCGGCCGGCGCTGGGTTGCAGCACGCCGGTCAGCAGGTTGATCAGCGTGGTCTTGCCGGCGCCGTTGGGGCCGATCAGCGCGTGGCGGGCGCCGCGCTGCAGGTTCAGCGTGACGTCCTGCGTGGCGGTGATGCCGCCAAAGCGCATCACCAAACCTTGTGCGGCGAGCACGGTGCTGTTGGTATCCGTGCCGCTCATGAGTGGCCTCCTTGCTGGCCTGCGTCAGCGCCGCCACGGCGGAACCACGTCCACGGCCGCACCAGCCGGTCGCGCCCCACCAGCACCAGCAGCACCAGGAACAGGCCGAGCCAGAAGGTCCAGTATTGCGGCGTGATGGCCGACAGATGGTGCTGCAGCAGCTTGAACACCACCGCGCCCAGCACGCCGCCATACAGCCAGCCGGCGCCGCCCACCACCAGCATCAGCATCAGGTCGGCCGAGCGGTGAAACTCGAACAGCTCCAGCGAGGCAAAGCCCGAGGTCTGCCCCAGCAGCGCGCCGGCCGCGCCGGCCAGCGCGGCGCCCACGGTATAGACCAGGCTGAGGCGCGCAGAGACCGGTATGCCGATGGCCATGGCGCGCAACCGATTGTCGCGCAAGGCCTTCAGCGTGGCACCCAGCGGTGAATGCACCAGGCGGCGCGCCAGCAGGAAGCCCAGCAGCAGCACCACCAGGGAGTAGCTGGCGGCGGTCTGGCCATAGAGGTCGAACTCGAAGCGGCCCAGCAGCGGGCCCATCACCACGCCTTGCAGGCCGTCGGCGCCGCCGGTCAGCCAGTCCAGCTTGTTGGCGATTTCGGCCAGGATCAGCGCCACGCCCATGGTCACCATCAGCCGCGTCAGATCGTTGCCGCGCAGGATGGTCAGCGAACACACCGCGCCCAGCGCCATGGCGCACACGGTGCCAAACAGCAGGCCCACCAGCGGGTCGGGCATCACCAGCTTGGCAAACAACGCCGCCGCGTAACCGCCCAGGCCGAAGAAGGCGGCCTGGCCCAGTGACACGATGCCGGCGTAGCCCAGGATCAAGTCCAGCGACAGCGCGAACAGCGCCACGATGGCCACCTCGTTGATGATCAGCGCCTGGCTGCTCAGCAGCCAGGGCGAGGCCAGCGCGGCCAGCCAGAACAACGGTTCCCACCAGCGCCAGCGGCTGCTGCGCAAGAGCGCTGCTTGAGCAACTTCGCCGCTATGTTGCACGTTCGGGTTCATGCCTTTCCCCCCTTGCGCACGAACAGGCCCTGGGGCCGCCAGATCAGCAGCGCGATCATCAACGTGTAGACGATGAAGCCGCCCAGCTTGGGGATGTAGTACTTGCCGGCCACATCGGCAATGCCCAGCAGCAGCGCCGCCAGCAGCGGGCCAGTGATGGACGAGGTACCGCCCACGGCGACGACGATCAGAAAGTAGATCATGTACTTCAGCGGAAAGGCCGGGTCCATGCCCAGCACCTCGGCGCCTAAAGCGCCGCCCAGGCCTGCTAGGCCGGAGCCGAAGGCGAAGGTGGACAGGAAGATGATGTTGACGTTGATGCCCATGCCCGCCGCCACGCGCTGGTCGTCCACCGCCGCGCGCAACCGGCTGCCAAAGCGGGTGCGCGCCAGCACATACTGCAGCGCCACCGTCAGCGCGGCGCAGACGGCGATGATGAACAGCCGGTAATGCCCCATGCCCAGCATCAGCGCACCGCTGCCCAGCTCGGTGCGGCCCTTCAGCCACTCGGGCAGTTGCAGGATCTGCTGGCTGGAGCCAACGAAATAGTCCACCGCCGCCACCGCCATGAACACCAGGCCGATGGAGAACAGCACCTGGTCCAGGTGCGGCCGGTGGTACAGCCGGCGGTACAGCAGCCGCTCGGCCAGGCCGCCGATGAGCGCGGCGCCGGCAAAGGCCAGCGGCAGGCACCACAGGAAAGGCACATTGAGCTTCTGCATCGCCAGCACGGTGATGTAGCCGCCCATCATGGCAAAGGCGCCGTGCGCCAGGTTGATGAAATTCATCAGCCCCATGGTCACGGCCAGCCCCACGGCCAGGATGAACAGCAGCATGCCGTAGGCAATGCCGTCGAAGAGGATGGTCAGCATGGATTCAAAAAGGCAACACCGGGGGAAGCCGCCACATCATCGCGCATGGGCGGCTCCGCTAGCAAGCAGAAACAGGGGAAGAAGGCTTACTTCGCCTTGCCGGGGTCCTTGACGTCCTTGATGACGTCGAACTCCACGTTGTACAGCTGGCCGTCCTTCTTCTCGACCTTGCGCAAGTAGACGTTTTGCACGATGTCGCGCGTCTGCGCGTCGATGTAGACCGGGCCGCGCGGGCTTTCGAAGATCTGCCCCTTCATGGCCGCCAGCAGCGCGTCGCCACCGCCGTTGCCCTTGGTGGCCTTCAACGCCTCGTAGATCACGCGCATGCCGTCGTAGCCGCCCACGCCCATGAAGTTGGGGCGCATGCCCTTGTTGGCCTTCTGGAAGGCCTCGACGAACTTCTTGTTGGTGGCCGAGGGGTGGGCCGCCGAGTAGTGGTGCGAGGTGACCACACCCAGGGCACCGTCGCCCATGTCGTTCAACTGGTCGTCATCGGTCACGTCGCCGGTGGCGATCAGTTTGATGCCGGCCTTGTCCATGCCGCGCTCCAGGAACTGCTTCATCACCGCAGCGCCAGCGCCCGAGGGCACGAAGACGAACAGCGCGTCCGGCTTGGCGTCGCGAACCTTTTGCAGGAAGGGGGCGAAATCGGGGTTGCGCAGCGGCACGCGCAGCGCCTCTACCACGGTGCCGCCGTTGAGCGCCATGCGGGCATTGAAGAATTTTTCGGCGTCGATGCCGGGGCCGTAGTCGGACACCAGGCTGACCACGCGCTTGATGCCGTTCTTGGGCGCCCAGTCGGCCAGCGCCACCGACACCTGCGGCAGCGTGAAACTGGTGCGCACGATGTAGGGCGACGCCTCGGTGATGCTGGAGGTGGCCGCCGCCATCACCACCTGCGGCGTCTTGGACTGGGTGGCGATGGGTGCCGTGGCCATGGCTGACGGCGTGATGCCAAAGCCCGCCAGCACGTTGACCTTGTCGTTGACCACCAGCTCCTGCGCCAGGCGCTTGGTGACATCAGGCACGCTGGTGTCGTCCTTGACGATCAGCACCACCTTCTTGCCGGCCACCATGTCGCCGTTTTGCGCCATGTACAGCTTGGCCGCCGCCTCGATCTGCTTGCCGGTGGTGGCCTGCTGGCCGGTCATGGGCAGGATCAGGCCGATCTTGAAGGTGTTAGCGTCCTGGGCCAGCGCGGCGCTGGCGCACAGCGCACCCACGGCTGCCACGGTGGCGCTGAGGAACAGGCGTTTTTTCATGGTGTCTCCAATGCTTGGGTTTTGCGGAAGTGTCGGGGGGCTTGCGTTATTCCACAAGCGGTGTTTTAGACTTTTAGATATAGCAGTTTGCAATAGCAGCTGGAGCCAAGGCGGCGCCCACCCGGGCCACAGGCGCATCACAATAACCGCGGCGCCATTGTTGCATGGCCCCCTGCTCAACAATACCTCCTAAACCCGCCGTTCGCCAACCGAAGAGACCCCTATGCAAAAGCTACCCGCCCGTTACGATCACGTAGGCAGCCTGCTGCGCCCCGCCTACCTGTTGCAAGCCCGCGAGGACAAGGCGCGCGGCGCCATCACGCCCGAACAGCTGCGGGTGGTGGAGGACAAGGCCATCACGGAAGCGGTGAAGTTCCAGCAGGATGTGGGCCTGAAAAGCATCACCGATGGCGAGTTCCGCCGCACCTACTTCCACATCGACTTCCTGGAGCAGCTGGGCGGGGTGAAGACCGACATCCCGGTGACCATCCAAAAGCCCGACGGCACGCAAGAGCTGGCGCCGCCGGTGATGCGCGTCATCGACAAGGTGCGCCATGTGAAAGACATCCAGCGCGCCGATTTTGAATACCTGAAGAGCCAGGTGGCGGCGGGTTGCACACCCAAGGTGACCATCCCCTCGCCCACCATGCTGCATTTCCGCGGCGGGCGCGCCGGCATCAGCCGCGAACACTACTCGGAGCTCGACCCCGCGTTTTACGACGACGTGGCCAAGGCCTATGGCGAAGAGCTGCACTCGCTGGCTGCCGCCGGCTGCACCTATGTGCAGATGGACGACACCAACCTGGCGTATCTGTGCGACGAGAAGATGCGCGAGGCGGCCCGCCAGCGCGGTGACGACCCCAACGAGCTGCCGCACCGTTACGCCCAGTTCATCAACAAGGTGGTGGCGCAAAAGCCCCCGGGCATGCTGCTGGCCATGCACCTGTGCCGGGGCAACTTCAAGAGCACGCACGCCGCCGCAGGCAACTACGAGCCGGTGGCGGAAGCCTTGCTGAAGGAGATGGACCTGGACGCCTATTTCCTCGAATACGACGACGACCGCTCGGGCGATTTCAAGCCGCTGCGTTTCCTGCCCAAGGGCAAGACGGTGGTGTTGGGCCTGGTGACGACCAAGTTTGGCGAGATGGAAGACAAGGACGAGCTGAAGCGCCGCATAGACCATGCCGCCCGCTACGCGCCCATGGAGCAGCTGGCCTTGTCGCCGCAGTGCGGTTTCTCCAGCACGGTGCATGGCAACAACATCGCGGTGGAAGCCCAGCGGGCGAAGCTGCGTCTCGTTGTCGAGACTGCTCGGGAGATGTGGGGCGCGGACTGACCGCAGACGCGGCTTAGTTCGCTCGCTGCCGACGCCGCTGGTGCGTGTGGCTCCGCGGCTGTCCCCCAGGCCTTCGGCCCTCCTCCTTGATGCCGCTGCGCCACACGCCCCAGCGACATCGGGGTCGTTGACGGGCCTACCGCAAAACGCCTACGCTCAGTCAGCAGCTTGACCGCATGGCTGATAGCATCGCGAAATGCCTAGGCAGCCCAAACCTAAGTCAGTCCAAACGCCACCATCTGCAAGCATGCTGACTGTTTTCGGACATCGAGCCACGGGGACCACACCCAGTGGTGCGATGCCCAATTTTCATCGGCACGAACCCCACGTTCTTGACTTGGTTGACGTCGAGGATCAAGACATAGCTATAAAAATTAGAACATCCGCTGCCATGCTGAACTACTATGTTCGCGCCTTTGAGGCGGCAATGCAACTCTACGAACATATTGCGGCAGTGCACGCACAAGCGCGCAGCGAATTTGAGAACGATCCCAATGATGCCCAGGCAGATCTCACGCTAGAGATTGTTGATGGTTGGGTGGCCATAGCTGGTCGGGATGGTGCCCTCACTTTGTTTAATTTTCTAAGAACGCTCGATGGCTTGATTTCCTTGTCCGCCAAGCTGACAAAACTGGTGATGGAGGAGCGTGTCAAAGAAATCGGAATGGCTCGAAAAAAGCTTTTGGACGACTTCCCAAACCTTTTTGCGGTTCGCCACGCTGTAGCCCACTCAGGTGAACGATTTGAAAGCGCAGAAAAAACCTTGGAACACACGTTTGTTGGACCATGGCGCAATTCTCAAATGGTTGTTAACTCTGGTCCAGGGACAACCATGGGATCAGTTCTGGTCGACAACCTGAACCAACGGGTGTACTCCAATACTTGGGATGGTCAAATTGTCTCGTATCGCCTGGAAGAAGCATCTGTTCATAACTTGGCGGCGGTTCGGGATATGGTCTTCGACGCTTTGACCGCGGACCGCAAGCCTAAGTAAGAGGGCCCGGCAGAGCCGCTCGCACACTTCCTCCGCAGGATCAGGACGTCATGGCACTCTGCGCAGCGGCATCAAGGAGGAGGCCCGCAGGGCCGGGGGACAGCCGCGGAGCGGAGTGCCGTGGCGGCCTGATCCTAGCCAACCAGCCACGCCAGCATGCACCCGCATTCCATGCCACGTCTGAAGTTACCATTGGCGTCGCATGAGCACGAACGACAAACCCTTCATCCTGGCCGGCGTCATGGGCCATCCGGTGGCGCATTCGCGGTCGCCGGCCATTCACAACCATTGGATCCGCGAACTGGGGCTCAACGGCCGCTATGTGCTGCTGCCGGTGCCGCCTGAGCGCCTGGGTGATGCGCTGCGCGGCTTGTCGGCGCTGGGCTTTGCGGGTTGCAACCTGACCATTCCGCACAAGGTCGAGGCGATGGCGCTGGTGGACCACATTGAGCCGCTGGCGCGGCGCATTGGGGCTGTCAACACCATCGTGGTGTCACCTGCCGGTGAACTGAAGGGCTACAACACGGATGGCCTCGGGTATATCCAGAGCCTGCTGGACGCGCAGGGCTGCTGGCGTGCCGACGCCGGGCCAGCGGTGGTGCTGGGCGCGGGTGGGGCGGCACGCGCCGTCATCGTCAGCCTGGCCGACCGGGGGGCCAAGGAGATACGGCTGCTCAACCGCAGCCCCGACAAGGCGCTGGCCATGGCGGCCGAATTCGGTGCACCGGTGCGCGCGCTGCCGTGGGAGCAGCGGCATGACGCGCTGGATGGCGCAGCGCTGCTGGTCAACACCACCAGCCAGGGCATGAAGGGGCAGGACGCGCTGGACATTTCGCTGGACAAGCTGCCGGCGCACGCGCTGGTGTCCGACATCGTCTATGTGCCGCTGGAAACGCCGCTGCTGGCCGCCGCCCGCTTGCGCGGCAACCCGACGGTGAACGGCCTGGGCATGCTCCTGAACCAGGCGCGGCTGGCGTTTCAGCACTGGTTTGGCGTGCTGCCCGAGATCACGCCGGAACTGCTGCGGGCTGTGCACGCGACGTTCTAGACCACAGGCAGTGGCTGCGCTAAACTGCCCGCGAACGCACGGCGGCACTGTCCCTCGTGCACACAGACACAGCGAGAAGTCGCCGAGGTTCCCAACCATGAAGCAGTCCGCCGCCGAGCGTCCCGACCCCACCACCCAGCGCAAGGCTGCCATCGCCCGCGGCGCCGCCCTGGAGCACAACGGCAAGGTGCGCGTCGAGCCCATCCCCAACTTCGACCTCGACCGCACCATCTTCAAGACCCTGGAGGGCAACGCCGCCCGCTTCGTGATGAACACCCGGGTGGGCATCGAGGCCCATTGGGACGCCGCGGCCGCCCAGGCGGTGCAGACCGAGTACGACGCCGCCCGCGCGGGGCGCCCGCTGCCCCCGATCGACCCGGCGCTGATGCAGTTCCTGGTGAGCGAGTGCGACTTCGACGTCGAGCACGCCGACGGCTCCTTCCTCGACCACCTGTACTTCTGCTACGAGTACAGCGTGCAGCACTACCCCGGGCATTCGCCGCTGGTGCTGTTCCTGCACTCCATCCTGGGCACCAGCACCAACACGTTTGCGATGACGGCCGACAAGATCCCGGCGCTGCGCCAGCTGATGACGCCCGACGAGTGGACGCAGGTGGAGGCCTTCCCCTCCGTGCTGCGGCTGCTGCTGGTCGGGCCGCTGCGCCAGGAGCTGCAAGACAACGCCCACCGCGCCGACGCGCTGACCTCCATCTCGTTCCACCGCGTGATCGACAACGCGCCCATCACCATGGCTGGCCGGGATTTCTGGATCGGGCTGAACTACCACCTGATCCACATGGTGGACTTCCTGCCGGTGGCGAACTGGGCGGCGCACCAGAACGACTCCGTCTTCATCCTGTTCCGCCACCTGTACGACCTGCTGCTGAAGGCCGACAAGCTGGAGGCGACCGTGGGCTATACGCCCACCTCGGGCCCGCGCACGCTGGCAGGCGACCCCCCGGGCATGGGCAACTGGCTCGTCGCGCACATACCGGTGGGTTTGGCCGAGCGGATGGCGTCCAAATCGGTCGCCCGCTTCTCGGAGCGCATCGGGCACTCGCTGGACTACCAGATCACCTGGGCGTGACCCCAGCGGCTGCGGCCATGCGCAGGCGCCGCGCCGCCTCGTCGGCCTCGGTGTCCTTGATTTCGCGCAGCACGGCGCCCACATCGGCGGGGCCTTTGGGGCCGGCGAACTGGCCGGTCAGCGGCGTGTCCAGGCCCAGGATGCCGCGCTGGTACAGGCTCCAGATCTCTTCGCCATAACGCGTGGGCAGCAGCTCGGGGGCGAAGCGGCCGAAGAAGTCGCGCAGGTTGTGGACGTCGCGCAGCAGCATGCGTTGCGCATGGTTGTTGCCGGCGGCGTCCACCGCCTGCGGCAGGTCGATGATGACCGGGCTGGGCTGGCCGTCGCTGCCGGTGCCCAACAGGATGTTGAACTCCGACAGGTCGCCATGCACCACGCCCGCGCACAGCATGCGCACCACTTCCTGCAGCAGCGTGGCGTGGTGCTGGCGCGCCTGCTCGGGGGTGAAAGCGACGTCGTTCAGGCGCGGGGCGGCGTCGCCGTGGGCGTCCGTCACCAGCTCCATCAGCAGCACGCCTTCAAAGAAGTCGTGCGGCCGGGGCACGCGCACGCCGGCGGCAGCCAGCCGGTGCAGCGCGTCCACCTCGGCGCTTTGCCAGGCGGCTTCGGTGGCCTGGCGGCCGTAGCGTGTGCCCTTGGCCATGGCGCGGGCCTGGCGTGAGTTCTTGACCTTGCGGTTTTCGGTGTAGTCCACCGCCTGGCGAAAGCTGCGCTGGGTGGCTTCCTTGTAGATCTTGGCGCACAGGGTCTCGGCGCCGCAGCGCACCACATACACCTCGGCCTCCTTGCCACTCATCAGCTGGCGCACCACGGTGTCGATCAGGCCTTCTTCTACCAGGCTCTGCAGCCGCGCGGGTGGTTTCATGCGGCCATTGTGCCTTGCAAGGCGTGCAGCACCTCAACCCAGGGTCAAAAGCTACGGCCCCGCCGGATTCAACGACGCGTTGTCGCGCAGCCGTGCGATCGCCAGGTCCAGAAAGCTGCGCACCTTTTCCGACGCGTAGCGCCCTTCGCGGTGCACCACGTGGACGGGGGCCGGTGCTGGCTCAAAGTCTTCCAGCACCACCTGCAAGGCGCCGGACTGCAGTTCGTCGGCCACCTGGTAGCTCATTACCCGGGTCAGGCCGAAGCCGCTGACGGCGGCGGCGATGGCCGAGTCGTTGGTGGTGGTCAGCAGGCGCGGCGCGGTGCGCACATTGCGCGCCTCGCCGGTGCGCTTTTCCACCAGGCGCCACTCCGGCATGGGCGTGACGGCATTGGCCGAGATCAGCGTGTGCGCGGCCAGGTCTTGCGGCTGCTGCGGCCTGCCATGCTGCGCCAGGTAAGCGGGCGACGCGCACACCATGCGGCGCACGCTGCCCACGGCAATCGCCTGCAGCGAGGAATCCGGCAGCTCGCCAATGCGCACGGCCACGTCGGCGCCCTCTTCCACGATGTTGACCATGCGGTCCAGGAACCAGCAGGCGGCGCTGGTGTGCGGGTGGCGGCGCAGGTAGTCGGTGACGATGGGCGTCACGTGCATGCGCCCGAACAGCATGGGCGCGGTGATGGTGATGCGGCCACGCGGCTCGGCGTGCACGCCGGCTGCCGACTCGTTGGCCATGTCCACGTCGGCCAGGATGCGCCGGCAATCCTCCACATAACGCGCGCCGGCCTCGGTGACGCGCACGACGCGGGTGGTGCGCGCCAGCAACCGCGCACCCACGCTGGCCTCCAACTCGGCCATGGCCCGGGTGACGGCCGGCGGCGACATGCCCAGCTTGCGCCCGGCGCCGGCCAGGCCGCCGGAGTCCACCACGGCAACGAACACGTTCATCAGGTGAAAGCGGTCCATATTGTTGCAGTTGCAGGAATAATCTCTTGCGAATAACAGGCATTCTAGGTGGCGCACAATGCATTCAAGTGACACTGTGTGACAACCATCCCACCCGTAAGGAGACCCTTGCATGAGCGCGTCTGAAGCCCCCCGCCCGCCGCTGCCGCCCTTCACCCGCGAGACCGCCATCCAGAAGGTGCGCATGGCCGAAGACGCCTGGAACACGCGTGAGCCGCAGCGCGTGGCCATGGCCTACACGCCCGACAGCCAGTGGCGCAACCGCGCGGAGTTTCCGCGTGGGCGCTCGCAGATTGAGGAATTCCTGACGCGCAAATGGGCCAAGGAGCTGGAATATCGGTTGATCAAGGAGCTGTGGGCGTTTGACGGCGACCGCATCGCGGTGCGCTTCGCCTACGAGTGGCACGACGCGCAGGGCCAGTGGTGGCGCTCCTACGGCAACGAAAACTGGCAGTTCAGCCCCGAGGGCTACATGGCCTACCGCTACGCCAGCATCAACGACCTGGCGATAGACGCCACGGAGCGCAAATTCCACTGGCCGCAAGGCCGGCGGCCGGACGACCACCCCAGCCTGAGCGACCTGGGGCTGTGAGCCAACAGGCGCCCGCCCCTGGCACGACCGCCAGCACCCCGCCCTTGCCCGATTGGCAGCGGATGGCGCTGATGGGCGCGCTGGGGCCGCTGCTGTGGCTGCAGGGCCGGCATGTGCGCCGGGTGACGCCCAAGCTGCCCGAACCGCCCGGTGAGCGCGCAGGCAGCCACGGCAGCGGGCCGCCACTGCGCCTGCTGCTGGCCGGCGACTCGGCAGCGGCTGGCGTGGGCGCGGCCACGCAGCAGCAGGCCTTGTCCGGCCAGCTGGTGCCGCTGCTGGGCCGGCATTTCTCGCTGCAATGGCAGTTGCTGGCCAGCACCGGGCTGGACTCCGCTGGGTTGGTGCGCGCGCTGGCCGGGATCCCCGAGCAAGCGTTTGACGTCGTGGTGCTCAGCGTGGGGGTCAACGACGTCACGGGCCTGTGCGCGCCGACGCGCTGGCTGGCGCTGCAAGACGCGTTGGCGCGGCTGGTGCAGCAGCGCTTTGCGCCGCGCCTGGTCATCCACAGCGCGGTGCCGCCCATGCACAGTTTCAGCGCGTTGCCGCAGCCGCTGCGCTGGTTCCTGGGCCGTTGGGCTTGTGAGATGAACCGCCGCCTGGCCGCGCAACTGCATCCCGGAGCAGCATCGCCGGCACTGCGGGTGCTGCTGCCCCTGCCGGCCGCCGAGCCCGGCGACGCACTGGCCACGGATGGCTTTCACCCCGGGCCGCACGGCTATGCGCTGTGGGCGCAGGCGCTGGCTGGTTGCATCACCACGCGCTGGCGTGGCTGAACTCACACACCGGTGGCGCAAAGAAAAGCCGGCTCACACGCCGGCAATGACCGCCTCGATCTCGGCAAAGGTGCGGGCCGTCTCATGCGTCTGTATCTGCACGCCCAGCTGGCGCGCGATCTGCGTGGCCGAAAAAATACCCAGCAGCGACTGGCGCGGGCCCGGCCCCTGGCCGACCACCAGCGCATGGGCGCGGCCATCAGCCATCAGCGTGGTGGCAATCTGGCCCACATTGGCCTTGCGCACGTCTTCGATGCGCAACACCTCCATCTGCTCCACCGGCACCATCACATCGGCCACGCGCAACTCGTTGCGCCGGCTCTGGCGCCTTTGCGCCACCAGCAACGGCTTTTCGCCCAGCACATCGACCGAGGTCACCACGCCGGCGATGCGGCTGCCCTCCACCACCACCAGCAACAGCCGCACGCCGCGCAGCACCATGGACTGGTTGGCGTCGGCAAGGCTGGCGTCGGGGGTGATGGTGGCGGACGGCATGCGCGCCAGGTCGGTCATGGCCAGGATGGCGGCCGAATCGGCGGTGACCTGGGGCGGGTTGAAGGCCTCCAGCACGTAACAGCCATCGGCCGCGATGCGGGTCTGCTGTAAGGGCCTGTAACTCAGGGTGTCATTCACGGTTGCGCTCATGCCGGGTTTCTCCTTGGCCCGCGTGGCGGGCAGCAAATAAACCATTGTGGCCAGCGTAAATGCCCACTGTCACCCCATGGGCATGGCGGTGTAAAGCTTTGTAAACCCGCTCAGGGCTGGCGACACAGGCAATGCGTCAGCGGCGCAAAGGCCTGGCCACCGGCCGCCTGGGCCAGCCAGGCCAGGTCGTCCACCATGTCGCGCGCGGCCTGCGGTGCAAACTGCAGCGCATCCACAGGGCCCACCGGCCCACCGGTCAGCCACTGCGGCAGCCACTGCAATTGCACGTCCACGCTGACGCCGCTCAGGCCGACAAAGCGCAGCACCTTGTCCAGCCGCGAGATGCCGCGCTCGATGTAGGCCACGCGGTAGTCGTCCCCCAGCTTGGCGCGCCTGGCGGCGGACTTCAGCGCGTCGTCATAGCTGCCCACGGTGTCCACCAGGCCGCGCGCCAGTGCCTGCTGGCCGGTCCACACCCGGCCTTGCGCCACCTGGTCGATCTTGGGTTGCGTGGTCTTGCGCGCCTGCGCGGCCTTGGTGGTGAAGTCCATGTAGATGTGGTTGATGCCGCTCTGGATGACGTCGGCCAGGCGCGGGTCCAGTGGGCGGCGCGGGTCGTAGGCGCCGCGCAGCCAGGTGCTGGTGGCGCCGCCGGTGTGCACGCCCAGCTTGTCCAGCGCCTTGTCGGCGGTGGGCAGCAGCGTGAACACGCCGATCGACCCGGTGACGGTGCTGGCATCGGCCACCACCTCGTCGGCGGCCATGGCGATCCAGTAACCGCCGGAGGCCGCCACATTGCCCATGGACACCACCACCGGCTTGCCGGCCTGGCGTGTCAGCTCCAACTCGCGGCGTATCAGCTCGGCGCCAAAGGCGCTGCCGCCGGGCGAATCGACCCGCAGCACGATGGCTTTCACGTCATCGTCGTCGCGCGCCTGGCGCACCAGCGCTGCGGTGGACAGGCCACCGATCTGGCCGGCGTTGGCCGTGCCGTCGGTGATGTCGCCCATGGCCACGATCACGCCCACCACGCCGCCGCTCAACTGCGGCTTTTGCATGCCCAGGTACTCGTCCATGCCGACCTGGCGGAAGGTCTTGTTGGCCACATCGCGCTCGCCCTGCTTCAGCATGGCGTCGCGCAGCTGGTCGCGCGTCTTCAGGCCATCCACCAGCTTGCTACTGACAGCCAGCTTGGCGCCATCGCCCTCGGCGGCCTTCATCAGCTCGGGCAGCTTGTTGATGCCGTTCATGATGCTGCCGGCGGGCAGCTTGCGCGCCTTTTCCACGTCGACCAGGTAGCCGGCCCACAGCGCGCCCAGCACGTAGTTGTCGGCCTCGGCGGCTTCGGGCGAGGGGCCATTGGCGGTGTAGGGCTCGCCAAAGCTCTTGAACGTGCCCACCTTCATCACGTTGACGCTGACACCCAGCTTGTCCAGCGCGTCGCGGTAGTAGTTGCGGTAGCCGCCAAAACCCTCCAGCAGCACCTGCCCCATGGGATGCAGGTAGATCTGGCTGGCGTGCGCGGCCAGGTAATACTGGCGCTGGTCATAGCGCGAGCCCCAGGCGATGACCGGCTTGCCGCTGGCCTTGAAGCGCTCCAGCGCCTGCGCCACCTCGTGCAGCATGGGCAGGCCGGCGCCGTGCAACTCGTCGGTGATCAGCAGCACGCTGTTGATGCGCGGGTCGGCAGCGCCGGCCTTCAGCACCGCCAGCACGTCGCGCAGGCGGGTGGTGCTGCGCGAGTCGCCACGCACCCGGGCCAGCGCCAGGTCGCGCGGGCTGCCGGCGTCCTGCTCGACCAGGGTGCCGCGCAAGTCCAGCACCAGCGCGGTCTTGTCGGCCAGCTTGCGCGGCCCGCTGGTGTACCAGCCGACCGCCAGCACCAGCACCACCGCCAGGAAGATCAGGTTGACGACCACGCGCCGGCTGGTGTCCAGCACGCGCCAGCAAAACCGGAAGGCCCGGCGAATGAAACCCGGTGACGAAGCGCTCAAGTGATCCCCTGTGTGTGCGGCAGCAAAGCCCGTTCAGGCCATTCTAAAACCCGAACGTGTCCGCCGCGCCCCGGGGGCAAGCGCTGCCACTCAGAGCAGGTAGCTCCAGCCGGTCTGCGCCAGCCCCACCAGGTTCACATGGTCCTGGTTGGCCTGCGAAACGGTCAGGTCGGCCATGTACTGGGCCTGCGTGGTGGTGTGGTTGTCCAGCGCGGCCACCGCCTGGGCCAGCGTGGCGGCATCAGGCGCCTTGCCGTTGACGTTGTTGTAGATGAACTTGACGAAGCTGGTGTTGTCCGTGCCACCGGCAAAGGCGGCGACGATGCCGGCGCCCACCAGCAGGTTGGCACCATCTTGCACGCTGGCGCCGGTGTCGAAAAAGCTCAGGAACAGGCCGCCCAGGCCCTGGTTTTGCAGGATGCCCGGCCCCAGCGTGGCGGCCAGCATCAGCACCGCCTTGCCGGCCGCCTGCGTGGCGCCCAGGTCCAGCGCCACGCTCTGGTCGGCAAACTGCAGGCGCTCCACGTGCGTCAGGCTGTCGGTGCCGTCGCCGCCGGGCAGGATGGCGATGAACACGCGCTTGTCGGCCACGGTGGTCACGGCGTCAAGCGTGACGCCCAGCTTCAGGTCGTAGTTGGAGCGGCTGCCCTCGTAGACGGCGGTGTCGGTGCCGCCCAGGCCGTCAATGCTGTCGTCGCCATTGAGGCCCTGGATGACGTCGTTGTTGGCGGTGCCGGTCAGCTTGTCGGCGTTGGCGGTGCCGACGATGGTGGCCTTCACGCCCGAGGTGGCAAAGCCGGTGGACAGCGTGCCGCTGAGGCTGTTGCCAGCACTGTCCTTGACAGCGCCGGCAGGCAGCTCCAGCGTGTACTTGGTGCCCGAGGCCAGCGTGGGGAAGACCGACAGGCTGCTGCCGTTGACGACCACCAGCGGGCTGGTGGCAACGTCATAGCTGGCCAGCACGGCGCCAGCGACGTCCTTCAGCACGATGCTGCCGCTGCCCTTCTGGATCGCTTCGCTGAAATTCAGCACCACCGTGCTGCCCATGGCCACGCCGGTGGCGCCGTTCGCGGGCGTGCTGGATGCCAGGCTGGGTGCCTTGGTGTCCACCGCCACGGCTGCCGCGGCCAGCGCATTGGCCAGCGTGCCGCCGCCGCTGCCGGTGACGGAAGAGGCCTTCAAGGTCAGCCCCAGTGGGCCGTCCACGCCGGCGCTGGGCGCCACCACCACGGTGTAGGTGGCGCCGCTGCCCTGCACGCCCACCACGGTGCCGTTGCTGACGGTGAAGTCGGTCGCGTCCAGCCCGGTGACGGACTCGCTGAAGGTCAGCGCGTAGTTGACGTTGCCGCTCTGCTTGCCCTGCGCGCTGCTGCCCAGCGTGGCGGTGACGGGCGTGGCGGACGGGAACAAGGTCTGCAGGTTGATGGAGGTGCCGTCGCCGAACTCCAGGCGCTCCCAGTTGTACAGCGTGGCGTGGAAGAACTGGCTGGCGCCCGACAGCGTGTCAAGGTGCACGGCGCCATCGGCCGACTTGGTGATGCTGAAATCGCTCTGGAACTGTGTGCCCAGATTCAGCGTGTCGGTGCCGCCCTGGCCGTCCAGGTCGATCTCCAGATTGCCGCCAGTAATGGTGCGCAGATCATTGCTGTTGCCCAGAAGTTGTGTTGGCATGGTGTGTTCCCTCCGATGGAAATGTTGTGAATGGGGTGAATGGCCGTGGCCGCGAGGCCCATGGCATCAGGCGGGCGCAGGCTCCGGGCTTTGCTGGTGAACGGTGCCGTGCTGGTCCACCGCCAGATACGTCATGCCGGCGGCCTGCAGGAATTCCAGCCCCTGGGCCTGCTTCAGCATCGCGATGGTGGTGCAGTTGCCCGCCACCACCGCCAGCGGCGCGATCACGCTGACCGACTGCCAGTGGGTGACGGGCATGCCGGTGCGGGGATCCAGCACGTGGCAGTAACGCTGGCCGTCCAGTTCGAAATAGCGCTCGTAGTCGCCGCTGGTGGCCAGGCCACCCTGGCTCAACGGGATGGTGGCCAGCAGTTGCCCGGTGTGGCGCGGGTGCTGGATGCCGATGTGCCACGGCGTGCCGTCGGGCTTGGGGCCGATGACGCGGATGTCGCCGGCCAGGTTCACATAACCGTGGCGCACGCCACGCTGGGCCAACAGGCCAGCGGCGCGGTCGGCCGCGTATTCCTTGCCGAAACCACCAAAGTCGATCTCCATGCCCGGCTGCGGCAGGCGCACGCGCCGCCCCTGCGGCTGCTGCAAGCGCTCCACCCGGCTCCAGCCCACCAGCGCGAGCACCTCAGCCAGCTCGGCCGGCCCGGGCACGCGCGGCTGCTTGAAGTTCCAAACCCGGCGCAGCACGCCGGAGGTGATGTCGAACAGGCCGCCACTGGCCTGGTGCAGCGAATCGGCATAGCCCAGCAGCGACCAGGTCTCGTCGTCACACAGCACCGGCTGGCCGCCGGCGGCGGCGTTGATGCGCGACACGATGCTGTCGGGCAGGTAGCGCGAGAACTTGGTCTCGATGCGGCGCACCTCGGCCTCGGCGGCCTGCGCCAACGCATGGGCCTGTGACTCGTCGTGCGCCGACAGCACCACCTCGCACAGGCTGGCCATGGCCTGGAACTGGGTGCGGTAAGTCGGCATGGCGGGGGAAGAAATGGTGTCTGGCACGATAGTCACGGACGGTCAAAACAATGGGATCAAAACTGGCGCGTCAGCCCCAGCTGGTAGCCGCGGTAGCGGAATGGCAGCAGGTTGGGGCTGCCGTCGCCAAACAGCGTCCAGCCGGCACGCTGCTCGTAGCGCTCGACCTTGAAGTCCACCGACCAGTCGTCGTTCAACTGCTTGGCGATCTTGATGCCCAGCGTGTGGGCGCCGAAGGCCGACAGGCGCGTGTCTTCCGAATAGATCTCGGCGCCTTCGGGCGGGTTGGGCGCAAAGGGCAGGATGCTGGGGTCGGCATCGACATAGAAGCGCGCGGCGGTCTGCGTGTAGACCCGTGCCGACGGCGTCAGCGTCCAGCCCAAGCCCAGCGGCTGCACGTATTCCAGCTCGAACGTGTGGGCGCGCACGCCCCAGGTGTTGCTGTAGTAGCGGTAGCTGGCACGGCTGGTGGCGTCAAGGGCGTCAAAGAAGTGGTTCCAGCGCGCCATCAGCGTGGCGTGGTTGCGCTCGCGCGGGCGGCGGTCCACCACCTTGTAGGGGTCGTTGTAGTAGCCGTTGCCCCAGGAGAAGCCCAGGTTGACCTGCGCGATGTCGTTGGCCGTCAGCACCTGTGTCACGCCCACCAGCAACTCGTTGACGCTCTTGGTCTGGTTGCGGGTGACGCGGTTGCTGGGGTTGATCTCGTCGCCGGTATGGGCCAGGCCAAACTGCCAGGTGGTGTTCTTGCTGTCGTTGGCGCGGGTGATCTGCAGCGACACCCCGCGCGACAGGTAGTCGTTCTCGCTCGACACATTGGCGCCCACCGTGACCGTGCCGCTGCCGAAGTAGCGCGTGACCTCCAGCGAGCCGGCGCGGCGGTGGTCAAACAGCTTGCCAAAGCCGTTGTTGTGGAAAGCCGGCGAGGCGCCGGAGATGACGTCCGAGGTGACCGTGCTGGCGATGGACCAGTCGCTGCCCACCGGTGCCACCAGCAGGAAGGACGGCGCGCGCACCGCGATGCGGTCCTTGCCCGGCTGGCTGTCCAGGTAGTCCAGGTACTTGAAGGCCAGGGTGCCGCGCTCGGGCGCGCTCTCGGCCTGAGCCGGTGCCGGCATCGCCAGGGGCAGCGCCATGGCGGCCAGCAGCAGTGCGGTGCCTACCGAGCCGGGCGCCGGGGCCGCGCTGGTGGTCGCGCTGACGCATGCGCTGCTGGCGCCAGCGGCTTGCGCAGCCGTTAGCTTGTTCAATTGCATCCGCAGCCCCCGCCACCCACGCCGCTGCCACCGGCAGCGGTTTCCTTGCTGGTGTAGGTGTGCTCACCAAAGGCTTTTTCCAGCCGGTCGTTGTCAAAGGTCATGGCCGGGCGGGCCAGGTTGCCCTTTTCCCACGGCTGCACCTGGCCCAGGTTGGCGCAGCCGGTGAGCAGTGCCAGCCCGCACAGGGCCATCAAGGCCAGTGAGGCGCGTGTCAGTGTGTTGAGCATGTTCAAGGCCTTCACTTGATGTCCAGCATCTGTTTGATCTCGCGTTCCAGCTTCTCGCGGTCTTCCTCGCGAAAGCCACCATGCACCGCCAGCACCTTGCCGTTGGGCGCGATCAGGTAAGAGGTGGGCATGGCCTTGACACCGTAGGCGCTGGGCGTCTTGCCCTCGGTGTCGAACACCACATCAAAGCGGGCCGGCGTGCGGCTGAGGAACCTGGTGGCGTCGTCAGGTTTTTTGTCCACGTTGACGCCGACGATGCGCAGGCCCTTGTCGCCGTAGCGGGCCTGCATGTCGTTCATCCACGGGAAGGACTGCTTGCACGGCCCGCACCACGAGGCCCAGAAATCCAGGTACACCAGCTTGCCCTTGTAGTCGCTGAGCTTGACGGGGCCAGTGCGCCCCGGCAGCTCGAACTCGGGCGCCACCTGGCCCCCTTCCACCGCCCGTGCGGGCAGGGCCACGGCCAGGGCGGCCAGGCACAACACCAGCCCGCCCAGCGTGCGGCCCATGAAGGTGGCAGGTCTGGGCATGTGCGGGCGTGTGGGTGGATGGCGTTTCATGGTCGTCAATAAAATATTGGGTAAGTTTCCCACAAATTTGGAATATGGCAAGTGCCCGCCGGAAGAAATTTATAGAATTTTGGTAAAAAAGCCCAAAATATAGGTATGCTTATGACCATGCACCGCCATGATGCGCTCATCAGGTGCATGCATTGATGACAGACAAGCCCACCCTTCCCGCCGCCGATGACGCCGCCGCCCCGGCCGGCCTGCCCGAGCCTGCCCAGGCCGCGCAGGCGGTGGGCACCATGCTGCGCCCGCTGGCGCGGCTGATGATCGACCACGGCCTGCAGTTGCCCACCATGGTGGACCTGCTGAAAAAAGCCCTGGTGGACGAGGCGGCGCAGAGCTACAGCCTGGCGGCAAAGGGCAGCACCGACAGCCGCATTGCCCTGTTGACCGGCGTGCACCGCAAGGACGTGAAGCGCCTGCGTGATGAGGCCAGCGGCCCGCCCGAGGGCGCGGCCATGATGTCGGTGGCCTCCATGGTGGTGGCGCGCTGGATCAGCGAGCCGCGCTACCTGAATGCCGACCAGAGCCCACGCCCGCTGGCCCGCACACCGCGGCGCAGCACACCGGGCGAGCCCGACTTCACCACGCTGGTGTCCGAGATCAGCCGCGATGTGGGCGCGCGCGCCGTGCTGGACGAGCTGGTGCGCCTGGGCACGGTGGACCTGAGCGCCGACGGCCACGCGGTGCTGCGCGCTCAGGCCTTCGTGCCCAGGGGTGGCACCGGCGAGGCCTTTCATTTCCCCATCGCCAACGTGGCCGACCACCTGGCCGCCGCCGTGCACAACCTGGCACCCAACCGGCGCGAAGGGTTGATGCTGGAGCAAAGCGCGTTCTCTGAAGACCTGTCGCCCAAGCAGGCGCAGTTGTTGCAGCAGCGCGCGCGCCAGCTGTGGGCCGCGGCGCTGAAGCAGTTCCTGCAGACCGCGATGGTGGCCTGGCAGCGCAGCGAGGGAGAGAGCGGCCCCAAGCGGCGCATACGCTTTGGTGTCTACTTCCATGACGACATGCAGCCGGGCAGCCCCGCGGGCACCGCAGCGCCCAAAGTCACGCACAAAGCCGCGAGCACAACCGCCCCCAAGGCCGCCCCCAAGGCCGCGCGCAAGACCACCGCAACCCCCGTGGCCAAGCCGGCCAAGGCGCCGGCACCTGCCGGCGGCCGCACCAGGAAACCCTCCGCATGAGCGACCATCCCCACCACCCCTTCCCCGCCACCACGCGCCGCCAATGGCTGGTGCTGGCGGGTGCCGCCGGCCTCAGCGGCTGCGGCGGCGGCACGGCCGAAGGGCCGCCCGGCACCGGTGGCAGCGGCCTGTATGCATCAGGCGCCATCGGCGGCTTTGGCAGCGTCATCGTCAACGGCCTGCGGCTGGACGACAGCAGCGCCAGCGTGAAGCTGGATGGCCGCGACGCCCGCAGCGCGGATTTGCGTCTGGGGATGGTGGCCGCCGTCAGCGGCCAGCGCACCAGCAGCGGCAGCAACACCGGCAGCGCCACCAGCATCGAGGTGTGGTCCGTCGCCCAGGGGCTGGTGACGGCACTCGGCGCCAACGGCCAGTTCAGCCTCGCCGGCATGACGGTGCGCACCGACAGCGCCACCGTGCTGGAGGGCATCAGCAACGCGGCCAAGCTCACGCTGGGCCAGCGCGTGACGGTGTGGGGCCTGCAAGGCGGTGCCGACGGCTACAGCTGGAGCGCCACCCGGGTGGCGCTGACCACCGACACGGCCGTGGCCAGCACCGGCTACGTGACGCTGTCCGCCGGCCGGCGCCTGCTCAACGGCCTGCTGTTGACCGGCACCCTGGCCGACACGCTGCAAAGCGGCCCGCTGCTGCGCGTGCAGGGCAGCCTGTCGGCCGATGGCAGCAGCCTGGCACTGACCGGCGCACAGGTGCAGAGCACCGCCGCCAGCCTGCCGCCCCAGGTGCAGTGCGAAGTGGCCGGCCTGATCACCTCTTCTGGCGGCGCGGGTGGCGCCTACACCAACTTCACGCTGGGCAACTACCCGGTGGACTGCACCGGTGCCCCCATCAGCCCGGCCGGCAGCGCCTTGAGCGTGGGCACACAGGTGCGCGTCAGCGGCAGCTGGCAGGCGGGCGTGCTGAAGGTCAGCAGCGTCACCATCAACGACGAACAGGCGCGCCGCACCGTGCAGATCAGCGCGCCCATCGAGCAGTTCAACAGCCTGGCCAGCTTCACGGTGCGCGGCCAGCCCTGCGACGCCACGGTGGCCAGCCTGGTCGGCATCCAGGCGCAGGAATTCCGCACCGGCGTCAGCGTGCAGGTGAACGGCACCATAGACGGCGACGTGGTGCGGGTCACCAACCTGGTGCGGGTCTAGGCACGCTACCTGACTTCAAGCTGGTTGATGACGGACTCCACGTCATCCAGCCCACGCACCCGCTGCTCGGCATCCGCGGCCTGCTGGGCGCTGCGCACGCAGCCCTTCAGCCAGACCCAGCGGCGGCTGCCCTCCACCCAGATGCTGGTGTCGGCGAAGCGGTCATCGGCCAGCAGCGCCTTCTTCACGCGCGGAATGATCTCGGGGTCGTACAAAAAGGCGTTGGGCAGGCGGCAGCGGCCGGCCTGGTAGCAACTGGTGCCGCGCTCAGCCCGGTAATGGGCCACGGCCCTGACCTCGCTGGGCGTCGACAGCGTAGGCTGCTGGCGCGGGCACTGGGGCATGGCGTCCACCACCAGCAGGAAGGGGTCGAGCTGCACCAGGCTTTCCTTGGCCGCCTCGCCCTTGGCCACCTCACCCTTGGCCACCTCACCCTTCGCCGGCTGCTGTGCGCCCAACGGCAGCGCCAGGAGCAGCCCCAGCACGACAGCAAACCACGCCAGACGGTTCATGCCCGCCACTGTAGCCCAGCCGGGCGCGCCAGCCAAGCCGGGCGATTCGGTTCTACACTGGCAGTCAATCAACACAGCAACCCCAGGAGCACCGCATGGCCAAAGGCTATTGGATAGCGCGCGTGGACGTCACCGACCCCGAGCAGTACAAACTTTATGTGGCCGCCAACGCCAAGCCTTTCGCGGCCTATGGCGCCCGTTTCCTGGTGCGCGGCGGCAAGTTCGAAAACCCCGAAGGCGTCAGCCGCGCGCGCAACATCGTGCTCGAATTCCCCAGCTACCAGGCCGCGCTGGATTGCTGGGAATCGCCCGAGTACAAGGAAGCACTGGCGTTGCGCAAGCATGTCTCCACTGCCGACATCGTCATCATCGAGGGCTACGACGGTCCGCAGCCGCAATGAGCGCCAGCCCGGCAGACCACGCGCACCCCGGCCTGCGCGTGCGTCCCATCACGCCACAGGATCACGCGCAATGGCTGCCGCTGTGGGACGGCTACAACGCCTTCTATGGCCGCTTGGGTGCCACCGCGCTGCCGCTGGCCATCACCCAGACCACCTGGCAGCGTTTCTTTGACGACAGCGAGCCGGTCTACGCGCTGGTGGCCGAGCGCGATGGCCAGTTGCTGGGCCTGACGCACTACCTGCTGCACCGAAGCACCACCCGCATCGAGCCGGTGTGCTATTTGCAAGACCTGTTCACGCTGTCCAGCGCGCGCGGCCAGGGCGTGGGCCGCGCGTTGATCGAAGGGGCGCATGCCCATGCGCAACAGTTGGGCGCGCGCCGCCTGTACTGGCAAACCCACGAAACCAACGCCACCGGCCGGGCCTTGTATGACAAGGTGGCCAAACACATGGGCTTCATCGTCTACGCGCGCGAGGCCTGAGGCGTCCATGGTCACGATCGAGCCGCTGGACCCGTTGCTGCCCGCCGCCCAGGCGCTGCTGGCGCAGTCCGACGCCCACATGGCCGCGCTGTACCCGGCCGAGAGCAACCACCCGGCCAGTGCGCAGGCGCTGATGCAGCCGAACGTGCTGTTCCTGGGCTGCTGGGTGGACGGCGCACTGGCAGCATGCGGCGCTGTGCGCACCGAACGCGACGAGGGCGGCGGCTCCTACGGGGAAATCAAGCGCGTCTTTGTGGCTGAGCAGCAGCGCGGCAAGGGCTTGTCGCGCGCCCTCATGCAGCGGCTGCACGCACACCTGGTCGCGCAGGGCATCGCCGTTGCGCGCCTGGAGACTGGTGTGCGCCAGCCCGAGGCCATAGGCTTGTACACGTCCTTGGGCTATGCACGGCGTGGGCCATTCGGCGGCTATGCCAGCGACCCACTGAGCCTGTTCATGGAGAAACGACTGACGCCGGGTGCTGCACGCTGACACGCCGCTTGGCCTGCAGGTAGCGCGCAGCCTCCAGCACGCTGAGCACGGCTTCCATCACGACTTCCGGCCGGTCGCGGTGCAGGTGGTGGCCGGCGTCGTCACACACGGCGATGCGCCCCAGCGCCGACAGCCGCGCCATGCTGTGCTGGCTGTGCAGCCAGGCGCGGCCCAGGGTGAGCGGCCAGTGGGTGGCCGCGCGGCTGTGCGTCAGCACGATCAGGGGCACCGTGGGAAAAGGCCCAGCCCGCCTGGCCTGCTGCATGGTGTACGGCATGGCGCGCAGTTCGCGCCGCGTGGCCGCACGCGCCAGCCAATACAGCGCCTTCGGCGGCTCGTACCACATGCGGCGCACACCCATGTGGCGCGCGCGCTTGGAAAAATCGGAATCGCGCGCGTCCACCAGCACCACGCCGGCCACCTCGTGCGGGTACAGGCGGGCAAACAACTTCATCAGCGTGCCGCCCAGCGAATGGCCCACCAGCACATAGGGCGGTGGCAACTCCAGCGTCTGCAGCAGCGCGCGCAACTCCTGCACCGCCTGCTGGCCGTCGCGCGGCCCCGGCGCGGCTTCGCTGTCGCCATAGCCGCCGCGGTCATAGGCCAGTGCGCGGGCGTGGCCAGCAACGGCCTGGAACACCGCTGCCCAGGCCTCCTTGCCCTGCCCCAGGCCGGATTCGAACACCACCGTGGGCCCGCCCTCGCCGGCCAACGCCACCGAACGCAGCCCCACCGGGGTGCGCACCAGGCGCGACGCAGGCATCGCCGGCGCACTGAGCGCGCTGGGGGCGGCGCGGCCGGTCAGCACCCGCTGCAGCAGGGCCAACGTGGCGGACGAAGCGGTGGGTGAAGGCGCCTTGGGCATGGCGCCCAAAGGCTTGTTCGAAGCGGTTGCGCCACCTGCGGGCGGGCGCCCTCTGCCGGGCAGCGGCAGCGTGTCCTGACTCAACATGCGCGTGATCTCTTTTCCAACGACGTATCCTGGGTACCAACTGTAGGTCAGTCCCATGCTTTCAAAGCGCTGCCTCAGGTAAGCAGATGTAGCAATGGTATCTGCCTGAGCAACGGCCACCATGAAGCGCACCCATGCAGCTTCTGGCATTGTTTTTGCTGCAAATGCAGGCCGGGCCAGCTACAGTGGCGCGGCGGCTTCCTCGCTTCAAACCAGGCCGCACCATCAACCCAAGGGAGGCAACACACTATGTTTTATGGACTCACGCCGCTGGGCGTCGTACACACCTTGATCAGCTTGGTGGCCGTGGCCACGGGCTTCTGGGCGCTGGCCCGCGACAAGCAGATCAGCCCCGCCACCCGGCTGGGCCAGGTCTACGTGCTGACCACGGTGATGACCTGCGTGACCGGCTTTGGCATCTTCCAGCATGGCGGCTTTGGCAAGCCGCATGTGCTGGGCATCGTCACGCTGGTGGCGCTGGCGCTGGCGGGGTGGGCTGGCCGGCCCGGCGCTTTGGGCACGGTGGGGCGCTATGTGGCCATGCTCAGCTATTCCATCACGTTGTTGTTCCACATGATCCCGGCCATCACCGAGACCAGCACCCGCCTGCCGCTGGGTCACCCGCTGCTGGCCAGCGCGGAAGACCCGGTGCTGGAAAAGGCAGCCGGCGTGCTGTTCCTGATCTTCATTGCGGGTGCCATTGCGCAGGTGCGCTGGCTGCGTAAGCAGACGGCGGCGGCCCCTGGCGCAGGCACGACAACCCAGGGCGCCAAAGCCTGACACCGCGCGACCAGCCGAGCCCAAAAAACCACGGCATGGGGCCTGCCCCAGCGTGATCCGCCCAAACTGTGCATGAGCTGGTGATTTTCACAGTATATTAGGGCGGATGGACACCCCAGACGCCGCCTTCACCGTGGCCGTGCGCACACTGTGCGAATTCACGGCCAAGCGGGGCGACCTGGACTTGCGCTTCACCCCCGTGCCCACGGCCATGCAGGGCATGGTGGGCCACCTGGAGGTGGCCAACCAGCGCGACAGCCGTCACTACGAGCGCGAGGTGTCGCTGACCGGCAGCTACCAGACCCTGCGCGTGCGCGGCCGCGCCGACGGCTACGACAGCCAGTTGAACCGGCTGGAAGAGATCAAGACCCACCGTGGCCGCCTGGAGCGCATGCCCGCCAACCACCGCGCGCTGCACTGGGCCCAGGCCAAGGTGTATGGCTGGCTGATGTGCCAGCAGCGCGAGAAGGCCGACATGCACATCGCGCTGGTGTATTACGACATCAGCCGCCGCACCGAGACGGTGCTGAGCGAGCACCACACCGCCGATGCGCTGCGCGACCACTTTGAAGCCCTGTGCCAGCGCTTCCTGGGCTGGGCGCAGCAGCAGCAGGCGCACCGCGCGGCGCGCGACGCACTGCTGGCCACACTGCGCTTTCCGCATGCCGACTTTCGCGCCGGCCAGCGCACCCTGGCCGAAAACGTCTACAAGGCCAACGTCGCCGGCCGCTGCCTGATGGCCCAGGCCCCCACCGGCATCGGCAAGACGGTGGGCACGCTGTTCCCGCTATTGAAGGCCACGCCGGGCCAGCAGCTGGACAAGCTGGTGTTCCTGACCGCCAAGACCACCGGCCGCCAGTTGGCGCTGGACGCGATGGAACAGCTGCGCGTGCCTGGCCCCGATGGCGGCCCCGGCGGCGAGCGCGTCGCCAATCCCCGCGTGCTGGAACTGGTGGCGCGCGACAAGGCCTGCGAGCACCCCGACAAGGCCTGCCACGGCGAATCCTGCCCGCTGGCCCAGGGCTTCTACGACCGCCTGCCGCAGGCGCGCGAGGCCGCTTTGAGCCTGAGCGCCTGGGACAAGCCCGCCATCCGCACATTGGCCGCGCAACACCGCGTGTGCCCTTATTACCTGACGCAAGACCTGCTGCGCTGGAGCGACGTGGTGGTGGGCGACTACAACCACTTCTTCGATGTGTCCGCACTGGTGCACGGCCTGGCGCTGGAAGACGGCTGGCGCATCAGCCTGCTGGTGGACGAGGCGCACAACCTGGTGGAGCGCGCCCGCAAGATGTACACCGCCGAGCTGGACCAGCGCGCGCTGCTGGCCACGGCGGCCGAGGCGCCCAAGTCGCTCAAAGGCGGCTTCACCCGCGTGCACCGTGCCTGGGAGGTGCTGGTGCGCGATCAGGAAGCCCCCTACCGGCTCTACCCCGAGCTGCCGGACAAGCTGCTGCAGGCCCTGCAAAAGCTGACCGGCGACATCGCCGACCACATGGCCGACCACCCCGAGGCCGACGAACCCACGCTGCTGGCCTTTTACTTCGACGCCCTGCACTTCCTGCGCCTGGCCGAGCTGCACGGCGCGCATGCGCTGTTTGACGTCACGCTGCACGAGGGCAACGGCCTGCAAGACAGCACCACACTGTGCCTGCGCAACGTGGTGCCCGCCCCCATGCTGGCCGCGCGCTGGCAGGCCGCGCATTCGGCCACGCTGTTTTCCGCCACGCTGAGCCCGGCGCAATACCAGCAGGACATGCTGGGCCTGCCCGCCAACACCGCGCAGGTGGACGTGGCCTCGCCGTTTGACGCCAGCCAGCTGCAGGTGCGCGTGGCGCGCCACATCTCCACCCGCTACGCCGACCGCGCGCACTCGCTGGCCGCGCTGGTGGAGCTGATGGCCACGCAATATGCCGCCCGCCCCGGCAACTACCTGGCCTTCTTCAGCAGCTATGACTATTTGCAGATGGCCGCCACGCAAATGCAAGCCTGCTACCCGCACACCCCCATCTGGCTGCAGGAGCGCAGCATGGGCGAGGCGCTGCGCGGCGAGTTTTTGCAGCGCTTCACGCACCACAGCCAGGGCATAGGCTTTGCCGTGCTGGGCGGCCCGTTTGCCGAAGGCATAGACCTGCCCGGCACGCGGCTGATCGGCGCCTTCATCGCCACGCTGGGCCTGCCGCAGGTGAACGCGGTCAACGAGCAGATCATGCAGTGCGTGCAGGCCAACCTGGGGCCTGGCCAGGGTTACGACTACACCTACCTGGTGCCGGGCCTGCACAAGGTGGTGCAGGCCGCCGGCCGCGTGATACGCACGCCGCAGGATCAGGGCGTGGTGTGGCTGATGGATGACCGCTTCCAGCGTGCCCAGGTGCGCGCCCTGCTGCCGGCATGGTGGCGGGTGGCGGTGGCGGGGGCCGGCCAGGCCGTGGAAGGTGCTGGCGAGGCGTTGCCGCGCTTGTAACTGTGCCAACCGGCTTTGGCAACAGGCTTTGCCGAACAACTCAGCTGCGGTAGAAACCGAAATACCAAACGGCGCCGGCAGTCAGATAAGTAAGGACGCCAATAATGGCAACGGCGTTTTCAGATGCAACCAACTTACCATCGCTGGTGCGCGCAAACCCGTGCCACGCAAAGTCCAGCGATCCCGCTGTGAATTCCGTGCGAATTAGCCCGATGGTCACGACCTTGAAAGCGCCTATCAGCAAGATATAAATCAAGCCTTCGCCAAGTGCTTCGGCAAGCAGATACAGCCCCAACGCCAACGGCAAAAGCAGCACGACGAGGACCACCATTCCTGTCGTACTCGCACTCAGTTCGTGCCTGAATACGAAGGCTCCCACGGCAGCAGCCAGCCATGCCGAAGCGAGCGAAATCCACAGGATGCGGCGTATTGTGGAGGACACGGGGATCTCGTTGATCAGTGTTTGTTTGACAACAATGCGACGCATTCCTCGCTGCCGACTTTCCGAGCAATGTCAAGCGCCGTGCCGCCAAAGCTGCTCTGCAGCGACAGATCAGCCCCCCGCGAAATGAGCAACGCCGCGATAGCAGCAAAGCTTCCTTCGACGGCGACATGAATCGGCGTTTCCGCAAAGTCGGCCTGCTCGTTGACATCCGCCCCGGCATCTAACACTAGTTGCACAACCTCGATGTTGCCGCTGCGGACTGCCTTGTGGAGCGTGGGTTCAAGTTGCCCATCACATTTCAGCGCAGCGCCTGCTTGCAGAAGGACTTTCATCGCTTCGGCCTTCCCGCCTGAAGCTGCGAGCGACAAAGCTGTTTCGCCAATCAAGCACACGGCATTGATATCTGCACCCAACTTCAAAAGGAAACGAACAGCATCCGTCGAAGGACCCAGCACCAACAAATGCAGCGCGGTTTCACCAAGTGACGAGCGTTCGCGAATCAGGCGCGGCTCTCGCGTCGCTACGGCCAAACCGGCATCTATCGAGTGCTCAAAGGCATCGACCAGCCCGACTACACCCTGGTCATCCATACGCCCTACTGGCTGAGCGTCGAGCAGCGCGCGGCGCTGGCCGCCTCGCACCCATCCGTGCAGACCGGCACGCTCTGGATGCTGATGGACGCGGCGCCGCCGGCTGACTTGGAGCAAAACACGTCGCCGTGCAAGTCCACCACGCAACTGCCGGCACCGCACACCGCCTTGCCATAGCGGTTGGTCAGGATGCCGCCATCCGGGGGTGAACACTTGATGGCGGGATTGTCCAGCTCACGCAGGCACAGGGTCTTGGGCGGTGGGCAGACGGTTTGCCCCGCCAGGTTGCGCATGCAATCGCGGCTTTGCGCCTCGGCGGGCTGCGTCAGCGCCATCCAAGTGCCGCCGGCAACCAACAATGCCGACAAGGCCACCATCCCCATGGACCGCAGTGACATGGTGGTGACAGACGCCGTTGGCTTAGAAGGTTCCATCGCGTTCCCCGTGTTGGATTGCAACATCAGTCAGCAATTTTAGCCAGCGGCGCGCTCACAGTCCGGCCAGCTGCGACTCCGTGCCCGGCAGGCGTTCAAACTCGATCACGTCAATCAGGTGGCGTCCTGTGTGCTCTTCGCGGTGCTTGCGGGTGATGCGAATCAAGCCATCCGCCTGCAGCGCGTCGGCGTAAGCCTCCACCACCTGAAAATCTTCCAGCGCGGACATGCCGGGCACGCCCGGCTGGAAAACCCCGACGCCGCCGGGCCGCGTTTTCTCAAAGTTTCGTCTCGCTCTGTCCAGCATGCTGTTCTCCGCTTACCCATTCCATGTGCCGCAGAACGGAGGCTAAGCCCAAAGCCGCTGCTGTCTAGAATTTTTACATTTGTTGCATCGCGGCGCTTTACCGACGGCGCAAGCCACGCTAGGCCACCAACGATGCGAATCCTGTAGACCCTGCCGTGCGACCGGCAGCAGCCGCACTTCGCAGTCGATCTGACGTCCTTCCGTTCAACGGACGCGGTTGTTGTCCTTCACGCTGGTGTTGTCGTCGGTGGCAGGCGGGCGTTCGGCATTCGGCTTCTGGTCGCGGCCGGAGTCGGATTTGGCGGGCTTGGCCGGGGTGTCCTTCCCCCGGCCGACATCGACGTCATCGGCGTAGATCTGGCGCCCGCCGGTCTGGCGCTCGTTTTGCTTTTGTTGCTCGTCGTGGTTGATCTTTGGGGTGGTCATGACCGGCTCCTCATTCAGACGCTGTCTTGGTGGACTTGGTGGACTTGGTGGATTTGCGCGCCTTGCCGCTGCTGGCTGTAGCGCGCGCCGGCACCTTGCCGCCGGCCGCCCGGGCCTCGCTCAAGCCAATCGCGATGGCTTGCTTGCGGCTGGTCACCGTCTTGCCGGAACCGCCGCTCTTCAATTCGCCGCGCTTGGCTTCGTGCAGTGCGCGCTCGACTTTTTCTGAAGCCTTAGGCCCGTATTTCGTCGCCATGGTGTCCTCCTTGGGTGCAGTTGCCATTGAGTGAGCATGGTGCACCGCCACACACGCCATGTCTGTCGGCAAGCACACGCATGGCCTGTAAGACAGCGCCGCATCTCAGCGGTGAAGCGCCCATTTCGTCCGCCTTGGGGGTATGCTGGGATAACAAACAAATCAGGGGGCAACTCAGCGCAAGAGAGGTTGAGACATGGCAACTGGCCGTGCAACCGGTTGGAGATCTGCTTGGCGGATGTGTTGGCGCTGTTTCATCCGCGCCGGCCTGGTTGGCGCGCCCCTGTTCTGCGCGGGCGTGTCTGCCTGGGGCCAGCGCACACCGGCGCCGCCCACAACGCCGCCCTTGCTGACCCTGGTGGCCGCGCCCTACCCGCCGTTGATCGTCAAAGGCGATCTGCCCGACACGTTTGCCGGCCCGCTGGCCGAGCGCATTGTCGAGGTGGTGCAGCAGGCGGGCTTTGCCACGCGCGCGGGCTTTTACCCGCTGCCACGCGCGCTGGAGGTGGCCAAGGCGACGGACGACACCTGCCTGCTGCTGGTGACGCGCACGCCCGAGCGCGCGCCACTGTACCAGTGGGTGGGGCCGATCTTCTACCGCAAGCTGGTGCTGTACACGGCGCCGGGCAGCACGCTGGAGCTGAAGTCGCTGGCCGATGCGCGCGGCTTGCGGGTGGGCGCGGAACTGGGCAATGCGGTGATTGGCTACCTGAAGGCAGAAGGCGTGGAGCCCGAGCTGGCCCCCACCCCCGAGAACAACGCGCGCAAGCTGCTGGCCGGCCGCATCGACGTCTGGGCCAACATGGACCTGATCGCCAAGGTCACCCTGCAGACGCACAAGCTGCCCGAGCTGCGCGCGGCCTATGCCTTTGCCAACTGGGAAGGGCACATGGCCTGCAACCTGAAGCTGGACGCCCGGCGCGTGGCCCGGCTGCAAGCGGCCATCGCCGAGGCGCGTGGCCGGGGGGTGTTCAAAGTGTTTGAGGAATGAGCGCGCAGCCGCTCAGACCACCTGCACCATCACCCCGGCGTCCTCCAGCAACTGGCCCAGGCCCGCAGGCGGCGGGGCGTCGGTGAAGAGCGAATTGATGCGCGAGACGTGGGCCACTTCCACCATCGCCCGCCGTTCGAACTTGCTGGCGTCGGCCACCACCCAGACCTGGCGCGAGTGCGCGATGGCGGCTTCCGTCACCTTGACCTCGCGGTAGTCGAAGTCGCGCATCGACCCATCGGGCTCGATGCCTGCCACGCCGATGATGACGGTGTCAAAGCGGAACTGCTTGACGAAATCCACCGCCGCCTCGCCCACGATGGCGTGGTCGCGCGCGCGCACAAAGCCGCCGCACATGTGCACCTCCACCTCGGGGTTGGCGCTCAGCACCTGGGCGATGGTCATGTCGTTGGTGACCACCCGCAGGCCCTTGTGGTCGCGCAGCTCGCGCGCCACCGCACAGGTGGTGGTGCCCACGGTGAGCATCAGCGAGCTGTCGTTGGGGATGCACGCCGCCACGGCGCGGCCAATGCGCGCCTTGGCTTGCGCGTTCAGCGTTTCACGTTGCTGGTAGGTGATGTTGGCGGCGGTCGCGCTGGCCCGCACGCCACCATGGAAGCGCATCAGCTGCCCGCTCAGCGCGAGTTGCTGCACATCGCGGCGCACCGTCTGCACGGACACCTGCAGCTCTGCGGCCAGGTCTTCCAGCGACACATGGCCCTGCGACTTCGCCAGTTGGATCAGCTTTTCCTGCCTGGGGTTCATGGGACGGCCACTGGGTGAGTTGGCCAGAATTGTATGCCGCGTCATGGGGGCTCAGCTGCCTCAGCTGCGTGGTGCGGCATATTGGCGTGCCAGCGCCTGGAACTCGGCCAGGCGCTGCGGCGCCGTGGTTTCAGAGGCCAGCACCTGCGCCACCGCCTCGGCGCTGTCCCATGCGGCTTGCGCGTCCAGGAACAGCAGGCGCGAGCGGCGGGCCAGCACGTCTTCCACCGTGCGCGCAAACTCGTACCGCGCTGCAAAGCGCACCATGGCTTCGGTCAGCCCGGGCGCGATCTCGCGCCCGGCGCCCGGCAGGCTGCCCACCCGCTTGGCTTCGCTGCCATACGAGTGCAAGCCGGGCAGGTCCCGGATGGAGCCGCCTGGCCCCCCACCCTCACCGCCCACCAGCCGTGTGGTGGCCGTCAGACAGGGGCCGCGGCGTGGCAACAGGCCGGCCTCAACGCACTGGTCCAGCACGTCTTGCGCCATGGAGCGGTAGGTCGTCCACTTGCCGCCGGTCACGCTGACCAGGCCGTCCGGCCGCATCAGCACCGTGTGCTCGCGGCTGATGGATTTGGTCTCCTGCGGGTTGCCGGTGTCGGGCGGGCTCACCAGCGGGCGCAGGCCCACCCACGTGCTCAGGATGTCCGCACGCTGGGGCGGCACGGCAAAGAAGCCGGCGCATTCGCGCAGCAGGTAGTCGATCTCGCCGGGCAGAGGCTCGGGTTCGTCCAGCACCTGGTCGCGCTGGGTGTCCGTGGTGCCGACAATCGTCTTGCCCAGCCAGGGGATGGCAAACAGCACCCGCCCGTCGCTGGTCTTGGGCCAGAAGATCGCGGAGTCGGTGGGCAGCAGCGCGCGCGCGAAGCTCAGGTGGACGCCCTGGCTGGGGGCCACCAGCGGCTTCTGTGTGGCAGTCCCCCCGGCTGGACCGGCCGTGCCAGGGGTTCCCGCGGCACGCAGCAAGCGGTCGACCCACACACCGGTGGCATTGATCACGCAGCGGCCGCGCACCACACAGGCCTGCCCGGTTTCGCGGTCCCGCACCTGCACGCCGGCCAGCCGCTGGCCGTCGCCGACCAGGCCGGTCACCTCGCAGTGGTTGGCCAGCACGGCGCCATGGCGCTGCGCCGTGCGCGCAATGGCCACGGCCAGCCGCGCGTCGTCAAACTGGCCGTCCCAGTAGGTCACGCCGCCACACAGCCCCTGGGGCTTCACCGTCGGCAGGCGCTCGCGCACGCTGCGGGGGCCCAGCCAGTGCGTGGCGCCAATGCCCGCGCCGCGCGCCATCAGGTCATAGGCCTTCAGCCCCATGCCGTAGAAAGGCAGATGCCAGAGCTTGAAGGCCGGCATGACGAAGGACAGCGGCTGCGCGATGTGCGGCGCGTTGGCCAGCAGGTTGGCGCGCTCATGCAGGGCTTCGTAGACCAGGCCGAAATCACCCTGCGCCAGGTAACGCACACCGCCATGCACCAGCTTGGTGGAGCGGGACGACGTGCCTTGCGCGAAGTCACCGCGCTCCACCAGCGCCACGCGGTGGCCGCGCAGTGCGGCGTCCAGCGCAATGCCCAGGCCGGTGGCGCCGCCGCCGACCACCACCACGTCAAAGGTTTCGCCGGAAAGGGCCCGCAGCACGGCCAGCCGCTGGTTGTCAGGGCTCTCGGCGTTGTCGCTTGTCATGTGCCTTGCTGGCCCCCGGCGCCACGCAGCGCCAGCAGCTGCGCCACCAGTTCCGCAAACCCCGCGCCGCTGTGCCCCTGCGTCACGTAGGCCGGCATGGCTGCCATGCGGCCGGCGAAGTCCCGCACATTGGCCACCCCCACCGAGAAGGGGAAGTGCGCGAACATCGGCGCGTCGTTGGGCGAGTCGCCCGCATACATGACGTGAGCACGTTCAGCGTCCAGGTCCAGGCCGTACAACGTGCGCATCAGCGTGCGGGTGGTGGACAGCTTGTCGTGCTTGCCGAACCAGCCGTTGACATGGATGGAGCTGACCTTGGCCGTCATGCCGGCGGCCTCCATGATGCGCACGATCTCGTCCACCGCCGCATCGCCCAGGCGCGGCACGTCTTCGCAGAAGTCAATGGCCAGGTCGTACAACCTGCAAAACTGGTCCGACGCCAGCGCACAGCCCGGCACGCCGGCCAGCACCGCCTGCGTCACCGCGTCAATGCGCGCACGGTTCTGCGTGAAACCGTCGCCCTGCAGCGAGTGGTGCGCGCGCAGCTTGCGCGCCGCGTGGTCATAGCTGAACCAGGCGGCGCCGTTTTCCACCACCACCGCGTCCACCGGCCACATGCGCGCGATGTGGTCGCACCAGCCGGCCGGGCGGCCGGTGGTGACGATCACACGCAGGCCAGCATCCTTCAGCCGGCCCAGCGCGGCGTAGGCGGGGGGCGTGAGCGCGCCCTCGGTGGTGATGGTGTCGTCCACATCGGTGATGAAGGTGTGGATGGCCGCAGCCTGCGCCGCACCCAGTTCGGAAATCGGAATCACAGCCCCTCCCATTCCACATACACCGGCTGGTGGTCCGACAGCTGCGTGGCCCCATCCACCGCGATGCGCTTGGCCCGGCCCACGATGTCGCGCGTGGCAAACACATGGTCGCAGGCGATGGGGGTCTTCACATAGGTGTTGTCAAAGCAGCCGAAGGTGGGCGGCCGTGCGCTGCCGGGGTGCACCTCGGTCTGCACGTCGCAAAAGTCATGCGGGGCGCCGCCCTGCATCAGCGCCTGGTACTCGGCGCTTTCGGCCACGAAGTTGAAGTCCCCGCACAAAATGGTGCTGGCCGTGCGCGGCCGGGGCTGGTAGGTGCCGAGGAAGGCGCGGCTGGCATCCAAGTCCACCAGCGCCATGTTCTCGCGGTGGATGGCCAGCAGGCGGTGCACCTGCGCCGCCTGCTGCGCGGCCGAGTAGTACTCCAGGTGCGTGGTCATCACCGTCACCGGGCCGTGCGGGGCCTGCAGCAGCGCGCTCACCGCGCTGCGCCGCGCACTGGGCGTTCGCGGCTCGTGCGCCAGCGGCAGCAGGTGGCGCTCCACCGCCAGCGCCGGCAGCCGAGTGGCCAGCAGGTTGCCAAAGGCGGCGCGCGGCGTGCCCAACCAAAGGGGGCCTTCCGGCCCGCTGGCAGACAGCCGGTAGTCAATGCCCGGCGCATAGAACACCTCATACCCAGGCAGCAGCGCCGCCACAGCGGCCACCTGGTCGCCGGTCTCACCGCCGCCCAGGCCGGGGAAGTGCACCGCCACCTCCTGCAGGCACAGCACATCGAAATCACACAGGCCGCGCGCATGGGCGATGACGCGCGGCACATCCACCACGCCGTCCACACCCCTGAACCATTGCACGTTCCACGTCAGCAGCTTCATCCCGCGCCCCTACTTCAGCCCCGCGCGCATGAAGCTCTGCACGAACTGGCGCTGGAACAGCAAGAAGCCCACCAGCAGCGGTGCCGACGTCATCAGCGTGGCGGCGGTGATGATGGACCAGTCCACTCCCTGGTCGCTGCTGGAGAACACCTGCAGGCCCACCGTCAGCGGCCGCGTCTCCACCGAGTTGGTGATGATCAGCGGCCACAGGAAGTTGTTCCAGTGGTGACTGGTGGACACCAGCGCGTAGGCCAGGTACACCGGCTTGGCCAGCGGCACATACACCTTCCACAGGATCTGCAGGGCCGAGGCGCCTTCCACCCGCGCTGCCTCGTCCAGTTCCTTGGGCACTGTCTTGAAGGTCTGGCGGATCAAAAAGATGCCGAACGCCGACGCAAAGTACGGCAAGCCGATGGCAAAGATGGTGTCGCGCAGGCCCAGCGTGTTCATGGTGGTGTAGTTCTCGACGATCAGCACGTCGGGCATCACCATCAATTGCAGCAGCACCAGCAAAAAGACGAAGTCCTTGCCGCGGAACTCGAAGCGCGCAAAACCATAGGCCGCCAGCGTGCCCAGCACCAGCTGCGCCGCCAGCACCATGGCCACCAGCATGGTGGTGTTGGCGAAGTAGCGGGCAAACGGCGCGGCGGCCCAGGCGTCGCGGAAGTTCTGCAGCGTCAGCGGCGCCGTCAGGTCAAACCGCGTGGCGTTGGCCGAGGGGTGGAAGGCCGTCCACACCGCGTAGACCAGCGGCAGTATCCACAGCAGGCCCAGCAGCCAGGCGGCCACCGTCTCCAGCAGCGGCAGCGCGCGGCCACGCTCTCCAGAGGTCTGGCTCATTGGTAGTGCGCCCTTTTGTCCAGGTAGGTGAACTTCACCAGTGCGATGGTGCCCAGAGCCACCAGCACCACCACCGTCAGCGCGGCGGCATAGGCGCTGTCCCAGAAGCTGAAACCCACCTGGTAGATGTAGTACAGCAGCAGCGAGCTGGCGTTGTCCGGCCCGCCCTTGGTCATGACGATGATGTGGTCCACCAGCCGCACCGCGTTGATCAGCGCGTTCACCAGCACGAAGATGGTGGTGGGCATCAGCAGCGGGAACAGCACGCGCCAGAAATACTGCCAGCGCGAGGCGCCTTCCAGCGCCGCGGCTTCGGCCAGGCTGGGCGACATCTGCTGCAGCGCGGCGAGATAAAAGATCATGAAGAAACCGGCCTCTTTCCAGATGGCGACGACGATCATCGCTCCCAGCGCCGTGTCCTTGCTGCCCAGCCAATTGGGCGAGGTGATGCCAAACGGCGAAAGCACCTGCGCCACCAGCCCGTATTGAGGCGTGTAGAAAAACAGCCAGATGTTGGCCACCGCAATCATGGGTAACACCGTGGGGGTGAAATACGCCAGCCGCACGAAACCCTTGCCCGGCAGCTTGGCGTTGACGAACAGCGCCATCACAATCGCCAGCGCGATGGACGCTGGCACCGTGACCAGCGCGAACCAGACGTTGTTGCGCAGAGAGGCCCAGAACACCGGGTCCTCCACCATGGTCTGGTAGTTGCTGGCGCCGACAAACGCCGAGGGCCTGATCTCCGTGGCGTTGCTGTGCAGGCTGTGCCACAGCGTCGCCACCGCGGGGTAGTGCGTGAAGGCGATCAGCAGCACCAGGGCGGGGAGGACGAGTGCCCACCCCTGCCATTGGCTCTGCTGACCGTTCTTCTGGCTCATCAGGCGCCCCCGGTTCACTGGAAGGGCTTGAGGATGCGGGTCGCTTCGGCTTGCGCTTCCTTCAGCGCCTGGGCCGGCGGCTTGGCGCCGGTCAGCGCGGCCTGGATGGCGTCGTTCAGCGCCTTGGTCACACGCTGGTTCTCGTGCGTGGAGAGTTCAGCCACCGCATGCTGCAGTTGGTCACGCGCCACCATGGAGGCGGGCACGTCCGTGGCGTACTTCTTCATCTCCGGCGTTTCCCACGATGCGGGCGACACGCCCACATAGCCAGTGGCCACGCTCCAGGTTGCGGCGCGCTGCGGCTGCGTCAGGAACTTGGCGAACTTCACCGCCGCCGCCATCTGCTCGGGCGTGTTCTTCTTGAAGAAGTAGATGTTGCCGCCGCCGGTGGGGCTGCCCTGGCGCTTCTTGGCCGGCAGCACGCCCACACCGAAGGGGAACGTGGCGTTGGTGCGCAGGTTGGTCAGGTTGCCAGTGCTGGTCCAGATGATGGCGGCCTTCTTCTCCAGGAAGTCCTTGGGCGTGGTGCCCCACTCCACCACGCCGGTGGGGTGCACCTTGTGCTTGGTCGACAGGTCCACCCAGTACTGCAGCGCTTCCACCACGGCCGGCTCGTCAAACGCCGTCTTGTTGCCTTCGACGTTCATCAGCGTGGCGCCGTTGGCGGTGGCCAGGCCCTGGAACAGCCAGTAGGGGAAGCCCGTGGCCGGAATCTTCACGCCCCACTGCGTCACGTTGCCGTTGGCGTCCGTCTTGGTGAGCTTCTTGCTCATCTCCACCAGCTGGTCCCAGTTGGCCGGGCCCTTCTCGGGGTCCAGCCCGGCTTCCTTGAACAGCTCCTTGTTCCAGAACTGCACGATGGTGGAGCGCTGGAAGGGCACGCCCCAGACCTTGCCTGGCGTCTGGCTGTTGAGCATGAAGGCGGGGTAGAAGCTGCCCAGCCACTTCTTGTCTTCGGCCGTGGTGGCCAGCTCCGACACCGTGGCGATGGCGCCCTGGTCGATCAGCGTGAACATGTCGGTGGACAGCAGCACCGCCATGGTGGGCGGCTGGCCGCTCTTGGCCGCCGTCAGCGCCTTGACCAGGCTTTCCTGGTAGGTGCCGGCGTACACCGGCTTGACCTTGATGGTCGGGTTCTCGGCCTCGAAGTCGGCCGCGAACTGGTCGATCACCTTGCCCAGCGGGCCACCCACGGCGATCGGGTAGTAGAAGCTGATCTCGGTCGTCTTCTGCGCCCAGGCCGACACCCCCAGCAGGGACAGGGCCGCCGCCGCGACGGTGGCCTTCAAGAAATTGCGTTTCATCGGTCTCTTCCTTTCGTTGTTTGGAAAATCCAGCTCACTCAAAAAAACCATCCGCCAGAACATCAGGCAACACGCCGGCCGCTGATGCTGTCAAAGCGGTGCTCGTGCTGCGCGTCCCAGCCCAGGCGCATGCGGGTGCCCGGCGCCGGCTGCAGCCGGCCCGGCAGCTTGGCGACAATGCGCCAGGGTGCCGCAGCGTTGTCCGTTGCCCCCACCTCGCAAGCCACCAGCGTGTCCGAGCCCAGGTACTCGTTGCTCACCACCGCGCCTTCCACGCCGCCGGCCTCTACCACGCGCACATGCTCCGGGCGCACGCCGCGCAGGTAGGGCGCGCCTTCGCGCTCGGCAAACAGGTTGGTCGGCGGCGTGCCGATGAAGGTGGCGGCAAAGGTCGTCGCCGGGCGGTTGTACAAATCTTCCGGCGTGCCGTCCTGCTCGATCTGGCCGGCACGCATCAATATGACCTGGTCGGCCATGCTCATGGCCTCGGTCTGGTCATGCGTGACGTAGACCATGGTCACGCCCAGCTTGCGCTGCAGCTCGCGGATGTCGCGCCGCATCTCCTGGCGCAGCTTGGCGTCCAGGTTGGACAGCGGCTCGTCCATCAGGCACACCGGCGTCTCGGCGATGATGGCGCGCGCCAGCGCCACCCGCTGCTGCTGCCCGCCCGAGAGTTGCCCGGGCCGGCGGTCCTGCAGGCCGTTGAGCGACAGCATGTCCAGCACGCGGGCCAGGCGCTTGTCGTAGTCGGCGGCCGGCTCCTTGCGCACCTTCAGGCCGAACAGGATGTTGTCGCGCACGTTCATGTGCGGAAACAGCGCGTACGACTGGAACACCATCGACAGCTTGCGCTCCGACGGGCTGGCGTGCGTCACGTCGCGCCCGCCGATGGCGATGCGGCCGCTGCTGGGCGCATCCAGCCCGGCCAGCATGCGCAGCGTGGTCGACTTGCCGCAGCCCGACGGGCCCAGCAGCACGGCAAAGCTGCCCGCCTTGACCTGGAAGCTGATGCCGTTGACCACCGTGGTGGTGTCCCAGGTCTTGGTGAGCTTGTCGAGGACGATGTCTGTCATAAGGGGGTGATGCTGTAGCTGACGACCTGGTTGCGCGAGGCCCAGGCCTTGTTGAGCTGCTCAAAGCCGCCCTTGACGTTGGTGCGTATCGTCATGTCGTAGCGCACCGTGCGTTCCTTGTGGTCGCACTTGCAGCTGATCTGGTGCACGTCAAACTTCATGGACTTCAGGAAGGATTTCAGCGACGCCTCGTCCTCCCCGCTCTCCAGCGGCACCATCACGCTGTGCAGCGCGTAGGCGTAATACGGCAACACGCTCTCCAGCCGGCGAAACACCGCCAACACGCACAGCGTGGCCATGGTGACGACGACGAGTGGAAAGTAAAAGCCGATGCCCGCCAGCAGCCCCAGCGCCGAGGTGATCCAGATCGACGCCGCCGTGGTGAGGCCGCGCACCGCGGCCCCCTCCTTGATGATGAGCCCCGCGCCCAGGAAGCCGATGCCCGTCATCACCCCCTGCGCCATGCGCGTGGGGTCGACCCGCACCATGTCCGGCCCGCCGTGAAACCACTGCGCCTGGTACACCGTGACCAGCATCAGCATGGCCGACGCCAGGCACACCAGCGAATGCGTGCGCAGCCCCGCCGGCCGACCGTGAAAACTGCGCTCAAGACCAATGGCCGCACCGGCTGCCAGTGCCGCGAACAGCCGCGCCACGATCTCCAGCCGGTCCCCATACAACAAGTGCTCCCGAACGAATTCCCAGACTTCGTGCACACGCCCCTCCGCCGAATACGAACAAAATCGAACAATTAAGAGCGCGATTTTGTTTCGTTTCTGGTCGATAAGTATCGGTATTTTCCCTATTTGGGTGGTTTGTGCGCATGAGCGCCACCATAGTGGGGTTATGTGGAGCCTGTGTGACAGCGTGCGAGGGGCAGGCAGGAACGGGCGGGTTCAGCCCAGCCAACCGGGCTGCGCCGAGCACCAAGACGCCTGTTCTACGGGCGATGCGAAGGAGATGCCAGTGCCCTGTGCAGGCCACTCAGGATGGCCCGGGCAAGATCTGATGTCGACCAAGTGCTGACGCTTGGCGCTTCTTTGATCAGGTGCCTGGTCCTTGCTATGACGGACGCCCAATGCCGGAACCGGCTTGCAGTACCTGGCGGGAGCTGCAGCATGCACCGCAATCACTACAGAACCGCTAACTTTACATTCCAAAAGCCCTACCCTATATTTGCGCCTGCAAAGTTCGGAAATTGAACCATCAACATGCGCGGCCTACGTGCTTGAGCGCGGCAGCAACGGCAGGGAGCGGCCATGGCGAATATCAACGGCACCGGCGGCAACGACGTCCTCACGGGTACCGAGAGTGGCGACAACTTCAATGGGCTTGACGGCAACGACAGCCTCAGCGGGCTGGGTGGCGATGACTTCCTGAATGGCGGCGCCGGCAACGATACGATAGATGGCGGGGCTGGAAGCACGGACAGGGTGATCTACAGTAGCGCAACCACGGGCGTGGTGGTGGACTTGGCGGCGGGTACAGCCAGCGATGGCCAAGGTGGAACAGACACACTAAACAACGTTGAGGCCGTCAGAGACACTGCGTTCAACGATTTCATCAGAGGCAATGCCAGCAGCAACCTGTTTGAGGTGGGGGCCGGCAACGATACGATAGACGGCGGTGCGGGCTCGGACGCAGTGGCGTACTTCCAGTCCACGTCAGGCATCAACATTGACCTTATCGCGGGCACAGCCACGGGTGCCGGCATAGGCACCGACACGCTGTTATCGATTGAAAGCGTCAACGGATCCTATTACGACGATGTCATACGCTTGCCTGATGTAGCCGGTGCCTACGCCTTCCCCCAGGCCGGCAACGACTATGTCATCGGCGGCGCGGGCGACAACACGTTGTACAGCAGCAGCGGCAACGACACCCTGGACGGCGGTGGCGGCAGCGACTACGTGTCATATGAGCCCAACGCCGTCGCCTTCGACAACCCAGGCACCGTATTCATCACCGGCCAAGGTGTGCTCGTTGACCTGGCCACCGGCAAGGCCACCGACAACTTTGGGCACAGCGACACGCTGATCAGCATCGAGAAGGTACGCGGCTCCTCCTACAACGATCTGCTGAGCGGCGACAACAACAGCAATATCCTTTGGGGTCTGGGCGGCAACGACAGCCTGGACGGTGGTGCTGGCAATGACAACGCCTTCTTCAACGGCCCGCGCGCCGACTACACCGTGGTGTATTCCGCCACCACCGCAAGCTTCACCATCATCGACAACGTGGCTGGCCGCGACGGCACGGACCAGGTCCGCAATGTGGAGAGCTTCAGCTTCTCGGATGGCACTCGCAGCGCGGCGCAATTGCAGGCCAGCGCCGTGCCGGACACCGTTGTGCCGCTGCTGCTGGGCATTACCCCCCTGAACGGCACAGTGGCGGTTTCGCCGTCTGCCGACATCCAGATCAGTTTCAATGAAGCCATAGCCCTTGGCAGTGGCAGCGTGGTGTTGAAGGACGCTGACGGCAACGTCGTCGCCACCTTCACCGCCGCCAACACGGCCAACCTGCTGGTCAGCGGCGGCACATTGACCATCCATTTCACCACGCCGCTGGCCACCAGCACCAGCTACACGCTGGAATTGGGTGCCAACAGTGTCAAGGACCTGGCCGGCAACGCCTTTGCCGGTTACCTGGGCTACGGCTTCACCACGGCCGGCACCGGCCTGACGCTGGTGGGCACCGCCGCAAGCCCCAGCGTCAGCGGTGGCGCCGGCGACGACACCCTGATCGCCGGCCCCGGCGATGCCACGCTGGACGGCGGCGCCGGCAACGACGTGCTGAAGGGAAGCAACGGCAGTGACCTGCTGCTGGGCGGCACCGGCAGCGACATCTTGATCAGCGGCAGCGGCGCCGACACCATGCAGGGTGGCGATGGCGCGGACCTGTATTACGTCAATGACGCCGGCGATCTGGTCACCGAAACCGCCACCAACAGCGCCCAACAACCCGCCCCCGGCGGCGGCCCGCAAGGCGACCTGGGCCGTTCGGTAGACAAGGTGATTGCCAGCATCAACTACACGCTGACCAACTTTGTTGAAAACCTGGCGCTGGCCGCCGCCGCCGGCAACCTCAAGGCCACCGGCAATGCACAAAACAACATCCTCACCGGCAACGAAGGCAACAACGAGTTGATTGGCAACGATGGCGACGACACGCTGATCGGCGGTGCAGGTGCGGACAGCATGTACGGCGGCAACGGCTCCGACACCTACTACGTGGACGACGCCACCGACCAGGTGCAGGAGGTGGCGGTAGACACCACCGAAACCCTTCCTGGTGCGGCCAATGGCAAGAGCATAGACAAGGTGATTGCCAGCATCAACTTCACGCTGGGCAACTTCGTGGAGAACCTGTCCCTGGCCGCTGCAGCCGGCAGGCTCAGCGGCACCGGCAATGACTTGAACAATGTGCTGACGGGCAATGAGAGTAACAACGTACTGAAAGGCGCAGGCGGTACCGACAGCATCGACGGCGGTGCCGGTGCGGACACGGCACAGTACACCGGAGCTCGCAGCGACTACACGCTGACGCTGGGCGGCACCCTCACAGTGGCCGACAAGCGCAGCACCGCCGGCAACGACGGCACCGACAGCTTGACCAGCATAGAGCGGCTGCAGTTCAGCGACCAGCGTCTGGCGCTTGACATGGGCGCCACGCAAGCCGCTGGCAAGACCGTGCTGATGATGGCCGTGGCCACCAGCCTGGGCCCGGCATTTGTGGGTAGCCAGTTGTATGCGGGGTTATTCCTGGGTTATTTCGACACCGGAGCCAGCTTGCTGGATGGGGCCAACCTGCTGGTCAGCTCCGGCATCGTTGCCGCCTTTGCCGGCGGCAACGACAACGCCAGCCTGGTCAAGATGGTCTACAACAACGTCAACGGACATGCCCCTGATGCAGCCACCCTGGCCAGCTTGGTGGCGCCGCTGAACGCGGGCACCCTCACGCAAGGGCAGTGGATGGCGGATATGGCGGAATCAACCGCCAACCAGACGCATGTGAATCTGGTCGGGTATGCGGGGACAGGGCTGCAGTACACGGTTTAGTGGTATCTCCGGGAGGACGCGCGAGGCACTATCCTGGACAGCTGCTTTGGCACCTTGCAGACGGCGGCAAAGGTCAGCTTCCGGGCAAGCCAACTGACCCAACCCCTTGACGTTGCTGACCCGTATCCCCAGCCCCGCCAACCAAATGCCGCGCGGATACTGACCAGCGATCACCTGCGCAACCAGCCCAGCCCGCTGGAGGTTCCCGCCGTCACGGCACCCAGCCGGGGCCGGTATTCACACCCCACCCAGCCATTCCAGCGGCAGGCCGTGCTGACCTCGTCGATGACGTCAAACAGGTAGTTGTAGTTCAACTCTCCCACCGACGGTTCATGCCGCTCGGGCACACCCGCGATCTGAAAATGCCCGACCCGGCCGGTGGGCAGGTACTGCCGGATCTTGGTCGCCACGTCGCCTTCGACGATCTGGCAGTGGTACAGGTCAAACTGCACCTTCAGGTTGGCAGCGCCAACCTCTTGCACCAGCGCGTGCGCGGTGTCTTGCCGGTTCAGGTAGTAGCCCGGCACGTCCCGGGTGTTGATGGGCTCGATCAGCACATCGCGTCCGCTGGCTGCAGCCTGCGCGGCGGCCCAGGCCAGGTTGGCCAGGTAGGTTGCCCGCAAAGCGGCCGGCTCAATGCCCTGTGGCGCCTTGCCCGCCATCACATGGATGCGCGGGCAGTCCAGCACTTGCGCGTAGTCCAGCGCGCGCAGCAAGCCATCGCGAAATTCCGCCTCTCTGCTGGGCAGGCAGGCCATGCCGCGCTCCCCGGCGTCCCAGTCGCCTGGCGGCGCATTGAACAGCACCTGCTGCAGACCCGCGTCTCGCAGGCGCAGGGCCAGTTCCCTGGCGTCGTGCACATAGGGGAAGAGGAACTCAACGGCCTTGAAGCCATCTTTCGCCGCGGCGGCGAAGCGGTCCAGGAAGTCGTGCTCGTTGTAGAGCATGCTCAGGTTGGCGGCGAAACGTGGCATAGGCTACCAATGCGCTCCAAAGTGCAGGCGCAGCTCGTCCAGCTGCGCGTCCGTCAGGGGGTTTGGGCGCGCCAGCAGGTACAGGCGCGCGGTTTCTTCCAGCTCTTCCAGCACGGCGCTGGCCTGTGCCGGGGTTTGGTGCCACACCGTGGGCCCCAGGCGCTCCAGCATCACGGCGCGAATGGGCACCCCTGCGTCACGCGCGGCCATGATGCGCTCAGCCACCCGGGCCGCCACTGCCGGGTCGCCGGGCCGGTGGTAGGGGATCAGGGGCACATGGCCCACCTTCATCACAAAATAGGGCGTGATGGGAGGCAGGATGTCGTCCTGCGACCACACGCCGGCCAGGGTCAGCGCCACCAGATGGGTGGCATGGGTGTGGATCACGCAGCGGGCTTGCGGATCGGCGGCGTAAATGTGTCGGTGCAAGGCCAGCGTCTTCGAGGCCGGGTCGCCGCCGGTCTGCTGGCCGTCCGCGTTCACCGCCGCCAGTTTCGCCGGGTCCAGCTGGCCCAGGCAGGCGTCTCTGGGGGTGATGAGGTAACCGTCGTCGGTGCGCACGCTGATGTTGCCCGCCGTGGCATGCACATAGCCGCGCGCGAACAGCGAGGCACCCACGCGGCAGATTTCGTCACGCAGTGCACTGCTCATGCCGCCTCGCTCAACATCTTGAAAGCCTTGGTGAAGAAATCCACTGTGCCGAAATTACCAGACTTCAGCGCCACATGCAGGGTCTGCCCGGGCCATTGCGCCGGCTGCACGGCAGTCCATGGCACGCCAGGGTCGATCTGCGGGCCAATGGCCATGCGCTGCACGCCCAGCGCCTGCACCACGGCGCCCGAGGTTTCTCCGCCGGCCACCACCAGCTGGCGCACACCCAGGTCCACCAAGCCGGTGGCGATGCTGGAGAGTGCATGCTCCACCAACTCGCCGGCACGCGCCACGCCCAGGCGCGCCTGCACGGCCTGCACCGCCGCCGGCTCGGCCGTGGCATAGACCAGCACCGGCCCCTGCGGCAGCAACGGCTTGGCCCAGGCCAGCGCCTGGGCGACCACGCCCGCCCCTTCGGCAAGGGCCAGCGGATCCACCGCAAAGGCCGGGCGGCCCTGCTGCCTGAAGTGGGCCACCTGGGCGTTGGTGGCCTGCGAGCAACTGCCGGACACCACGGCACACCAGCCGGTTGGGGCCGGCAGCCTGGCGGCCTGGCGAGCGTCGGCCACTGCGGCGGCTGGCCAGTTCTGCGGCAAGCCAATGGCCACGCCTGAGCCGGCGGTGACCAGGGGCATGCCTGCCAGTGCCGTACCCAGCTCCATCAGGTCCGCATTGGCAATGGCGTCCACCACCGCCACGCCAACACCCTGGGCCTGCAGCGCCGCAAAGCGCTCGGCGATGGCGGCTGCGCCCTGGCGCACCACGTCGTGGGCCACCAGGCCGACACGGCGCTGGGTCTGCGCCTGCATCACGCGCACCAGGTTGGCATCCGTCATGGGGGTGAGCGGGTGCTGGCGCATGCCGCTGTCGCTCAACAGCACGTCGCCAACGAACAGGTGGCCTTTGAACACGGTGCGCTGGTTTTCCGGAAACGCCGGGCACACGATGGTGAAGCCCTGGCCGGGGCCGTGCAGCGCATCCAGCAGTGCATCGGTCACCGGGCCGATGTTGCCCTGGGGCGTGGAATCGAATGTGGAGCAGTATTTGAAATAGACCTGCTCCACCCCTTGCGCCTGCAACCAGCGCAGCGCGGCCAGCGATTGCGCCACCGCCTGGGCTGCTGGCACGGTGCGCGTCTTCAGGGCCACCACGATGGCTTCCGCCGCCACCCGCGCGTGCGCATCCGCCGGCACGCCTATGGTCTGCACGGTGCGCAGGCCGTTGCGCACCAGGTTGTTCGCCAGGTCGGTGGCGCCGGTAAAGTCGTCGGCAATGCAACCCAGCACGGGGTGTGTCGTCATCTGGCAAGCAACGGGGTGACTACGGTTTGTGCTGCGTGGGCAGCGTGATGCCGGGGAAGATCTTGATCACCGCGGCGTCATCCTCCCGCCCATGCCCGGCGGTGGACGCCTGCATGAACATCTGGTGCGCCGTGGCCGACAGGGGCAAGGGGAATTTGCTCGCGCGCGCGGTGTCCAGCACCAGGCCCAGGTCCTTGACGAAGATGTCCACCGCCGACAGCGGCGTGTAGTCGCCCGCCAGCACGTGGGCCATGCGGTTCTCGAACATCCAGCTGTTGCCGGCACTGTGCGTGATGACTTCATAAATGGCGTTGGCGTCCACCCCCTCGCGCAGGCCCAGCGCCATGGCTTCGGCCGCGGCGGCAATGTGCACGCCGGCCAGCAGCTGGTTGATGATCTTCACCTTGCTGCCGGCGCCGGCCTTGTCGCCCAGCCGGTACACCTTGGCGGCCATGGCGTCCAGCGCCCCGCCCACCTTGGCATAGGCGGCGGCGGTGCCCGCCGTCATCATCGTCATCTGCGCTGAAGCCGCCTTGGCGGCCCCGCCAGAGATGGGCGCGTCCAGGTACAGGATGCCCTGCCCGGCCAAGCGCGCTTCCAGGGCGATGGACCAATTGGGGTCCACCGTGGAGCACATCACAAACACGCTGCCCGGGTTCAGCGTGGACGCGGCGCCATCGCTGCCAAACAACACGGACTCGGTTTGCGCCGCGTTGACCACCACGCTGACGACCACCTCACAGTGCGCAGCCACTTCGGCCGGCGTGGCGCAGGCCACCCCACCGCCCTCGGCCACAAAGGCCTGCGCCGCCTCGGGCCGCACGTCGCAGACATGCACGGCGTAACCAGCCCGGCGCAGCGAGCCCGCCATGCCCTTGCCCATCGCGCCCAGGCCTATGAGTCCGATCTTCTGTGTCATGTCCAATCCCGATAGAGACTGTCTTTATCAGGGTTGGCACCCAGAAAGTCAATTCGTACTGTACCCTGATGCGGCCGAACGGCAAGCGGTCAATCCACCCGCGTGTAGTTCAGCGACAAGTCCTCATCCCAAGCCCCGCCGTTTCGCGACATCTGCCCCACGCCCTGCATGGTGCGGCCGTCTTCTGCCAGGGTGAGGGTGTAGCGCTGCGACAGCTCCAGCGAATTGCGCCACCAGCGCAGCACGCGGGGCTGCAGCTCGGCCTCGTAGCGGCGGGCCACCGTGCGCTCGTCGAAATAGAGCATGGTCAGCGGCTGCGCCTGGTCGTCACTGCCGAAGATGGCGATGCCGCTGGGGATTTGCGGCTCGTCAATCTCGCTGCGCATCACCACGAAGGCGCCGCCCTCGTGCCAGTTGAACACGGTGCGGCCATGAAACGTCACACCCGGCACCAGGGGGTGGTGCCCCGTGGTGGCCCAGGTGCCGAGCAAGGGCTTGAACGCTGCCAGCCCGGGGTTGCGGATGAGCGCCTCGCGCGCAATGGATGCTGCCATGGTGCCACTGTGCGCCTGTGGCGCGGCGCCGTACATCGGCGCGCGAGGGGTTGCGGCGTAGGAGCAGGCCCACGCCACTTGGTGCCCTAGCGTACCGACGCGCGGCGCCAATGCCCCTAACCTGCCAGCACTACAACCCCACAAGGAGAACAACCATGGGAACCATTATTTTGATCGTGCTGATCTTGCTGCTGATAGGCGCCATCCCCGCCTGGCCGCACAGCCGAGGCTGGGGCTACTACCCCAGCGGTGGCTTGGGCCTGGTGGTGCTGATACTGCTGATCCTGGTATTCACCGGCAGGCTCTAACGCCTGAGCGTGCCTGTGATGGACACCCTGCTGGCGATTGACTGGGCAGGGATGTTCGTGCCGCGCGTGTCGCTGCTGGAAATCTTCCTGCGCGGCACCGCCATCTATTTTTTGCTGCTGGTGCTGTTTCGCATCTTCAAGCGGCAGGCGGGGTCGCTGGGCTTGTCGGACCTGCTGGTGGTCGTGCTGATTGCCGACGCCTCGCAAAATGCCATGTCGGCCGAATACAAGACGCTGACCGAGGGCGCGGTGCTGATCGGCACGCTGGTGCTGTGGGACAACCTGCTGGATTGGCTGGGCTACCACTTCCCGGCGATGGAGCGGCTGCTGAGCGCGCCGCCGGTGCCGCTGGTGAAGGACGGCAAGGTGAACCGCCGCAACATGCGCCAGGAGCTGATCAGCCAGGACGAGCTGATGGGCCAGTTGCGCCAACATGGCATCGAAGATCTGAGCGAAGTGCACCTGGCCTGCATGGAGGGCGATGGGCAGGTGTCTGTCGTCCGCGCCGGCAAGGGCACGCACGCGGCGCAGACCTACACGAGTTAGTGGACACCGGCGACAGATTTTCACGAAGGGCCGGTGCACCATGCACGCATGCACCCGTTTTACGAACCCATCCCAGTGCCCGAGGCCACCGAGGGCAACAGCGAGTCAGACTGGGCACTTTGGGAGGATGCGGTTGCAGCGCAAGACAGCAGGCTGCAAGCCCATGCAAGTGCCCTTTCTGAGTCGGCAGAGATGTCGGTCGAATTCGATCGCACGATGTTGAACCAACGCCGGAAATAGCTGCCGCTTGACACCGGTTTTCGCTTCCCCTACAATAATACATCGCATACGATTTAAACGTATTCGATTTAAATGGCGTTTACCACTTTCTCAACCCACCCAACCTGAAGGATTCACCATGAGCAAGCTCACCAAAGTACTGTTGACCGGCAAGACCCACACCACCGTGCACGGTGGCGCCCGCGCGGGCCACCACGACAAGGTGGACATGACGCTGTCGGCCGTCAAGGGCACGGCACCGCAGCACGTGTTCACCAACGTAGCCGCCCACCCCACTGCCGAGCAGCTGTTTGCCGGCGCCTGGTCGGCCTGCTACACCGGCGCACTGGACCTGGCCGCCCAGGCGCAAAAGGTGCAGCTGCCCGCCGACCTGTCGGTGGACATCGAGGTCGACCTGGCCATGAGCGGCACCGACTACCTGTTGCAAGCCCGCCTGACCGTGCGCGCCCCCGGCCTGCCGCGCGACGTCGCCCTGGCGGTGGCGCACGCGGCCGACGACACCTGCCCCTATTCGAAGGCCGTGCGCGGCAACATCGACGTGGTGCTGACGGTGCTGACCGACTGAGCCCAGTAACCCCTTTTGTTGCCGGCATTCATCGTATGCGATACCATCGGCATCGATGAATGACCGGTCAACCCTTGAAAGGACATGACCATGACTGCCTTCAACATCCCTTATGTGCCCATCAGCTGCGCCTTCCACGACGTGCTGGAGCACCTGGCCATGCGCCGCCAGCCGGTGCAGCTGCGCTTTCGCGCGGCCGACGGCAGCGTGCAGCAGCGCACCGCCCGCATAGACGACCTGTACAGCCAGCGCGGCGAGGAATACCTGCGCACCGACGGCGGCGACACGCTGCGGCTGGACCGCCTGCTGCAAGCCGATGGCGTGCGGCTGGCCGACTACCAGGCCGACGCCTGCGCGATCTGAACCTGTTCACCACCACCACCTGCCATGAGCCAACCCTCCCGCACCCCAGCCCGCGCCCCAGACGCGCTGCTGTCCGATTACCTGTGCTTCGCCGTCTACTCCACCAACCTGGCGTTCGGCAAGGCCTACAAGCCCATGCTGGACGAGCTGGGGCTGACGTACACGCAATACATCACCGTCATTGCGCTGTGGGAGCAAGACGACCAGACCGTGGGCGGGTTGGGGGAGAAGCTGTTCCTGGAATCGAACACGCTGACACCGATCCTGAAAAAGCTCGAAGCCATGGGCTATGTGGAGCGCCAGCGCGACCCGCTGGATGAGCGCCAGGTGCGCGTGCGCCTGACCAAACCTGGCCGCGCGCTGCGCGACAAGGCGCGCACGGTGACCAGCGGGCTGGTGGCGGCCACCGGCTTGGGGCCGCAAGAGTTTGCCCGGCTGCAGCAAGACGTTGCCGCCTTGCGCGACAGCCTGATACGCTTCACCCAAGCAACCCAAGCCACCCCGGAGGGGCCATGACATGGACACCGCGCTGACCGTGCTGCCGCCCGCGCAGGAAGAGCAACGCCTGCAGGCGCTGCACCGCTACCTGGTGCTGGACACGCCGGAGGACGAGGCCTTCGACCTGCTGACCGAGGCCGCCGCCGAAATCTGCCACGCCCCCTTTGCCACCGTGTCACTGGTGGACCGCGACCGCGTGTGGGTCAAGGCTGGCCTGGGGCTGCCGCGCGGCGACATGCCCCGCGCGCAGGCCTGCTGCTCCGTCACCGTGGTGACGGGCGATTACCTGGAAATCCCCGATCTGGCGCAAGACGCGCGCACCATCGGCCTGACGCGCATACGCCAGGACCTGGGCGCGCAGATGTATGCCGGCGCCAGCCTGGTCACCTCCGACGGCCAGCGCATAGGCACGCTGTGCGTGATGGACACCCAGCCACGCAGCTTGAGCGAACGCCAGCGCCGCATATTGACCGGGCTGGCGCACCAGGTGATGTCGCTGATCGAGCTGCGCGCCCACCAGCGGCTGCTGAAAGAGGCACTGGAAAAAGCCGAATACCTGGCCGCCACCGACGTGCTGACCGGCCTGCTGAACCGCCGCGCCCTCTTCGAGCGGCTGGACAACGAGGCGGCCAAGTGCCGCCGCTACGGCACACCGCTCTCCCTGGTGTTGCTGGACCTGGATCACTTCAAGCACATCAACGACACGCTGGGCCACCCCGCCGGCGACGCCGTGCTGAATAACGTGGGCAAGCTGGTGGCCAGCACCATACGCGCGGTGGACATTGCCGGCCGCTATGGCGGTGAAGAAATCTGCGTGCTGCTGCCGCAAACCGGCCCCGAGGGCGCCATGCAGTTTGCCGAGCACCTGCGCCAGAAGCTGGCGGCGCTGAACCACGCGTTGAACCGCGCGCCAACGGACGACATGAGTGGCGACACGGGTGGCGACGCCGCTGCCGAGCCGCTGATCGTCACCGCCAGCCTGGGCGTGGCCAGCGCCCCCACCACCGGCTGCGAACCCGCCGAATTGCTGAAGGCGGCCGACGAGGCGTTGTATGCGTCCAAAAAGGCGGGGCGCAACCGCGTCACGGCGGTGCACCTGGGTCCCTGATGCAGCACAATGCGGCCCTGTAACTGCACACAGGAGACAGCGCCGCCATGAGCACCCAGCCAAAGCCCGCCCCGCAGAAACCCGCCACGAAGAAGGCGGCCGCCAAAAAGCCCGCCGCGCAGCCAGGCACCCTTGCCAAGGTGGGCGCCTCCAACCCCAAGGTGGACGCCTTCATGGCTCGCGCCAAGACATGGCGTGCCGAGTTCGAGGCGCTGCGCGCCATCGCACTGGACTGCGCGCTGACCGAAGAGCTGAAGTGGGGCCAGCCCTGCTACACGCAAGACGACCACAACGTGGTGCTGATGCACGGCTTCAAGGACTATTGCGCGTTGCTGTTCCACAAAGGCGCGCTGCTGAAGGACCCCAAGGGCATCCTGGTGCAGCAGACCGAGAACGTGCAGTCGGCGCGTCAGATCCGCTTCACCAGCGCGGCGCAGATCACCAAGATGCGCGCCACGCTGAAGGCCTACATCCGCGAGGCCATGGCAGTGGACAAGGCCGGCCTGAAGGTGGCCATGAAGGCGACCGAGGAATTCACCATGCCGGTGGAGTTTCAGGTGCAGCTGGACCGCCACTCGGCCCTGCGCTCAGCCTTCAAAGCCTTGACGCCGGGGCGGCAACGCGGCTACCTGCTGCACTTTGCCGGCGCCAAGCAGTCCAAGACGCGCGAGGCGCGGGTGGAAAAGTGCATTCCGCGGATCCTGGACGGCATGGGGCTGGACGACTAGGCGCCATCAAAGGCAGGGACGTCTTACGCGCCGTCAAAGGCGCGTTGCAGCGCCGCGATGTCCAGCTTGGTCATGCCCATCATTGCCTGCGTGGCGCGGTTGACGGCGGCCTTGTCGGGCTGCGTGAAGAGCGCCGGCAGCATGCGCGGCACCACCTGCCACGAAACACCAAACCTGTCGTCCAGCCAGCCGCACTGGTTGGGCTTGCCACCGGCGCTCAACGCGTCCCACATCTGGTCCACCTCGGCCTGCGTGTCGCAGTAGGTGATGAACGAGATGGCGGGTGAGAACTTGAAGTTCGGTCCGCCGTTGAGCCCCACGAACTCGCGCCCGTCCAGCTCAAAGGCAATCGTCATCACCGAGCCGGCCAGGCCCGGCGTGCCCTCGGGGTAACGGGTGGTGGCGGTGATGCGCGAGTTCTTGAAAATGCCGGCATAAAACTGCGCGGCGGCTTCGGCCTGCCCGTTGAACCAGAGGCAGGTGGCGAGGTTGGTGCCCATGCGAACGTCTTTCGTGTGTGTGGTGGTGTGGACCGCCATGGTAGGCACAGCCATGGCGCGACGCAATGCAAAAGCGAGTGGGCCCAAGGTGGTGTGGGCCCACTTGGATTCCGGGTATTGGCACACACCCGGGCCCGCGGCCCGGGGTGACTGGACGCGCCGCCTGCCTTCCCCCACAATGCTGGCCAAAAAGCACAACATAGCCGGCCCAGCCACAACAGGGCCACCAACAGGAGACAAGCAACCATGATCACGGTGGAGCAATTCAACGAGCGCGGCGTCGGCAAACTGCCGGGCCATGTGGGCGTGGTCATCACCTACGCCAGCAAGGCCGAGCTGCGCGCCGAACTGGCGGTGGTGAAGCACACCATGGCGCCCAACGGCTACATGCACGCCGGCAGCGTGATCACGCTGGCCGACAGCTGCTGCGGCTACGGCTGCGTGCTGAACCTGCCCAAGGAGGCGGCCGGCTTCACCACGGTGGAGCTGAAATCCAACCACCTGGGCACGGCGCTGGACGGCCACATCGAATGCGTGGCCAAGCCGGTGCACCTGGGCCGCACCACGCAGGTGTGGGACGCGGTGGTGACGCACCGCGAAACCGGCAAGACGCTGGCGCTGTTTCGCTGCACGCAGATGGTGCTGCATCCGAAAGCCAAATGAGACTTCCCGAATCGCCGCCATGGTTGGCGGGATCAGGCCGCGGCGGCGCTCAGCTCCGCGGCTGTCCCCCGGGCCTGCGGCCCTCCTCCTTGATGCCGCTGCGCTGAACGCCACCACGACCTGATCTTGTCACCCCCTCTGCCCATGACTGCCACCCTCTACTTTTCACGCAATCCCAACCCCCGACTCGCCGTGGCTGTAGCCAGGCATTTGGCCGCACCGGTCAGCCTGCAATGGGCCGCGCCGCTCGCCCCCGACCAGATAGAGGTCTTCCGGCCGCTGAACCCGTCGCTTCGCCTGCCCATCCTGGCCGAAGAAGGTGGTTCGCTGTGGGAAGCCGATGCCATTGCTTGCCGGCTGTCGCAGATGGTCAACTCCGACTTCTGGCGCAGCGGCGCGGAGTTGCCCGACATGATCCGCTGGATCAGCTGGGCGCACTTCAACTTCGTGCGCGCTTGCGACGTCGTGCATTTTGAGCGTGGCACCAAACAGCGTTATCAGCTGGGGCCTATCGACCCGGCGCAGGTGACCCAGGGCCTGGCAGACTTCCAGGAGCGCGCCGCCATTCTTGACGCCCACTTGCGCCAGCGTGACTGGCTGCTGGCCAGTGGACTGAGCTATGCCGATTTCCGCATGGCCACCTTCCTGCCCTTCAACGATGCGGCGCAGTTGCCGCTGGGCGACTACCCGTCGGTGGCGGCATGGCACCAGCGGCTAATGGCGCTGCCAGCTTGGGCAGACCCGTTTGCAGGGTTGGATGCGCCGGAGCTGCCGCCGGTTGCCTCTTGATGGCTCAACGTCTGCTTGGTCCGCAGGATCAGGCCGACGCGGCACTCGGCTCCGCGGCTGTCCTCCGGCCCTTCGGGCCTCCCCCTTGATGCCGCTGCGCCGAATGCCGCATCGACCTGATCTTGCCAGCGTAGTTGGCACACAGTGCCCTCGCTAGGTCCCGGAACCGGGTCTCTTTTTCCCTCTATTGGGAGATTGGGAAGTTGCGTACTGCCATTTAGACTGATTCGAGGCTACAACACGGTGACAACTTTGTCGGACGCCACGGCTTTTCACATACGGCAAAGTTATCCCCTCTTCTGCGGGCCATATCAAAGTTAGGCACAACCAATGGATCAAAGCGACTATCTCACCAGATTGATGCCACATCGCCTTGATGCGCTCAGCATTGCCGAGTTAATGTTGGAGTTCAGGTTACGTTGGGAGGAACCACGACCCATGGAAATTCTCGTTGACGGAAAGCGCCAGTTCAAAGGGCTCACGTCTATGTTCACGAACCCAATTTTTGAGATTGCAATCCTTAACGTTCGCGCACTGATGGAGTTCGTCGGACTAAAAGCCTCGGGGTCGTCTCTCAACCAAATCGACGTTTCCCGACGGAAGAGAGATGACATAGGCATCGAAATGTTTACGTCTAAAGCGGGCCCATTGCCACTTGTGCGCCCGGAAGAAGTTGGGGCTGCACACCCTCACGATCCCGCGCTCGCTCAATTGGCCGTAGCTTCTGCGATAGGGGCAGCCAACAAAGGCTTGGCCCACTTCACCGACCCATACTCGGATAGTCCTGTTGAGGCCAGCCACGTAGTGCTCGCTTGTCAGGTTACCCAACGGGTGATTGAGCGTCATTTCTATATGCCGTTGGGCGCTCAACGTCCGCCACTCCCTGTGGAGGCGGAAAGACCATGACTTCCAACCCTTCGATCGAAAGGACTTCTCACCTTGGCGCCGCAAGGCTAATAGATCTACCCTCCCCTAGCGGCGCAATAGCTATGGCACCCACACGGCTCAGGCGGTTGCCACCAATGCGCGCCAGCCCAGCCACGCCGCCGGCGACGCTGGGGCGTGTGGCGGAGCGGAATCAAGGAGGAGGGCCGCAGGCCCGGGGGACATCCGCGTAGCCACGCGCACCAGCGTCGTCGGCGACCGCAAACCGGCGATCCCTGAAAGCGTCGGCGTCCAAAAAACACGCTTTACACCAGCGATACCCTTCAGCCCTCGCCTCGTTCGTATCACATGATAGTATTTGCGACCTCATTCTCCGGTGGCACTGGTCTCGGCTCAGATGGACAACCTGCGCAATTTCGGTTTCCTGATCAAGGACGTGGCACGCCTGTACACGCGCAATTTCGAGCGCCACTCCACCGGGCTGGAGCTGACGCTGGCGCAGTGCAAGGTGCTGGGCTACCTGCAGCGCAACCAGGGCATTTCGCAAGTGCGGCTGGCCGAGCTGACCGACACCGGCGCCATGACCATGACGCGGCTGGTGACGCGCATGCAGGCCGACGGCCTGATAGAGCGCCGCGCTGACCCCGAGGACGGCCGCGCCCACCGCCTGTACCTGCGCCCGGCCGCGCAGGCCAAGCTGGAAGAAATCTGGCGCGTGTCGGACCGCGCCCGCGGCGAGACGCTGGCCGGCCTGAACGAGGCCGAGCGCGCCCAGCTGATGGGTCTGTTGCAGCGGGTGCACGCCAACCTGGACGCCCTGATGCCCGGCAGCGCCTCGGCCCTCACCCATGAGCCTTAACCCCATGAACCCCGGGCCATTGCACATGCCGCACACTGCATTTTCACCCCCCTGCGCAAGCCGCCCCGGCACGCCACGCAAGGAACCTTCATGCTGGTAGACATCGTCCGCGTCGCGCTGCGCAAGCCCTACAGCTTCATCGTGCTGGCGCTGCTGCTGCTGATCACCGGGCCGCTGGTGGCGCTGCGCACGCCCACCGACATCTTCCCCGAGATCCGCATCCCGGTGATTGCGGTGGCCTGGCAATACACCGGCCTGCCGCCGGACCAGATGGCCGGGCGCATCACCACGCTGTTCGAGCGGGTGCTGACCACCACCGTCAACGACATCGAGCACATCGAGGCCAATTCCTATGCTGGCGTCGGCATCGTCAAGATCTTCTTCCAGCCCGGCGTGAACATCGCGGTGGCGAATGCCCAGGTCAGCGCCATTTCGCAAGTGGTGGTGCGCCAGATGCCGCCAGGCATCACGCCGCCGCTGATCCTGAACTACAACGCCTCCACCGTGCCCATCCTGCAGCTGGCGCTGTCGGGCAAGGGCCTGTCGGAGCAGAACCTGTTTGACCTCGGCGTCAACGAGTTGCGGCCACAACTGGTCACCGTGGCCGGCGCGGCCATCCCCTTCCCCTATGGCGGCAAGCAGCGGCTGGTGCAGATCGACCTCGATTCCAGCGCGCTGCAGGCGCGCAACCTGTCGGCGCAGGACGTGGCCAACGCACTGGCGGCGCAAAACGTCATCGTGCCCATTGGCACGCAAAAGATCGGCAGCCTGGAATACACGCTGCAACTGAACAACTCGCCCTCGGCCATTGCCGACCTGGGCAACCTGCCGATCAAGGTGGTGAACGGCGCCACCGTCTACATCCGCGACGTGGCCAACGTGCACGACGGCAATTCGCCGCAGACCAGCGTGGTGCACGTGGACGGCGGGCGTTCGGTGCTGATGTCGGTGCTGAAGAACGGCGCCACCTCCACGCTGGCCATTGTGGACGGCGTGCGCGCCAAGCTGCAGCAGATCAAGGCCTCGCTGCCGCCCAACCTGACGGTGCAGCCCATCAACGACCAGTCGCTGTTCGTGCGCGCCGCCATCAGCGGCGTGGCGGTGGAAGGGGTAATCGCCGCCGCGCTGACCAGCCTGATGATCCTGCTGTTCCTGGGCAGCTGGCGCTCCACGGTGATCATCGCGGTGTCCATCCCGCTGTCCATCATGGGTTCGCTGATCGGTTTGGCGGCGATTGGCGAGACGCTGAACATCATGACGCTGGGCGGCCTGGCACTGGCCGTGGGCATCCTGGTGGACGACGCCACGGTGACGATAGAAAACATCAACTGGCACCTGGAGCAGGGCAAGGACGTGGAGACCGCCATCATGGACGGCGCGCGCCAGATCGTCACGCCGGCCTTTGTGTCTCTGCTGTGCATCTGCATCGTGTTCGTGCCCATGTTTTTCCTGCAGGGCGTGGCGCGCTTCCTGTTCGTGCCCATGGCCGAGGCGGTGATGTTTGCCATGGTGTGTTCGTTCGTGTTGTCGCGCACGCTGGTGCCCACCATGTCCAAGTACCTGCTCAAACCCCACGCGCCGCACACCGACCTGCATGGCAACGCCGCCACGCTGCCGCCCACGCGCAACCCGCTGATTCGCTTTCAGCGCGGCTTCGAGGCCGGCTTTGCGCGCTTTCGCGATGGCTACCGCGGCCTGCTGGCGCTGGCCCTCGCCCACCGCAAGGTGTTCGTGGTCGGCTTCATGGCGGTGGTGATGGGCTCGTTCGCGCTGGCGCCCTTCCTGGGGCGCAACTTCTTCCCGTCGGTGGACGGTGGCCAGATCCTGATGCACGCCCGCGTGCCAGTGGGCACCCGGGTGGAGGAAACCGCCGCGCGCTTCGCCGCCATCGAAGCGGCCATAGCCAAGGTGATCCCGGCCGAGGAAATCACCACGCTGGTGGACAACATCGGCCTGCCGCCCAGCTCCATCAACCTGACCTACAACAACACCGGCGTCATCGGCGCGCAGGACGGCGACATCCAGATCGCGCTGCGCAAGGACCACCGCCCCACCGCCGACTACGTGCGCGAGCTGCGCGAGGTGCTGCCCCGGCTGTTTCCGGACACCACGTTTTCCTTCCCTCCGGCCGACATCGTCAGCCAGATCCTGAACTTTGGCGCCCCTGCACCGATTGACCTGCAGGTGCGCGGCAACAACCTGCAGGCCAACTTCGAATACGCCACCAAGCTTCTGAAGGCGATCAAACGCATCCCCGGGGTGGCGGACGCGCGCATCCAGCAGTCGATGAAAAACCCGGTGTTTGACGTCAGCATCGACCGCACGCGGGCGCAGGAGCTGGGCATCACCACCCGAGACGTCACCAACAGCCTGGTGGTCAACCTGGCCGGCAGCAGCCAGGTGGCGCCGACCTTCTGGCTGAACCCGGCCAACGGCGTGTCCTACCCCATCGTGATGCAGGTGCCGCAGTACAGCCTGGACTCGATGGCGGCGCTGGCCAACCTGCCGATCAACGGCGCAGGCGCCGCAGCGGCCGGCAACGCCACGCCGCAGGTGTTGGGCGGCCTGGCCGAGTTCTCGCGCCGCACCAGCAACGCGGTGCTGAGCCAGTACGACATCCAGACCATGGTCCAGATCAACGCCACCACACAGGACCGCGACCTGGGCGCGGTGGCGGCCGACATCCGCCAATTGATGGCCGACACCGCTGCGGATGTGCCCAAGGGCTCCAGCGTGGCGCTGATGGGCCAGGTGCGCACCATGGAGAGCGCCTTCTCCGGCCTGCTGTTTGGCCTGCTGGGCGCCATCGTGCTGATCTACTTCCTGATCGTGGTCAATTTCCAGTCCTGGCGCGACCCGCTGGTGATCATCTCCGCGCTGCCGGCGGCGCTGGCCGGCATTGTGTGGATGCTGTTTGCCAGCCGCACCACGCTGTCGGTGCCGGCGCTTACCGGTGCCATCATGTGCATGGGGGTGGCCACCGCCAACAGCGTGCTGGTGATCAGCTTTGCGCGCGAGCGGCTGGAAGAGCTGGGCGACGCCACCGCCGCTGCGCTGGACGCCGGCTTCGTGCGCTTTCGCCCGGTGCTGATGACGGCGCTGGCCATGGTGATCGGCATGCTGCCCATGGCGCTGGGCCTGGGTGAAGGCGGCGAGCAGAACGCGCCGCTGGGCCGAGCCGTCATCGGCGGCCTGATCTTTGCCACCGTGGCCACGCTGATGTTTGTGCCCGTGGTGTTCAGCATGGCGCACGCGCGCCACAAACCCGCGCCCCGCCCCGTTTCCGGAGAGTTGCATGCAGCCTGAGAACCCGACCCCCAACAGCCCCCCCGCCATCTCGCCACGCGCGCTGCGGCTGGGCGGCATCACGCTGGCCGTATTGGCGCTGGCCGTGGTGGTGATCGGCGTGGTGGGCCGCCGCTCCGACGCCGCCGCGTTGAAAGAGCGCGCCGACGCCCAGGCCATCCCCACCGTGGTGCTGATCGCGCCGGGCCGTGCTGGCACCGGCGCCGGCAGCGGCCTGGAGCTGCCCGGCCGCCTGGAGGCGCAGGCGCGCGCGCCCATCTATGCCCGCGTGGCCGGCTACCTGAAGAGCTGGAAGGTGGACATCGGCACGCCGGTGAAGGCCGGCCAGCTGCTGGCCGAAATCGAAACGCCCGACCTGGACCAGCAACTGCTGCAGGCCAGGGCCGACCTGGCCAGCGCGCAGGCCAACGCCTCGCTGGCGACGGCCACCGCCAAGCGCTGGCAGTCGCTGCTGGCCAGCGACTCGGTGTCGCGCCAGGAGGCCGACGAAAAGGCCAACGACGCCGCCACCAAGCAGGCGATGGTGAACGCCGCCCAGGCCAATGTGGACCGCTTTTTGGCGACCAAGAACTTCACCCGCATCGTGGCGCCGTTTGACGGCACGGTGACGGCCCGCACCACCGACGTGGGCGCGCTGATCAACGCCGGGGGCGGCGGCGCCGGGCAGGAGCTGTTCGTGGTGTCGGACACGCGCAAACTGCGCGTGTATGTGAGCCTGCCGCAGAACTATGTGGCGCTGATCAAGCGCGGCGGCAAGGCGCAGCTGAAAGTGCCCGAGCGGCCGGGCCAGGTCTACACCGCCGCAGTGGAATCGATGTCGCAGGCGGTGGCCAGCGGCTCTGGCAGCATGCTGATCCAGCTGTCGGTGGACAACAGCAAGGGCGAGCTGCTGCCGGGCAGCTTTGCCAGCGTGAAGCTGGACCTGCCGGTGAACGAGCAGACGCTGAGCATTCCGCCCAGCGCGTTGATTTTTGACAAATCGGGCCTGCGCGTGGCCACGGTGGACGGCGCCAACAAGGTCAAGCTGAAACCCGTGACCATTCTGCGCGACTTCGGCAAGACGATCGAGCTGGCCTCGGGCCTGTCGGCCGACGACAAGGTGATCGAGAGCCCGCCCGACGGTGTGGTGGATGGCGACGAGGTGCGCATCGCCCAGGCCGCCGCGCCCAAGGCCGTCGCCAAGTGATGCCCGGGCCGCACGTGAAGCCGCACCACCGCATGCCCCGCCCGGCCCTGCCGCTGTGTGCGCTGCTGGCCAGCCTGGTGCTTGCCGCCTGCTCGCAGGCCCCGGTGCTGAAAGTGCCCGAGGTGCCGGCCGGTGCCGCCTTCAAGGAGGCCGCGCCGTGGACGCCGGCCCAACCCGCCGACGCGCTGCCACGCGAAGCCTGGTGGACGCTGTTTGGCGACGAGCAGCTCAACGCGCTGCAAAAGCAGTTGCTGGCCAACAGCCCCGACCTGGCCGCCGCGCTGGCGCGTTACCAGCAGTCGCGCGCCAGCGCCGACCAGCTGCGCGCCGCGCAGTTCCCCACGCTGGGGGCCAACGCCAACCTGCAGCGCAACCAGCAGTCGCAGATGCGGCCGCTGCGCGTGCTGGGGCCGACCTCGCCCGACCAGTATGGCGCCTACACGCTGGGGCTGGACTTCCAGTACGAATTCGACCTCTGGGGCCGCGTCAGCAGCCAGGTGGCCAGCGGCGACGCCAGCCAGCAGGCCGCCCAGGCCGACCTGGAATCGGCCCGCCTGAGCCTGCAGGCCCAGCTGGCCGACAGCTACATTGCGCTGCGCGGGCTGGACCGCGAAGGCGCGCTCTTGCGTGACACGGTGGCGGCCTACACCCGCGCACTCGAATTGACGCAGTCGCGCCACAGCGGCGGCATCGCCTCGGGGCTGGACGTGGCGCGGGCGCAGACACAGCTGGAGTCGTCCCGCTCGCAAGCCGCGCAGAACCTGGCGCAGCGCGCGGTGCTGGAGCATGCCATCGCGGCGCTGGTGGGCGAGTCGGCCTCCAGCTTCAGCCTGGCGCCGCAGACCGGGGAGATCACGCTGCCCAAGATCCCCATCGGCGTGCCCTCCACGCTGCTGCAGCGCCGACCCGACATCGCCGCCGCCCAGCGGCGCATGGTGGCCGCCAATGCCAGCGTGGGCGTGGCCAAGGCGGCCTTTTTCCCGACCGTGAACCTGAGCGCGCAGGCCGGTTACCAGACCAGCGACATCAACCAGTTCGTGCGCTCGCCCAACCTGTTCTGGGCCATAGGTCCGACGCTGTTCGTGTCGCTGTTCGACGGCGGCCGGCGCCAGGCCGAGGTGGAGCGCGTGCAGGCGGTGCTGGAAGAGAACGCCGCGCGCTACCGCGGCACCGTGCTGGGCGCCTTCCAGCAGGTAGAGGACAACCTGGCGCTGCTGAACCACTACCATGGTGCCGCCCAGTCCGAGCGCGCCGCCGTGGCCGCCGCCCAGCGCGCGCTGGACCTGGCCACCGGCCGCTACCGCGAAGGCGTGGTGAACTACCTGGAAGTGGTCACCGCCCAGGCCGCTGCGCTGCAGGCGCAACGCAATGCGCTGGACCTGGGCAACCGCCAGCGCCGCGCCAGCGTGCAGCTGGTAAAGGCGCTGGGCGGCGGGTGGGCTGCGGCCCCCTACAACGCGCCCTAGGGCGTACGGTCAGGCGCCGCCCTCGTCCTTTTCCTCCTCAGGCACGGGCGGGCCCTTGTCCTGCGCGACCAGCGGCGTGATGCGCACGCGGGTCTTGGTGACCAGGCCCGAGGGCGCCACCAACACCACGAATTCGCCCTTGGGCGGCAGATCGGGCCGCTCGGCATTCAGGCGGTAGACCCAGACCTCGTAGCCGGTGTCAAAGCGCACCACCGTGGTGGGGCCCAGCGTAGCCAGCAGCTCTTCGCGGGTGCTGGCGCCCGGCCGCACCTGGGCCATTGCCGGCTCGGACTTGACCGGCGTGCGCGCGCCGGCCTGATTGGCCAGCTTGCGCGCCACCGATGTGGCGGCGCAACCGCCCAGAGCCACGCAGACGGCCAGGCCCAGCAACAACGAGGCGATGCGGGCGTTCATGCGCCGTCCTCCATCCAGTCGAACTCGATCAGCGTGTCGTCCGGCCAACTGCGGTCGCCCAGCGGCACGGCATAGGTGCGGTCCAGCAGCGACTGGGCGTCGGAGCGGCTCAGCTCGCTGGCCGAGACCTTCTGCACCGACTGCGCCATGTACAGGTAATTCACCGGCACCACCCAGCGGCGGCTGCCATGGACCATGGTGACGCCAAACACCGGCTTGTCGGCAAACAGCAGGTAGCGCGACGGCTGGCTGCGGCAGATGCCCTCGGGCCCGGACATCAGCCGCACCAGCGGGCCCAGCAGCGGCAGGTTCTCGGACAGCAGGTTGGCTTCAACCCCCACCTCGCATTCCAGCCGCAGGTCGCCCAGGCGGCGCACGTTGGCCGGCAAGCCGGGGGTGCGGATGTCGGTGCGCCAGGTCATGCTGCGGGTCTTGCGGTTGGGAATGACCTGGGCGTCTTCGTCCATGGCGCGCTTGTCGCGCGGCAGTGTGAAAGTGTAGTCGGCGGCAATGGGTATGTTCAGCGCCATGGTGTCGCCCACCACCTTCAGCACAATGCCGTCCAGCGGCGTGCCGGGCTGGCGCGGCAGCAGCTTGTAGCGCAGCGTGGCCTGCGGCGCCATGGCGTGTAGGCGCTCGAACACGTCCATGCCCTGCACCATCTTGCGATAAGACTTCTCCACCGGGTCGCGCGTGGCCTTGACCGTGACCTGGGGCAGCGAGGGTTCCGCAGCAGGCGCCTGGGCCCAGGCGCCGCCGCTCGCGGCCATCAGGCCCACGGCGGCGGCGAACAGCCAACCACGGTGGCCCAGGAAGACGGCGGGGTGTGACAACATGCCGCCACTATGCCGCAACCACCACCCTTCCGTCCGTTCGATGCAACACGTTCCGCGCCATGAGCTTGTCGGTACTGCGTGGCGCTCCCGCCATCTGCCTCCCAGCAGGGTTTGAAGGCAGGTGGCATCCGAATTGCTCCCTGAGGAGGGTCACCATGCTCGCATGGCCACCCACATGGCCGCCAGGCAACCCCAGGCGACCTACAGCTCACCAAAAATGGGAATAAAACGACCACACCGCACTGCGACAGTGCCCTTTTCGCACCAAGCCAGCCCATATTGAATAACAGGGCAAACCACTAGCCATTTATCTTGTCGCCGGCTCGGGGATTGCGCTACATTTCAATCACTTTACATTCCGCCCACACCGTTGGAAGGCTACCCCATGGAAGAAGAACGCAAGCTGCGCGCCCTGATTGAACGCGTACGTACCGGCCGGTTGCCGCGCCGGGGTTTCATACAGCGCATGGCCGCCCTGGGCCTGTCGGCTCCGCTGGCCTCGCAACTGCTGATGAGCGCTGGCGTGGCCAATGCGCAGATGAACGTGGCGCCCTACAAGCCCACCAAGCGCGGCGGCGGCGGTCTGCTGAAGGTGCTGTGGTGGCAGGGCACGACGTTGCTGCAGCCGCACTTTGCCAACGGCACCAAGGACCAGGAAGGCTCGCGCATCTTCTACGAATCGCTGGCCGTGTGGGACAACGACGGCAACCTGCTGCCCATCCTGGCCGCTGAAATCCCCAGCATCGCCAATGGCGGCCTGTCCAAGGACGGCAAGACGGTGACCTGGAAGCTGAAAAAAGGCGTCACCTGGCACGACGGCAAGCCCTTCACCGCCGACGACGTGGTGTTCACCTGGGAATACGCCAAGGACCCGGCCACGGCGGCCGTGACCAGTGGCGTGTACAAGGACATCACGGTGACGAAGGTCGATTCGCACACCGTGAAAATCACCTTCTCCAAGCCCACGCCGTTCTGGGCGGCAGCCTTCGTGGCGGCCGAGGGCATGATCATCCCCAAGCACCTGTTCGGGCCCTATATCGGCGCCAAGTCGCGCGAGGCACCCAACAACCTGAAGCCCGTGGGCACCGGCCCCTACAAGTTTGTGGATTTCAAGCCCGGCGATATCGTGCGCGGCGAGATCAACACCAGCTACCACATGCCCAACAAGCCGTATTTCGACGCCATCGAGATGAAGGGCGGCGGTGACGCCACCTCGGCCGCGCGCGCGGTGCTGCAGACCGGCGAGTTTGACTACGCCTGGAACCTGCAGGTGGAAGACGAAGTGCTGCTGCGCATGGAAGCCGGCGGCAAGGGCAAGGCCCACGTGATTCCCAGCGGCGACATCGAGTTCATCCAGTTGAACCCCACCGACCCGGCCAACGAGGTCGACGGCGAGCGCGGCAGCATCAAGTCCAAGCACTTCGCCTTCACCGACCCGCAGGTGCGCCAAGCCATGGCGCTGCTGGCGGACCGCGCCGGCATACAGCAGTACATCTATGGCCGCACCGGCTTTGCCACCAGCAACTTCCTGAACAACCCGCCCAAGCTGAAGTCGCCCAACACCAAGTACGAGTTCAACGTGGACAAGGCCAACCAGATCCTGGACGCGGCGGGCTGGAAAAAGGGCGGCGACGGCATACGCGAAAAAGACGGCAAGAAGATGAAGTTCTTGTTCCAGACGTCCATCAACCCGACGCGCCAGAAGGAGCAGGCCATCATCAAGCAGGCCTGTCAGAAAGCCGGCATCGACCTGGAACTGAAATCCGTGGTGGGTTCGGTGTTCTTCTCCTCCGACGTTGCCAACCCGGACACCTACGGCAAATTCTGGGCCGACATGCAGATGTACACCACCACCATGACCCAGCCCGATGGCGAGCGCTTCATGGACCAGTATGTGTCCTGGGAGATTTCCAGCAAGGCCAACAAGTGGCAGGGCCGCAACATCAACCGTTGGAAGAACGACGAATACGACGCCACCTTCCGCGCCGGCCAAGTGGAACTGGACCCGGTCAAGCGCGCCGCGCTGTACATCAAGATGAACGACCTGGTCATCAAGGACGGCTACTGTGTGCCGCTGATCAGCCGCCCGCGCGTGCGCGGCGTGTCGCTGAAGTTGACGGCGCAATTGTCCGGCTGGGATTTGGACTTTTCTGCGCTGCACAACTGGTACCGAGACGCTTAAAGCGTGGGTCCCTACCTACTGCGTCGCCTGCTGATCGCGCTGCCCAGCCTGCTGGGCATCAGCGCGGTGCTGTTCACCGTGCTGGCGCTGGCACCGGGCGACCCGTTCTCCGAGCTGGTGCAAAACCCCAACGTGCCGCCCGAGGTGCGCGCCAACCTGCGCGCGCAGTTCGGCCTGGACGACCCGGTGTGGCAGCGTTATGTGCGCTGGCTGCTGGCCATGCTGCAAGGCAACTGGGGCTTTTCCTTCATCAGCCGGGTGGATGTCGACACACTGATCTGGCAGCGCGTGCCGGTGACGCTGGCCGTCATCGGCGCCTCGCAGCTGCTGGCGATCGCCATTGCGCTGCCGGTGGGCATCTATTCGGCGGTGCGCCCCTACTCCTGGTTTGACCGCATCGCCAGCTCGTTGGCTTTCGTGGGCTTTTCGCTGCCCACCTTCTTCACCGGCATCCTGCTGATCCTGCTGTTTTCCATCAAGCTGGACTGGCTGCCCTTCGTCTACCGCGCCGACATCGCCGCCACCGGCTGGGCCTGGTGGGGCGAGCAGCTGCGCCAGTCCATCATGCCGGTGATGGTGCTGGGCCTGTTCCAGGGCGCCAGCTGGACGCGCTATGTGCGCTCGTCCATGCTGGACGTGGTGCGGCTGGACCACGTGACCACGGCGCGCAGCAAGGGCCTGTCCGAGCGCGTGGTGATCATGAAACACATCGTGCGCAACGCGCTGATCCCGGTGGTGACGCTGGTGGCGCTGACCATGCCGCAGGTGTTCGGCGGCGCCATCGTCACCGAGCAGATCTTCCGCATCCCCGGCATTGGCTCGCTGCTGATCGACGCCATTTTGCGCAATGACACGCCGGTCATCATGGCGGTGACCTTCGTGTTCGCCTGCCTGGTGGTCCTGTTCAACCTGATTGCTGATTTGCTGTATGGCTGGCTCGACCCCCGCATCTCCCTCCGCTAGCGCGCCGCTGGCTGCTGAGGCCAAACGCCGCAGCGTGACGCCAGCCGCCGAGGCATGGCGCCGCTTCAGGCGCCACAAGCTTGCCTTCACCAGCCTGGTGGTGCTGCTGCTGCTGATGGCGGCCGTGATTTTTGGCCCCTGGGTGTGGAAGCTGGCCATCAACGACATTGATTTCACCGCCCGCCTGAAGGGCCCGTCGCTGGCGCACCCGCTGGGCACCGACGACCTGGGCCAAGACCTGCTGGCACGCATGCTGTATGGCGGGCGCATCTCGCTGGCGGTGGGCCTGGCGGCCATGGCCATGGCCATCACGGTGGGCGTGACGCTGGGCGCCATTGCCGGCATCTCGCGCGGCTGGGTGGACAGCGCGTTGATGTGGCTGACCGACCTGTTCCTGTCGCTGCCGCAACTGCCGCTGCTGCTGCTGCTGATCTACCTGTTTCGCGACGCGCTGAAGGCCAGCTTCGGCCCCGAGGTGGGCGTGTTCATCATGATCGTGCTGGTGGTGGGCGGTTTCCGCTGGATGCCGGTGGCGCGCCTGGTGCGCGCCCAGTTCTTCAGCTTGCGCGAGAAGGAATTTGTGGAAGCCGCACGCGCCCTGGGCGCCAGCACGCCACGCCAGGTGCTGCGTCACATCTTGCCCAACGCCTTGGGGCCGGTGATCGTGGCCGGCACCATCGACGTGGCAGCGGCGATCATCGCCGAGTCCACGCTGTCCTTCCTGGGCCTGGGCTTTCCGCCCGACATCCCGACCTGGGGCCGCATCTTGTTCGACAGCAAGGACTACTTGGACATTGCCGCCCACTGGGCGCTGTTCCCCGGCCTGGCGATCTTCCTCACGGTGCTGAGCATCAACTTCATAGGCGATGGCCTGCGCGATGCGTTGGACCCGCGCCGGGTCATGTAACGAAATGGCACTGTTAGAGATTCAGGGTCTGAAGACCCACTTCAAGACCGACGACGGCTGGCTGCATGCGGTGGACGGCGTGGACATCAGCGTCGACAAGGGCGAAACGGTCTGCGTGGTCGGCGAGTCGGGCTGCGGCAAGTCGGTCACCGCGATGTCGGTGATGCGGCTGATCGCCCGCCCGCCGGGCCACTTTGCCGGTGGCCAGATCCTGTGGAAGGGCCGCGACCTGCTGCAGGCCAGCGAGGACGAGATGCGCGCGCTGCGCATGAAGGAAATCGCCATCGTGTTCCAGGAACCGATGACCTCGCTGAACCCGGTGTACACGGTGGGCGAGCAGATCGGCGAAGCGCTGCGCCTGCACGAGGGCTTGAGCAAGAAGGAGTCGCTGGCGCGCGCGGTGCAGATGCTGCGCCGGGTCAACATCCCCACACCCGAGCGGCGCGTCAACGACTACCCGCACCAGTTTTCCGGCGGCATGCGCCAGCGGGTGATGATCGCCATGGCGCTGTCCTGCGGGCCGCAACTGCTGATTGCGGACGAGCCCACCACCGCGCTGGACGTGACCATCCAGGCGCAGATACTGGACCTGCTGCAGCAGCTGAAGGAAGAGTTCGGCATGGCCATCATGCTGATCACCCACGCCATGGGCGTGGTGGCCGAGGTGGCGCAGCGCGTGGTGGTGATGTATGCCGGCAAGGTGGTGGAGCAGGCCCCGGTGGCCGAGCTGTTCGCCCGCCCGCGCCACCCGTACACCCAGGGGCTGATTCGCTCCATCCCGCGCATAGACACCGCCGCCACGCACAAGGTGCGGCTGGAGACCATTGCCGGCAGCGTGCCCAAGCTGATAGCGCCGGGCGAGGGCTGCCGCTTTGCCCAGCGCTGCAAGCACGTGCAGCCGGCCTGCACCACCGCCACCCCGCCGCTGCGCGAGGTGAGCCCCGGCCACCAGGTGGCCTGCATCTTTGATATTGAGCCATGAGCGCCGTGTTGCAAGAATCCCCGGCGCCTGTGGCGACCAAGACACCGCTGCTGAAAGTGGAGCGGCTGGTCAAGCATTTCCCTTTGCGTGGCGGCGTGATGCGCCGCGTGGTGGGTCAGGTGCACGCGGTGGACGGCGTCAGCTTCGAGCTGCAGGCCGGCGAGACGCTGGGCGTGGTGGGCGAATCAGGCTGCGGCAAGAGCACCACCGGGCGCTGCATCCTGCGGCTGATCGAGCCCACCTCTGGCCGTGTCTGGTTCGAGGGCCATGACGTGACGGCCATGGACGCCAAGGCCTTGCGCAGCATGGCGCGGCACATGCAGATCATCTTCCAGGACCCGTTTGCGTCGCTGAACCCGCGCATGACGGTGGGTTCCATCATTGGCGAAGCGCTGACCATCCACAAGCTGACCCCCACCCGCAGCGCCTACAACGACCGCATCGTGGAACTGCTGGAGACGGTGGGCCTGCACGCCGACCACATGCGGCGCTACCCGCACGAGTTCTCTGGCGGCCAGCGCCAGCGCGTGGGCATTGCCCGGGCGCTGGCGGTCAACCCCAAGCTGATCGTCTGTGACGAGGCGGTGTCGGCGCTGGACGTGTCCATCCAGGCGCAAGTGATCAACCTGCTGGAAGACCTGCAGGCCAAGCTGGGCCTGACCTACATCTTCATCGCCCACGACCTGAGCGTGGTCGAGCACATCAGCACCCGGGTGGCGGTGATGTACCTGGGCCGCATCGTCGAGCTGGCTTCCGCCAATGCGCTGTACACGCGCCCGCTGCACCCCTACACCGAGGCGCTGTTGTCGGCCGTGCCCATACCGGACCCACAGGTGAAGCGCAAGCGCATCATCCTGCAGGGCGACGTGCCCAGCCCCATCAACCCGCCCACGGGCTGCCACTTCCACACCCGCTGCCCGATCGCGCAAAAGGGCCTGTGCGACGTGCAGTCGCCCGAGCTGAAGCAGACCACCGAGGGCCACTGGGTGGCCTGCCATCTGCGAAGCTGACGCGGCACAGCAAAATCCACCGGCTACAGCAGCCGGTCGGGAATGAAGGGCGACAGCAGGAAGATCTGCAAGCGCGTCAGCAGGTCAACCTCGGGGTCGTCCTTGTGCACCCGCTCCACGCCATCGTCGCGCGTCACCCATTCAATGCCCTGCCCGCCGGCCTCCAGCCGCAACTGGTAGCTGCCCACCTCGCGCACGCGCTTGGCCACCTGGCTGACGATGCTGGCCAGCTCGGGCGACTCCACCCACAGGCCCAGCTCGGTGTTTTCGCGCGAAGAGCGCGCGTCCAGGTTCATGGAGCCGACAAACACCGCGCGGCCATCCATCACCGCCAGCTTGGCGTGCGAGCGGCCCTGCGAGCTGCCCAGCGCCTTGGCGATCAGCGGGTCTTTCTTCAGCTCGCCGGAGCTGACCTCGTACAGCTCCACCCCCATGCGCAACAGCGCCAACCGGTAACGGGCGTAGGCGGCGCCGACAAAGGGTTCGTCGCCGCTGCCCAGCGCATTGGTCATCACCGTGAGGTGCTGGCCGTTGGCAATGCCGCGGCGCAGCGCGTCCAGGCCGATCTCGCCGGGCACGAAATACGGCGTGATCAGCAACACCTCGCCGCGCACCCTCGCCAGCGCGCGGATGAAGCGCATGGTCACCGTGCTCGGGTCGCGCCCGCCCTCGGCGCGGCCGTCCACCTTGTCGGGGCTGTCGGCCCACACCGTGACCTTGGCGGGCAACAGGCGCAAGGGGGCATGGGCCAGGTCCACGCTCAGCGGGCGGTAGCCCACCACGTCGCGGGAAGCAGCGGTGAGGGTGCCGGTGGTGAATGGGGGCCTGTCAGGCGCCGGTGTGGTCTCGCGTTCGAACTGCGCGCGCAGCTGCTCGGGCTGGCGCGCGCCCAAGGCCAGCGCCTGCACCGGGTAGGCGTAGGGGCTGTTCCAGTAGTCGTCGAAGATGGTGGCCATCTGGGCCACCGGCTCGCCGGCCAGCAGCAGGTCAAAGTCGATGAAGTTGCCCTGCGGGTTGTGGAAGAAGTACTCGTCGGCCATGTTGCGCCCGCCGGCCACGGCGAAGGCACCGTCGGCGATGAACATCTTGTTGTGCATGCGGTGGTTGATGCGCGCGAAATCAAACAACGACAACATCAGCCGCGTGGCCAGGTAACCGCGCCCGGCAGCAAACGGGTTGAACAGCCGCACCTCGGTGTTGGGGTGGGCGGCCAGCGCCAGCAGCAGGTGGTCGGTGCTGGCGGTGTACAGGTCGTCCACCAGCAGGCGCACCCGCACGCCGCGCTGGGCGGCGTCGCGCAACGCGCGCAGCAAAGCCTTGCCGGTGCCGTCGTTTTGCAGCAGGTAGTACTGCACGTCCAGGCTGGCGCTGGCGCGGTGCACCAGTGACAGCCGCGCGTCCATCGCAAAGTCGCTTTGCACCAGCGGGCGCACGCCGGCACTGGCCTGCGGCGGCAGGCTGAGCTGCGCCATGCGGCCCAGCTCGGTCCGCGCCGACAGCGGCAACGCCTGGCTTGCCGGCTTGGCCACCGGCGCCAGAGAGGCGCAGCCCTGCAGCAAGGCCACCACCAAAGACAACAGCAAGCTAAAGTGGCGCATCATGGGATCAGCTTGAGCGGGCCGGCCCTGCCTTTGCACATGGCAGGCTCACCAGGTCGCCCCATAGTGCCGCACCAGCCCTCGCCACAGCGCATCGGCCTCGCGCCCCAGGCTGGTCTGGCCGGCCTTGGCCGTGGCGTTGGCGGCGGTCTGCACCATCACCAGCTTCAGCTGCGGGTCGACCAGGATCATCTGGCCGTACACGCCCAGCAGCGCAAAGCGGCGCTGCGTGCCCGGATACAGCCAGAACTTGTAGCCATAGCCAAAGTACGGCGTGGCGGTGCCGGGGCGAAACGGCGGCGCCACGCGACGGGCGTCGGTGGCGTCCAGCAGGTAGTCGCGGTTGATCAGCGGGCGTCGCTCGGGGTCGTCCGTGCGCACGCCGTCGTTGGCCAGCAGCACCCCCAGGCGCGCATAGTCGCGCAGCGTGGCGTTGAAGTAGCCGGCGGCCAGCTCCAACCCGGTGCGATCGGTGCGCCACAGCGCCGAGGTCTCGGCCCCCATGGCCTGCCACAGGCGCGGCGCCAGGTAGTCGCTGACGGAAACACCCGTGGCGCCGCGCAGCACCGCGCCCAGCACGTGGGTTTCGGCGCTGGCGTAGTTGAAGCGCGTGCCTTGCGGCGCTTCGCGCTCGGTGATGACGCGCGCCGCCGCTTCGATGCCACTGCGAGCGGAAGCCTGCGAGAAGCGCGCCGAGTCATCATGCCCGCTGTAGTCTTCGACAAAGCGTGCACCCGAGGCCATGCGCAGCAGGTTGCGCACACTGGTTTCGCCGTACAGCGTGCCGCGCAAGGCAGGCGCGTATTGCTCGGCCAGGTCGTCCAGCGCGCGCAGGCGGCCTTCCTGCAAGGCCATGCCCACCGCCAGCGCGGTGATGGATTTGGCCACGGACTGCGACACAAAGCGGTCCTGGGCGGTGCGGCCGTACTGGTAGCGCTCCAGCTGCACCACGCCATCCTTGACCACGATCAGGCCCATGATGCGCTGGCGCGCCAGGTAGTCGTCCACCGTCAGCTCGCGCTCGGCGCCCACGCTCCAGCGGTAGGCGGGCTCTTGCGGTGCGCGCGGCAATGGCAGGGGTTGGCTGCTGGGCGGCAGTTCATGCACCTGGCCGTTTTGCACGCCAGGGATCTCGGCCAGGTGGGTGAACGAGCCCACGCGCACGCTGGGGTCTGTGAACCAGGTGCTGGCCGTGCCCACCGGGTAGCCGCGCGACTTGCCCAGCAACTCTTCATCCGGCGCGGCCAGCGCGGCGGTGCAGGCCCATGCCAGCGCGCAGGCGGCTGCGTACGCCAATGGGCGGGTGGCAAAAAAGTGCCGTGAGCCAAGGTGTTGCCGGATCATCAAACACAGCTTAGCACCGGCGCCGGCTCGATACACTGTGCGCGATGACTTTACGCGCACCGCGCACCCACTGCACCAACCGGAGGTTCACCACCATGCCCCATACCCGCAACCTGCTCGCCCTTCCCCTGTGCCTGGCCCTGCTGGGCAGCGCCCGCGCCGAGACCGTGGGCTCGGTGGACACCGCCTTCCAGTGGCTGGGCCCCGACCACAAGGTGGTGGTGGAGGTGTTTGACGACCCCAAGGTGGGCGGCGTGGCCTGCTACCTGTCGCGCGCCAAGACCGGCGGCTTCAAGGGCGCTATCGGCCTGGCCGAGGACAAGGCGGACTCGTCCGTGGCCTGCCGCCAGGTGGGCGAGATACGCTTCAGCGTCCCGCTGCCGAAGCAGGAAGAGGTGTTTTCCGAGCGCGCCTCGCTGCTGTTCAAGCATGTGCGGGTGGTGCGCATGGTGGACCCCAAGCGCAACGCGCTGGTGTACCTGGTGTATTCGGACCGGCTGGTGGACGGCAGCCCCAAGAACAGCGTGACGGCGGTGCCCGTGGCTGCGGGCCAGGCCATCCCGTTGAAGTGACGCCGCCACACAGTATGATGCCGCACCGGGGGGGTGCCTGAGCCGCTTCGCCCCGCCCCACCGTCGCCACGAACGCCACCATGCCTGACAGCAGCCCGGGCGCCCCGCGCCCCAACGCCTTGCCGCCCCGCACCCTGCTGGTGGTGGCCGTTGTGGCGGCCAACCTGTTGGCCGCCGTGCTGGCCTGGGCCAGCCTGTTCTATGCGCGCGAGCAGGCCGAGTTGCGGGTGGCCGTGACGACGCAGAACCTGGCCAAGTCCATGGAGCTGACCTTCAACGGGCTGATAGACACCATCGACGTGGCCCTGCTGTCCAGCGCCGACGAGATCAGCCGCCAGCTGGCCACCGGCAAGCCCGACGCGGCCGCCATCAACACCTACCTGGAACGCCAGACCAGCCGCCTGCCCGGCGTGGTGCTGCGCGCCAGCAACGAGCAAGGCCAGGTGGTGTTCGTGCCAGGCGCGCTGGCGCTGGCCACCGACATCACCGACCGCGACTACTTCACCAAGCTGCGCGACAACCCCCAGGCCGGCCTGATCATCGACCGACCGCTGATAGGCCGCATCATCAAGAAGTGGCTGTGGCTGTTTGCCAGGCGCATCAACAAGCCCGATGGCAGCTTTGGCGGCGTGGTGTTTGCCCGCATCGAGCTGACAGAGATCGAAAAGGTGCTGGCGCAGATCCAGCTCTACCCCAACAGCACGCTGGCGCTGCGCGACGCCAATTTCGGGCTGATTGCCGGCCGCCTGAACGGCGCCGAGCGCTACCCCACGCCGGTGGGCGACCGCACCATGTCGGCCGACTTCCAGCGCGCCTTCAAGGCCAACCCGCGCGCCAACAGCTACACCAGCAACAGCACCAAGCTGGACAGCGTGCTGCGCCATTTCTCCTTCGTCAAGAGCGACAAATACGGCTTCGTGGTCACCGTGGGCCTGAGCGACCAGGTGGCCTATGCCGAGTGGCGCAAGCATGCCTGGATCGCCGGCGCCATGGTGCTGGCCTTCATGCTGTCGTCCTGGGTTTTTGCGCGGCTGCTGTCGCGCGCCTGGCGCTCACAACAGCGCGACGTGGCGGCGCTGCGCGCCGCGCAGGACATCGCCAACCTGGGCAATTTCGACGTCGACCTGCGCACGCTGCGCCTCAGCGCATCGGAGACCACGCTGCGCATCTTCGGCATCGGGCCCGAGTATCCGCATGACATCCACAGCATGCTCAAGCTGATCGTCGAGGAGTTCCGCGGCGACATCCAGGCCTACTGGAACACCGTGTACGAGCAGCGCCTGCCGTTCGACCGCGAATACCTCATCGTGCGCCAGAACGACGGTGAAACGCGCTGGGTGCACAGCAGGGGCAAGCTGCGGCTGGACGCCCAGGGCCAGCCGGTGGCCGTGTCGGGCACCGTGCAGGACATCACCGAGCGCAAGGCGGCCGAGCTGGAAGTGGTGCAGCTCAACGAGTTTCTGGAGCAGCGCGTGGCCGAGCGCACCGCCGAGCTGGAGGCCGCCGTGCAGCGGCTGCGCGAGTCGCAGGAAGAGCTGGCGCACAGCCAGGCCCGTGCCACCTTGAGCACGCTGGCGGCGGGCGTGTCGCACGAGCTGAACACCCCCATAGGCAACAGCGTGATGGTGGCCACCACGCTGAAGGACCAGGCACGCAAGCTGCAGCAGCAACTCAACAGCGGCGCGCTCAAGCGCAGCGAATTCAACGATTTCCTGACCACGCTGGCCGACGGCACCGAGCTGGTGGAGCGCAACCTGCTGCGCGCCGAGGAACTGCTGAAAAACTTCCGCCAGGTGGCGGCCGACCAGGCCAGTGAGCAACGGCGCCAGTTCGACCTGGCCGCCGCGGTGCGCGAGGTGTTGCAGACGCTGTCGCCCAGCCTGAAGCGCCACGCCCACCAGGTGGTGCTGGAGATTCCCGAAGGCATACGCATGGACAGCCTGCCCGGCCCGCTGGGCCAGGTGGTGGTGAACCTGGTCAACAACGCCTACCAGCATGCCTTTGAGGGCCGCAGCGACGGCGTGCTGACCATTGCCGCGCAGGCCGAGGGCGCTCAGGTGCACATGAGCTTCAGCGACAACGGCGCCGGCATCGCACCGGACAACCTGGCCAAGCTGTTCCAGCCTTTCTTCAGCACCAAGATCGGCCAGGGCGGCACCGGGCTGGGCATGGCCATCGTGAAGAACCTGGTCACCAAGTCGCTGGGCGGCGACATCGAGGTGCAATCGATCATCGGCCGGGGCACGCGGGTGCTGATACGGCTGCCGCTGGTGCTGCCGCTGGCGCGGGCGGACGCAGCCTGACACCCCATTTCAAGGAGTTTGCCGATGCCGAGCATGGACACATTGGAACGCTTCATCGCCCGCGTGGAGGAAAACGCCCACGTGGAAGCCATCGCCGAGTTCTACACCGAAGGCGCCTCCATGCAGGAGAACAACAACCCGCCGCGCGTCGGCCGCGAGGTGTTGATGGCGCACGAGGCCGCCGCGCTGGCGCGCGCCGCATGGGTGCGCTCAGCCTGCGTGCGCCCGGCCTTCGCCAACGGCGACCACGTGGTGATTCGCTGGATTTTCGAGTTCGGCTACCCGGATGGCAGCCAGCGCCGCATCGAGGAACTGGCCTGGCAGCGCTGGGAGGGCGAGCGGATTGCGCAGGAGCAGTTCTTCTACGACCCCAAGCAGTTCATCGCCCAGCCGCCCAAGGCTTAGAACTTGTCCGTCAACGGCAGGAGCATCCCATGGCCATGGTCCCAGCCCACTACCACTTGCGTGCGGTCATCGCCGGTGGCATGGCCGCCGGCGTGCTGGACATCTGTTACGCCATCATCTTCTGGGCGCTGCGCGCCGGGGTGCCGCCCCTGCGCATCCTGCAGTCGGTGGCCAGCGGCCTGCTGGGCCGGGCGGCCTACAGCGGCGGCTGGCTGACGGGCCTGCTGGGCCTGGCCCTGCACTTCGGCATGACGGTGGTGATGGCCCTGGTGTTCTACACCGCGGCCCGCCGGCTGCCGTGGCTGGGGCAGCACCCCGTGCCCGCCGGCATGGCGTATGGGCTGGGCATCTACGCGGTGATGAACTTCATCGTGCTGCCGCTGTCGGCCTTTCCCAACCCGCAGAACTTCGCGCTGTGGCCGGTGGTGGGCGGCCTGCTGATCCACATGCTGGGCGTGGGCGTGCCCATCGCGCTGTTCACGCAGCGCGCGTTGCGCAACGCGGGGCGCTAACATCGTGGCTTGCCTTGAAAGGAAGCCCCACCATGCTGCAACTGCGTCCCTCCTGTGAATGCTGCGACCGCGACCTGCCGCCCGACTCCACCGAGGCGCGCATCTGCACGTTTGAGTGCACCTTCTGCGCCGACTGTGTCGACGGCGTGCTGCAAGGCAAATGCCCCAACTGTGGCGGCGAATTTGTGCGCCGGCCACGCCGCCCGGCCGACAAGCTGACCAAGTACCCGGCTTCCACCGAGCGCGTGCACAAGCCCGCCGGCTGCGCGGCTGCCGCCTGACTCGCCTCCCGAGAGAAAAGCCCGTGACGATAGACATCCCCAAGGAAGCGCGGCAGGAAGCCATCGCCTCCATCCAGCGCTACTTCGAAGAGAACATGGACGAGCGCATCGGCAACATCGCCGCCGGCGCGCTGCTGGGCTATTTCCTGGAGGAGCTGGGGCCGCTGGTGTACAACCAGGCGGTGACCGAGCTGCAGGAGCGGCTGCAGCAGCGTGTGCAGGAGCTGGACATCGAGTTCCACGAGGATGCCTTCCAATACTGGCGGCGGCAGGAGCGCCAGCGCAAGGGCCGCTGACCTCCTAGAATCAGTGGCCTGCCCGCCTTCAGGGCAGGTTCAAGGAGTCTCGCCATGGCCACCATCGCCGAAGTCACGGCCCGCCCCAGCAGCGGCATCGCCTCCATCGATTCGGTGATGGACACCGGCCCGGGCTGGAACTGGCTGGCCCCGGTGCGCAATGTGCTGTATTACACCTTTGACCTGGCCGACGGCAACCCCAATGCGTCCAACATCCTGTCCAGTGCCGTCACCAGTTTCAACCCCACCCAGCAGGCGGCCGTCACCGCCGCGCTGGCCTATGTAGGGCGCGTCACCGGCATCGTGTTCACGCAGGTGGCCAGTGGCAGCGCGGCCGACATGCATTTCGGCCAGGCCGACATCACCGACCCCGGCTTTGCCGGCTACACGGCCTGGTTCTGGAACTACAAGAGCAGCGGCAACACCGTCACCAGCTACACCGCCGACGCCTACATCTACCTGGACAATGTGCAATATGCCGCCATCAACGCCGCGCCGGTGGACGGCGTCTACGGCTTCGAGTTGCTGCTGCACGAGATCGGCCACGCCATGGGGCTGAAGCACCCCTTCGCCGGCACCCCCACGCTGCCCAGCGACCAGGACGACACGGCCCACTCGCTGATGTCCTACACCCGCGTGGGTGGTGTGCGCGACACCTACAGCCCGGACGACCTCGCCGTGTTGAGCTGGCTGTACGGGGGTGATGGGCTGGGCGGCACCTGGGGCTACAACAGCACCAACGGCCCCAGCGCCACGCTGGTGCCCACGGTGGTCAATGGCAGCACGACCGCCGACACGCTGAAGGGCGGTGCCGGCAACGAGGCCTTCATCACCGAGCAGGGCAACGACAACCTGGACGGCGGCGCCGGCACCGACATCGCCGTCTTCGTCGGCCCGTTCCGCAACTATGCGCTGACCCTGGGCGGCAGCACCAGCGCCACCAGCACCGTGCGCGACACCACCACCGGCGCCAACAGCGACGGCACCGACACGGTGGTCAACGTCGAGCGCCTGCAGTTCGCCAACGAAAGCCTGGCGCTGGACTTGGGACTGTCCCAAGCCGGCGGCAAGGCGCTGCTGACCATGGCGGCCACGCTGGGCGCGGCCTTTCCCACCGACAAGGCCTGGGCCGGCACCTTCCTGCGATTTTTCGACAGCGGCGCCAGCATTGCGGACGGCACCAGCCTGCTGTTTGCGGCCGGCATCATGCAGGCCATTGCCGGCGGCAGCGACAATGCCAGCATCGTCAAGCTGGTGTACACCAATGTGAACGGCAGCGCCCCCAGCGCCGCCACGCTGGCCACCCTGGTGGCACCGCTGAACGCCGGCACGCAGACCGCCGCGCAGTGGATGGCCGACATGGTGGCTTCCAACGCCAACCAGAACCACGTCAACCTGACCGGCTACGCTCAAAGCGGCTGGGAATATTTCGCTTGAGGAGAGCACCAACATGCGCATCGCCATCATGGGTTCAGGAGGCGTAGGCGCCTATGTCGGGGCGCGGCTGCAGGCCGCCGGTGAGGACGTGCACTTCATCGCCCGTGGCGCCCACCTGCAGGCCATGCAGCGCGACGGCCTGCGCTTGGAGAGCCCGCTGGAGCCGCTGCACCTGCCGCAGGTCAGCGCCACCGAGGACCCGGCCACCTTGGGCCACGTGGACCTGGTGGTGTTCGCCGTCAAGCTGTGGGACACCGACACCGCCGCCCGCCAGCTGGCCCCGATTGCCGGCCCCCGGACCCGCATCCTGACGCTGCAAAACGGCATTGATTCGGTGGCGATGATCCAGAGTGCGCTGCCGCAGGCCAAAGTGCTGGGCGGGGTGATCTATGTGTCGGCCGTGATCGACCGGCCCGGTGTGATACGCAGCCCCGGGGGCATGCACCGCATCGTGCTGGACGCTGCCGGTGGCGACCCCGTGGTGGTGGCCTTCTGCGCCGCCTGCGACCGCGCCAAGGCGCTGGAGGCCCAAGCCAGCGATGCGGTGGACACCACCATCTGGGAAAAATTCGTCACGCTGGCCTCGCTGTCGGGCGCCACCTCGCTCTTACGCGCCAACACGGGCCAGATCCTGGGCCACCCGGAAACCCGTGCCTTCCAGCAGCAACTGATCGAAGAGGTGATCGCCGTGGCCCGCGCCGCCGGCAAACCCATGCGCGAGGGCCTGGTGAGCGAGGTGATGAACCGGCTGGCCGCCATGCCACCGGCCTTCCGCTCTTCCATGTCGGAAGACCTGGAGCGCGGCAAACCGCTGGAACTGCGCTGGTTGTCGGGCCGGCTGCACGGCCTGGGCCTGGAGTTGGGTGTGCCCACGCCGGGCCACAGCGCGGTGTACCGCGGGCTGGTGCTGTACGAGAACGGCAAGCCGGCCTGACGCCCGGCCCTGTCTGAGATGATCATGCCGGGACCTTGCCCGGCCCGGCGGCGGCTCAGCCGTGCGCCTTCTCGCCGCGCGCAATCTGCAGCAGGCGGCCCACCTCTTCCCCATGGTGGCGGCAATTGCTGCTGTGCCGGCGCTGTATCAGCAGCATCACGCCGGCATTCAGGATGCCGAACAGGCCGATGGCGAAGAACACCGACATGCCCGCGCCAGCCGCCACGGCGTTCATGCCGCCCAGCAGCACGATGCAGGCCTGCTCGTTGAAATTCTGCACGGCAATCGAGCGGCCGGCGCCCATCAGGTTGTGGCCACGGTGCTGCAACAGCGCATTCATGGGCACCACCAGATAACCACCCAATGCGCCCAGCAAGATGAGGAAAGGCGCGGCCACCCAGACGTTGGTAATCCAGTTCAGCCCCAGCACCAGCACGCCCATGCCTATGCCCAGAGGCAGCAGGCGCGGTGCGTCTTCCAGCTTGGATTTCATCGCCGCCAGCACAATGCCGGCCGCCGTGCCGATGATGACCACGCCCACCAGCGTGGTGGCGTGCGGCACGTCATAGCCCAGCGCGGCGGCGGCCCAGCCCAGCACGATGAGGCGCAGGTTGGCGCTGACGCCCCAGAACAGCGTGGTGGCGCCCAATGAGATCTGGCCCAGCTTGTCGCGCCACAGCCGCATGTTGCAGGCCCAGAAGTCCGGCACCAGGCTGAGCAGGCGCTCGGGCACCGGGCGGTATTCCACGCCGGTGGCCGGCACGCGCAGGTTGAACAGCGCCGCCAGCAGGTAAAAGCTCAGCAGCATGGCAATGGCCGCCTCCGGCGGGTTGCAGATGCCCAGGTCGATGAAGGGCAGGTCCAGCTCCAGCAGGTGCTTGGCCACCGTGGGCCGCAGCAGCTGGCCGCCCAGCAGCGTGCCCAGCACGATGGAGGCGATGGTCAGCCCCTCCACCCAGCCATTGGCCTTGACCAGCATGGAGGGCGGCAGCATCTCGGTCAGGATGCCGTACTTGGCCGGCGAATACGCCGCCGCGCCCAGGCCCACAATGGCATAACACACCAGCGGGTCGGCGCCGAACAGCATCAGCAGGCAGCCGGACACCTTGATCAGGTTGGCGTTGAACATCACCCGCCCCTTGGGGCCGGCGTCGGCAAAGGCGCCAACGAAGGGCGCCAGCACGACGTAGAAGAAGCCGAACATGGGCACCAGCGCGGCCTGCTGCCATTTGGGTGCACCATCAAGTTGCATCAGCACCAGCACGGCGGCCAGCAAGGCGCTGTCGGCCAGCGAGCTGAAAAACTGCGCGGCCATCACGGCATAAAAGCCACGCTTCATGAGGTCAATCGGGACACGAACACGGGGGACACTGTAACACCGGCGTTGACCTGTGACTATCAACAGCCTACGCCACTAGGGCATCAGGTCTCTGGCTGCCGACGCCGCTGGTGCGCGTGGCTACGCGGATGTCCTCCGGCCTTCGGCCTCCCCCTTGATTCCGCTCCGCCACACGCCCCAGCGACATCGGGTCAATTGGCACGCGCAACGTCTGAATGCGGAACACCGGCGAAAACCTGCAAGTACTGAAAAAGCTTCACGCCAGTACTTTTCCGTTAACAAGGAAGCGGCGTGTCAGCCTGAAAATTGGCAAAGGGCCCCATGTGAAACCTGGGAAGGCCAATTTTCAGGCTGGCGCGCTGCGGAGCCACGCCAACGCCAACAATTACAGCAGCCCCAGGTCCCGCGCCGGCACGCCGGCAAATACCTGGTCGCCCTGCCCGGCGTTCAGGCCGTACTGGCGCGCGAACAGGCCGCCCAGCACCGCGCGGTAGTCGTTGAGCACCTGGAAGTCGCGGTTCTGGAACAGCGTGTTGGGCCGCACCAGCACCTGCTCGCCGGCCACCTGGCCGCCGCGCAGGCTGCCGCCCAGCACCCAGTAAACGCTGCCGTGGCCGTGGTCGGTGCCGGCATTGCCGTTTTGCTTGAAGGTGCGGCCGAACTCGCTCACCACCACCACCGTGGTGTCGCGCCACTGCGGGCCCATCTCGTCGGCAAAGGCGGCCAGGCCCCGGCCCAGCTCGTCGAAGCGATTGGCCAGGTAGCCGGTGGCGCCACCCTGGTTGACGTGGGTGTCCCAGCCGCCGACGTCGACAAAACCCATGTTGTAGCGCTCGCGCATCAGGCGGGCGATGCGGCGCGCCTCCAGCTCAAAGCCCTTGGCGGTGATGGCGTTGCGGCTGGCGGCTTCCATCTCCTGGCCCATCTCGCGCGCCACCTCGTCGCGCACGCGAAAGGCCTCGCTGACCGTGCCGGCCAATGGGGTGCCCTGGTACATGCTGGCAATGACGCCGCTCTGGCGCGCGTCCACCCCCGGCTTGGCCGGGTTGCGCAGCGAGGTGTTGGGCACGCCCACCGTGCCCTGGAACACCAGCGGCAACTGGTCGGTGAAGGCCATGCACTTGTTGCCTTGCACCATGCTGGCCAGGCGGTTCATGAAACCGGAGCGGTAGTTCTTGCTCTGGTCCAGCGGCTGGCCCAGCTCGATGCTGTCTTGGGTCTCGAAGTGGCTGCGCGAGGTGTCGGGCGTGCCGGCAAACGGAATGAAGGCCGCCTGGCCGGCCTGGAACAACGGGTACACGCTGTCACGCAGCGCCGGGTGCAGGCCCCAGTCGGCGGACAGCGGCAGCGCCGTGTTCAGCTCGGTGGACGGCTTGGCGATGGCGATCGTGGGGCGCGACTGGTAGTAGAAATCGCTGCTGATGGGCACCAGCAGGTTGGCGCAATCATACCCGCCGCGCAGGAACACCAGCAGGAACTTCGGGCTGCCCGTGCTGCCTGCCGCAAACAGGCGACCGGCGCTGACGGCAGCTGCCGCGCCACCGGCGGCCTGAAGGAATTGACGTCGGTGCATCATCGTTAGCTCCTTGTGTACAGATAGGCTGGCATCAGCGCACCATCATTTCGGGCGAGGCCAGCAGGTAGGTGTTCCATTCCTGCGGCGTGCTGGCCTGGTCCAGCGCGGCCAGGGTGCCGGCACCCAGCGTCTTCTTGATGGATTGGAAATACAGCGCGTTCGACAGTTGCGGGAATGCCGGCCGCTCCTGCGGAGCCGGGCCCTCGGTCTTGAACAAGCCGGCATTGCCCGTGCCAATGGCCTTGGCGATCTCGAAGCGTGTGGCCATCTGGCCCGGGCTGGCCCAGGCGCCCTGGTCCAGCGCGTAGCCATCGGGCGTGGCCTTGCCATACAGCGGCTGGCCCATGCGGCTGAGCCAATACAGGATGGGGTTGGCGTTCAGGATGGGCTTGTCGTCGTAGGCCAGCCGCACCGACGACATCACGTAGTGCATCGGGTCCTTGAACTTGGCACCGCCACCCGCTGCGAACTCGGGCGCGGTGAACAGCGTCTTCAGCGTGGTGGGGATGTCGCCATCGCTGGCCAGGAAACTGGCCGCCATGCGCTGCACCAGCGCCGGCGCCGGCTCGTCGGCCAGCCAGAACTGCGCCAGCTTGCGGCTCACGTAGGCAGCGGTGGCCGGGTGGCGGGCCAGCCGGTCCAGCGCCTCGTCCACCTCGGCCAGGCCCTTGGCCTGCAGCGGCTGGCCCAGCAGCGTCTTGGGTGCAAAGTCGTGCCGGTTGGGGTTGAACTCGAACAGGCCACGGCGCACGTAAAAGGGCTGCAGCTCGGGCTTCACCTTGGGCTCGGTGCCCTGCAGGTTGACGCCGGCACCGGTCAGCACGCGGGCCATCTGCTGCACGTCCTGCTGGCTGTAGCCGCCAGTGACGCCCATGGTGTGCAGCTCCATCACCTCGCGCGCCAGGTTCTCGTTGATGCGACCGGCGGCGTTCTGCTCGTTGTCCAGGTAGCGGATCATCGCCGGGTGCAGCGTCGCAGCGCCCAGCAGGTCGCGAAAGCGGCCCAGCGCATAGGGGCGTATCGCGGTTTCTTCGTAATCGCCCACCATGGCGCGCAGGTTGCTCTTGCCCGAATGCACATTGAAGTGGTTCAGCCAGAACCAGGTCATCTGCTCCTGCACCTGGTTGCTGGAATACAGGCCGCGCAACACGTGGCGGGTGGCGGCCTCGCGCGTGAGGCGGTTCATCTCCTGCTGGTAGGCGTTCTGCGCGGCCTTCTTCTGGTCGTTGTCCACCACCGCGTCGGAATCCTTGCGGCGCTGCTCCATGGTCTGCACCAGTTGCGGCAGCGGCTGCTGGCTGATGGTCATGGCGGTGATCTGCGCCTGCACCGGCTCGGGCAATGTAGCCGGGGCCGGCCGCAACTGGCTGGCCAGGTAGGCCTCGGGGCTGAGGGCCGTGCTGGCCTCCATCTGCGACGCCGTGGCGCCCCAGCTGAGGCGGTTGATCAGCGCATAGCGCTGCTGGGATTCACTGGCAGCAAGGGCCGCATCAGGTGCGCGCGTGGGGGCGGCACAGCCAGCCAACACCAGGGCACACAACAACGCGCTGCTGAGGGCGCCGGCAAGCGGCGCAGGCAAAGTTTTTGTCGGCATGGGCATTCAACGCGGGAGCAGCCCGGCGCAGCACGATGCCACGCGCACCTGGCTGGCAGCTGCATGCTACACAACCCGCAGTGACCCCACTAACGCATCAGCTCAGCGTTTCGCGGACAAAGTCCAGCCGGTCCTGGCCGAAAAACATATCTTTACCCACAAACATCGTGGGCGCACCAAACACACCCCGCTCCACCGCTTCTTCGGTCTGCGCCTTCAGCGCCGCCTTGATGCCAGGGTCGCCCACCAGCGCGCCCACCTCGTCTACGGAGAAACCCGCATCACCCAGTGCCTGGGCTGCAACAGCGGGGTCATTCATGTTGCGCGCGTTGACCCACATGGCGTTGAACACGACGGTCAGCAGCGCGTCGAAGCGCTGCGGTTGGCGTATCTGTACGCCGATCAGCAAACGCATCAGCATCAGCGTGTTGATGGGGAAATGCGGGTTCATCACCAGCGTCACGCCGTAGCGCTTGGCAAAGCGCCCCAGGTCGATGTCCATGTAGCGCCCCTTGGGCAGCACGGTGCCGGGCGACGCATTGCCGGTGGCCTGGAACACCCCGCCCAACAGCATGGGCTTGTAAACCAGCTCGGCACCCTGCTGGCTGCACAGCGCGGGCAACTGCGTCCAGGCCAGGTAGGAGGCAGGGCTACCGACATCGAAATAAAACTCCACGGTCTTGCTCACGGCAGGGGCTCCTGATTTATTTTGAATAACGAACGTTTGGCAAACGAACGTTATGCTATCCTGCCAGCACTGTCAACCCGAACAACCCTGCCCTGCCCGCCATGCGCTACCCCGCCAGCCACAAAGCCGAAACCCGCGCCAAGCTGCTGGCCAGCAGCCGCGCCATTGCCAAGCAAGGCGGCTTCGAGGCCACCGGCGTGGACGCGCTGATGGCCGCCGTGGGCCTGAGCGGCGGCGCGTTCTACAGCCACTTCGACTCCAAGCAGGCACTGTTTGAGGCACTGGTGGAAGACGAGCTGGCCAACAGCCGCGACCTGCTGGCCGGTGAGCCTGAGGAGTCCACCGCCTCCGTGGCCAAGCGCCTGCGCGGCTACCTCAGCAGCGCGCACGCGCTGAACCCGCAGCAAGGCTGCGCCCTGCCCACGCTGGGCGCGGAGATTGCCCGTTCGACACCCGCGCTGCGCGGCAAGGTGGAACAACAGTTGAAGGCACTGCAACAAGGCTGGACCGATCGCCTGGGCGATGGCGACGATGCCTGGGCCCTGCTGGCGCAATGCGTGGGCACGCTGATGCTGGCGCGCGTGGTGGAGAGTGACAGAGCGCGCAAGGACATCCTGGCCGCCGGCCGGCGCCAGGTGGACAAAATTCAACAGGGCTGACACAGCCTCTCAGGAGACCCCCCATGAGCAACGACAACACCCAGAAAGTGGCATTGGTCATCGGCGCCGGCGACGCCACCGGCGGCGCCATCGCACGCCGCTTTGCCCGCGAAGGCTATACCGCCTGCCTGACGCGCCGCTCAGCCGACAAGCTGCAGCCGCTGGTGGACAGCATACGCGCCGAGGGGTTCCAGGCCTTCGGTTACGGCAGCGATGCGCGCAAGGAGGAAGAGGTGGCGGCGCTGTTCGAGCGCATCGAGGCCGAGCACGGCCCGGTGGAGGTGCTGGTGTTCAACATCGGCGCCAATGTGCCGTGCAGCATTCTGGAAGAAACCGCACGCAAGTACTTCAAGATCTGGGAGATGGCCTGCCTCAGTGGCTTCCTGACCGGCCAGCAGGCGGCGCGGCGCATGGTGGCACGCGGGCGCGGCACCATCATCTTCACCGGCGCCACGGCGGGCCTGCGCGGCTCGGCCAATTTCGCCGCCTTTGCCGGCGCCAAGCACGCGCTGCGCGCGCTGGCCCAGAGCATGGCGCGTGAGCTGGGCCCGAAGAACATCCACGTCGCCCACGTGGTGGTGGACGGCGCCATCGACACCGAGTTCATCCGCAGCAATTTCCCCGAGCGCTATGCGCTGAAAGACCAGGACGGCATCCTGAACCCCGAGCACATCGCCGACAACTACTGGTACCTGCACACCCAACCGCGCGATGCCTGGACGTTTGAGCTGGACCTACGGCCTTACATGGAGCGCTGGTAGCGCCTCTGGCCCCACCCTGTGCCCCCCACCCTCCAAACAAGCCCTTCACGCCTACGCGATTCGCAGGGACCAGGCCGCCACGGCACTCCGCTCCGCGGCTGTCCCCCGGGCCTTCGGCCCTCCTCCTTGATGCCGCTGCGCAGAGTGCCATGACGTCCTGATCCTGCGAGCGTGGCTGGCGTGCGGTAATCCGGCATTCCGGCGTCATGTGTGCCAATTGACCCGATGTCGCTGGGGCGCGTGACGCAGCGAAATCAAGGGGGAGGCCCGCAGGGTCGGAGGACATTCGCGGAGTCACGCGCACCAGCGGCGTCGGAAGCGTGCCAAGGGCTATTCACCGGCTGTTCACGGCACGTCACACAAAGGCGTCTCCAGCACCACGGCCAACGGATGACGCGGGCCGCCGTACTGCACCGCCAGGCGTTGCAGCGCGCGCAGGTCCCTGGTGTGGCGGGGTATCCAATGCACCTTGCCTTGGGTGTCGGCCACGCGAAAGGCGGGCTCCAGCGGCTGGCGGTGACCGAAGCTGACGTCGCGCACCTCGTCCCAGGCCACCAGCCGGCGGCGACCCAGGCGGTTCAGCAGCATCAGTCCCTCGGGGCCGGCTTGCACCGGGCGCAGGAAGTAGAACAGCAGCACGATGAAGCCGGCGGCCACGGCCAGTGGCAACGTGGAGGGCCATGAGAACGGCTGCCCTGACAGCCAGCTGCCCAGGCGCAGCACGGCGGTCAGCACAATGCCAATGGGGAAGATTTGCCGCCACAGGGCGGGCACGCGGACGCGGAAGGATTGCAGGGGTTTGTTGGTCATCGAAGCTGGCGAAAAGCGGCTGCCGGATTATGACGAAACGGCAGCGCCTGCGGCCTTGCCCGCGCCGGCCCAGCGCTGCCAGTAAGCCAACGCCACCTTGAAGGTGTTCACCTGCACCTGCACCGTCTGGTGGATATCCACGCCATAGCCGCCGGCCATGGTGAAGGCCAGCGGAATGCGGCGTTGCCAGGCCCAGTCGAACACGCGGCGGTCACGCGCTTCCAGGCCGTCATAGGTCAGCTTCAAGCGGCCCAGGCGGTCGCCCTCGTGCGGGTCGGCGCCAGCCAGGTACAGCACCAAACCGGGTGTGAAGCGGCGCTCCAGCTCGTCCAACGCTTCTTCGAGTGCTTGCAGGTAGGGCGCATCGGTGCAGCCGTCGGGCAGCTCCACGTCCAGACTGCTGGCCTCCTTGCGGAAAGGGAAGTTCTTGGCCCCGTGCAGTGACAGCGTGAACACTGACGGGTCGCCGGCAAACACGCTGGCGGTGCCGTTGCCCTGGTGCACATCCAGGTCGATGACGGCCACCTGCAAGGGCTGGCGCCCCCTGCTGCCGCCTTGGCGTCGCCACTCGGCCTGCATCAGCCGCGCGGCCACCGCTACGTCGTTGAAGACGCAAAAGCCACCGCCCTTGTGGGCATAGGCATGGTGGGTGCCACCGGCCAGGTTGGCGGCCAGGCCTTGCGGGCCCTGGCCGTCTTGCTGCGCACCCTGGTGCAGGCCCAGCGCCACGCGCGCCGCCGAGATGGTGGCGCCCACCGAGCGGCGCGCGCGTTCGGCCATGGCCTCGCTCCAAGGGAAGCCGATCTCGCGTTGCGCGGCCGGCGGCAGCGTGCCGTGCTGGATGGCGTCGATGTAGAGCGGCGTGTGCACCAGCGCCAGCTCGCCATCGCTGGCCGGAAGCGCCGGCTGCATCTGCACCTGCGGCAGCTCAGCCTGCAGGCGGTCGCGCAGCAGCCGGTACTTCGGCATGGGGAAGCGGTGCTGCGGCGGCAGCGGCAACACAAACTGGTCAGCGTAGAAGGCGTGCACAGGTGATGGGGTCGGCGGCGCCCAAAAGCGCAACTGCCTCCCCCCTTTGACAAGGTGGAAGGCAGATTATGCGAGGCCGGGCGGCAGCGCGCTGGCGTGCCGCAGGCCCCGTACTTGGCCGAAGCGTCGGTCAGACCGGCGCAGAACGGTCAGTTGCGGTACGGGTTGTTGGGCGAACGGTCGGCGCCGTTGCGCACGCCGTCGCCGTCGTTGTCGCGGTTGGCCCAGCGGCCAGGCTCAAAATACCAGCGGTTGTCGCGCTGTACCCAACTGGGTGCGTGGTAGACGTAACCCACGCGCTCACGCTCCCAGTGGCCGGCACGCCACACATGGCGGCCATCGCGCAGTTCCCAATAGCCGGGTGCCCAGACATAGCCCGAACGCGGCGACGGCACGGTTTCCACGCGCAGTGGCGGCGGCGCCGTTTCGTAGTACACGGTCACGTCAGGCATGGCTTGCGCCGGCATGGCCAGAGCCGCGCCCAGGGCGGCGATGCTGGCCAGCGTCAAAGTGGTTTTGCGAAATTTCATGAGGGTTCTCCTTCCTGCGGAATTCTTGAAACTACATGCTGCAGAGCCGGGGCCTTGAGGCACCATTGCGCAGCGCACTGCGCCTTCTCTCCACAGGTAAAGTCACTGTAGTTCGGTGTGGCGCGCAAGTCTGTTTGAGAGCGCACAGTCAGGTTGTGGGACAACACCTACGATGGTGTAAAGCTGGCGCAAAGGCACTGCGCCACAACCCCCACCCCAAGCTGGGAGACTGGCATGACACCTTCACCCCTGACACCCCCTAGACCTAGACGCACGCTGCGCGCGCTGCCGGCGGCCGCGACTGCCCTGTGCGTTGCCGCCACCCTGCTGGGCGCCTGCACCCCATTGCCCACCACACCGCGCAATGCGCCGTTGCTGATTGCCGACCAACCCGGCAACGGTGCCACGCCACCGCAGCCCTTGCCGCAGCGCGGCATCCAGTTCGACCAGAATGACTACTCGGTGAAGGACAAGTACGCGCTGGACCAGCGCCGAGACACAGGCAGCCGCGCTGAGCCGGACCGCCCCGCTGGCGGCTACGCCACCAAGTAGGACACCAGAGGCACCGCGGGCAGGCCGCGCTCACGCGCGCTGGCCAACAGCCAGCGGCCGGCGTCCATGCGGCTCAGGGGTTTGGCATACAGGTAACCCTGCAGCTCCGCGCAGCCGGCGTCGCGCGCGCATTGGGCCTGGGCCTCGGTTTCCACGCCTTCGGCCACCACCGTCAGCTGCAGCGCCTCGGCCAGCTGGCAGATGGCGCGCACCACCGCCACCGCCTCCGGTGCCGGCAGGGGGTCCACCAGGCCACGGTCCACCTTGACGCTGCGCAGCGGCAGCGAGCGCAGCATGTTCAGCGACGAAAAGCCGGCGCCGAAATCGTCCAGCGCCACCTGCACACCCATCTCACGCAGTTGGGTGATCTGCAGGATGGTCTGCTCCAGGTTCTGCACCGCCGAGCTTTCGGTGATCTCCAGCGTCAGCAGTTCGGGTGGCGTGCCGGTGTCGGCCAGCACCCGGGCCACCAGCTTGGGGAAGTCGGCGTCCAGCAACTGCAGCGGCGACACGTTGACGGCCACCGGCACGCAGTAGCCATAGTCGGCCTGCCAGCTGGCCAGTTGCTGGCAGGCTTCCCACAGGAAGAAGCTGCCCAGCTCGCCGATCAGCCCGGTGCGCTCGGCCGCGGCGATGAACTCCACCGGGCTGACGTAGCCCACGCCCGGGCGTTCCCAGCGCGCCAGTGCCTCGAAGCTGACCAGCTCGGTGTTGTGCGCATCCACCTTGGGCTGGTACACCAGGTGGAACTCGGCGTTCAGAATGCCCGTGCGCAGTGCCTGCTCCTGCTCCAGCAGGTTGCTGGCGCCGCGCTCGAACTCCGGCCGTGCCAGCGCATGCGAGGTGCCCGGCGTGCGTTTGGCCGCATGCAAGGCGGCGTTCGCCGCCCGCAACAGCGCATCGGCGTCGGCCGCGCTCTGCGGGAACAGGGCGATGCCCATGGAGACGTCGACGAAGAATTCGCGATTGGCCACCTCCAGCGGGTTGGACAACAGCTCGCGCACCACGGCCGCCATGTCCAGCGCGGCGTCCTCGCCGCTGCCGGCGCCGGACAGCAGCGCGAACTCGTCCTCGCCCTGGCGCATCACCACATGGCCGGCGCCGTGCGCCCGCATGGCCGCGCTCAGGCCCTTGGCCAGGGCCAGGATGACCTGGTCGCCCATCTCGTGACCATGCGCCTCGTTGAACAGCTTGAATCGGTCGATGTCCAGCAGCATCAGCACGAACGGTGAGGACGCCGGGCCGGCGGCGCAGCGCTCGCGCAGGGCCTGCAGCAAGGCGGCGCGGTTGGGCAGGCCGGTCAGCTCGTCCTGCAAGGCCTGGCGCAACAGGGCCTGGGTGACGCCGTGGCGGTCGGTGTCGTCGGTGACCAGCGCCTGCACCGCCGGCTGCCCGTCCCACTCGGTGCGAAAGGCCTCCACCCGCAGCCAGCGGGTGCGGCCATGCTCAAACACCCGCTCACCCTCGTACACCAGCTGGTAAGCCTGGCCGTCAAGCACCCGCTGGTACTGCGCCAGCGTGTCGTCGCGCTGCTCAGGCGTCAGGAAGCGTGTGAACAGCCCGATGCTGAGCGCCTCCCCTTCGGGCACGCCATAAATGGCGCGCAACGCCGGGTTGGCGTACACCACGTCACCCTGGATGGCGATCAGGATGCCCTGGTGCGAGCGCTCGGTCAGCACCTCGAAGCGCTGGTGCTCGCGCCGGGACTCCGCTTCGGCACGCTTCCAGGCCGCATACAGCATGGCCACGCCCAGCGCCACGCGCAGCACCGAGGAGATGTTGACCTGCAGCAGCACGCCCTCCTCCATCGGCAGCACATAGAGGTATTGGCTGGCGCCCATCACCGTCAGCAGCGGGCCCACCAGGCGCAGCGCGCTGAATTGCCGGCCATCGGCGTTCCACAGCCAGCGGGTGGCGAACAGGCCCACGGTCATGTTGATGGTGGCGGTGCAGATGCGTGCCGCCGTGCCGCCGCCCAGCCCGTAGGACATGCCGGTCAGCGCCAGCACGCCCAGCATCAGCAGCAGGGTCTGGCGCAGCGGCATCTGGCGCCGTGCCAGCGAGACCACGCCCATCGCCAGCAGCGTGGTGTAGCCCATGGAGCTGACCAGCAGGGCCAGCAAGCCGGCCAGGCTCAGCTCAGGGTCCACGCGCAGCGACAGCCCGTAACCGGTGGCCACGACAGCCGCCATCAGGTAGCACAGGCCCATGTAGAAGGTGAAGGACTGCCGGGGGTTGCCCCGCCAGACCATCAGCAATGCGGTGCCGATGATCAGATTGATCGCGACGCTGATGGCCAACGCGTAGTTCAACACTGAGTCCTGATAGTCGTCCGCAATCGAATCACTCCCGAGCTTTCCTTCGATCTATTGAATTTGTCCGCGCCATTCTAGGTACCGGCGGATACCTGAATGCCGCTGGGATAAACTGAATTGGGTAAAAGCCAGCCAATCTATCGTTTTTTTACAACTGTTTTTTTGTGCCGTACATGTACAAAGTACACCGACGCCATGTGCTGCACTGGCTCGCCGCCCCTGCATGGCTGTCTGTCAGCGCATGCGCCAACCTCCCCGCCAAGCCCATGTCCTCTGCCGCCAACGCCCCCAGCTCCGCATCCCTGTCTCCTGCCCTGGCCGGCGCCTTTGCCCCCACAGGCAAGCTGCGCGCCTGCATTAACCTGGGCAACCCCATCCTGGCCAACAAAGACGCCGCCAGCGGCCAAGTCAAGGGCGTGTCGGTGGACCTGGCTGGCGCGCTGGCCCAGCAGCTGGGCCTGGCGCTGGAGCTGAACGTGGTGGAAGGCGCCGCGCTGTCGGTGGCGGCGGTGAAGTCTGGCGCCGCAGACATCGGCTTTTTCGCCATCGACCCACTGCGGGGTGACGGCATACGCTTCACCGCGCCCTATGTGCTGATCGAGGGCGCCTACCTGGTGCGCAACGACTCCGCACTGACCGACAACGCCCAGGTGGACACCGCCGGCACCCGCGTGATGGTGGGCCAGGGCAGCGCCTATGACCTGCACCTGAGCCGCGCGCTGAAGGCGGCGCAGATCCTGCGCGCGCCCACCTCGCCCAAGGTGGTGGACACCTTTGTGGCCGAGCGCGCCGATGTGGCCGCCGGTGTCAAGCAGCAGTTGCAGGCGGACGCCGCCCGCATAGGCGGCCTGCGCCTGCTGCCCGGCCGCTTCATGGTGATCGAACAGGCCATGGGTGTGCCGGCCGAGCGCGGCGAAGCAGTGCAGCAGGCCCTGAAGGGCTTCGTCGAATGGGCCAAGGCCAGCGGCTTCGTGGCCCAGGCGCTGGCGCGGCATGGCATCCAGGGTGCGACAGTGGCGCCTGCTGCTGGCTGAAAACCTCGCCCCTGACAAGCCAGACGCTGACGGAAGCAGCCTGCGCTCAAACCTGGATTGCGAGATCAGGCCGACACGGCACTCGGCTCCGCGGCTGTCCCCCGGCCCTTCGGGCCTCCTCCTTGATGCCGCTGCGCCGAATGCCGCATCGACCCGATCCTGCCAGCGTGGTTGGCGGGCCGGTGTTTCTGCATTCAAGCGTTGCGCATGCCAAGTGACCCGATGTCGCTGGGGCGCGTGGCGTAGCGAAATCAAGGAAGAGGCCCGCAGGGCCGGGGGACATTCGCGGAGCCACGCGCACCAGCGGCGTCGGCAGCCAAAGACCCTGTCGCCCCGTGGCATCGACGCACGCCAAGGCGCAGCCAGCGTCACTCCATGCCGTAGCGCTTGCGAATCTGCTTCAGCACACCACGCGCCTCCAGTCGCTCGGCCGCCGCGTCCAGAGTCAGCACATCGGCGTGGTCCACCGTCTGCTTGTTGAACATCATGTGCACCCGCGTGCGCGACACCGGGCGCGGCAACTCCACCAACACCATGTTCAGCCGCGCCGCCTCGCTCAGCATCGAGGCGCGGTCGGCCATGATCAGCACGCCGCGCCCGGCCTTCAGCATCGTCAGGCCCTGCGCGTACGAGTCGAAATGCGACAGCAGGCCGGCGCGCTCCAGCGGCTTGGCGAACTCGTCATATTCGGTGCCGAACCAGCCGGTGCCCGGGCTGAGCACGGTGAGGCGGCGCGTCAGGATGGTCTTGAAACCGGCCACGTCGCGCAGCACATCGGGCTGGCCGGGCAGCGCAAACAGGCTGATGGTCTCGTTGCGGTAGGCCTTGGAAAACCACGCATAGGCGCGGCGCTGCACGGTGTCGGTGCCGGCCACCAGCATATCCAGCTTGCCTTCCGTGAACATCACGTTGCGGCGCTGGCTGGGCGTCTCGGGGTCGATCAGCAGGGAGCACTTGGCCTCCTTGAACACCGCCTGGATGATCTCGATGTCCGCCCCCACCGCCTCGCCCTTGTCGTTGGCATAGAAGTAAGGCGGCCAGGTCATCATGCCCACGCGCAGGGGCTTGGAGCAGGCGTGCGCGGTGCTGGGCAGTAGCCAGAACAGGCAAAACAGGAGAGAGATGAAGGGATGCGACACCGGAAAACCCAAGGAGGGCTAACAGTATCGCACCGCCCCGACGCCAATTGAGCTCACGGGCTGTCGGTTCCAGTGCAATGGCCAAACACCATGCAGCCCTCCCTGCTAAATGACCGCGCCATCGGCCCGGCCCATTCGTTCATCACTCAAATGGACTGGGGCCTGCGCGGCGCTGGCGCTGAGAAAAACTGCAAATGACTTTCATCAGACAGGCTGAAAGCTGTACCAAGACAATTGATATCCCCCATGATGCACCGGTGTGAATCGTTCGGGGTTTGGCCAAAGTCTGAAAATTAGGCCAGTGGACCAAAAGTGAAGGTATATCTCCTTTAGATGCTTGGGAGAGAGGTCTAGCTTCTGATCCGCAAGGGCAAAGTCAACCAGCAGACTTTCTGCGGGATAACAAATTCCCCGCTCATCAGGCGCTCCAACCGACACCAGAAGATGATCAACGCCGTCGTTGTCCTTGGCGTCTATGCGTTGTGATAACTCCTTCAGAAGAGCAGATTTTTCATGTATCGAGGTATATGCAAGCCCCAACTCAAATCCATACTTTGAACAAAAATCCGTGGCCGGAGTACCGTTAACAAACGGCACCGCATAAAACATTGCGCCGTGAGGTGTTTTACGGGCATCGATGTCCGGCGCGACTTCAGGAAGCGCACCGGTAGGCAACATCAAAATTTCCTTTTTTGGTTTGTATTCTTTTAAAGCCTCGACCAGTGAATCGATCGACGGCTTTTCGTTGGGGTGCGGCGGTCTTCCAGTTTCTATCTCGCCCTGGCCAAAGTCAAAAACCATGTAAATAAAGAATCCACGTAGGTTTGAGAGGGCTATCTCCTCCCTCATGATTTTCCTACGAACGCCTTCAAGCAAAGCAAGTGGCTTTCTTCTCTCCCCAACACCGAATTGGGTGCACTCGACACTTACTGTTCGATCATCCTTCTGACATAAGAAATCTGGCGGATCTGCCCCGGCTGTGACTTTGTCATACAACTCGCCACTCCCGGTTGCAACCGAGTAGTCGTTAACAAACCTGCGGAGGTGAGTCTCCTCCTTCTGATTTTTGGTCATGGAAAGAGCCGCTGGCCATAAGGCGATAGGCCATTCGTAAGAAATGACTAACCTCTCAGCACCGTCTGAATCGAAACCTCTGTGACCAAGTATTAATGGTGCTCCCCACGGTGTCGTCACATAGTCAAGCCGGGCAATTGATACGCCTACATTCAAGGCAACCGGAATGAAATGAATAGGGGAAAGCCTCGACTGGGCTGAGTCACTCAATAGTTTCTGCGCGAGCCCGCTCCACTGCACTCGATACGAATCTGGAGTGTCCACCGCGTGCTCCACAATCACCCCTACAACCCCAGCTTCGCCGCCAACCCAATCCGCTGCAACTTGCCTGTAGCGCCTTTGGGTATCTCCGCCATGAAGAGGATCTTCTTCGGCACCTTGAAGTCCGCCAGGTGCTTGGCGGCAAATTCACGCAGTTCTTTCTCCGTCAACGCCTGGCCCTCGCGCAACACCACAGCGGCGGCCACTTCTTCGCCCAGCTTGTCGTGCGGCATGGCGAAGGTCACCACCTGCATCACGGCGGGGTGGTCCATCAGCACCTCGTCCACCTCCAGCGGCGACACCTTTTCGCCGCCACGGTTGATGATTTCCTTCAGCCTTCCCGTCAGCGTCAGGTAGCCGTCTTCGGTCATGCTGCCCTGGTCGCCGGTGCGGAACCAGCCGTGGGTGAAGCCCTCGGCATTGGCCTTGGGGTTGTTCTCATAGCCCAGCGTGACGTTGTCGCCGCGTATCACCACCTCGCCTATCGTTCCCGGGGGCAGCAGGTTGCCGTCGTTGTCCATGATGGCCACCTCCGGCCCGCCGGCAATGCCCACCGAGCCGGGGATGCGCTTGGCCGGGGGCAGCGGGTTGCTGGCCATCTGGTGCGCAGCCTCGGTCATGCCGTAGGACTCGATCAGCGGCGCCTTGAAGACACGCTCCAGCTCCGCGATCACCTGCGTGGGCATGCTGCTGCTTGAGCTGCGCAGGAAGCGCAGCGGGTTGGCCGCTATCACGTCCATGTTGCCGCTGGCGCGCGCCAGGATGGTCTGGTGCATGGTGGGCACCGCCGTGTACCAGGTGGGTTTGCATTCCTTCATCCAGCCAAAGAACTTCAGCGCGTTGAAGCCCGGTGTGCAGAAGATCTGGCTGCCCACCGCCAGCGGCGCCAGCACGCCGGCGATCAGCCCGTGGATATGGAACAGCGGCATCAGGTGCAGCTCGCGGTCGGCCGGCGTCAGTTGCAGCGTGTTGCTGATGTTGCGTGCGGACGCGCACACGTTGGTGTGCGTCAGCGGCACGATCTTGGGCCGCGAAGTGGTGCCGGATGTGTGCAGGATCAGCGCCACGTCATCCGTCTGCGCCGGCCCGCCCCGGCTGGGCGCCTCAGCCACCGCCGGACCGTGGAGCGTGAACGTGCCGGCGCCCAGTTCGGGCTGTGCCGTCAACTCCAGCACCGCCACGCCCAGTCGCTCGGCCACGGCGCGCGCGGGCGACTCGCTGCCGGCGGCCACCACCAACGCGCAGGCCTTCAGGTCGCTCAAGTAGAACTCGAACTCTTCAGCGCGGTAGGCGGTGTTCAGCGGCGCGCAGGTGGCACCACTGGCCACGGCCACGAAGGCAGTGGCCATCTCAGGGCAGTTGGGCAGCACCAGGGCCACGCGGTCGCCACGGCCTATGCCCAAGGCGTTGAGCCGCGCCACGGTGCGCTCCACCAGTTTCTCAAGCCCGTGGTAACTCAGCGGCACGGCGCTGGGGCCGGTGATGGCGGTGGCGTCGGGCGTTTGCCGCGCGTGCGCGGCGATCATTTCGTGCAGGGTGGTGAAGGTGGTGGCCATATGGAAACCCAATGAGTTGACTGCTCGCCGCTGATGGTACCGCGTTGCTTGGCGTGCTTCGCCTGGTCGTGGCCCGTTGGCAGGCGTACTTCTGGGACGCTTCGCCGTTCGTGGCCGGTTGGCAGGCGCGCCGGGCAGCCGTATCCGGACTGCCGGCGGACCGCGCGCAGATGGTGTGTGTGGCGCACCATGCAGTTGGCGCGACCGCCGTGGTTTGAGCGCGTGACTCTGTAGCATGCGTCGCATGCCACCGGCAACCCGGATACGTCAACCCGGCACGCCGCGTGTCGGGGTTGAGGGGCGAGGGCTTTCGCGCGATGGCCTCTGCGGTTCGCGTGGCGAAGCGGCTGTCGGCCGTTCGGCTGTTGGGCGCGTCACCACGCACGACACGCGGCGCGCTGGGTGGCTGCATTGGGGCGTAGGGGACATTCGTGCCCACGAGCAGTCACCCCAACCAGAAGCAGTGTTGAGGCCAGCCAAGCTGGTGTGAGAAGGGCCTCACACCGCGCGGCTCCCCGGAGAACCAATGCGGACGCCCGGCGTGCCTGCCAACCGGACACGTTTAGCGAAGCGCCCTCAGCCAGCGATGCGCAACTTCCCGTGCTGTTGCTCCAGCGTGCGCGCCAGCAAACTGGCCAGCGCATGCACGGCGTCAATGGTGGGCGTGGGGATGTGGGTGATGCGCCCCAGCTCCATCACCGAGGCCACCAGCGCCTGCAGCTCCAGCGGGCGGCCGGCCTCCACGTCTTGCAGCATGCTGGTCTTGTGCTGGCCCACGGCCTGGGCGCCATCGATGCGTTTTTCCAGGCTGACCTTGAACTGCACGCCCAGCTGCTCACCCACGGCCTGGGCCTCGCGCATCATGTTGGCGGCCAGGTCGCGCGTGGGGGCATAGGTGCAGATGTCTTCCAGCGTGGCATGCGTCAGCGCGCTGATGGGGTTGAAGCTCAGGTTGCCCCACACCTTCAGCCAGATCTCGGAGCGTATGTCGCGCGCAATCGGCGCCTTGAAGCCGGCAGCCTTAAAGGCATCGGCCACCGTGCGCAGGCTCTCGGTGTCGCTGCCGTCCAGCTCGCCCAGCGAGAAGCGGTTGCCCTCGATGACCTGGATCACGCCCGGGCGCACCACCTCACTGGCCGGGTACACCACGCTGCCGATCACGCTGTCGATCGGGATGTGCTGCGCAATGCTGCCGTCCGGGTCCACCGCTTTCAGCGCCATGCCTTGGTAAGCCTTGCCGGCCTCGCCCGGCAGTTTGTGGAAATACCACCAGGGGATGCCGTTTTGCATCGTCACCACGCGGGTGTGCGGCGCCAGCAGCGCCGGCAGCTCGGCCGCCACGGCCGCCAGCTGGTGCGCCTTCAGCGCCAGGATGACCACGTCTTGCAACCCCGCCTCGGCGATGCGGTCGGTGGCGCGCACCTGCGCCAGCACCTCGGTGCCGTTCTCCTCGATCAGCAGCATGCCGTTGGCCTGCACGGCGGCCAGGTTGGCGCCGCGCAGGATCACCGTCACGGTGTGTCCGGTGGCGGCCAGCTTCACGGCCAGCATGCCGCCAATGGCGCCGGCGCCGACTACGCAGATTTTCATGGTGTGGGGGCCTGCCTTGTTGCGGCAGGTCCGCTGTTGCGCAAACCCGCATGTTAGACGCTGGCCGCCCCCGGCAGGTAAAGCGGCGTGCCAAACCCCATGGGCCCTGTCACAATTCGCCCAGCCCCTCTGTTGCGCCCATGTACACGTTTTACCCGCTCGAAAAATTCCTGCTGTTCGTGGCCCTGCCCGGCGTGCTGCTGCTCTCCGTGCTGGAGGCCTGGGTGCTGTCGCGCCGCCAGGCCTACGACTGGAAGTCCATGGCGGTGTCCATCGGCGACCTGTTCCTGCGCACCACGGTGACCATCCTGCTGCCGCTGTCCATCGTGGCGCCGCTGGTCACGCTGGCCTGGCAGCACCGCTACACCACGATAGAGCTGGACAGCTGGCAGGCTGTGCTGCTGCTGTTTGTGCTGCAAGAGTTTTGCTACTACTGGTACCACCGGGCGGCGCACCGGGTGCGTTGGTTCTGGTGCAACCACGCGGTGCACCACTCGCCCAATGAGTTGAACCTGGCCGCCGCCTACCGCATCGGCATGTTGGGCAAGCTGACCGGTGTCACCGCGTTCTTTTTGCCCATGATCTGGCTGGGCTTTTCACCGCGCGTGGTGGCCGCCACGCTGACGCTGAACCTGCTGTACCAGTTCTGGATACACACCACCTGGATCCCCCGGCTTGGCTGGATGGAATACGTGTTCAACACCCCTTCCGCCCACCGCGTGCACCACGCCGCCAACCTGGAATACCTGGACGCCAACTACGGCGGCGTGCTGGTGGTGTTTGACCGCCTGTTTGGCACCTATGTGGCCGAGCGTGCCGATGTGCCCTGCCGCTACGGCTGGGTGCAGCCGCTGACCAGCTACAACATCGTGCGGGTGGAGTTCACCGAATGGGGCAAGCTGGGCCGCGACCTGCTGGCCGCGCGCAGCCTGCGCGCCGTGCTGGGCCACTTGTTCATGCCGCCGGGCTGGCGGCCCGATGGCCAGGGCCTGACCACCGAGGCCCTGCGCGCGGCTTCCGGCCAGGCCAAGCCCGGGCAGGCTGCCGAGGCCAGCGCCCTGCCCTCGCCGGCTGCGTCAAGCGGCCGATAAATTCAGAGCTGCCGCCAAGCGGCGTTCAGGTTCAGCGCCGAGTCAAGCTGCTGCCAAGGTCGGGCCAGCCGCAATGGCAGCCTCCGCCTTCTCGGCGCGGCGCACGGCGTCAAACACGGCGCGCTCGCCGGCTTTCACCACGTCAAACACCAGCAGCTGGCGGAATTCCGGGTCGGCCACCATGGCGCCGCCGGGCACGCCCAGCAGCGCATGCAGGTAACCCAGCAGCTTGACCATCACCAGGCCGGTGATGCGCCGGGCGTCCACCTCGGGCACCGAGCCGGTGATGGCGCAGGCCACCACGCGCTCGCGGAACAGGTCGATCACCTTGGCGTACACCGGGTCGGCGGCGATGTCGGGCTGCTCGGTGTCCGGGCCACGGCCATCGGTGCCGTAGACCATGCGGTAGTGGTCCTGGTGCTCGTCCCAGTAGTCGATGAAGGCGACCACGTGCGCGCGCAGCGTCTCGCGCGGCGAGCCGGAGTCGCGCCCGGCGGCGAGCAACTGGTCCAGCAGCTCACGGAAGATGTCCACCCAGATGTGGCCCACCAGCGCCTGCTTGCTGGGGAAATACGAATAAAAGGCCATCGGCGACATGCCCATGGCCTGGGTCATGGCGCGCACGGTCAGCGCGGCGTAGCCCTGGGTGCGGTAGATGTCCTTGGCGCGCGCCAGCAGTTGCTGGCGGAATTCGGCCTGGCTGGCCGCAGAGCGGCGGCGCGTGGCCTTGGGTTTGACAACAGGATTTGCTGTTTGAGTAGGCATATGAATTACGCGTACAGTACGTTTATTTTGTAACTATTATGCTTACAGAAAACATAAATTCAATAATTTCATCAACTATTTTATTTATACTAATACTTTTATAAGCGGTACTAGTACACATCTTGGCGCGTCGGCCCAACAGTGGGCAAGCGCCAAGACAGCGGGCATGAGGGCAGGCAGGGGGCCACAGCGGCAAAAGCCCGGCGGGCGCCCGGTGCAAAACCAGGTGATCGCCGGGAGAGCGCCAGGTGGGCGCTGGCCCGCAATGGGTTCAACCGGCGTCGGGGCCGCTGGCGTCATCCGCGCGGCGCTGGCGCGCGCGCTGCAGCAGCAGCGTGACCAGCACCGCAGCGGCAGCCGAGCCGGTCAGCACCGGCGAGGCGCTGATGGTGCGCGCCAGGCTGTACAAGGCCTCCATGCTGACCTGCTGCACATGGTCTGCCAGGGCCATCACATCGTCGGCGCGCACGTTTTGCGCGTCTTCCATCCGCACCTGGGCCTCGGGCCAGCCGGCGCGAAAGCGGATATTGGCAAAGATGCCATTGGCCACCGCCACCAGCGACAACACGCCCAGCGGGCGCAGCATCTGCTCCAGCAGGCGCCCGCGCAGCGCCAGGGGTGCCGCCTCATACACCTGGGTCACCAGCTGGGCCAGCATGCGCCGGCGCACGGCAGGTGGTGCGGATTCGTAGACCTCCCCCACCAGCTCGGGAATGGGAATGACGGACGCCGCCACGGCGGGCGCGGCGGATTGGCTGCTTTCCTCAGGGTACATGAGGGGCTCCATGAACATGACACACAAGACGCTGGGCACCACTGTGCGCCAGCCCTGTGGTTCTACCATGTAGTACTGCGAAGCGCCTGTAACTGAAAGCGACAAACTGCCAGCAATTGTTCGGTCAAGGACACGGCCGCAACGGGCCGCGCAAGCTTACAGCGACACGCCGTAGCGCGAGAAGATGGCCGCGTAACCGGGCCCCTTCTTGAACTGCGCCAGCGCCTTGTCAAAAGCGGGCAGCAGACCCACGTGCGGCGAGCGCTTGTTCAGCATCAGCTGAAAGGACGTCTGCGCCATCGGCGCGGGCAGCATCACCACCGCGTCGCCGCCAGCCACGCGCCGCAGGCTGTACTGCATGGACTGCGCGTAGTCGATCATCACGTCCGCCCGCCGGGCCACCAGCATGCGCAGCGCGCTGATGTAGTCGTGCCCGGTCTCGACGCGGAAGCCAGCGAAGTTGATGCTGCCCCAGCCATTGCCCACGTAGGTGACGATGCGGGGATTGAGCTGGCGCAGCTCCTGCAGGTTGTGCACCTGCTGCAGTTGCGGCAGCAGCGGGTTGTCGGCGCGGGCGAACATGCGCCTGTGCTGCACCAGCACCGGCTCATGGGCCGGCTCCACAAAGGCCAGCCGTGCCGGCGTGACGGTGGTGCAGAAACCATCGGCGTCGCCGTTCTGCACCATCGCCTGCGCGCGCACCCAGGGGTAACCACTGTGCCGCACGGTCACGCCCAGCTGGCGCGCCAAGATTTCTTCCAGCACGTCCACCAGCACGCCCTTGAGCGTGCCGCCTTCGCGAAAGCTGAACGGGCTGTAGGTCTCGAAATACGCCAGGCGCAGCGGCGCGGCCTTGCCCGGCGCCTGGCTGGCCAGACCAGTCGCCAGCGCGCCACCCAGCGGCAAAGCCGCCGCGGCGCTCAGCAGGGAACGGCGTCGCAACGTCACAGTGCGCGTGCAGCCACTAGCGCCCGGCGTTGGGGAAGAACAATTGCTCGCCGCCAATCTTGTAGCTGGCGATCACCGCCTGGCCGGCTGGCGACACCACCCAGTCGACAAACTTCTGACCCTCGGCCACCTTCACATGCGGATGCTTGGCCGGGTTGACCAGCATCACGCCATACTGGTTGAACAGGCGCGTGTCGCCCTCCACCAGCACCTGCAGGTCGCCCCGGTTCTTGAAGCTCAGCCAGGTGCCACGGTCGGTCAGCGCATAGGCGCCGGAGCCGGCGGCAATGTTCAGCGCCGGGCCCATGCCGCAGCCGCATTCCTTGTAGCCGCTGCCTTTGCTGGCCTCGGCGCCAGCGGCCTTCCAGTAGCGCAGCTCAGCCGCGTGCGTGCCGCTCTTGTCGCCGCGCGAGATGAAGGTGGCGTTGGTGGCGACCAGTTTCTTCAGCGCCTCCACGATGTCCTTGCCACGCACCTTGGCCGGGTCGGCGGCCGGGCCGACCAGCACGAAGTCGTTGTACATCACTGCAAAGCGCTTGACGGCAAAGCCCTCGGCGACGATTTTTTCCTCCGCCGCCGTGTCGTGCACAAACAGCACGTCGGCGTCGCCCCGTCGGCCCATGTCCAGCGCCTGGCCGGTGCCCACCGCCACCACCTTCACCTGCACGCCGCTGGCCTGGGTGAAGGCCGGCAGCAAATGGGCAAACAGGCCCGACTGCTCGGTGGACGTGGTGGACGCCACCACGATGGACGGCTGCGCCTGCGCCGCCACGCTGGCCACGCAAGCCAGTGCCAGGAATGCGCGGCGCGCCGCTGCGGTGAAGTGGTGGGTGATGACGGACACGAAAATGCCTCCTGATGTGTTCAGGCTCGCATCCTAAACGGTTTGGGCCCCACCAAGAGATGGTGCTTATACGGTGGTGTTTACACCACCACACCCAGAATCACGCTGGAAGCCTTGAACAGCGCCGTGGCCGGGTCGCCCGGCGCCAACCCCAGCGCATGCATGCCGTGCTGCGTGATGACGGCCGCCACACTGGCGCCGCCGGGCAGCTCCAGCACCACTTCAACGTTGCCGGCGCCCGGCGCGATGCTGGTCACCTTGCCGCGCAGCTGGTTGCGCGCCGACAGGCGCACGTTTTCGTCCTGCGTCACCAGCACCACAGACGAGGCCCTGACCAGCGCAAAGGCACGCGCGCCCGGCTCCAGCTTCAGCGCGTTGCGGCTCTCGCGTGTGACGGTGGCCACGATGTGCTGGCCACCAGCGGTGGTGAGCTCCACCTCGTCGTTGATGGCACCCTCGCGCACCAAGGTGACGGTGCCCAGGAACTGGTTTCTGGCGCTGGTTTTCATGGCGACGGCCTCGTGTGTGCGGACACCAATGCTATCGGGGCCCCGCGCGCTGTCAACGGTTGCCCAGGCCCCTGCTCCACCAGCACGCCATCGCGCAGCTGCAGCGTCTGGGCGCCAAACCATGGCAGGTCGTCGGGGTCGTGGGTGATCATCAGCACCGGGATGTCCAGGCTTGTGAGCAGCTGGTCCAGCTCGCGGCGCAGCGTCAGGCGCAGGGCGGGGTCCAGCGCGGAAAAGGGTTCGTCTAGCAGCAGCGCGCGCGGCGTGTTCACCAGGGCTCTAGCCAGTGCGGTGCGCTGGCGCTGGCCGCCCGACAGGTCGGCCGGGTGCTGGTGCGCCACCTCTTGCAGCTCGAAGGCAGCCAGCCAGCGCTCCACCGCCTCAACGCGCAGTTTGCTGCCGGGGTTGCGCCAACCGTCATGCAGGCCAAAGGCCACGTTCTGCCGCACGTCCAGGTGCGGGAACAACGCGTAGTCCTGAAACAGATAGCCAAAGCGGCGTGCGCGTGCCGGCACGTCGGTGCCGGCCGTGCTGTCAAACAGCGGCTCGCCGTCGAAGCTGATGCGGCCGCTGTCCGGCCGCAGCAGCCCGGCCAGGGCTTGCAGCAGCAGGCTCTTGCCGGCGCCCGACGGGCCGTAGATGACCGTGCGCTGGCCCTGCGTGGCAAAGCGCACGCGCAGGTTGAAATAGCGCCGCGGGCTGCCCACGCGCTTGTTGATGTCGACGTCGAAATGGCTCATGGTGCCCGGCCCATCAGCGCTGCACGCGCCCCAGCTTGCCCGCCGCCAGCAGCACCAGCGTGCACGCCACCGAGATGATGACCACCAGCGTATTGGCCAGCGAGTCTTGCCCGGCCTGCACCGCCTCATACACCGCGATGGACAAGGTTTGCGTGCGCCCGGGGATGCTGCCCGCCACCATCAGCGTGGCGCCAAATTCACCCATGGCGCGCACGAACACCAGCAGCGCACCAGCCAATATGCCCGGCCACGCCAGCGGCACGCTGACGCGCAAAAACAGCGCCCACTCGCTCAAGCCCAGCGAGCGCGCGGCGCGCTCCAGCTGCGGGTCCACCCCCTCAAAGGCGGCGCGGGCCGATTTGAGCAGCAGCGGAAACGCCACCACCGTGGCGGCAATCACCGCCCCCTGCCAGGTGAAGATCAGGTTGATGCCCAAGCTGTCCTGCAGCCAGTGGCCCAGCCAGCCGCGCTTGCCCAGCAGCACCAGCAGGTAGTAGCCCAGCACCGTGGGCGGCAGCACCATGGGCAGCGTCAGCACCGCGTCCAGCAGCTCACGGCCGACGAACTGTTTGTGCGCCAGCAGCCAGCCCAGGCCCACGCCCAGGCACAGGTTCAGCGCCGTGGCCCAGGCCGCCACCTTCAGCGTCAGCGCCAGCGTGATCCAGGTGGCTTCATCCATGTCTATGCTTCAGGGCTTGCCAAAGCCATGGCGCGCCAACACGGCCTGCGCCGGCGGCGACAGGATGAAGTCCACAAAGCGCGCCGCCTCGGCCGCGTTGGGGCCACCGTCGGTGCGGGCGATGCGGGCGATCGGGTAAGTCACCGGCTTCACAGTGGTCACCGTGGTCACCACGCGCACCTTGTCGCGGGCGTAGGCCGCGTCGGTGGCGTAGACAAAGCCGGCTTCGGCCTCGCCGCGCGCCACGTAGTCCAGCGCCTGGCGCACGTTCAGCGCCAGCACCGCCTTGGGCTGCACCACGCTCCACAGCTTGGCCGCTTCCAGCGCGCCCTGCGTGTAGCGGCCCACCGGCACGCTGGCCGGGTTGCCCATGGCCACGCGCTTCACCTCGGGCCGCTGCACGTCGTCCAGCGTCTTCAGGCCGATGGCGCTGTCGCGGGGGGTGACCAGCACCAGGCTGTTGCTGACAAAGTCGCGCCGGCTGCCGGGGGCCAACAGTTTCTGGGCGGCGGCCTTGTCCATGGCGTCCTGGTCGGCCGAGGCAAACACGTCCACCGGCGCGCCGTTGGCGATCTGCGCCAGCAGCGCGTCGGAAGCCGCGAAGTTGAACAGCAGCTTGGTGCCCGGGTGCTGTGCCTCATAGATAGGCGCCAGCTCGCGAAAGGCATTGCTCAGGCTGGCGGCAGCCGACACCGTGAGGTCAGCCGCCTGCGCGGCCAGGCTTGCCAGGGCCAGCGCAGCAGCGCCCAGGGCGCGCGGCAAGGAAGCGGTTTTGAGCATGGGCGGGCGGCTGGGGATGTGTCTGAGCGCGATATACGGAAGTATATAACGTCGCTTCCTGGCTTGCTTCGCCGCTCGTGGCCGGTTGGCAGGCACGCCGGGCGTCCGCATTGGTTCTCCGGGGAGCCGCACGGTGGCAGGCCCTTCTCACGCGGGCTGGGCTGGCCTCAACACCGCTTCTGGTCGGGATAGCTACTCGTGGGCACGAATGTCCCCTGCGCCCCAATGCAGCCACCCGGCGCGCCGCGTGTCGCGCTTGGTGAACGTGACCAACAGCCGAACAGCCGCTTCGCCACGCGAACCGCAGAGGCCATCGCGTGCAAGCCCTCGCGCACCAACCCCGACACGCGGCGTGCCGGGTTGACGTATCCGGGTTGCCGGTGGCATGCGACGCATGCTACAGAGTCACGCGCCCCAACCACGGTGGTCGCGCCAACTTCATGGCGCGCCACACACATCATCTGCGCGCGGTCCGCCGGCAGTCCGGATACGGCTGCCCGGTGCGCCTGCCAACCGGCCACGACCGGCGAAGCATCCCGGGGCGTGCCCGCCAACCTGCCACGACCGGCGAAGCTGCAACCTTCGCTGGCTAGAATCCGCTCACACCGCATGCCCACCGCCAAGCCACCCTCGCCGTCCCCGGCCCTGCAAGACCTGTTTCGCGAAGCCGCCGCCGCATCGCAAGCCGGCGACCGCGCCAAAGCCATCGCGCTGATGACCCAGGGGCTGGAGTTGGCCCAGGCCACCGGCCAGACGGTGCACCCCAGCGTGTATTACCCGCTGGCGCTGATGCTGTTTGAGCACGGGCAGATTGCCGCCTGCGAGCAGCGGCTGCGCCAGGGCCTGCAACATCTGCCGCAAGACTTTGCGCTGAACAACCTGCTGGGCGTGCTGCTGAAGATGCGCGGCCAGTTTGAGCCCGCGCTGCAGGCGCTGGCACTGGCCCGCCAGGCCAACCCGCAACACCTGGCGCCGCTGGTGCACCAGGGTGACATCTACCTGGAGCTGGGCGATGGTGCGCGCGCCGTGCCGGTGTTCCAGCAGCTGGTGCAGGCCCTGCCCGCGCAAGGCGAGCCGCAGCGCCAGCTGGGCCTGGCCTACCGGCTGCTGGGCCAGCCCGAAGAGGCGCTGCGCCAGTTTGAACAAGCCCGCGCCAAGCAGCCCGCGGGTGACCGCGCCTGGATAGACGCCGCCCGCCTGCTGCGCGACATGGGCCGGCACGACGACGCGCTGGCGCTGCTGGAGCAGGCCCGCGCCGTGGTGCAGCCGCTGACCGGCATAGACGCCACGCAAGCCCAGGTGCTGCGCGCCGCCGGCCGCACGCCGCACGCCATTGCGCTGCTGCAGCGCGTGGTGGCGGACGACCCACAGGCCGCGTGGGCGCATTTTCAGCTGGGGCTGACCACGGCGCCGTTTGACCGCGCGCAGGCCAACACCCATTACCGCCGCGCGATGGACCTGGCCCCGCGCCTGGAACACGTGGCCGAGCTGGCCGACAGCCTGCACCGCACCCGCACAGGCGACGAAGGCGCCAACCTGCAAGAGGCCTACGCGCTGGCCCTGCGCTGCCTGGAGATGCCCGGCAACCTGCTGCGCCACGCGCGCAGCCTGGGCGCCATCCTGGAGCGCTGCGGCAACCACGCCGCCACGCAGCGCCTGGGCACGTTTGACGCGCTGGGCCGCTTCTGGGCCAGCACCAACCAGCCCGGCGCGCTGCTGAACCACCTGGCCCGGGTGCAAACCCCGCAAGACCGGCGCGACCTGCTGGAACACCACAAACTGTGGGGCCGCAGTGTGGAAGCCATGGCCGCGCGCAGCCCGCTGGTGAAGAAGCCGCCCACGCGAGACCGCAGCACCGGCCGCATCCGCATCGGCTTCATGTCGTCAGACCTGCGCAACCACCCGGTCAGCTACTTCCTGCTGCCGCTGCTGGAGGGGTATGACAAGGCGCGGTTTGAGATCTATGGCTATTCGTGGTCAGCGCGCGAGGCCGACAAGGTGCAGCAGCACATTGCCACCATCGTCGACAGCTTCAAATGCGTGCCCGATGTGTCCAACCGCGACGCCGCGCAGCTGATGATGGATGACGAGCTGGACATTTTGTTCGAGCTGGGCGGCACCACCGAGATGAACAAGCTCGAGGCCATGGCCTGGCGCCCCGCGCCGCTGCAGGTCAGCTGGATGGGCTACCCCCACTCCAGCGGCCTGGCCGCCATCGACCACCTGGTGGTGGACCCGTATGTGAAACCGTCGGACCTGGGCCTGATGATGGAGCAGCCGCTGGAGCTGGCCCACGCCTGGCTCACGCTGGGCCGGCTGGGCTTCAACGACCGCACGGCCATCACCCCCGGCACGCCGCAAGAGCGCGCAGCCGCAGGCACCGGCCAGAGCGGCCACGTCACCTTCGGCACCATGAACAACCCCTACAAATACCGCCCGGCCACGCTGGCCGTGTGGGCCGAGGTGGTGCGCAGCGTGCCCGGCTCGCGCTTCGTCTTCGTGCGGCCCGAGGGCGGCACACCGGCGTTTCGCGACAACATGCGCGCCGCGTTTGAGGCCGGCGGCGTCAGCGGCGACCGGCTGGACTTTGTAGCCGTGCGCGGCACCCACATGCAGCACTACAACGCCATCGACATCGCGCTGGACACGTTTCCGCAAACCGGCGGCACCACCACCTGCGAATGCCTGTGGATGGGCGTGCCCGTGGTCACCCTGGTGGGCGAGGCGTTTTTTGAGCGGCTCAGCCACAGCGTGCTGGTCAACGCCGGCCTGGCCGACCTGTGCGCCTTCAGCCGGGACGACTACATCGCCAAGGCGCTGGCGCTGGCGGCCGACCTGCCGCGCCGCCAGGCGCTGCGCAGCGGCTTGCGCGCGCAATTGCGCCAGCAGCCGCTGGGGGATAACGCGCTGTTCATCCAGGATTTTCAGCATGCGGTGGAACGCCTGGTGAAGAAAGCTGTCGAAACGCCAAAGCCATCCTGAGCGCCCCTGCACTGCACCGCACCCCCATGCGCCGCCGCCCTGCCCTTGCCCGCGCACCTGCGCTGTTGTTGACTGCGCTGCTGCTGGCTGGCGGCCCGCCCGCGCAAGCCCAGCCCCTGCCCGACATCGACATGGTGTTTGCCGAGCGCCCGCACTATGCGTTTGTGGAAACCGCGGCCGACGGCAGCAAGCACTACAAGGGCCTTGTGCTGGAGCGGGTGCAAGAGCTGTTTCGCCACGCCGGCCTGCGCATGCAGCTGCGCGCGGTGCCGCAGCGCCGGCGCGACGCCATCATCAGCGCCAACGCCAGCGACAGCTGCGCCCTGGGCGTGTACAAGACGCCCGAGCGCGAGGCCTTTGCCCAGTTCTCATTGCCCATGCACCAGGACCAGCCCTGGCCGGTGATCAGCCGCGCACAGGCGGTGGCCCCCATCAAACAAGCCGGCACGCTGAAGGAGCTGCTGACGCACACCCCGCTGCGCGCCGTGTTCCTGGCCGGCCTGTCGCACGGCAAGTATGTGGACGGCCTGATCGCCGACATGTGGCCCAGGCCCGAACGCACCGGCGACAGCCCCACCGGCCTGCTGAAAATGGTGGAGGCCGGCCGGGTGGAATTCACCATCCTGCCCATGGACGTGCTGGAGGCCTATCGCGCGCAGCAGCCCGCCGCCAAACCCAGCACGCTGCAGGCCACCTACCTGCCCGACGCCGAGGGCCAGAAGGTGTATGTGATGTGCGCCAGGCGCGTGCCCAAGGCGGTGCTGGACAGGCTGAACCACGCCATCACCGCGCCGGACGCGCCCGGCACACGGCGCCCCGGGGCGCCTTAGCCCTTCACAGGTGCCGGCGGTATGGCCAACCCCCGCACCACCGCCGGCCGCGCCACAAAGGCCGCCAGCACGCGCTGCACGTGCTTGAAGTCGTCCCACCCCACCAGATCACCCGCGGCATAAAAGCCCACCAGGTTGCGCACCCAGGGGAAAGTGGCGATGTCGGCAATGGTGTATTGCTCACCCATGATCCACTCGCGCCCGGCCAGGTGAGCGTCCAGCACGGCCAGCAGGCGGCGCGCCTCGGCAATGTAGCGGTCGCGCGGGCGCTTGTCCTCATAGTCCTTGCCGGCAAACTTGTGGAAGAAGCCCACCTGGCCAAACATCGGCCCAATGCCGCCCATCTGGAACATCAGCCACTGGATGCAGGTGTAGCGCCCCGCCGCATCTGCCGGGATCAGCTGGCCCGTCTTCTCGGCCAGGTACAGCAGGATGGCGCCGGACTCAAACAACGGCAGCGCCTGCCCGCCCGGGCCGTTGGGGTCGATGATGGCGGGAATCTTGTTGTTGGGGTTCAGCGACAGGAACTCGGGCGACGTCTGGTCGTTGGTGTCGAAGGCGACGCGGTGCACCTCATACGCCAGGCCGATCTCCTCCAGCATGATGGAGACCTTGACGCCGTTGGGGGTGGGCAGGGAGTAGAGCTGCAGGCGGTCGGGGTGCTGGGCGGGCCACTTGTGGGTGATGGGGTGGGTCGAGAGAGAGGGCATCAGAGAAATCCTGGGCGCTTGGAAAAGCCGGCAGTGTAAGACGGTGCCGCCAAACCTGCCGGTGGCACAGGCATGGCCCTGGAAACTCTCGACATTTGAGCAGCGAAGCCGCCTGGATAGAATGCAGGCCACTCCGGCAGCAGCCCGGAATTACCGCCAAGGGGTTCATGCATGAGCGAACAGCCGTCGTCCCTTCCCGCAGCCGCCGCGGACGCCCCACAGGCGCAGCCGCCGGCGCGCATGGCGCGTTGGGGGCGCAAGCTGGCGCGGTGGAAGGTCTGGCTGCTGGTGGGCGGCGCGCTGCTGGCGCTGGGCGGCGGCCTGGTCTTCTTTGTCGAGCTCAGCGTGCTGTGGAAGGTCACTGTCACGGTGGCCAGCGTGGGCGCGGTGCTCAGTGGCCTGGCCGGCTACTGGAACACCTACCACACGGTGAAGAAAGTGGCCGCCCCCGCCAGTGCCGCGCAGCACGCGCCCACCGAGGCGGCGGCGCAGGCTGAGCACGCCGCGCTGTCCATCATGGTGCTGCCGTTTGCCAACCACACCGGCGACCCCGCCAAGGCCTATGTGGCCGACGCGCTGACGCAAAGCGTCACCAGCGACCTGTCGCGCATCCAGGACAGCTTCATCGTCCCTGCCTCCACCGCGCTGTATTTCCAGGACAAGAAGCTCACGCTGCCCCAGCTGGGCCGTGAGGCCGGCGTGCACTTCGTGCTGATGGGCAGCGTCACCAGCAGCGGCGACAAGCTGCGCATCAGCGCGCAGCTGTCAGACACCCACACCGGCTCGCAACTCTGGAGCGCGCATTTCGATGGCGAGCAAGGCGACCTGTTCAGCCTGCAAGACCAGGTGACCACGCGCATTGCCGGCAGCATCCGCCCCGAGATCGTCATCGCCGCGGCCCGCGAAAGCGAAAAGCGCAAGGGCACGCCCCAGGTGGCCGACTTGCTGATGCGCGCCAGCGCGCTGGCGCTGCGCCAGCAGACGCTGGAGAACCTGCAGGCCAGGGAAGCCCTGTACCGCCAGGCCCTGGCGCTGGAGCCCGGCAACAGCAAGGCCACCGTGGGGCTTGCGGGTGCCTTGAGCATTCAGGCCGGCAATTTCTTCGGCCAGCTGGGGCTGGACACGGCGGCGCGCGCGGCCCTGGCCAGGCAGGCCGCCGACCTGGCCCGGCAGGTGCTGACTGAGGAGCCCAACAACCCGGCGGTCTACCTGCCCATCGCCATCCACGGCCTGTGCACCGGCCGGGTGGACGAGGCGGTGCATGCCTTCATGCAGCAGCGTGAGTTGCAACCGCTGAGCTCCAGCGTGCACAACAACCTGGGTGAGGCGCTGGTCATGCGGGGTGACGCCGCGCAGGCCATCGACATCCTGCAAGCCGGGCTGCGCCTGGTCGGGCACATGCGCCCGCCGGCCGAGACCTATGCCAACCTGGCCACCGCCACCTTCATGCTGGGGCGGGCCGACGAGTCCGTCTCCTGGGCGCTGAAGGCCGTGGCCGCCAACCCCAACTACTACCTGTGCCACGAGAAGCTGGCGCTGGCCTATGCCATGCAGGGCAACCTGGCGCTGGCCAGGAGCAGCGGCGCGGAGGCCTTGCGCCTGAACAGCAGCCTGCGCCTGAAAAACACCAAGGACAACCTGCCCTGGCCCGGCAAGGAAGCGCAGTACGCCAGCTATTTCGACACCCAGTACCTGCCCGCATGGCGGCTGGCGGGCCTGCCCGAATGAGCACGCCACGCTGACACAAGCCCGCAAGCCTCAGCGCGGCAGGCCCACGCGCTGCGCGATGGCGGCCACGCGGGTGTTCCAGTAATCCTTTTCCGCCTGCGAGCAGGTGGCAGCCGGTGGGTCCAGGTCGTTGACACTGAAGCCGGGGGCCAAGGCGTGCAGCTGCGCCAGCGTCGCCTTCACCTGCTCCTTGTCGCCCTGCAGCTCGTAGGCCATGGCCAGCCAGGCATAGGTGTCGGGGAACTTCGGCTGCGCCTGGACGCCCTCTTGCAGCGACCGGACGGCAGACGCCGCGTCGCCCTGCAGCACATACGCCGCCCCCAGCATGGTTTTGGCGATGCCGGGCCGGCGCGGGTTCAGTTCCAGCGCGCGCTTGATGTAGCGCATGCCGGCCTCGGGTTGGCCGGCCAGCGCCACGGCAAACCCATACACCGTGTTGGCCGAGGGGCTGTTGGGCTCCAGCGCCAGGCGCGCCGGGCCGATGGTGGCGAGCTTGGGGCAATCGCGCACATTGCGGGAGATGGCCCACAGCACCGCCAGCCCGCGCGGGCTGTCGGGTTCGCGCTGCAGCGCGCGCGTGGCCAGCTCCTGCGCCTCGCGGGTGGCCTTCTGCGTCTGCTCGGCGGTGACCATGCTGGAGAAATTGGTCACCTCGCCCATCAGCACCCCCGCCAAGCCGAACTGGGCGGCGATGTTGTCGGGCTCGATCTGCAGTGCCTGGCGGAACAACACCTCAATCTTCTGGTAGGACTCCCGGCTCATGGGCTGCAGGGTCTGCGCCCGGGCGCGCAGGATCAGGTCCACCGCGCGCGGGTTGCTCTTGCGCGATTCGCTGGCACGCGCCGCCGAGACGACCATGGCGGAATCCATGCTGGCGCTGACGCGCTGCGTCACGGTGTCCTGCAGGTTGAACAGGTCGACCAGGTTGCCTTCGATGGTGTCGTTCCACAGCAGCGCGCCGCTGCCGGTCTCGGCCAGTTGCACCGCCACCCGCACCTTGTCGGCACTGGCCTGCAAGGCGCCCTGCACGATGAAGCGCACGCCCGCCTCGCGCCCCAGTTGCTGCAGGTTCACCGCCTTGTCCTTGTAGGCATAGGCCTGGCCCGGCGCCATCACCATGGCATCGCGAATGCGCGACAGGTCGGAGGTGATGCTGGAGGTCAGCCCGTCGGCCATGTAGGCCTTGGCGGCGTCGCCCGTCTGGTTGGCAAACGGCAGCACCATGATGGACAAGGGGTAGATGGCGTCCTCCGCCTTGCCACCGGCAATGCCAGCGGCGGCCGCGCTGCTGGCCGGGGGCAGCGCAGCGGTTTTAACGGCGTTGTAGGTGGTGTACCACCCCACCAGGCCACTGAGGACGGCGCCCACGCCAGCCACGGCCATGATGGGCGCCTTCAGACGCTTGAGGGTGGCCAGCCAGCGGCTGCCCAGCGCCGGCGGGGGTGTTGTTGCTGGTGTTGCGGGTGTTGCTGCCGGTTCGGCCACGGCAGGCGGCGAGGGCTGGCTGGACATGCGCTGAGCAACTCCCTGAATTCGTTGGCCAGACCATATCAGCAAGCCCGGCCGCTGGCAACCTTGTTTGCCCCCCGCTGCGGGCGCTGCGGGTGGGGCCGTCCCACGCTTCTAGATCAGACACCGTAGCCTGCTGACAGTTGGATGTCAGCTTCAGGGGCATGGGGTCGGCTCATGGAAAGGCGCCTTTCGACCAGTTGCGGACGGTCGGCACCTTCCGGTCGAATGACCGCTTCGTAGGAGAGCGGACGCTTAAAGCTAGAGGTCACCGACGCACAACACTCGCCGCGAAGCGGCAACCTGGTGTCGTGTGTCCGCGTGGGCCGACCTGTTAAACCGCATGCGCCTGTTCCTTCTGCTTGCGCTAAAGATTCTGGCGCTCAATAACGGATTCAAGTCGGCGCCACAAGAACATGGACGAGTATCTCGTCCTAGACATAGACAGGACACAGTCGGGTGGGGACCGATTTGACAGTCATTGGCGGTATCTTGAGCCGCCTGCCGGAAATCACGATATCGGGCAGTTCGAGCAAAGTTTCCGTGCCGTTGAAATTTGCTGCTGGTGCGAGCCGCAGTGTGTATTCGCGCCAATCAGAATACTTTGAAAACAACTTCCATCCTGGCGGATCGGAACTGCCACTCATGCCTACGAATGACTTCAAAGGTTCTACGGTGTGCACCCATACTTCAACCGCGCCTTTTTCAGTACGGAAGAAGGTGGTCTGCACTCTGGGGGCATTGGGCTGGTTGGCGATCTCTGGAGGGTTTGGGCACTGCATGGGGCCGTTGCCTTCAGAACGGCAGACGATGTTGTACTTCTGAGATGGAAATGGCAGCGCCCGAACTGATTCATCGGACCGGATAAGGCGAAATTCTGACTGCGTGAGAGTTGCCGTTTGTCCGGGACTCACGCGCAGATGCACGCAAACGTAAGGCTCTGGGTCGCCGCACAAACCAAGCCGCACGTCCAAAACGTTAGGCACTAGCAGCCGGGTGACATAAGGCTGGGTTTCCTGCAATTCAAAGTCCGGGCTGAGTACCTTGGGTCGCACGTTCACCATGTCCCTGGTGTAGCAAGTAGAGCAGGCTTGCAAGCCAGCTAAGGCAATTAGGGCTATCAACCGTTTGAAAATGGCGCGGGACTTGGTCATCGAATCCTCCCAATGCGCCATACCCATTGCTCCGTGCAGGTTGGGGCATTGCGCCAACTATAAGCCTATGCACACCCGCAAGCAACGATGGACAATCTGCTTGCACCTGGCGGCGTTAAGGGAGCGAAGGCAACAAGCCGCTTAGTCGAAACGTCTGGGCGTCGCCCATGCCGCACAGCGGCAGCATCCGCCATAGCTGGCGTGTTCAAATGCGCCCAAGGCAGCGGCGGGTGGCGCCACGAGTCTGCAGGATGTGCTTGTGGACTGTCGCGCCTGAATCCGCAAGGTGAGCAATATCGGACTTGGCGGCACGCAGACTACAGCTGCTTTGGGCACCAAGCCGACCTAGACCAGCGACCGGTATTCGGAGTTTTGATTGAGGGAGCCACCAGCCACTTGGTGGCCGGTGAGCGACTGCACGATCACCCGCCCCTATTCACTCCCTCGGATTCCTCCGCTCCTCATCCAACAACTGCTCCACCGTAATCCCGCAGTTCGCCACCAGGCTCATCAGGTGGCCGCGCAGTTCCTGCCAGGCGGGTATGCCGCCGTTGGCTTCTATCATCGCGTCGGCTTCGTCGTGGCAGGTGTGGCCATCGATGCGGCCCTTGTGCACATACAGGGGCTGCACCTGTTCGCCGTCGCGAACTTTGGCGTTGTAGACAGCGGCGGCGGCGGATGCGTCGTGCAGGTGCTCGCCGCAGATGCCGCAGACCAGCACGGGGATGCTGTCGCCCTTGACGAGGTGGATTTCAAACATGGTGGTTCCTTTCATGGTGGTGGTGTTGGTGGCATTCGGTGACTTGTTCAAGCACTTGCTCAGCTTGTTCAGCGTATAAGCTTGAACAAGTTGAACCGCTTGAACACCTGGGTTCTCTTTCATATCTCTCTCCTCTATTTCTTCTCTCTGTTGTTGTTCAACTTGCTCAACTTGTTCAACTTTTCACGCTGAACACATTGAGCAACTAGCTGAGCTTTTTGGGCAGCTTCCAGAACGACTGCCCGCTGACGCCGCCCCGGCTTTTGATGACACACAGGTGCTCTGATGCGCGGCGCAGGCTGGCCCAGGAGACGCCCGCCTTGTCGGCCTCAGCCATCACCGACTTGACCGGCACCTGGTCGTCGCCGAGAAACTCGCGCAGGAAGTCTTGGGCTGCCTCCATCGCGCTTTTGCGGCCGGCGGCGCCTTCGTCGCTGCTGTCGTCTGCCTCGGCCAGCAGCTCCCTTGCCGACCCGCTCACCGCCTGCCCCCACACAATCCGCGAGGCCGGCACATCGGGCAGGCCGGGCAGTGCATCCAGCTGCTCGATCTGGTATTCAAACCCGCCGTCGTCCGGCCCGATGTTGCTTTTGCCGCGGGCGAAGATGCGGCGGGTGGCGGGCACGCCGTCGGGCCCGGGCAGGCCGCCACCGCCACCACCGCGCACGCTGGCGGCGATCATCAGCACGCGCGCCACTGCCGTGAAGGCGATGGAGCCCACCACGCGGCTGACCGGGTCTGCCCCGCTGCCGCCGGCCTTGCTGAAGTGGCTGATGCCCAGCACGGCGGCGTCCAGGGCGCGGGCCAGGTCCACCAGCGGTTGCAGGGCGCGGCGCACGTCGCCGTTTTTGTGGCTGTCGCCCGCCACGGCAGAGACGACGGGGTCCACCACCAGCAGGCGCACGCCGCCTATCTGCTGGGCCTTTTGCAGCAGCAGCGCCATGTCGGTGGCGGGGTCAAAGGGGTGCACGCGGCCGTCGGCGCGGCGCGTGCCGTGCACGAAGTAGCAGCGCTCGCGGTCGGCGCCGGCGGCTATCAGGCGCGGCAGCAGGGTGTCGCCGGGGTCGTCCTCACCGCTCCACACCAGGATGTTGCCGGGCGCCATGCAGTGCGAGCCGTCGGGCCACACTTGGGCGCGGCTGACGGTGGCGGCCAGCGCCATGGCGATGGTGGTCTTGCCCTGCCCCGGCGCGCCGGCCAGGATGTGCAGCTTGCCCAGGGCCAGCCAGCCGGGCCACAGCCAGCGCACGGGCTCGGGGTGCAAATCCATGCCGTTGACGAGCAGCGCGCCGGGGTCGGGCCAACGCAGCGCGGTGTCTTGCTCGGCGTTTTGGGCCTCGCCTTCGGCATAGGGGTCTTCGCGCCGGCGGGCCTGGATGGCCGCGTCCACCTCGGCACGCCCGCGCTGCGCTGCCGACGGCGGCCGGCGCCACGGGGGGCGCTCGTCGGTGTGGTGGTTGGGTTGGTGATCGTCAATCATGGTTTGCAAACTCCTCCTCGGTGATACCGGCCAGTTCGGCCACAAAACGCACCCGCCCGGCCGCCTGGCACAGGCGGGCGTGGCCCTCCTGCGTGAGGCGGCCGCGCAAGGCATCAGAAATCAGGATGGCGCACAGCAGCAGCTCTTCGCGCACCAGCGCCATGGCGCTGCGGGGGGACGGCTGGGCCGGGTGGCGGTGGCTGTCGTCGCGCTGGTGGCGCGTGCGCCGGTGTTCATGGCCTGGGCCATGGTCTTGAGCGGGGTGCTCTTGCCAGGCGCCCAGCGCCTTGGCGGCTTCCACAAAGCTCAGGCAGTGCGCGGCCATGTGGTAGGCCAGCACGTCGCCCCCACGCGCGCCGCAGCCGGCCATGCAGACCCAGGCGCCTGTGCCGAGGTGCACGCGCATGGCATCACTGCCGCCATGGAACTCGCACCGCGTGGTGCGCCAGCGCTTGCCACCGGGCTGCAGCACCAGGCCCTGGCCCTCGAAATAGGCCTGTGGGCTGGGCAGGTTTTGCTTGATGAAGGTGCCGGGCATGCACCGATATTAAACCGAAATTGATCTATAGTTCAATATCAGTTCAATGTATCTTGTGGGGATAAATTGTGGAAATGTGCTGTGGATAACTTGCCGTGGCAGGCGTACGCAAGCAAAAAAGCCCGCACCAGGCGGGCTTTTGGCGGGCGCAAAAAAAGCGCCTGGCGCTGGCTAGTTTTCCAGCGTGAACACCACCTGGTAAAGCCCAGGCGCGGCCTGCCCCAGCTGCTTGTTGCGGGCCAGGAAGCCCCCTTCAATGAGCTTGGCCATCACTGCCTCCCACGCCGCATGGCTGGCGCACTGCGCGTAGTTGACGACGCGGGTGCCGTCCCTTTCGCGGTGGATGCTGGCAGACAGCCAGCCGGGCACGTGCTGCACGTGGCGCGCAGCAGCTGTGAGAAGGTCGATCAGCGCCTGCTGGTTCTCGGGCGTGGTGGTGAACACATTGATCTGTGTCACCACATCGGGGTTGGCTTGGATGGTTGGCATGGCTTTTTTCCTTGAAAGAAAAGCGCTTGCCCGTGCGGCGAGGGTTCCACGATTGAATGAATGAACGCGCACGAACAAGCATATGGCGTACAGCACGCCACAGGCTTGTCGCGGGTTCTCGCGGAAGCGAAAACAGGTTCTTCCAAACGGGTGGAAGGGTTCGGGCTTACCAATTTACCGAACCGGCCCTTTCTCGACGGTTTGAATGTATCAGAAGCACAAGGGCCGACCTCTACATTCCCCCTGATGGGGGATTGGGGGATGGCGCTTGAGCACGTAGACTGCAGGCGGCCATGTTGTTCCCCAGGTTTGCGGGATACATCAAACTTAGCCTTCACCTGTAGATCAAATGCTCACAACAGCACGCCTATTGACAACTTGTTGCTTGACTGCCGTCTTGGCCAGTTGCGCGTCGCCACAAGTAGATGCTCCAAAGGAACCAAGTCAACCCGCAAAAGAAGTGAGTACAGCCGAAGCAACTTCGACTGAATTGGTTCCGAAGTCAAGATTCACTAGGCGCATTGAGACGGTGTTGCACGGTCAATGGGAAGGCACGCTGGTGATGAGATTGCCATTGACATCAACCAGAAAAAACACGCCACCAGTAGCTACTGACATAGTCCTCAGAATCAAAATTGATGGAGAAGAAGCCCGCGTTTACTTGAGCGAAAACGGCAAGTGGATTGAGATGATGCCCGGACGCTTCATGCTATCTAATGTCATGACCAATGCGTCAATTGTTGGGGTGATGTCCGATCATGACGGCACACGAGGTTGGATAGAGAATTGGTCGATCTTGCTCACGGCTGAAAATGATGACACTGTGCTTGCTGAGTGGAGCCGGGTTGTAAACAATCTCGATCCTGGCAAGACTGGACTTCCAATATTTGGTATGGCGGCACGAGGAGTGCTGAGACGGGTTCCAAGTGAAGGCTAACAGGTCGCTCGGACCGACTCGCAGTGCCTGTCTGCTTCAGGCCACCATTTCATGCTTGGCCTTACGCAGCCAGCCGCTGCGGTCGGCTCAGCTCCAACGTTAGACGGCTCAGCTTAGCGCGTAGCGCAAGTCCATGAAAGCGATCTTCTTCGACTACGACGGTGTCTTGACTACCGACAGAACTGGATCAGTCACCACCTGCCGCTATCTGAGCGATCGCACTGGCATTCCCTACGCGGCGGTGGCGGCGGCCTTCAAGCCTCACAATGCCGCCCTGAACCTTGGCGAAACCTCATACGCAGACATCTGGGGCTCGGTGTGCGAAACACTTGGGCAAGACCTGCCGCTGGAATTCCTTGTCGCAGCGTTCGAGAGCACGCCGATCAACACCGCCATGCTTGAACTCGCAGAGGGCTTGAGCAGCAAGTATGCGGTGGGCATCATCACGGACAACAAGGCCGACCGGTTTGAACACCTCACGCGGCATCAGGCGCTCGACAAGGTGTTCTTTCCGATCGTCGTATCAGCTGCGGTTGGCTGCGACAAGCAATCGCAAAGAATCTTTCAGCACGCGCTGGATCAGCTCCATGTTGCGCCCCGAGATTCAGTTTTCATCGACAACACGCCGAAGAACTTGCTCGCCGCGGCTGGCCTCGGCATGGCAACGGTCCATTTCGACGACGAGAGAAATGACGTTGAAGGGCTTGCCGCCCTTCTCAGGGAACGCTATGGCATATCGGTACAGTCGTCTGTCTAGGCGATACAGTGTGAACACCTCGCGCATTGGGCTCGTGAACCAGGAGCCGGCCGGCGAGCGGCTCGTTGCGCATCCCGAACAGAGGACACCATGGGACTTTTAACCTTCAGCATCAACGTCACCCTGGACGGCTGCATCGACCACCGGGAAGGCATCGCCGACGACGAGACGCACGACTTCTTCACCCGCCTGATGGACGAAGCCGGGGCGATGCTGTGGGGCCGCGTGACCTACGAGATGATGGAGAGCCACTGGCCAGGGGTCGCCAGCGGCGACACGCCCGCACCGCCGGCGATACGCGCGTGGGCGGACAAGCTGCAGGCCAAGCCGAAGTATGTGGTGTCGTCGACGCGAAAAGACTTTCCATGGACCAACAGCCACCACATCACTGGCGACCTGCGCACGGGCGTGCAGCAGCTGAAGGACGCGACGCCTGCCGGCGTGCTGCTTGGCAGCGGCAAGCTGGCGACCGCGCTGGACCGGCTGGATTTGATCGACGACTACATGTTCCTCGTCCACCCCCGCATCGCCGGGCACGGCCCGAGGCTGTTTGAGAGCGGGCTGCCCAGCACGCGGCGGCTGGCGTTGATCTCGGCCAAGCCGCTGCGCAACGGCGCGGTGGCCATGCGCTACCGGCGCGCGGGCTGACGCTGTTGCGCCGCGCAGGCGCTATTTCCCCAGCTCTTGCGCCAGCCCGATGAGGATGCCCTCGGGCCCGCGGATGTAGCACAGCCGGTAAACGCCCTGGTAGTTGACCACCTGGCCGACCAGCTGCGCGCCGCGTTGCTGCAGGCGCGCCAGCGTGTCGTCAATGTCTTCCACGGTGAACATCACGCGCAGGTAGCCCAGGGCGTTGACCGGGGCGTTGCGGTGGTCTTCGGCAATGGCCGGCGCCAGGAAGCGCGACAGCTCCAGCCGGCTGTGGCCGTCTGGCGTGCGCAGCATGGCGATCTCCACCCGCTGGCCGGGCAGGCCGGTCACATCGCCAGCCCAGTCGCCTTCGATGGGGGCGCGGCCCTCCAGCGACAGGCCCAGTTCGGTGAAGAATGCTATGGCCGAGTCGAGGTCTTCCACCACGATGCCGACGTTGTCCATGCGCTTGACGGTCATGCTGCAGCCCTCCTCGTCAACGCTTCTTGCCAGACCAGCTGACTTCGTTGAGGAAGGACACGTCCAGCTGCGCCTGCGCGCGGTCCAGCAGGAAGACGCTGTCGCCCCGCGCCTGCACGATCTTGCCCATGGCCTGCGTCAGCGGCACCTGCACGGTGGGCAGGCGCGCGTAGTCGGCGCTGACCTTGACCAGGTTGGGCCCGACGCGGGTGACGGTGAGGGTGACGCCATCTTTGGACGAGCCTTTGGAATCGGAGATCACGTCGCCAAAGTATTGGCCCTCGGCGGCGTCGGCCAGGTCGGGCTTGCGCTTGGACGGGTCGGCGCTCCAGGCCTGCGGCGCCCACGCTGCGGTGGCGCAGGCCACGGCAACCAGCACCATGGTGAAGGAACGACGGGAACAGTGGCGGGCAGGCATGGTCATGGTTTCCTCGGCGGCTGTGGTTTTCGGTCAGACTTTAAAGCAAGCCTGCGGCGCCCGCACCCGGTCAAGGTGTAACTCAGACTTTTCTGACAAGCAAACCACCTGCAGGCCTGCATCGGCACGGGCTGGCCGTTTCTATGCTTTTGCCATCATCCAAAGCTGGAGGCGCCCATGTCCACGTTGACCTTTCCCCACGAGCCGGGGCCGTATGCCCCACAGCAGCCGGCAGGCAACCGCCAGCAGCCCGCCACCACCACGGCCACCGGCCTGGCGATCTCCTGGGGCTCGGTGTTGGCGGGCGCCGGCACGGCGCTGGCGCTGTCGCTGGTGCTGGCCAGCGTGGGCGCGGCGATGGGGCTGGCGGCGCTGGTCTCGTTCTGGAACGCACCCACCACGCCCAGCCAGCTGACCACCAATGCGGTGGGGGCGTGGCTGATCTTCATGCAGCTGGCCGCCAGCGCGGCGGGTGGCTACGTGACCGGTTTCGCGCGCGAAAGGCGGGGCGCCACACCAGCCCGCGAAGGCGTGCATGGCCTGCTGGCCTGGGCCGTGGCGACCATCGTCGCAGGCACGGTGATGGCAGGCATCCTGATCGTGCTGAGCGCGGCCTTGCCGCATGCGTGGACGGCGCAAGACCAGGTGGTCGCCCTGACGACGGTGCTGTGGTTCCTGGCGTCGCTGGTGGCCGGGGCGGCCATTTCCACCGGTGCTGCCATTGTGGCGAGCTGGCGCAGTTACGCGGTGGCACGCTGACCTGCCGGGGCGTCAGGCGCCGGGGTTGCAGCCCACTTCCAGCACGCGGCGCCGCACCACATCCACCCGCGCCGCCATGTCACAGGCGCCGGCGGCTGAGGTGGGGATGTCGTCCACCTCCACGATGTGGGTGCCTGCGTGGCCGGGGTCGCGCATCAGCACCACGCGCACATCGCCGGGGTAGCCTTTGGACCAGGCGTAGTAGCGGGCAAACTCCCCTGCCCTGCTGCCGCGCACGGGCAGCTGCATGGTCTTCTCTATCCACGGCACATAGGTGGCCAGGCGCTCTTTGGCAGGCGTGCCGGCCGCGCTGCGGCTGCCCAGGGCCAGGGAAGATGCCAAGCCGAAGGCCAGCGCCAGTGCCAGCACGGCGCACAGCCCGTGCGCGCCCCGCCACCAGGTGAAGACCTGTTGGGCAGCAGGCGCGAAAGCCGGGGGCATGAGCAGGGAAGACTGGTAAGCCATGGGTACAGCGTAAGCCAGGAGATGGCGCCACACTGTTGCCAAGCGCACACAGGGTGCGCTGCGCCCTGGGTATGATGAGGATCCTATGAGCCGCAAGCACATCAACCGTCTCGTGCTGGGGCTGGTGCTGGCGACCTTGCTGGCGCTGGCCTGGCACCACTTCGCGCCCGGGCGCGTGCTGGTGGTGGACGCCAACTCGCCCTTCACCATGCGCGCGATCGATGACCGGGCCTCGGGTGGCAAGAGCCGCTCGCGGCTCTTGCGTGGCAACGGCGCACTGGCGGTGGAATGCACCATCGACGCCAGTTACCAGTGGCCCTACTGTGAAATCAATGTGGAGCTGGGCGAGGTGCCGCAGGGCATCAACCTGAGCAGCTACGACAGCCTGAAGATCTGGCTGCACAGCGAAGGGCCCGAGCCCCAGCAGCAGGTGCGCGTGTTTTTGCGCCAGTACAACCCGGCTTACTCCAAGCCCGGGGATTCAGGCTCATACAAGCCCATGGAAATGGTGCTGGAGCCGGGCACCAGCCCGCAGCCGATGGAGCTGAAGCTCAACGCCATGTCGGTGGCGTCATGGTGGGCCGCGCAGCATGTGGTGCCGGCGCAGTTCAAGGGGCTGGAGCGCGACAACATCGTGGCGCTGGACATTTCCACCGCCGGCAATGTGCAGCCGGGCGCGCACCGCATCGTGGTGGAGCGCATGGAATTCGTCGGCGGCGATCTCATTTCTGCCGCCACGCTGCAGCTGATCATCATCGCGGCGTGGCTGTTGGCCGCATGCGGTTACCTGGTGGCCGACCGGCTGATGATGCAGCGGCGGCGCCCCGGGCGGCGCTCGGGCGAGCCGGCCTTTGGCCGGGTGAATGCCAACCTGAAGCTGCAGGCCGCGCCCTTTGCCGTAGTGGCCGGGCGCGACCCGCTGACCGGCGTGTACAACCGCGCCGGGCTGGAAGACGAGCTGCAGCACCTGGCCGACCGCACGGGCCCGGCGTTGTTCCCGCTGGCGCTGCTGCTGTTTGACATTGACAACTTCCGGCAGATCAACGAAGCCCACGGGGGTGACGTGGGCGACCTGGTGATCAAGGGCGCGGCGGAGCTGGTGCGCGAGGAGCTGGGCAATGGTGAGCTGGTGGCGCGCTGGGGTGGTGGCGAGTTCCTGGTGATCTGCCCCGCCATCAGTGGTGAGGCCGGCATGGTGCTGGCGCAGCGCCTGCGCATGCGCATTGGCGCAGAAGAGTGGCCGCACGGGCAGCCGGTGACCTGCAGCTTTGGCGTGTCGGTGGCACTGCAAGGCGAAAAGATGGCGGACGCGGTGAACCGCGCGGTGGAAGCGATGTACCGCGCCAAGATCAATGGGCGTGATCGCGTGGAGATGGAAGTGGCGCTGCGCTGAGGCTGCTGCCGGCAGTGTTTGCGGGATCAGGCCGACGCGGCACTCGGCTCCGCGGCTGTCCCCCGGCCTGCGGCCTCCTCCTTGATGCCGCTGCGCCGAATGCCGCATCGACCTGATCTTGCCGGCGTGGTTGGCGCGTGTAACAACATCGTTCGCTTCTTTCCTTCCGTTGGGGGATTGGGAGATTGCGCGGGACCATTTAGACTTTCCGAATTCGGCTCGACATGTGTTCCCGCATGCGGCCATGTAATTCCGCACTTTTGCGGGCCATATCAAAGTTAGCCCACTATGCAATTTGCCAAAGCAATTGTTCTTGTTTGCCTGTTGGGTTCCACGCTACGTTGTTGGGGACAGGCAAATATCCATGTTCCACCAGCCTCGATTTTTGGGACGTACAGCTTTAAACAACGAGTTTGCGAGGTGGGACCTGTGCAACCCAATGGAAGTTTTGAATGGGTCAACTGCCAATCCGCCATTGACTCGGTTGCCGTCTGGCGCAAGGAAAATGGCATCGCTGCAAAGGTGTTGCTCAATGGAACGAATTGGAATAACTGCACGTTCGAAGGTACAGGTACGTGGCTTCGAGACAGGGCGATTCTGTATTCAAATGCAGAGTCCGAGTGCCAACTTACGTTGTTCTTCTTTGATCGCTCCGTTCACACGGTCGCGTCGGAAAAGTGCAATTTGCTTTGCGGCGCACGGAGTACACTCGACGGCGCAGTTCTCAAAAAGACGGGCTAACCAATCATTCGAGCGGGACACCTGCGTTGCCCCACACCTCTTGCGTTAGGCCAGCATTCCCACCCGCAGCGGCTTCCCGCAATCTACGAAAGCACACTCCCATGCACCAAGGTTCCTGCCACTGTGGCGCTGTCAAGCTGACGTTACCGACCACACCCGCTGTGGCTACGTTGTGCAACTGCTCGCTGTGTCGCCGCATCGGCGGGCCGTGGGTTTACTTCGAGTTCGGCACGGTCGAGATCCAGGGGCACCCTGAGAACACGGCCGAGTACATCCAGGGCGACAGAACGATGCGGACGATCCGTTGCCGCACCTGCGGGTGCGTGACGCACTGGGAGCCGCTGGAGCCCAAGCCAGGCGCCAAGCACGGCGTGCACCTGGCGAACTTTGATCCGGAGTTGATCGCCTCGATCAGGGCGCGCAAGTTTGACGGCGCAGACACCTGGAAGTTCTTTGACGAGATGCCTTCAACCAGCGCTGCCCCTAGCCCAGGAACTGAAACCCGCTGAGCGTGTAACCCGTCAGGGCCACGTGGTTCTCGTTGGCCGTGGAGGCGGCCAGGTCTGCCATCCACTGCGCCTGCGTGGTGGCCTTGCTGTTCAGCGCGGTCACGATCTGGTTCAGCGTGGCGGCGTCGGGCTGCACGCCATAGACGTTCTGGTAGACGAACTTGGCAAAGGTGGTGTTGTCCGCCGCGCCCGCAAAGGCGGCCATGACGCCCGCGCTGACCAGCAGGTTGGCGCCCTCCAGCAGGCTGGCGCCGGTGTCGAAGTAGCTGAGGAACATGCCGGCATAGGTCTTGTCCTTGACAAAGCCGGTGCCCAGCGTGGCGGCCATCATCAGGATGGTCTTGCCGGCGGGCTGGCTGGCGGCCACGTCCAGCGCCAGGCTGACGTCGGAGAAGCGCAGGCGCTCGATGTAGCGCAGGGTGTCGCGGCCGTCGTTGCCGGTGAGGTTGAGCCGCGTGTCTGACACGGTGGTGGCGCCGCCGATCAGCAGGTTGCCAAAGGTCATGGTGTAGTCGGCCATCTTGCCCAGGAAGCGCGCGGTGTCGATGCCGGCGCCGCCGTCGAGCACGTCGTTGCCRGCGCCGCCGGTGATGAGGTCGTTGCCGTCCAGCGCGGCGATGGTGTCGCTGCCGCTGGTGCCGATGAGCACGTCGTTGCCCGCCGTGGGCACCACGGTGGAGCCGCTCACCTGCGTGGTGAAGTGGTAGATGGCGCCGCTGTAGGCGTTGCTCGCCAGGTCCAGCACGCTGCCCTGCGCGAACGACAGCGTGTAGCCCGTGCCCGAGGCCAGCGCCTTGAACGGGGTGAGCGTGAGCAGGTTGCCGCTGACCGCCACCGAGCTGCCGGAGAAGGCCTCGACCACGTTGCCGGCGCCGTCCTTCAGCAGGATCTGGCCGGCGCCCAGGCTGATGGGCTCGCTGAAGGTGAGCGTGATGGCGCCGGTGACGGAAACACCGGTGGCGTTGTCCACCGGCGTGATGGCCAGCACGCTGGGCGGCGTGGTGTCGCCGGCCAGCACGCTGGCGGTGGTGAAGTGGTAGCTGGTGTTGCCGGCAAAGCTGTTGCCGGCCAGGTCCAGCACGCTGCCGGCGGCGAAGGACAGCGTGTAGGTGACGCCCGGCGACAACACGGCGGCGGGCTTGACGATGACCTGCGCGCCTGCCACCGTGACGGCGGCGGAACCGCTGCCATAGGTTTCCACCACTTTGCCGCTGCCGTCCTTGAGCTGAATGCTGCCAGCGCCCAGCTTCACCGCCTCGCTGAACAGCAGGGTGATGGCGGCGTTGGTGGGCACGGCGGTGGCGTTGTCCACCGGGCTGTAGGCAATCACCGTGGGCGGCGTGGTGTCGGCGCTGGCGGCGGTGGTGAAGTGGTAACTGGTGTTGCCGGCAAAGCTGTTGCCGGCCAGGTCGAGCACGCTGCCGCTGGCCAGCGACAGTGTGTAGCTGACGCCCGGCAGCAGCGCCGCCGTGGGCTTGATGCTGACTTGTGCGCCCGACACGCTGAGCGCGCTGGAGCCTGGGGCAAAGGTCTCCACCACGCGGCCGGCGCCGTCTTTGAGCTGGATGCTGCCGCTGCCCAGCCTGACGGCTTCGCTGAATGTCAGCGTGACAAAGGTGTTGGTGGCCACGCCGGTGGCGTTGTCGGCGGGGCTGTAGAACAGCACCGTGGGCGGCGTGGTGTCCACCGGCGACACGGTGGTGAAGTGGTAGCTGCTGTTGCCGGCAAAGGCGTTGCCGGCCAGGTCCAGCACGCTGCCGGCGGCCAGGGACAGCGTGTAGGTGGTGTTGGGCGACAGTGTGCTGCTGGGGCGGATGACCAGCTGGCTGCCGTTGATGTTGAGGTTGATGGAGGCGCTGGTGAAGCTCTCCACCACGCGGCCGCTGGCGTCCTTGAGCTGGATGCTGCCCGCGCCCAGCTTCACCGTCTCGCTGAAGCTGATGGTGATGGTGGCTGTGGTGGCCACGCCGCTGGCGTTGTCGGCCGGGCTGTAGGTCACCACGAAGGGCGGCGTGTTGTCCAGGCCGATCAGCTGGGCCGAGGTGGCCAGACCGTCGGTGAAGGAGAAGTTCTGCACCCCGTGCACGCTGTCGGTGCCGTTGCGGGAGCCCACCCTGTCGGCGATGGTGAAGGTGCCGGTGGCGCTGTTGTAGCTGATGGTGTAGTCCGAGCGGGGGCCGGCATAGGCCGCCGTGTTGGTGCCCGAGCCGCCTTCCAGCAGGTCATTGCCGGCGCCGCCGATCAGGGTGTCGTTGCCTGTGCCGCCGGTCAGGGTGTCGTTGCCGGCGCCGGCGTCCAGGTAGTCGCCGTTGTTGTTGGCCTGGATGGTGTCGTTGCCAAAGCCCAGCAGGGTGACGGTGTTGATGTCGGTGTCGTAGGCGATCCAGACGTTGTAGACCCGGTAGGCCCGGTCGTTGCTGTAGGTGCCGGCGTAGACCGGGTTGCCGATCTGGCTGCCGTAGCCCTCGCGCAGGTCGACCGAGGAATTGGAGTTGCCGCTGAAGACGATGGTGTTGCTGCCCCCGCCGTCCCAGATGGTCTGGAAGTAATACTGGCCGGGGTTGTCGTTGAAGCTGTAGGTGGTGTTGCCGGCGTTGTAGGCGCGGTTGGCGCCATACAGGTACTGGATGGCCACGATGTCCAGCACCATGGGCGTGGTGGGGTTGTAGCTGAAGTCGATGGCGTCGGGGTGCGAGGCCAGCGTGCTGTAGCTCATGATGGTGAGCACGCGGCTGTCCCAGCTGGTGCCCTCCAGCGAGGGGCCGCCGCCCCAGGCACGTTCGTCCTCGAACGGGTGCTTGAGCCCCAGCGCGTGGCCGATCTCGTGCTCCAGCGCCATCAGGTCGTAGGAGCCCGCGCCCCAGGCCGTGTCGTTGCCATGGCTGGCGCTGACCCAGATGTCCCCGGCGCTGGGCCAGTAGGCATTGGGGTAGTTGGCCCAGCCCCAGGCCGATGAGCCGTCAGAAGCGGCCTGCCCTGCCGAGGTGAAGGCAAAGCGGATGTCGCCGACGTTGGACTGCCCGTCGGACACCTCGGTGAACGACAGATTGGCCACATTGGCCCAGGCGGCCAGCGCGGCGCGCGCCGCCGACATCTCGGTGCTGTTGAAGCCGAAGTGCTGGGCGGCGGTGTTCTCGCCGGTGCTGGAGTAGGCCTGCCCGTTGTAGCCGGAGAAGTAGGCGCTGCTGTTGCTGGTCCAGGGAAAGCTGTAGCTCAGGGACCCGCTGGCCCAGTAGGCGCCGCCCAGCAGGCCATTGAGCGTGCCGTCGCTGGAGAGAAGGGTCGAGTAAGCGGCGGCGCTGCTGTTGGGTGACGGCATGTGTGGGGCCTCAGGCGTAGACCAGCCCGGTCTGCCCCAGCCCCACCAGCCCCACCTGCTGCCAGTTCAGCGGCAAATCGGCCACCATGCCCAGCAGCAGCGGCTGCGTCACCAGGTGGTCGTCCAGCAGGCTGGCGAAGACCTGCAGCGTGGCCGCGTCGATGTCGGTGCCGGTGAGGTTCTTGAACAGCACGGTGACCAGGGTGCGGCTGCTGGTGCTGTCGGCGGCGGCGGGGTAGTCGGCGGCGTTCATCAGGAAGCCCGCGGCCTCATAGATGGAGGGCAGCGCCGCATTGGCGCCGGGGGTGGACAGGTAGGCGAGCAACTTGCCCACCTCGGCGGCGTCAGCCAGGCCAGCGGTGCCGCGCAGCGCGCCCAGCAGCAGTGCCGCCTTGCCACCGGCCTGGTCGTGGGCCATGTCCAGCGCCAGGCCACCGTCGGCGAACTTCAGGCGCTCCATGCCGGCCAGGGTGTCCTTGCCCTCGCCGCCAGAGACCGTCAACGTGCCGTCGTCGGCGCGGGTGATGGTGTAGCCGGTGCGCGCGGCGGTGTAGACGGCGGTGTCGATGTCGGCGCCGCCCAGCAGCTGGTCGTCACCGGCGCCGCCGCTCAACGTGTCGTTGCCGGCGCCGCCGGTCAGCACGTTGGCCACGTCGTTGCCGGTCAGGGTGTCGGCACCGTCGCCGCCGGTGGCGTTTTCTATCGTCACCGTGGCGTAGATCTGCACGGTGAGGTTGGAGGTGGACAGGGCGTTGCCCGCCTTGTCGCGGTAGGCAATCGCGTCGCCCAGGTCGCTCCAGGCGCCGGGGCGCAGGTCGATGGCGGCGCCTTCGGCGGCCACGCCGGCAGCGGCGCTGGCCTTCCAGACGATGGTGTCAGAGCCGCCGGCGTCCCAGATGGTCTGGAAGTATTTGCTGCCCTGCTCGAAGGTGTAGCTGTCGTCGCCGGTGTGGTAGCTCATGTTGGCGCCATACAGGTACTGCATGGCGGCAATGTCGTACGACATGGGCGTGGTGGCGTAGGTGTTGGCGCGCGAGCTGGCGGAGCCCGACACGGCGTTGTAGGCCATGATGGTGTTGCTGTAGTTGTCCTCCTCCGTGGGCAGCGAGCCGCCAAAGGCGCTGCTGCCGCCAAAGGGGTGCGACAGGCCCAGCGCATGGCCGACCTCGTGCATCAGCGCCATGAAGTTGTAGCTGCCGTTGGCCAGATTGGTCCAGTTGGAGGTGCCGTTGAGCCAGACGTCGCCGGCCCAGTTGGTGGAGCGCGGCGTGTAGGCGTAGGCCAGCGCGTCCAGCACGGCCTTGGTGGTGGTGAAGGCGGCGCGGATCTCGCCATACGAATCGGCACCGTCGGGCACCAGCGTGAAGTGCAGGTTGGCCACGCTGGCCCAGGCGTCCAGCGCTTTCACGAAGGTGGCCTGCTGCTCGACGTTCATCCCGGCAAAGCCGGTCAGCGGCTCAGCGTTGCCGTAGCCGGGCGTGAAGATGTCGGCGCTGGTGGGAAAGCTGTAGCTCAGCGTCATCGCACCGCCGAGCTTGCCGCCCCAGTAGGCGCCGGCCAGCAGGTCGTCTATCTTGTAGTTGCCGCTGCTGAAGGCGAAGCCTACGGGCGTGCGTACGGTGTTGCTGACTGCGGTCATGTGGTGAAGGCCCCTCCCCGGGCTATTTGGGCAAACAGATCTGCCAACTATACCCAGCTTGAGGCCTGTTTCAGCCGCTGTTACAGGCCCATGTTTCAAGCGCTGTTTCGGCCACCGGCCAGCGCGCGCTCCGGCTGCGCCCGCTTGGCGGCGCGCTTGGCTAAGATGCGGGCTACATGCACCCCAACCCCCTGATCAAGCGCCTGTGCACCGAGCTGATGCAGCAGCACGGCGCCCACACCGTGCTGTTGTATGGCTCGCACGCCGACGGCAGCGCCACGCCGCAGAGCGATTACGACCTGGCGGGCTTCGCCGACGTGCCGCGCAAAGTGTGCGATGCCCGCGTGGTGGACGGCCAGTTCCTGGACGCCTTCATCCACCCCGAGGCGGTGTTGGCCAACCCCACGGCGGAGCAACTTCACCTGCGCGGCGCTGTGGTGCTGGCGCAGCGTGGGGATGAGGCCAGCCGCTTCCTGGCCGCGCTGGATGCGCTGTTTGCCCAGGGCCCCGAGCCCAGGCCCGAGGATGAACTGCGCACCCTGCGCACCTGGGCCTGGAAGATGCTGGCCCGGCTGCAGCGTGGCGACGCGGAAGGCAACTACCGCCGCCACTGGCTGCTGATGCAGTTGCTGGAAGACCACTTTGTGCTGCGCCACCAGTGGTACCTGGGGCCGAAGAAGGCGCTGCTGCAACTGCAGCGCACCGAGCCGGCCACCTATGCGGCGTTTGAAGCGGCGCTGCAGCCCGATGCCGACGTGGCAACCCTGCGCCAGCTGGTGCAACGGGTGGCCGGCGATGCGCCACAAGACACATGAGCACCTCCACCCCTCCCCCACGCTGCGGCATAGACCACATCACCATCACCTCGCCCACGTTGGCGGCCGGCGCGGCGCTGGTGCAGCAGGTGCTGGGCGTGGCCATGCAGCCGGGTGGCGAACACCCGCGCATGGGCACGCACAACCTGCTGCTGCGCCTGGGCAGCGACATGTTTTTGGAAGTGATCGCGCCCAACCCGCAAGCACCCGCTCCGGCACGGCCGCGCTGGTTTGCGCTGGACACGCTGGGCCCGCACAGCGCGCCCGCGCTGACCAATTGGGTGGCGCGCACGCCCAGCATGCCCGCCAGCCTGGCTGCAGGCATTGATGCCGGGGAAGACCTGGGCCCGGCCGAGCCCATGAGCCGGGGCGCTTTGAACTGGCTGATCACCTTCCCCGCAGACGGCTCGCTGCCGCTGGGCGGCGTGGCGCCGGCGCTGATCGAATGGCACACGGACACCCCGCCGGCCACGCGGCTGCCCGACCAGGGGCTGGCGCTGGAGCGGCTGGTGCTGCACCACCCGCAGCCGCAGCGCATTCAGCGGCTGCTGGCCGCGCTGGGCCTGCAGGGGCCGGTAGCGGTGGAGAGCGCCGCCCTGCCCGGCCTGGTGGCGCACATCCGCACGCCGCAGGGCCTGCGCGTGCTGGGCACGGGTGCCTAGTGCGCCGCAGTGCGCCTCAGTACGCGGCCCCCAGCAGCACCACGAGAACGATCAGCACGCCCAGCGCCAGGTTGACGTGCACACCGGTGCGCACCTGGGCCAGCGCGGCGGCGCCGGCGGGCCAGTCTTGCGCGGCCACGGCACGGCCCAGGCGCGGGTACAGCGCAAAGCGGATGTGGCCGAAGACGGCCATCATCAGCAGGCCCAGCGCCGCCATCACCGTCCAGGCCAGCGGCATGCTGAAGCGGCCACCGCTTTGCGCCGCCATGCGGGCAGCCAGCCCCACCATGCCCAGGCCACTGCCCAGCACCAGCAGCACGGCCACGCCCACCGCGCCCAGGAAGCGCCCCAGCACCGCGTGCATCAGCCGCACGCGCTCAGGCGGCGCCAGGGCGGCCAGCGCCGGGCGCAGGAAGAAATTGCCATACACCATGCCACCCAGCCACAGCATCAGCGACAACACATGCACTGCCTTCAACGCGGCATAGACCATACGCGACTCCTTGGTTCAACAGGCTTGCATGATGCCTGATCATTGACTCATGCGATCCCACCCCGGATACTGGCTCGCAACAACAACGGCAGCAGCCAAGAGGAGCACATGAGAAGCTGGCAGATCGGCCAAGTCACCATCACCCAGGTGGTAGAAATGCAGGGCGCCAATGCGCCGCACTTCCTGTTCCGTGGGCTGACACCCGAACGCGTGCAGGCGCACGGTTGGCTGCGCCCGCACTTCGCACATGGCGATGGGCGGCTGTTTGCCTCGCTGCACTGCTTCATCATCGAATCGCAAGGGCGACGCATCGTGGTGGACACCTGCGTGGGCAACGACAAGCCGCGCTCGGTGCCGGCGTGGAACATGATGCAGTCGACCTTCCTGCAGCGCATGGCGGAAGCCGGCTTCCCGCCCGAGCGGGTGGACACCGTGCTGTGCACCCACCTGCATGTGGACCATGTGGGCTGGAACACCCGGCTGGTGCAAGGCCGCTGGGTGCCCACCTTTGCCAACGCACGCTATCTGTTTGGCCGGCGCGAGTGGGAACACTGGTCACAAGCGCAGGAAGGCGAAGACCGGCAGATCATGGACGACTCGGTGCGCCCCATCCTGGACGCCGGCCTGGCCGACCTGGTGGAGATGGACCACGCACTGACCGACGAGGTGCGGCTGGAGCCCACACCGGGCCACACGCCCGGCCACGTCAGCGTGCGCATACGCTCCGAAGGACACGAGGCGGTGATCACCGGCGACCTGATGCACCACCCCATCCAGTGCTGCGAGCCGGACCTGGCCAGCAACTTCGATGTGGATGTGCTGGCCGCGCGGGCCACGCGCCGGCGCTTCCTGGCCGAGCAGGCCGACCGGCAGGTGCTGGTGCTGGGCACGCATTTCGCCGCGCCCACGGGGGGCTGGGTGGTGTCGGCGGGCGAAGCCTGGCGGTTTGCGGTGGAGCCGCCCGCCCAGGGCGGAGACATGGGCGCCAGTTAGCCATGGCGGGGCTGCCGCATAGAATGAAACCGCACTGGCATGCCGGTGCGGTGGTGGACCGTGCGGGGGCCTTGCGGCCTCAAACCATGAGGGGCATGCGCCTATGAGCCTGAGGTTGACGTTACTGCTCGCGGCATCTGCGCTGCACCTGCTGGGCACTGCCACGCCCGCGCTGGCCGCGCCACCGTCCATCACGGTGTCGCCCTCCCCCAGCATCACCGGCAACAGCGTTTTCGCGCTCAGCACAGAAGGCCGGCTCTATGCCTGGGGGTCGGACGCCTACGGCCAGTTGGGCCTGGGGCGGCTGCTGAGCTCGCCGGTGTTTGTGCGCGTGGGCACGGGCTACAAGGCGGTGGCGGCGGGGGACTCGCACATCGTCGCCCTCAAGACCGATGGCAGCGTGTGGGCCTGGGGGCAGAACTCCTATGGCCAGTTGGGAGATGGCACGCAGAATTCGCGCTCGGTTCCCGTCAAGATCGGCGACGGTTACAAGGCCGTGGCGGCCGCCACCGCCTACACGCTGGGGATCAAGCAGGATGGCACGCTGTGGATGTGGGGCCAGGGTTTTGCGGGTGACGGCAACGTGATCTTTGTCTCGTACTTGCCGCGTCAAATTGGCGAGGGGTACACCGCGGTGGCTGCGGGCTCGGCGCACACGATGGCGCTGAAGGCCGACGGCAGCTTGTACGTGTGGGGCTCCAATGCCCAAGGCCAGTTGGGCGTGGCCACCAGCGACGTCTGCAACCCCGGCACCAACTCGTCGTACACCTGCTCCTTCACCAAGCGCCTGCTGGGAACCGGCTACACGGCCATGGCCGCCGGCGGTGCCACGTCGTACGCGGTGCGCAGCGATGGCTCGCTGTGGGCCTGGGGCAACAACAGCGAGGGCCAATTGGGCGATGGCACGACACAGCAGCGTGCCGGGCTGGTGCAGATTGGCAGCGGCTTTGCCGCCGTGTCGGCCTATGGCACCTCCGCCGCCGCGCTCACCACCAGCGGCAGCGTGTACCAATGGGGCGGCTACACCACCAACCTGCCCACCAAGACCGGCGACGGCTTCACCCGCATCGCCCAAGGTGTGGGCAGCATCCTGGCCGTGAAGGCCGACAACAGCCTGTGGGGCCGGGGCGGCAACGAGCAGGGCATGCTGGGCGATGGCGGCACGGCGGCGGTGGCCACCTTCAAGCAGGTGGGCAGCGATGTGGCCGTGGTGACCGCCAGCAAGGCGAGTTCGGCGCTGGTCAAGACGGATGGTTCGCTGTGGGTGGCCGGCAGCAACGGCTTCGGCCAACTGGGGCTGGGCGACATGGCCAGCCGCAGCAGCCCGGGCCTGGTGGGCAGCGGTTTTACCTCGGTGAGCACCGGGGGCTTCTACGGCACGACGTGGGCCAGCAAGAGCGATGGCAGCCGCTGGGCCTGGGGCGACAACCGCTATGGCGAATTTGGCGATGGCACCACGGCCAGCTCCAATGTGCCCAAACGCATTGGTACGGACACCGGGTTTGTCATGGTCTCAGGCAACTTTGCGCTCAAGAGCGATGGCTCGCTGTGGGGCTGGGGCAGCAATGTCAACGGTGAGCTGGGGCTGGGCCGCAGTACCCTCACCGAGCCGCCCACCAAACTGGGCGACGGCTACGCGGCCGTGTCGTCCGGCGGCAACGGGTACACCACGCTGGCCCTGAAAACCGACGGCAGCCTGTGGGCCTGGGGCATGAACTGGAGCGGCCAGCTGGGCTACATCGCCACCGAGGGCTGCAACGGCACCCTGGCCGCGCGCCCCTGCTCCCTGACGCCCAAACTGGTGGGCACCGGCTACCGCGCGGTGTCGGTGGGCTATGCCCACACGCTGGCGCTGAAGCTGGACGGCACGCTGTGGGCCTGGGGTGACAACAGCGCCGGGCAACTGGGCGTGGCCAGTGCCGACCTGTGCGTGCAGGGCACCAACTACACCGCAGTCAATGTCACCAACGCCATGCCGTGTGCGCTGCTGCCCAAGCTGGTGGGTTCTGGCTTCACGGCCATGTCGGCCGGTTACCAGCACAGCCTGGCCACCAAGGCCGATGGCAGCCTGTGGGCCTGGGGCACCAACTACTGGGGTTACCTGGGCGATGGCAACCGCACCGGCAGCATCGTGGCGCCCAAGCAGGTGGCCACCGGCTTCGTGGGCATCGCCGCAGGCGGCTACCAGTCGCTGGCCTACAAGGCCGACGGCACCACCTGGTCCTGGGGGCAGAACATGTTTGGCAACCTGGGCGATGGCACGCTGGCCAACCGCCTGCTGCCCACGCTGGTGGTCAACGACACGCTCGATGGTGTCATGGACTTGCTACCCGCCGTGCCCAACAACATTGCGCCGGACAAGCTGCCGTCGTTCTTCCTGGTGGCATCCGGCGGCGTCACCAGCACCAGCGGCTCGGTGTCCACGCTGACCAAGTTCAATGCCGCAGACGTGGGCAAGCCCGGCGCGGTGTTTGTCAGCGCCATGGTGCCGCCGAACACCCTGGTGCCGGGCACCCTGGCCAACACGCTGCGCCGCCAAGCCCAGGCCGGCAGCGCCGCCTATGTGCCGGTGCAGCTCACGGCATCGGGCTGGCAGCCGGTGGTGAACGGCCAGCTGCTGCCGTATGCCAGTGGCGTGCTGGGCGACCAGCTGGCGGCGCAGACCATTTTGAACAGCACCAGCACCGTTGCGCTGAAGGGCTCGGAGTTCTGCGTCGGCTATGGCACCAGCGCCAGCGAGATGAGCAACTCTGGCCGCATACGCTCCGTGGCCACCGTGCCGCTGGACCAGGGCTCCACGGCGGCATCGGCACCCACGTGCACCACCACAGCGGTGATCCAGCCAGCGGATTGCCTGTTCAACTGGGCAGAAAATACCTTCCCCGATTTCTTCGCCCCCAAGGGTGGCGCGTCGGTGGCCGATGGCCCCAACTACCTGCGCAGCTTCAACAAGACGGGCGCCACGCTGGGCATCAATGCCGGCAATCTGGTGTATGTCGGGCCGATATCGGGTGGCGCCGCGCTCAGCCTGGGCGCGGCGACGGACTGGTATGGGGTGGCCGGGTGCAAGTGATGTGATCGCACGTGCGGTGTGCCCGTCAGTACCGCGCCACCACGTTGATGCCCAGCAGGTTTTCCACGCCCCGCTTGAACAGGTTGGCGGCATAGCCATCCACCGCCCAGTGCTTGTCCGCGGACTCCCAGTGCAGCTTCAGCGTCATGTCCCAGCCGGCGCTTTGGGGCAGCTTGTTGGCCTCGTCGGCAAAGCGCTGTGAACGCCACACCGCCTGGGCGCTGATCTGCAGGCGCTCATCGCCCGACCAGTTCAGGCCCAGGCTGGCGCGGTGTTCGGGCAGCCAGGGCAGCGCGTTGCCCAGCAGGCCTGCACCGGTGTTGGCGGACTGGGTGTGCGCGTAGCCGGCGTAGGCGGCCCACTGGCGGGTGATGACCTGGTTGAAGGTGACGCCGGCGCTGGTGGCGTTGCCGCGCGCGAACACCGGCTTGTCCTCCAGCGCGTCTGGCGCCGCCAGGTTGGCCACGGTGCGCTGGCGCAGGCGGTCGATGTTGGAGACGTCGGYGCGGGTGTTGAGCACGCCGTCCAATGGCGAGTTGAGGTTGTCCACCTCGCGGCGGTCGGCAAAGGCGGTGAAGAAGGTGCTGGGCGAGGTTTCCCAGTCCAGCTGCAGGCGCGCGCGCGTCAGTTGCCCGCCGGGGTTGACCAGCGTGTCATCCACCGGGATGCCGGCCGTGGCCACCGGCTCCAACGAGCTGAACGAGGCCGGGCGCAGCCACTTCTGCAACGCGCCGCGCAGGGTGGCGCCGGGGGCCACCGCCCAGGCGGCGCCCAGGCGCGGGGACAGGCTGTTGCGCTCGTAGCGCTCGGGGAACAGCTGGGTGGCGGGCGGCGTGCGGTCACGGTAGATGTTGATGTCACGCGTCTTGGTGTAATGCTGCGCGGCCAGGTCCAGCTGCAGCAGCCATTGCGCGCTGGGCTGGTAGCGGTCGGAGAACCACAGGTCGCGCGAGACGTCGTCATCGCGCTGGGCCAGCCGGTCCGAGGGCACGGGGTTGCTGGGGGTGCCGCTGCCCAGGTGGTAGAAGTTCTCTTGCACCAGGGTGTTGACCTTGCTGGTGCTGGCGCGCTCCACGCCCCAGCTCACCTCGTGCCGGGGGCTGGCAGCAAAGCTGTGGCGCAGCTGCACATCGCGCTGGTGGGGCCGGGTTTCAAAGGCGGACAGGTTGGTGGCCAGGCCGCCGGGCGTGTCAAAGCTGGAGACGCTGTTGCTGGTGGACGATTCGCTGCCCGTGCCCAGCTTCAGCCAGGCCTGCGACTGCGGGCCGAAGCGGTAGCTGCCACCTGCGTCCAGGCGCTCGTTGTGACCGGTGATGCGGCTCCTGCCGGTGACGTTGGTGGCCGATGGGGTGGGGCCCAGCGTGATGTCGGCGTCAAACGCATTGGCATAGGCGAACAAGCCCAACGCATAGGTGGGGCGTGCGCCCAGCGCCACGGTGTAGGTGTGGGACTGGGCGCCAAACGCCAGTTGGTCGGGCTGGGCGCGCGTTTGTATCACCTCGCCAAACCAGGCCACGGGCACACTGGCATTGGCCAGGCCGTTGATGGTGAAGGTGGGCTCGGTGATCTTCATGTCGCGGCTGCTGTCGTGGCGCAAGCCCAGCGTGACGTAGTTGCCTGGCCGCTCCACCAGGCTGGAGAAGCGGTTGGAGGCGCCAAACACCGTGGGGTCGGTCAGGAAGCCCTGGAACAGTTCGGACTTCTTGTTGAAGTCGCCCGCATAGCGGTCGGCCAGGAACAGGTGGCTGCCGGCCCAGAAGGGGTAGTAGGCGTCTTGCGCATACGCGCGCGCCCAGTCTTCCAGCCCCAGCGCGGCCAGCGCGGCACCCAGGTTGGCGCTGCCTTTCTGGTCATTGGCCACCGGGTTGAGTGACTTCAGGTAAGGCAGCAGCGCCAGCGCGCGGCGCGAGGCCTGCAGCGCGTCGCCGGGCTGCAGCAGATCGTTGCGGATCAGGCTCTCGTACAGGTGGGGCAGCGGGTCATTGGGGTCCAGCGCCTTGGCCTTGTCCAGGGTCTCCAGCGCCCGCCCTGTACTGCCGAGCTGGTAATAGGCCACGGCGGTGTAGAGCTGGGCGCGGGCGTAGCGGGGTTCGATGAGGCCCGCTTTCAGGAACGAGGCCAGCGCATCGCGTGTCTGCCCGCTTTTGAGCTGCAGCAGGCCCAGGCCGGTGAGGGCCTGGTAGTCGTCCGGGTGCTGGCGCAGCGCGGCCTCGAACGAGGCGCGGGCGGCGGCCAAGTTGCCGGTTTGCGTTTGCAGCGTGGCCAGCTCGGCCTGGTAGCCGGCGGTGCCGGGGGCCATGGCGATGGCGCGGCCCAATGCATCTTGCGCCGCAGCGACGTCTTCTTTTTCCGCCGCGATGCGGCCGGCGCCAAACCAGGCCTCGTGCCGCTGCACATCGGCCTGCGCGAGCTGGGTGTACAAGGCCAGTGCGGTGCTGCCCTCGCCGCGCACGCGCGCCAAGTCGGCGGCAGCCAGCACAAGCTCGGGCTGGCTGGGCTGCTGGGCGCGCGCACTGGCCAGCAGGGCGGAAGCTTCATCCAGCCGGCCTGCCAGGGTGAGCGCGCGCGCAGCCAGCGCGCTGGCCAGCGGGTCACCCCGCCCACCCTGGGCCAGCGGTTGCAGCAGGGCCAGTGCGTCGTCGGCGCGGCCTTGGGCGATGTACAGGTCGGCCAGCACCAGGGCGGCGGGCGCAGAGTTGCTGGCCTGCGGCACCAGCGCGGCCAGCGCCGCGGCATGGTCGCCGGCCTCGATGGCACGCACGGCCGGCTCCAACGCAGCTGGCACGCTGGCCAGCCAGCGCCGGGGGATGGGCTGGTAGGCCGTGACCCATTGCACGCGCTCGCGCGCAGAGGACAGCAGCACCTTCACCGGCGCCTGGCCGCGGCGCACTGTGGCCTGCTCGCTGGCGCCCACCGACACCTCGCCCAGTTCGTTGGCCACCGCCACCTCGCCGCTGAACACAATCACCGTGGTGGTGTCGGCATCGCCCACGCTGACCTCCCAGTCGGTGCCGCGTATGCCTATGGTGGAGGTGGGGGTGTTGACCACCAGGCGCTGCAGCTTCAGGGTGCCCACCACATTGGTGGCGCCCCGGCTGATGCCGGTGAAGAACTGCTTGGCCTGTGCCCACATGCGACCGGCCCTGAGCTCCAACGCCGTTTCGCCGCCACTGGCGGTGGCCACCGATTTGAGGCGGAATTCGCTGCGCTGGTTCAGCCGCACCTGCGTCTGGTCCTGCATCAACAGGGCCATCTGGCTGGCCTCGCCGGTGCGCACGGTTTCGCCGGCAGCCAGCGCCTGGTTCACCGCCGCGGGGCGCCAGGCGTTGGAAGCGGCATCAAACACCTGCACCTGGCCCTGCACCATCACCACCTGGGCGTCGGCGGCCAGCACCTGCTGGCAACAGGCCACGGGCAGAACGCAAGTGAGGACGCGAGCCACGAGCCAAACACGCTTCTTGTTGTTGACCATTGCGAACCCTTGTTGTGCGGACAAGTTGTTGGTAGCGAGCCTGTTTGCCGATGCGCTGCGCTGGCGCGCGCGCCACATGAATGTCGCCGAAGGAGGCGCATTGCGCAAGTGCCGGGGCCTGCCTTGTTCCACCTCCGGTGCTTTCGCTTGCCCAGCCGGCATATTGCCAAAGCGCCACGGCCCAGGCATGCTGTTGCCCATTCAAGGGGTCAACTGAAAATGAAAAGCCTCGCCACGGTCCTTTGCGTTGGCATGCTCGCCCTCGCCTGCCCGCCTGGTCGGGCGGCGCAGCCGCAACTGGCCACCAGCAGCGGCTTTGCTCTGGCCTTGAAGGCAGACGGCACGGTGCTCGCCTGGGGACGCAACGATGGCGGGCAACTGGGCAATGGCCAAGCGGCGATCCAGGTGTCGGCGCGGCGCATCGCGGCATTGGACAACGTCAGATCGGTCAGCGTGGGCTCCGGCCACGCGCATGCGCTGCGTGGCGACGGCACCCTGTGGAGCTGGGGCAATGGCTCCAGCGGTGCGCTGGGTGACGGCACCGATGTCAGCAAGGCATTTCCGGTCAAGGTGCTGGGGTTTTCCGGCACAGTCAGCGCAGTGTCAAGTGGCCTTGGGCATTCGCTGGCGCTGACGCAGGATGGTGCCGCCTGGTCTTTCGGCTGGAACTACTATGGACAGCTCGGCAATGGACAGGTTGTCGACCAGCTGACGGCCAGGAAAATCGCCGGCTTGCCGACCCTGCAAGCGGTGTCTGCCGGCGCCATCCACTCGTTGGCCCTGGACGTCAATGGTGCCGTCTGGGCTTGGGGCGACAATGGCTTTGGCCAACTGGGCACGGGCATCTCCGCCACCCGCGCGTTGGTGCCGGTGAAGCTGGCCACGCTGGCCGGCATCACCGCCATCAGCAGCAGCAGCGCCTCCAACCTGGCGCTGGACAACCTGGGCCGCGTGTGGGCCTGGGGCCGCGGCACCTGGGGGGCCATGGGCGACGGCAGCACGACCGACCGCATGTTCCCTGGGCTTGTCCCGGGCTTGCCGCCCATCGCAGCCATCCAGTCCGGCACGCTGGTCAACGTGGCCATTGCCCGCGACGGTGGGGTCTGGGTGTGGGGCAGCAATGAGATGGGGCAGTTTGGCGACGACCAGTACGGGCAGCAGTTCACGCCTGTACGGGTGGCCGGCCTGCTCGGGTTGCAGAGGTTTTCCATCGCCAATGCGGGCGTTGCAGCGGTCGATGCCCTGGGCAGTGTGCTCACCTGGGGCCGCAACGGCAGCGGCCAGCTGGGCAGCGGCGACACCCTTGACCGCACCCGGCCAGGCGCCGTGCAGGGGCTGCCCCGGATGGCACAGGTGGCTGCCGGCTCGGACTTCTGCGTCGCCATTGGCGTCGATGGCAGCCTGTGGGCCTGGGGCAGCAATGGCCTGGGCCAGCTGGCGGATGGCAGTGTTGCGGGCAGCAGCGTGCCGGTGCGGGTGGTGGGCATGCCCGGGGTGGAGTCGGTGGCGGCGGGCCAGGCCCACAACCTGGCGCTGGGCGGGGATGGCCGGGTCTGGGGCTGGGGCCGCAACGGCAGCGCACAGCTGGGGGACGCCAGTGGCCGCGATGCGCTGGTGCCCCAACCAATTGCCGGCCTGCCACCGATGGCCGCGGTGGCGGCCGCAGGGGATGCGTCGTTCGCCATTGACGGCAACGGCACGCTCTGGTCCTGGGGCGACAACGGCATGACGGCCAAGCTGGGAACGGGCAACCCGAGCGGCGCAGCGCTGCCGGCCGTGGTCACAGCGTTCAGAGGCGTGGCCGCTGTTTCCGCTCGCTACGGCAACGCCATCGCGCTGACCCGCAGCGGCGGCGTGTGGGCTTGGGGCGACAACCGCTATGGCCAAGCTGGCAATTCCAGCATAGGCATTTTCAGCAACCCGGCTCCGGTACCAGATCTGCCCAGGATCACGCGTGTGTCCACCAGCGGTTTTCACCAGATGGTGCTGGACGTGAACGGCAATGTGTGGAGCTGGGGCCTGAACAACAACGGCCAGGTGGGAGATGGCGCGCGGCTGACTCGGCTGTTGCCCGTTCGGTTGCCTGCGCCCAACAGTGTGGTGGCCATTTCCGCCGGCGATTTCCACAGCTGCGCGCTGGACCAGCAGCGGCGGCTATGGACCTGGGGCAGCAACGCCTATGGTGAACTGGGCCGGACCACCGCCGACACCTATTCCACCACGCCTGCGCTGGTGCCCAACCTCAGCAACGTGGCCAGCGTGAGCTGTGGCGCCTACTTTACGCTGGTAACGCTCGCCGACGGCAGCGTGCTGGGCTGGGGCCGCAACTTCGAAGGCCAGATTGGCGATGGCACGCTGGTGAGCCGCCCTGCCGCGGTGGCACTGGTCAACGAAGGCGCCAATGGTTTGCTGAACCTTGCCGGCGGTACCCAACCACCTGCTGCCAAGATGCCCAGCTTTTTCGTCATCGCTTCCGGGCAGATCCAGAGCGCGGGCTCTGTGGTCAGCAACACGACCCGGTTCGGGCCTGCCGATGTGGGCAAGCCCGGGTCGGTCTATGTCACGGCGATGGTGCCTGCTGGCACGCTGGGTGCGGCCGCCGGTGTGGCGGCACCGCAGGCAAAAAACAAGATGGCCACCATGCCCGAAGCCACCAGCTTTGTGCCCATGCAGCTGACCAGTTCGGGCTGGCAGCCCGTGGTGAACGGGCAACTGCTGCCGTATGCCACCGGGGTGTTGGGCGAGCAACTGGCGGCGCAGAAAATCCTCGACGGCACCAATTTCAGTGACCTCACGGGCTCCGAGTTTTGCGTGGGCTATGGCAGCAACCCCACCGAAATGGCGGTGGCCGACCGCATACGCGCGGTGGCCAGCGTGGGCTTGACGGCCGCACCCAGCTGTACCGTGATGGCCCAGGTCAAGCCGGCAAACTGCCTGTTCGACTGGGCCGAAGCCAGCTTCCCCGCCTTGTTTGCCCCCAAGGGCAGCGCCTCACGGGCTTACAGCAGCACCTACCTGCGTTATTTCACGCAGACTGGCGCCACGCTGGGGGTTGCTGACAACAGGTTGTACTACGCAGGCCCGCTGTCAGCCAACCAGGCACTGAACCTGGGGGCCGTGGCAGACTGGTACCAGACGGCCGGCTGCCGTTAACAGACTCATGTCTGGTCAGCGGCTACCTGGTGGCCGTCCTTGCGACCCACCCAGTATTCGACCCCATCCGGGCCGTAATACTCGGAATGCGGCTGGCTGTGCGCCAGGTGAAAGACCTGCCCCGCAGCATAGGTGGTGGACTGGCCGTCCACGACGATGCGCAGCTCGCCCTGCACCACCAGCGCCTTGGCCTCAAACGGGTGGGTGTGCAGGTCCACAAAGTCGTTGGCCAAGCGTGCCACCTGCACCGGTGGCGGAAAGCCTTCGGCGGCCAGCGTGTGCTTGAAGGCTTCCAGCTCCACGTGAACGCCTCAGGCGATGGTGTTCAGGCGGCAGCCAGCTTGTAGCCGCCGTTGGGGCCGACGGTGATGCGGCCCAGCTCGGTCAGCCGCTTCAACGCGGCGGTCATGGAGCCTATGGGGATGCCGGTTTGCCGGCCCGCTTCGGACTGGCTGATGATGGTGAAGTCTTGCCCATTGAGCAGCGTTTCCAGGTGCTTCAACAGCTTGGACGGGTTGCCGCCCATGCCGTCGGCCGAGCGCTTGCGGCCGCGCTTGCCCTTGGTGGCACCGGCCGCGCCAGCCGGCTTGCGGCCTGGCTTCTTCTTGGCTTTGGCCAGACTCTTGGCGGCGCCCTTACCCTTGCCCTTGAGTTTGCCGGCCGCAGCAAACGCCTTGGACAGCTGCGACTCGATGTCGGCCACGGTCTGCGACAGCCGGGCAATGGCCTTCCAATCTTCGAACAGCACGTCGTTTTCGGCGTCCAGCGGGCTGGCCTTCAGCGCCGCGCCAATGCGCTGTGCGTGTTCCTTGACGGCTTCCTTCAGGTGCTGGTCGGCCTGGTACACGGCGGCACCGGCTTTTTGCATGGCGTTGAGGGTGGCGGCGGAAAGTGGCATGGGCGGACTTCTCTCTGGTCAGAAAAAATGGTCTTCAAAGCCCCAACGACGAGGCCGGCTTGCCGCAGACTCGCCTGGCGCGGCGCCTCTAGCACAGCGCGGCCGGCGAACCTTACAACGCATCAATCATACTTGTTAAAAACCTGGCGCAAATAGGCCAGGAAAGTCTGGTCGTCGCACAGGGTCTTGCCCGGCGAATCCGACAGCTTGGCCACTGGCTGGCCGTTGCAGCTGACCAGCTTCATCACGATGTTCAGCGCGGTCAGGCCCATGTCGTTGGTCAGGCTGGTGCCGATGCCAAAGCCGGTCTGCGTGCGGTCGGCAAAGTGCGCATGCAGGCTCAGCGCCACCGGCAGCTCCAGCCCGTCGGAGAACACCAGGCGCTTGGTGTGGGCGTCGATGCGCAGCTTGGCGTAGTGGGCCAGCGCCTTCTCGCCCCACACCACCGGGTCGCCGCTGTCGTGGCGCAGGCCGTCGAACAGCTTGGCGAAGTAAAGGTCGAAGTCGGCCAGGAAGGCGTCCATGCCCACCACGTCGGTCAGCGCCACACCGAGGTCGCCGCGGTATTCCTGCACCCAACCCTCCAGCGCCGCCTTTTGAAAGCCGCGCAGCTGCACGCCCACCGCCTGGTAGGTCTGCAGATACTCGTGCGCCATGGTGCCGATGGGGATCAGCCCCAGCTTGCGCGCCAGGTAGACGTTGGAGGTGCCCTTGAAGAACTGCGGCACCTCGCGCGCCAGCGTGGCCACCACCTCTTCCTGCCACTCGCCAGAAAAGCGCCGGCGCACGCCAAAGTCAAAAAACTCGAACGGATGGCGCAAGGCCGGGCTGTTGCGCTCGAAATCGCGCAGCAGTGCAATCTTGCCCTGCAGGCGCTGGCGCCCTTCTGCCAGCGCGGCCGTGCGCACGTCGCCGGCAGCCACGCGGCGGAAGTACACCTCGTTGATGATGGCCAGCACGTAGATCTCGAAGCCCATCACATGCACCTGCGGGCCTTTGGCGATCACCACCAGATGGTCGCCGTCATCGACGATGCTCAGGTAGCGGCGCTGGAAGTGGAACAGGCGCAGGAAGTCGATGAAGTCGGACTTGATGTAGCGAAAGCCCCCCAGGTAGGCCAGCTCTTCCTCGCTGAAGCGCAAGGCACACAGCGCGTCCAGTTGCGCCTCCAGCTCGTCGCGCAGCTCGGTCAACGGGAAAGCGGGCGCGTTGCGGCAGACGAAGTGGTACTCGGCCTGGTTGGTGGGCAGCGAGTGCAGCATGGGCTGCCACATGGTGAACTTGTAGAGGTCAGTCTCCAGCAGGCTGTGGATCACCGGGCTAAAAGAGGTATCAGCGGGCATGGGGTTCCTGGCCAATTCAGCGGCTGAGCAAGGTGTCGGCTTCGCTGCTGCTCAGGATATCTGCACCAAAGGCGCGGGCGCGCTGGTAGAAGCCCTCGGCCAAATGGTCGAAGCCACCCACCGGGCTCATGCAGTCGCGCAGCACGGCGATGCGCGGGCGCGCGCCACGGTGCTGGGCCAGGAAAGCGGCCAACTGGTCAAAACTGGCGGCCACGCAATGGCTGGCGGCCTCACCGGCCAGCAGCAGCAGGTCCACCCCCACCACCACACGCTGCGCCAGCGCGGTGTTGAACTGGGTGGACGGCACGCCGGGCACCGGCGCGTCGGCCTCGAAGGCGCCGTAGTGTTCAGACAGCGGGTAATCGCCCTTGATGACCTTGCGCACCACGCGCTGGTGGGCCTCTTCCCAGGCCTGCAGCTCGGTGGCCAGCGCGGCGTGGATGTTGTGGCCGAAGGTGCCGGTGACGCAGTGCACCGGCCACACCATCAGGCCGTCGCGGCCACGCGCTGTGAGTTGTTCCAGCATCGCCAGCACGGCCGGGGCTTGGCCCGGGTCGCGCGGGCGGAATTTGCCGCCCTGCACATCGGCCAGCGTCAGCCAGGTGAATGGCGGCACGGCCTGGCCGTCGCCGGTGTGCCAGAAGGTGGTGCGCTCCACCGCCACCCAGGGGTGCGAGTCCATGGTGACGGTGACGCCGTGGATGTGCGCCTGGTGCCGGTGCACAAAGGCCGCCAGGCGGCGCAGGTCGGCATCGGCACCGGCTACAGGCAGTGCCGGGGTGTAGCCGGCCGGCGCGCCGGGGGCAACATCGCAGAAATCGTTTTGCGGGTCGATGATGAGCAGGTGGGTGTTCATGGGGTGGGCGCCATGCGCCGGCCAGTCCATAGCAACCCGCAGTGTACGGGCTCGCCACAAGCCGCCACCCGGCCCAGGGCTTTGGGTGTGGGCGTATATTGCCCACCATGCCCAACCACCACACCCACCAACGCAGCGATCTGGCCCACCTGGCGGTGCGCGCCATGATGGAGCGCGGCCTGGAGCCCGAATTCAGCAGCCAGGCACTGCAGGAGGTGGCGCACCTGCACGCGGCCCCGCTGGAGCCCGAAGACACGCGCATACGCGACCTGCGCAGCCTGCTGTGGTGTTCGCTGGACAACGACGATTCGCGCGACCTGGACCAGCTGACCGTCAGCGTGCCGCTGAAAGACGGAGAGCTGCGCCTGCTGGTGGCGGTGGCCGATGTGGACGCCCTGGTGCGCCTGGGCAGCGGGCTGGACCGCCATGCGCACGTCAACACCACCTCGGTCTACACCTCGGCACGCATCTTCCCCATGCTGCCCGAGCGGCTGTCCACCGACCTGACGTCACTGAACCCCGGCCAGGACCGGCTGGCGCTGGTCACCGACATGCATTTCGATGCCGAAGGTGCGCTGCAGGGCGCCGACATCTACCGCGCCCGCGTGCACAACCAGGCCCAACTGGCCTACGACGCTGTCAGCGCCTGGCTGACGGGCGACGGCGCGCTGCCGACTGCCGCTGCCGCCGTGCCGGGCATGGACGCCCAACTGCGCGCGCAGGACGCACTGGCGCAGGCGCTGCGACAGCGCCGCCACAGCGCCGGCTCGCTGGAGTTTGAATCCTTCCAGCCCAGGGCGGTGTTCGACGGCGAGCGGGTGGTGGACATCCAGCAGCAGGTGCAAAACCGCGCCCGCCAGTTGATCGAAGAGGCCATGGTGGCGGCCAACGGCTGCGCGGCGCGCTTCCTGGCGGCGCACGGCGTGGCCTCGCTGCGCCGGGTGGTGCGCTCGCCCGAGCGCTGGCTGCGCATCGTCAAGCTGGCCGAAACCTATGGCGAGCACCTGCCTGGGCAACCCGACAGCAAGGCGCTGGAGAGCTTCCTGGCCAAGCGCCGCCGGGCCGACCCGCTGCGCTTTGCCGACCTGTCGCTGGTCATCGTCAAGCTGATGGGCGCGGGCGAATACGTGATGGAGGTGCCCGGCAGCGAGCCCGTGGGCCATTTCGGCCTGGCGGTGCGCGACTATGCCCACTCCACCGCGCCCAACCGGCGCTTTCCCGACCTGATCACCTCGCGGCTGCTGAAAAGCATCTTGCGCGGCGAACCACCACCCTACAAGCGCGCCGAGCTGGCCGCGCTGGCGTTGCACTGCACCCAGCAGGAAGACGCCGCCAAGAAGGTGGAGCGGCAGATGCGCAAGTCCGAAGCGGCCATGCTGCTGTCCACGCGCATAGGCCAGCGCTTTGACGCCGTGGTGACCGGCAGCGGCGACAAGGGCGTGTGGGTGCGCATCTTCTCGCCGCCGGCCGAAGGGCGGCTGATCAATGGCATGGACGAGCACGACGTGGGCGACAAGCTGCGGGTGAAGCTGGTGTCCACGAATGTGGAGCGCGGCTTCATCGACTTCGCGCCGGCGGGCTGAGGCCGCTGCGACGCCCGGCTTCCGCGCCGCTGGGCGGCTGCCCCCTCAAATGGCGAACGCCAGCCCCGTCTGGACGTAGCCGCTGAGCTGCACACCGGCCTGGTTGGCGCTGGACGCCGCCATGTCGGCCATCCATTGCGCTTGCGTCATGCCGGGGTTGCCCAAACCCGCCAGCAGCGAAGTCAGCGTGGCCGCGTCCGGCGCATGGCCGGTCACGTTGGTGTAGACGTATTTGGCGAAGCTGGTGTTGTCGCTGCCACCGGCAAAAGCGGCCACCACGCCTGCGCCCACCAGCAGGTTGGCGCCATCGAGCAGGCTGGCACCACTGTCAAAGTAGTTCAGGAACATGGCTGCCCAGCCCTTGTCGCGCACAAAGGCCGCGCCCAGCGTTGCGGCCATCAGCAGCACCGCCTCGCCGCCCGGCTGCGACACCCCCAGGTCGAAGGCCAGGCCCTGGTCGGCAAAGCGCAGGCGCTCCACATTGCTCAGGCTGTCGCTGCCATCTTGCTGGGTGGCGGCGCCGGCCGTGTCGCTGACGCTGAGCACGCCGCTGGAGGCGCGCACCACCTGGTGGTCTTTGGCACTGCCGTTGAACACCACGGTGTCGGTGCCGGCGCCGCCGTCCAGCACGTCATTGCCAGCCGTGCCGGACAGCAGGTTGTTGGCGTCGTTGCCGCTCAGCTTCAGGCCAGCGGCGGCGCCACTGCCCGTGAGTGCCCGCAGGTTCTCCACATTCGGCAGGTTGGCCAGCGTGTAGTCAAACGGCACCCACAGCGTGTCGTTGCCCTCAGCGGCGGTCTCCACCACCTTGTCTGCCAGGTCATCCAGTGCATAGCTGTCGTCGCCAGCGCCGCCCTGCATGGTGTCGCGGCCGCCCCGCTCGCTGGCGCGCATGTCAAAGCTGTCGTTGCCGGCGCCACCGGCCATGGTGTCGTTGCCGGCGCCGCCTTCCAGCACGTCGGTACCGGCCCCGCCGTCCAGCCGGTCGTCGGCACCGCCGCCGTTGAGGGTGTCCGCGCCGGCGCCGCCGGTCAGGTTGTCGTAGCCGGTGCCGCCGCTGAGTTTGTCGCCGTTGTCATTGGCGATCAGCGTGTGGTTGCCATTGCCCGACACGCTGGCCTGGTCGATGCGCACTCCATAGGCGATCCACACGTTTTGCACCTGGTAGGCCTTGCTGTTGGTCAGCGTGTAGGCATACACCGGGTTGCCGATGGTGCTGCCGTGGCCTTCGCGCAGGTCAATGGTCGCAGAAGTGTTGCCGCTGTAGGCGATGGTGTTGGTGCCGCCGCCATCCCAGATGGTCTGGAAGTAATACTGGCTGGCGCTGTCGGTGAAGCTGTAGGTGTTGTCGCCGGCGTTGAAGGTCTTGTTGACGCCGTAGATGGCCTGGATGGCCATGATGTCCAGCAGCATCGGCGTGGTGGGCGTGTAGGTGAAGCCCACCAGCTCGGGGTGGTCCGGCACGAAGGAATAGCTCATGGCCGTGTACAGCCGGCCGTCCCAGCCATCGGGGATGATGGTGGCATTGCTGCCGGAGGACTCGAACGGGTGCTTCAGGCCCATCGCATGGCCGACTTCGTGAATCAGCGCGCCCAGGTTGTACGAGCCCGGCCCCCAGCTGAACTTGGTGTTGCCCGAGCCCTTGCTGCTGAGCCAGACATCGCCGCCACTGGGGTAGGTGTTGTTGGGGTAGTAGCCATAGCCCCACACGGCGCGGCCGGTGGTGGTGGTGGCGGTGTCGGCGGTGGAGGAATAGGCAAAGCGGATGTCGCCCACGTTGTCTTGGCCGTCGGTGACCTCGCTGAATTTCACGTTGGCCACGTTGGCCCAGACCTGCAGCGCGGTGCGCGCGGCGTCCTGCTGGGTGGCGTCCAGGCCGAAGCGCACGTCAGCCGTGTCCTCTTGGCTGCTGGAGTAGTCGCCCTTGCCGCCGGGGCCGGCAAACACCGCAGTGGCCTCGGTCGTCCAGGGGAAGCTGAAGGTCAGCGTGGCGCCGGTGCCCATGGCACCGCCCCACTTGGTGCCGCCTATCAGGGAGTTCAGGATGTCATCGGCACCGTTGAACGGCACGCGGCTGGTGGGGCTGGAAGCGGTGGGAGACGGCATGGACGCGGGAGAATGAGAATTACAAACGAAAGGCCGCCATCATTCCATCAATCCTGCACACCAGCACTCCCCCAAAAGGGGCAAACCACATCCTGCCACGGAAGGATTGACAACCGCCGTTTCAATGTGGCAGGCAGCCCCGTTCACTCTCCTTAGGGTTGTCGGCATGCGCAACAGCGAGGCCCGCTGCTAGACTGGCCCGCAATGAACAAGCACAACGAGCCGGCCTATGCCTGGGCGGTGGTGTGGGCCGCCTTCACCAGCATGGCGGTGATCTTCGGCGTTGCCTATTCCTTCGCCGCCTTCTTCCAGTCGTTTGCCGGTGAGTTCGCGGCGCAGCGGGCCGATGTGTCGCTGGTGTTTGGCCTGTGCGGGCTGATCTATTTCACCTGCGGTGTGGCCGGTGGCCTGCTGGCCGACCGCTTCGGCCCGCGCCGGGTCTGCACCGCCGGCATGGCCTGCATCGCGGCCGGCCTGCTGGCCACCAGCTTTGCGCAGAGCATGGCCACCGTCTACCTGACCTATGGCGTGGGCATTGGCGTGGGCATCGCGCTGGTGTACACCCCCTCCATGGCCTGTGTGCAGCCCTGGTTCACCACGCGGCGCGGCCTGGCCGCCGGCACCGCCAGCGCCGGCATAGGCGCGGGCACGCTGGTGCTGCCGCTGCTGGTGGCCGGGACAATAGCCGCGCTGCACTGGCGCGACGCCATGCGTGTGCTGGCGCTGCTGGTGCTGCTGCTGGGGTGCGGTGCCACACTGCTGCTGCGGCGCGCACCGGCTGCGGGCGGCGCCCAGGCGGGCCAGAAAACCAGCACAGCCACCGGGCTGACGCTGCGCGAAGCGCTGCGCAACAAGCACTTCTGGTGGTTGTACCTGGCCACGCTGACGGCGGCGCCCACCATGTTCATCCCCTTTGCCCATGCCTCGGCCACGGCGCGCGATCTGGGTATCGCCCCGGCGCAGGCCGTTGGCCTGGTGGGGCTGATCGGCATCGGCAGCCTGGTAGGCCGCTTTGCCATCGGCTCGCTGGCCGACAAGCTGGGGCGCAGCCGCACGCTGGTGCTGATGCAGCTGTCCATGGGCGCCTCTTACCTGCTGTGGTGGGCGGCGGGCGGTTACATCAGCCTGGTGCTGTTCACGCTGTGGTTCGGCCTGAGTTATGGCGGCATCGTGTCGCTGCTGCCGGCCATGTGCATGGACTTCTTTGGCGCCCGCGCGGTCTCCAGCATCCTGGGCACGCTGTACAGCGGCGCTGCCTTGGGCAACCTGCTGGGCCCGGTGCTGGCTGGCGCGGTGTTTGACCACACGGGCAGCTACGCGCCGGTGATGGGGGCCTGCATCGCGCTGTCGGCCGTCGCCACACTGGCCTCGGCGCGGCTGATGGGGCCGCGCACCAGCGCCTACTGACCCATGCCGAGCCGCCATCGCATGACCACCGTGAAACGCGCACTGACCTGCCTTGCCATGGCCTGCCTGGCGTCGGCTGTGCAGGCCCGCATGCTGACCGTGTGCGTGTCGCTGAACCCGGTGCCGCCCTTGACCTACCCGAACGAGGAAGGCACGGCACAGCACCTGGTGCGCCAGGCCGCGCAGCGCCATGGCACCCAGGTGGAGTTCGTCGCCGTGCCCTGGCTGCGCTGCCGCCTGGGCGTGAAGACTGGCAGCTACATGGCGGCCCTCCCCATGGTGGCCTCGCCGGAATTCACCGGCGACTATGCCTTTCCGCTACAGAAAAATGGCAGCGTGGACAGCGCCCGCTCCGTGGGCATGCTGACCATCAGCGTGGTGCGCCGCGCCGGCAGCGCAGTGGATTGGGACGGCAGCAGCTTCCAGCGGCTGAGCACACCGGTGATGGTGCTGCCCGGGCAGATGGCGGCACGCGACCGGCTGAAGGCCTTGGGCGTGGCTGAAGATGTGGACTTGCCCCAGGCCGACTCGCTGCTGCGCAAGCTGATGGCCGAGCGCCGCGAGGTGGCGGTGCTGCCCACCGGCATCGCGCAGACGGCGCTGGCGAGCGACGAGTTTCGCGGCAAGCTGGAGCTGCTGGCGCAACCGCTGGCGGTGGAGCCGGCCTACCTGAGCTTCAACCAGGCGTTCCAGCGCGCCAACCCAACACTGGTGAATGCCATCTGGGCGGAGCTGGCGCGCTTGCGCGCCGCGCAGGCGGCAGCGCCGGCCAAGGCCGCCGCCCCGCGTTGATCAGGGCGCCTTGCCCAGCTCCATCAGCAGCCGCGTCACCAGGTACAGGCGGGGCACGATGGAATCGACCTCGATGTACTCGTCCCGCGCGTGGTAGCCATAGCCGGCCAGGCCAAAGCTCTCCACCACCACCGCCTTGCCGGAGCGGCCGGCAAAGCCGGCGTCCGTCGCCCCACCGGTCATGGGCACCAGGTCCAGCACGCGGCCATCCAGCTCGGCATAGATGGCCTGGGCCTGCTGCGCCAGCGCGCGACCGCGGTCGGTGGCCATGAAGGGCGGACGGCCGACCTCCAGCTTCAGGCTGACTTGCGTATCAGGCACCAGGTGGCCGCTGGCGGCCAGCTTGTCCTGCAGCGCCTGGCGCAGCTTGTCGGCGGCGTCGGGCCGGGTGGTGCGCACGTCGCCGGTGGCTTGCGCCGAGTCGGGAATCTGGTTGGACACGGTTCCGGCCTTGGCCAGCGTCCAGTTCAGCTGCGCGCCAGGCACGTCCTTGGCCACGTCCTTGGTCTGCTGCAGCTGGTAGGCCAGCTCCAGCAGGGCGTTGCGGCCCAGCTCGGGTGCGGCGCCGGCGTGCGAGGCCTTGCCCTTCACCTCCAGCGTGGCACTCGCCGTGCCGGCGGCGCCCAGCAGCAGGATCTCGTTCTTGGCCACCGCCTTGGCGACACTGGGCTCGAAGGACAGCACCACGTCGTGCTGGTCGGCCAGCGTGGCGATCAGCTCGCCAGAGCTGCGCGAACCGGTTTCCTCGTCGGGATTGAACACCACGGTCAGCTGCGCGTAGTTCTTCCAGCCGGCCTCCATCAGGATTTTCAGGCCGTGCAGCACCACCGCCAGGCCGCCCTTGTCGTCGGCAATGCCGGGGCCGTAAATGCGGTTGCCGTCCACCTTGTAGGGCTGGCTGGCCAGGATGCCGCTTTGGTACACGGTGTCCATGTGCGCCTCCAGCATCAGGCGCTTCTTGCCACTTCCCGTGAGCGTGCCCACCACGCTGTCGGCGCTGTCACCGATGCGCTTGCGCTCGGTCTTGAAGCCTAAGCCCTGTAGCCGCGCTTCCAGCAGCGCGGCCATCTTGGCCAGGCCGGCGCGGTCGCTGCTGCCGGACTCGATCATCACCATCTCGCGCAGGCTCTCGATCACGGCTGGCTGGGCCTTCTCGGCCGCCGCCTTCAGCGCCGCGTCGGGTGCGGCCAGGGCCGGTGTGGCGCCGGCCACCAGGGCCAGGGACAGCGCGAGCGCGCGCAGCGGGAAACGGTGGGAACGGGTGGGCATGGGCCGAGGCTTCCTGTGGTTGTGAAAGACCTGGGCAGTATAGGCAGGCGCCTGGAGGCGGCATTTCGCCTGCGCGACACGCGATCAGCCCGCTGCCGCCTATCGCTTCGAGGCGAGCCTGGCGGCCGCATGGCAGTTGGACGTCGGCTTTAGAGCATGAGAGTGGAATCGTCGGAATTCGCATTTAGACCGAGGCAGTGTGAGAACTCACTGGTCTTCTTGTCTTTTTGGGGCCCCTGGCGCCGGAGCGACGGATTTGCGAAGACCAAGCAGTATCGGTCCTTGGATGCGCTTGGCTGACCTCGCGACCATTTCAGGGGAGTGCGCGGGCGCTGGCCCCAGCCACCAACAGGTAGACTCCTATGCGCTTCATGTCGTTGAAGCGTGGCCCGCAACGCCGGGGCGGGGATTTTCAGTACAACACACCAGGGGCTCTTTTGACGACACTCGTATCCGTTGCCGGCATCTACACCGCAGTCAGCTTCAACCACCAGTTGCAGGGCTCCACACAAAGCATCTTCCACCACTTCAGCCTCAATGCCGACGGCAGCTTCTCCAACTCGGCCCAGAGGAACGCAGACGGCGTCATCGGCTCGGGGAATGGCGGCGGCACGTACACCGTGGGTGCTGACGGCAGCATGAGCGCCCAGCTGACGGGCGGCGGCAACTTCGCCGGCCATGTGGGCGCGTCAGGAGAATTCCTGTTGGCGCAAACCGGTACGTACGCACCGGAGGTGGTCATTGGCGTGCAAGCCCTGCCTGCCTATGCGGTGCTCAATGCCGCGGGCAGCTACAGCTTTGTGAACTTCAATCACCAGGGCACCGGGCCGTTCCAGGCCATCTTTGGCACGCTGCTGCTGGCCGCTGACGGCAGCTTCACCACCACCTACACCAGCAACACCGATGGCACGATCACGGCCAACCAAAGTGGCAGTGGCAGCTATGCCCTGGGCGCGAACGGCAGCTTCAGCATTTCGCTGCTCAGCGGCCCCACGCTGACGGGCCAGATGTCGGCCAATGGCCAGATCGTGCTGGCCCAGGTGGGCGCGACCAAGCCGGAGTTTGCGGTGGCCATTCGGAACGGCGGCAGCTTCACCATGGCCAGCGTGGCGGGCAGGTACACGGTGGTGGATTTTGCCCACCAATTCACCGGGCAGTACCAAAGTGCGGTCGGCAGCTTGAACCTGAAAGCCGACGGCACCTTCACCACCAGCCTGAACGGCACCAGCAACGGACAGCTGGACAGCGCGCAGATCAGCGGCACCTGGACGGTGAGCGCCGACGGCAGCCTGAGCTTCAAATCCCCGGAAGGCGCGGCCATCACCGGGCATATCTCAGCCACCGGTGAGCTGGTGCTGGCCCAGACCTCCAGCGCTCAGGGTGGCGACAACGCCCCAGAGGTGATGATCGGCCTGCGCAACGACCAACTGCCCTCCAACCTCACGCTGGTAGGTACGGCCAACGCCGATGCCATTGGCGGCGGTGCCGGCAATGACAGCTTGAGTGGTGGCGGCGGCAACGACGTGCTCACCGGCGGTGCTGGCACGGACGTGGCCAGCTACAGCGGCGCACTGACCGACTACCAGGTGACCTACAGCAGCGCCAGCGGCATCTTCACGCTGACCGACAAGGTGGCTGGCCGCGACGGTGCGGACCAGGTCAGCGGGATCGAGAGCTTCCGGTTCGCCGGCACCAGCTACAGCGCCGCGCAACTGCAGGCGCTGACCAACACGGACACCACGGCGCCCACCGTCACCGGGGCCAGCCCCGCTGGCGGCGCGGTTGGCGTGGTGGTGGGGGCCAACATCGTGATCACCTTCAGTGAGGCGGTGGGCTTGAGCGAAGGCAGCATCACGCTGCGCGATGCCGACGGCAACGTGGTGGACAAGTATGGCCCGGGCAGTTCCAGTCTCAGCATTTCGGGCAACACGCTGACCATCAACCCGCTGGCAGACCTGCAGCCCAGCACCGGCTACACGCTGGAGATCAGTGCCGGCATCATCAAGGACCTGGCCGGCAACGCCTATACCGGCTCCAGCGGCTACCGCTTCACCACCGCCGGCAGCGGCATCACCCAGACCGCGACCGCCACCAACCCCAACCTGACCGGCACCGCCGGCGACGACACCCTGATTGCTGGCCCCGCCAACGGCACCCTGGACGGCGGCGCCGGCAACGACGTGCTGGTGGGCGGCGCCGGCCAGACCCTGATGCTGGGCGGCGCCGGCAACGACACGCTGATCAGCGGCAGCGGTGCCGACACCCTGCAAGGTGGCAATGGTGCCGACCTGTATTACGTCAACGACGCCGGCGACGTGGTGCAAGAGCTGCAGGGCAACGCCGCCATACCGGGCGAAGGGCCGCAAGCCGACCTGGGCCGCACCGTGGACAAGGTGATTGCCAGCATCAACTACACGCTGACCAGCTTTGTGGAAAACCTGTCGCTGGCGCCGTCGGCCGGGGGCCTGAGTGGCATCGGCAACGAGCTGAACAACCTGCTCGCCGGCAATGAGGGCAACAACGTCCTGACCGGCAAGGCCGGCAACGACACCATGGATGGCGGCGCCGGGCAGGACACCGCCCAATACACCGGCAAGCTAGCCGACTACACACTCACCGTGGGCGGCACTGCCACCATCGTCACCGACAAGATCACCAACCGCGATGGCGCCGACAGCCTGAGCAACATCGAGCGGCTGAAGTTCGCAGACGCTGGCCTTGCGCTGGACCTGGGTGTGAATCAGGCTGGCGGCAAGGCCGTGCTGATGATGGCCGTGGCCACCAGCCTGGGCAAGGATTTCGTCAACCTGCCATCGTTTGCGGGGCTGTTCCTGGGCTTCTTCGACACAGGTGCCAGCCTTCTGGATGGCGCCAACCTGCTGGTGGGCGCAGGCGTCATTGCGGCGTTTGCCGGCGGGGCAGACAACACCAGCCTGGTGAAGATGGTCTACAACGACGTGTATGGCAAGGCGCCGGATGCGGCCACGCTGGCCAGCCTGGTGGCGCCGCTCACCGCGGGCAGCATCAGCCAGGCGCAATGGCTGGCGGACATGGCTGCCTCCACCGCCAACCAGCAGCATGTGGGGTTGGCGGGCTATGCAGGCACAGGCTTGCAGTTCATGGTGTGAGTTCCTGCACGCAGCCCCACACTTGAAAACAGCCAAGCCGCCCTGACCCAGCGTCCGGTGTTGGCCATCTGATTGAGGCGCCAACGGCCGCTTGGAATTCCATGGGCGACAGCGAGCCAAATGGCTGCGGGCATAAAAAAACCCTGCGGGCTCGCGCCGGCAGGGTTTAAAAGGCATTTTCCCTCATGCCCCATGGAGACTTGGCAGTCCTCAACCTATCGCCTTCAGTGTAGGCCGCCCCCTGGGCTTTGCCTAGCCCCGCAAGGCCAAGATGATGGCCAAACTGTGAAATAGTGCGCAATAAGGCCCTGTTGCATTGCCAGCCCGGCGGGGCTCGCATACAGTGGCAGCCATCACGAGGAGTTTTGACCGCCCATGCTGGACCCCGAAACGCTGTTGCTGGTGCAAGTCAGCTTCACGCTGCTGACCACCATCCTGCTGGTTTCGGCCGCGCTGTATTCCGATTCGTCGATGGAGCAGCGCTTGTGGGCGTCTGGCAATGTGGCCAGTTGCCTGGGGCTGGCGCTGGGCGCCTGGACGCGCATGCCGCTGGCCGTGCACGGGGTGCTGAGCTACGGGCTGATGGCGCTGGGCCTGGCCTGGGTGCTGCAGGGCCTGTTGCAGTTCTTCCGTCGCGACCTGCATTGGCGCTGGGTGGTGGCCATCGCCGTCATCGGCATGCTGCTGCCGGGCTACTTCGCCTTTGTGCAGCCCAGCCTGCTGGCGCGCCTGGTGGTCACCGGCCTGTATTTCGCCCTGCTCAATGGCGCGTGCGTGTATGCGCTGCTGCGCCACGGCAGCGGGCCGTCCATGTGGCCGGCGGCCGTGGGTTTCGGCGCGCTGTGCGTGGTGATGCTGGTGCGCGCCTTCTACCTAGCAGCCGGCCCGGCCAGTGAAGAGCAAGTCACCCGCGTGATGTCCGCCAGCCTGTTTGCCGTGCCGCTGGCGCAGGTGTGCATCCTGTTCGGGCTGATCATGATGGTGGCGCGCCGCTATGCCGTGCGCTTGCGCCAGTTGTCGGCGCTGGACGGGCTGACCGGCGCGCTGAACCGCGGCGCCTTCGAGGTGCAGGGGCAGCGCATCTTGCAGCGCGCCGCCCAGGCCGGCCGCAGTGTGACGGTGGCGATGGTGGATGCCGACCACTTCAAGCGCATCAACGACACCCATGGCCACCTGGTGGGCGACGAGGTGCTGCGCCAGCTGGTGACGCTGCTGTCCACCCAGCTGCGCCCGGCCGACCTGCTGGCGCGCTACGGCGGCGAAGAGTTCGTGCTGGTGCTGGACGGCCTGCGCCTGGAGGATGCCGTCAAGGTGGCTGAGCGCCTGCGCCTGCTGGTGCAGCAGCAGGTGGTCAGCGTGGAGAAGGTGTCGGTGAGCTGCACCGTCAGCATGGGTCTGGCCTGTTCCGACCAGCACGGCCACGCGCTGACCGCCCTGGTGGCCGCGGGTGACGCCGCGCTGTACGCCGCCAAGGCGACCGGGCGCAACCGCGTCACCACCGCACCGGCGTGAGCCTGCCTACAAACTGGGGTTGATCAGGTACTTGGTGCCGGTGGCGCGCGCGCCGTACACCGCCACCTCGGCCGGCTGCAAAGCCTGGGCGAGCGAAATTTCCTTGGTGTAGTGGCTGGCAAAGGTGGTCTTCAGCTCAGCCGCCACGCGCTCGCGCAGCGTTTGCGCCGCCTGCGGGCCGATCTTCTGCAGGAAGGGGAACAGCAGCCAGCCGCCCATGCCCCAGGTCATGCCAAACCCGCGCGTGAACTCCGTGGGGCTGACGTCCAGCCCGCCGTAGATGTAGACCTGCTTCATCACGTTGGAGCCGTAGCGGCTGTATTCCTTGGCATTGCGGTTGACGGCCACCTCCATGCAATTCAGGATCTGCCCGGCCAGCTTGCCGCCGCCTATCGCGTCAAAGGCCAGCGTGGCGCCGGTGGCCACCAGCGCCTCGGTCAGCTCGGCCATGAAATCGGGCGACGAGGCATTGCACACATACTTGGCGCCGTTCTCGCGCAACAGCGCCTCCTGCTCGGCCTTGCGCACGATGTTGACCAGCGGCACGCCGTCGCTGATGCAGATGCGGTTCAGCATCTGCCCCAGGTTGGAGGCCGCCGCCGTGTGCACCAGCGCCTTGTGGCCCTCGCGCTTCATGGTCTCCACCATGCCCAGTGCGGTCAGCGGGTTGACGAAGGCGGACGCCCCGTCGGCCGGCGTGGCGCCTTCTGGCAAGGCCATGCACTGCAGCACGGGCAGCGTGCGGTATTGCGAGTACATGGCGCCGCCCAGCGCCGCCACCGTCTTGCCCAGCAGCGCTTGTGCGGCCGGGCCACTGCCGGCGGCCACCACAATACCCGCACCCTCGTTGCCCACCGGCATGGACTGATCCTGCCGCCCAGCCATGGCCTTGCGCAGCCGCTCGGGGATGGTGGCCGTCAACACCGGGCGAGCGGCATTGCCGGAGGTCTTCATGGTGCTCATGTCGGCGGCGCCAAACAGCAGGCCGATGTCTGACGGGTTGATGGGCGCGGCCAGCAGGCGCAGCACTACCTCATCAGGCCCGGGCGCGGGGGTGGGCACGTCTGCCAATGACAGTTCCAGCTCGCCGTTGCTCGTGACCAGCGAGCGCAATTGCAGGCCGCTGGCGGGGAAAGGTGTGCTCATGTAAATCTCCTCGTGATGACGACGCACTGTAGCCCAAGCGTCGTTTGCGTGCCGCCAAGCCTGTCACGTCTGGTAACACACTGGCGCAATTCGGCACTTTGTCTGACAGACAAGCAGGGTTATTGAAACTAATCTCAAACCCTGTGGGAACAGCCCACGACCGCTCGCTCCACCTAAAACCAAAGGAAGAAATCATGCAAGACCGTACCCAACATTCTCCGACGCTGCGCCGCAGCGGCCTGCTGTGTGCACTGGCCATCACCGCCACGCTGGCGCTGGGCGGCTGCGCCAACCTGAACCACCATGACCGCAACACCATCACCGGTGCCTCCGTGGGCGCCGTGGCCGGCGCCGTGTTGACCGGCGGCAGCCCGCTGGGCACCGTGGGCGGCGCGGCGGTGGGCGGCGTCATCGGCGACCAGGTTGGCCGCATGCGCTGATACAGCGCCCCACGCTGACATGCTGAAAGCCCGGCCACGCCGGGCTTTTGCTTATCTGCAGCGGGTTGGCAGCCCGCCTGGCGCCGTGCTGCGTTACACAGCACGGTCACGCACTGCGCAGTAAGATAGGTTTCCCGTTCCTCCACCGCCTTTTTTCGGGAGTGCGCCATGGCCACGTTGACACTGTTCAGCCCGTTTGACTTCTCCATCAACCACGGCGCCTGGGGTTCTGCTACCACCGCCACCGCCGACACCATCATCGCCACGCGCGGCAACGACCAGTGGAAGTTCACCGGCGCGTTCACCTACCCGGGCGGCATTCCGGCCGGCACCGCCACCGAAACCACGCTGGCCAGCAATGGCACGCCGGTCTACACCATCGGGGGCATGTCGGCCGACGCACAGACCTTGTCGCTGACCATCTTCCTGCAGGGCGACACCTTCGGCGTCTACCAGACCATGCTGGCCGGCAACGACAACGTCACAGGCAGCTCGGGCAACGACGTGCTGTGCGGTTTCTCGGGCAACGACAACATCAACGGCGGCGCCGGCAGCGACACCGTGGTCTACAGCGGCGTGCGCGCGGACTACAGCATCGCCTACAACAGCAGCACCGCCACCTTCAGCATCACCGACAACAAGAACCTGAACCGCGACGGCATCGACCAGGTGACGGGGGTGGAAACCTTCCGCTTTTCAGACGGCAGCTTCAGCGCCACCTCGCTGATCCCCGTGGCGGACACCACGGCCCCCACCATCGCCACGCTCAGCCCGGCAGACGCCGCCACCGGCGTGGCGGTGAACAGCGACATCGTCGTCACCTTCAGCGAATCGGTGGCCTTCGGCACCGGCACGGTGATCGTGCGCGACTCGCAAGGCGCGCAGGTGGCCGTGTACAACAGCAGCAACACCGGCAACCTGAGCCTGAGCGGCAACAAGCTGACCATCCACCTGACCAATGCGCTGTTTGCCGGCAGCAACTACACGGTCGAGCTGGGCAGCGGCCTGGTGCGCGACGCGGCCGGCAACAGCTTTGCCGGCAACAACAGCTACCACTTCACCACGCTGGGCAGCGGCAGCCTGGTCACCGGTACACCCAACAGCGAAACCCTGAACGGCGGCCCGGGCAACGACACGATACAGGCGGGCGATGGCAATGACACGCTGAACGGCGGCGACGGCGACGACGTGCTGGACGGCGGTGCCGGTAACGACCAGCTGAACGGCGGCGCCGGCCAGGACACGCTGATAGGCGGCGCCGGCAACGACACCATGGCCGGCGGCGATGGCGCCGACCTGTACTACGTGACCGATGCCGGTGACCTGGTGCAGGAGCTGCAGGGCAACGCCGCCATACCGGGCGAAGGGCCGCAGGCCGACCTGGGCCGCACCGTGGACAAGGTGATCGCCTCCATCAATTACACGCTGACCAGCTTTGTGGAAAACCTGTCGCTGGCACCCTCGGCCGGGGGCCTGAGCGGCATCGGCAACGAGCTGAACAACCTGCTGACCGGCAACGAGAGCAACAACCTGCTCAAGGGCCAGGGCGGCGCAGACACGCTGGACGGTGGCGCGGGCACAGACACCGCGCAGTACAACGGCAAGTACAGCGACTACACCATCACCATGGGCGCCAACACCACGCTGGCCACCTCGGTGCGCGACAACAAGGGCAGCGACGGCCAGGACAACGTGGTCAATGTGGAGCGGCTGCAGTTCACCGACCTGCGGCTGGCGCTGGACCTGGGCAAGACGCAGGCCGGCGGCGAGACGGTGCTGATGATGGCCGCCACGCTGGGCTCGGGCTTCGTCGCCAACCAGACGTTCGCGGGCATCTTCCTCAGCTACTTCGACTCGGGCGCCACGCTGCTCAACGGCGCCTCGCTGCTGATCGACTCCGGCATCATGGGCGCCTTTGCCGGCGGCACCGACAACACCAGCATCGTCAAATGGGTGTACGCCAACGTGATGGGTGTGGCCCCCACGGCAGACACGCTGGCCGCCGCCGTGCTGGCGCTGAACAACCACACGACAACGCAGGCGCAGTGGGTGGCCGACATCGCCGCCTCGGACCTGGCGGTTGCGCACGTCAACCTGACGGGCTACGCGCAAAGCGGTTTGCAGTTCGTGCTGTAGCACGGCGCCGCTCCAGCGGCCGCTGGAGCCGTCAGCCCTGCGCTGGCGGCACCGGTGCCAGCATGTTGGCGTCGCGCGCCAGCAGCCAGCGGCCCTGTTCCTTCTTCAGCACCGTCAGCGTGTGGCCGGCGCGCTCCGTGGGCGCGGCAGCACCGGGCGGCGTCATCTTCACCTGCAGGCGGCTCCACATGAAAGCCCAGTCGCCCAGCACCTGCACTTCCTGGATGTCGCTGTGCCCTTCGATCTTCGGTCCGCCGGGGCCGGCCTGGGCTTGTGCCACAGCGGCGAAGTCGGCCTTGCGCATGGGCTGGGGGCGGCCGGCGATCAGGAACACCGCGTCATCGGTCATCAGGCTCAGCACCTTGGCCACGTCGCCGGCCTGCGAGGCGCTCATCCAGTCGCTCACCAACTGGCGGATCTGCTGTTCGTCATGGGACATGCTTGTTCTCCTTCCTGAAATGGGCAGGCCAAGTCAAGAGTCTGCTGGCCCATGGGGTTGGACCCGCGGGCAACGGCCATGTTCCCGCTTATTTGCCCAGATCCCAACCACCAAACGCGTGCGGCAACAGCTCGGCCGCCGTGGTGTGCAGCGTGTCGCCCTTCAGGTTGGCCAGCACCACCGGCAGCGCGTTGCCACCCAGCTCCAGCATGACCTGGCGGCAGGCGCCGCATGGGGCGACGGGGCCGTCGGTGGCACCTATCACCGCCAGCGCGGCAAAGTCACCCGGTTTGCAGCCCTGGGCGATGGCGCTGAAGAAGGCGGTGCGCTCGGCACAGTTGGTCAGGCCATAGGAGGCGTTTTCCACATTGCAGCCGTGGAACACGCGGCCGTCCTTGGTCTGCAGCGCGGCGCCAACCTGGAAGTTGGAATACGGGGCGTGGGCCTTGGCGCGGGCCGTACCGGCCTCGCTGATCAGGCGCTGGAAGTCGATGCTCATGGGTATGTGATGGTTTTCAAGGACGAATGTTGCCGTAAACCACCGGATTGGCAGGCGGCGCGACATCGCCGATCTGGTAGGCCGCCTGCACCATGCGCACCGCCTGCTGGGCCGCTGCCTCGGTGCGTGCATGCACCATCGCCAATGGTTGTCCAGCCTGCACCGGCTGGCCCAACTCCACCAGGCCGGTCAGACCAACGGCAAAGTCAATTGCGTCGGCCGCGCGGGTGCGCCCTCCTCCCAGCGCCACCACCGTCAGCCCCAGGCCACGGCAATCGCACTGGCTGACGAAGCCGGCGCGCGGCGCTGGCACGGGCACCACCAGCGGTGCGGCTTCCAGGTACTGCGCCGGCCGCTCCAGCAGATCGGCCGGGCCGCCCAGCGCGGCCACCATGCGGGCCATGCGCTCGGCGGCGGCGCCGCTGTCCAGCGCCTGTTGCAGCCTGGCGCGGGCGGCGGCTTCATCAGCAGCCAGGCCACCCAGCACCAGCATTTCGGCGCACAAGGCCAAGGTAACTTGGTGCAGGCGCGCGGGGCGCGACTTGCCGCTCAGGTAGTCCAGCGCCTGCTGCACTTCCAGCGCATTGCCGGCCACCGGGCACAGCGACTGGTTCATGTCGGTCAGCAGCACCGAGGTGCGGGTGCCGGCGCCATTGCCCACGCCCACAATGCTGTGGGCCAGTTCCAATGACTTCTCATACGTGGGCATGAAGGCGCCCGAGCCCACCTTCACGTCCATGGCCAGCGCATCCAGGCCGGCCGCCAGCTTCTTGGCCAGGATGGAGGCGGTGATCAGGTCCACCGACTCCACCGTGGCGGTGACGTCGCGGATGCCATACAAGCGCTTGTCGCACGGCGCCAGGTCGGCCGTCTGGCCGATGATGGCCACGCCCACGTCCTTGACCACCTGGCGGAACCTGGCGATGTCGGGCTGCGTGGTGTAGCCGGGAATTGCGTCGAACTTGTCCAGCGTGCCACCGGTGTGGCCCAGGCCGCGGCCCGAAATCATGGGCACAAAACCACCGCAGGCCGCCACCATCGGGCCCAGCATCAGCGACACCACGTCGCCCACACCGCCGGTGGAGTGCTTGTCCAGCACCGGGCCGCTCAGGCCCAGCGAGCGCCACTCCAGCACCGAGCCCGAATCGCGCATGCCCAAGGTGAAGGCCACGCGCTCGTCCATGGCCATGCCGTTGAAGAACACGGCCATCGCGAACGCGGCCACCTGGCCTTCGGTGATGCTGTTGTCGGTGATGCCGCGCACGAAGAAGGCGATTTCTTCCGGGGCCAGTGCAGCGCCGTCGCGCTTCTTGCGGATGATTTCCTGGGGCAAATACATGAGCGCTCGATCAAACCCCGTAGGGAATCCACACGTTCTTCACCTGGCTGGCATGGGCCAGCACGGCACGGCCGGCGGATTGTGAATTGCTGTACCAGTCACGCCCCTTGCCGCCGCTGACCCAGGTGCGTTTCAAGGTGCCGGCGGACAGGCGTTCCACCTCAGCGCAACCCTCAGCCGAGCCGTCGTGCCGCCAGACGGCGTCCACATCGGCATGGCCGGCCAGCACGCGGGCCAGCTCGTCGGCGTTGCCGGTGACGATGTTCAGCGCACCGCCCGGCAGGTCCGAGGTGTCCAGCACCTGGTACAGGTCGGTGGCCGAGAGCGGGTGCGCCTGCGACGGCACCACCACCACGCGGTTGCCCAGCGCCAGGGCCGGAGCCACCAGCGACACGAAGCCCAGCAGCGGCGCCTCGTTGGGGCAGACGATGCCGATCACGCCAATGGGCTCGTTCAGCGCCACCGTGATGCCGTGCATGGGCGGCTGGTGCGCCAGGCCGTCGTACTTGTCGGCCCAGGCGGCGTACTGGAACAGGCGCTCGATCGAGGCCTGCACCTCTTGCATGGCGTTCCTGGCGCCGGTCTGGGCGGCGATGCGGGCAGCGAACTCATCCGCGCGCACCGACAGGTTCTCGGCGATGTAGTACAGCACCTGGGCACGGTTGTGCGCGGTGGCGCTGGCCCAGCCACTGGCCTTGTGCGCGGCCTCGACCGCGTTGCGAATGTCCTTGCGATTGCCCTCGCCCACGTCAGCCAGGAAGGCGCCATTGGCCCCCACGATGGCGCGGCTGTAGCCACCGTCTGGCCGCGCCTGCTTGCCACCGATGTGCAGCTTGGCGGTGCGGTCGATGGCGAATGGGGCCTCGTCGCCGGCGGGCCTGAGCTTGGCGGCAGGTGCTGCCACAGGCGCAGCCGGGCGGGCGTCTTCAGCCTTGGCCACCAGGTACTCCAACATGCCCTCACGCCCGCCTTCGCGGCCGAAGCCGGATTCGCGGTAACCGCCGAAGCCGCAGGCGGCGTCGAACTGGTTGGCGGTGTTGACCCACACCACGCCAGCCTTCAGCTGCGGTGCCACGTGCAGCGCCTGGCTGATGGACTCGGACCACACGCAGGCGGCCAGGCCATAGACGGTGTTGTTGGCCAGTTGCACCGCTTCCACCGGGGTGCGGAAACTCATCGCCACCAGCACCGGGCCGAAGATTTCGGTCTGCGCCACCACGGCTGAGGTGGAGGCGCCGGTGATCAGCGTCGGCGGGTACCAGCTGCCGTCCTTGGGGCTTTTGAACGCCGGCTGCCAGATCTCACAGCCTTCAGCGCGGGCGGACTCCACCAGGCCGGTGATGCGCTGCAGTTGCACCGGGTCCACCAGCGCGCCCACGTCCATGGATTTGTCCAGCGGCGAGCCCACGCGCAGGCTGTCCATGCGCGCCTTCACCTTGGCGATGAAGCGCTGCTCGATCGACTCCTGCACCAACAGTCGCGAACCAGCGCAGCACACCTGGCCCTGGTTGAACCAGATCGAATCGACCAGGCCTTCGACGGCGGCGTCCAGGTCGGCATCGTCAAACACGATGAAGGGCGACTTGCCACCCAGTTCCAGCGACAGCTTCTTGCCGCTGCCGGCGGTGGCCTGGCGAATCAGCCGACCGACCTCGGTGGAGCCGGTGAAGGCCAGCTTCTGGATGTCCTTGTGCTTGACGATGGCCTCGCCAACCCGACCGTCACCGGTGACGATGTTGATCACGCCCGGCGGCACGCCGGCCTGCTGGCAGATCTCGCCAAACAGCAAGGCGGTCAGCGACGTGAACTCGGCCGGCTTGAACACCACGGTGTTGCCAGCGGCCAGCGCCGGCGCGATCTTCCACGCCAGCATCAGCAGCGGGAAGTTCCACGGCACGATCTGGCCTACCACGCCCACGGCGCGGTGGTTGGGGAACTCTTCGTCCAGCAGCTGCGCCCAGCCGGCATGGTGGTAGAAGTGGCGCGCGGCCAGCGGCAGGTCGGCGTCGCGCGTTTCGCGGATGGTCTTGCCGTTGTCCAGCGTTTCCAGCACGGCGAACAGGCGCGCGTGCTTTTGCAGCAGCCGCGCCAGCGCGTACATCACGCGGGCCCGGTTGTGCCCACCCACGGCCTCCCAGGCCGGCTGCGCCTTGCGCGCGGCGGCCACGGCCTTGTTGACGTCGGCGGTGGTGGCCTGGCTGATCTGCGCCAATTCCTTGCCATCGGCCGGGTTGTTGCTGGCGAAGGTGTCGCCGGCGGGGGTCCAGCCGCCGTTGATGAACAGGCCGAAGCGGCACTGGTGCTGGTCCAGCCAGGCCAGGGCTTCCTTCTGGCTCTCGGGGGCGGGACCGTAGTCCATGGTGCTGAGGATCTCTTGAATCGTGGGCATGGCGATGCGTTCCGTTCTTATGCGGTTCAGGGTTGCGCGTGGCGGTGCGCGGCCGAGTAGTGGCCCGTCAGGTGGTGCTCCAGCTGGCGCTCGATGTCGGTCAGCAGGCTGGACGCGCCGATGCGAAACAGGTGTGGCTCCAGCCACTCGCGGCCCAGCTCCTCTTTCATCACCGTCAGGTACTGCAGCGCGCTCTTGGCAGTGGACACGCCGCCGGCCGGCTTGAAACCGATCTGGTAGCCGTGCATCTGGTGGAACTCGCGTATCGCGCGGGCCATGATGATGGCCACCGGGATGGTGGCGTTGACGCCCTCTTTGCCGGTGGAGGTCTTGATGAAGTCTGCGCCGGCCATCATGCAGACCCACGAGGCCTTGGCCACGTTCTCCAGCGTCAGCAGCTCACCGGTGGCCAGGATGGCCTTCACATGGGCGTCACCGCAGGCGGCACGGTAGGCCAGCATCTCGTCGTACAGCGCCTGCCAGTTGCCGGTTAGCACATGCTGGCGGGTGATGACGATGTCGATCTCGCTGGCGCCAGCGGCCACCGACAGCTCAATCTCGCGCACCTTGGTTTCCATGCTGGTCAGGCCGGCGGGGAAACCGGTGGACACCGCCGCGATGGGCAGGCGACCGGCCAGGATCTTGGCTGCCGGCGCAATCATCTCGTGGTAGACGCAGACCGCGCCCACGGTCAATTGGTTGAGCTTCAGCCCGTCCATCAGGTCGGCGCGCAGCGGGCGCAGCGCCTTGTAGCACAGGCGCTCCACGCGCCCGGGCGTGTCGTCACCGGACAGCGTGGTGAGGTCCATGCACTGCACGGCCTTGATCAGCCAGGCCGCCTGGTAGTCTTTCTTCACCGTGCGCCGGGCGTTCAGGCTGGTGGCGCGGCGGTCGGTGGCGTTGCGGTTGACCTTGATGTGGTTGACCCAGCTCAGGTCCAGGCCCACGGCCTGGGTGCGTTTGAAATCCGTGGGATGCGTCATAGCACGTGGTGTCCGTTCGAAAGGGGGGCTACGCCCAGGTGGCGGGCCAGCGTCTGGCCGATGTCGGAAAAACTGGTGGAAATGCCCAGCTCACGCGCGGCCACGCCGGGGCCGAAGAACAGCATGGGAATGTGCTCGCGCGTGTGGTCTGAGCCGGGCCAGGTGGGGTCGCAGCCGTGGTCGGCGGTGATCACGGCCAGGTCGCCGGGCTTCATCCTGGCCTGGAACTCGGGCAGGCGCGCATCCAGCTGGTGCAGCGCGGCGCTGTAGCCGGCGGTGTCGCGTCGGTGGCCAAAATTCTGGTCAAAGTCGACGAAGTTGACGAAGGTCAGCGAGCCGTCACCCGCCTCATCCATGCTGGTCAGCAGCGCCTCGAACAACGCCATGTTGTCGGCACCCTTCAGCACCCGGGTGACGCCCTGGGCGGCGAAGATGTCGCTGATCTTGCCCAAGGCGACCACGTCACCACCGGCCGCCTTCACATGGTCCAGCAGCGTGGGCGCGGGCGGCGCCACGGCGTAGTCATGGCGGTTGGGGGTGCGCTTGTAGTCGCCGTTACCGCCGACAAACGGCCGGGCGATCACGCGGCCGATGTTGTAGGGCTTGACCAGCTCGAACGCGGCCTCGCACACCTCATACAGCCGCTCCAGCCCGAAATGCTGCTCGTGCGCAGCGATCTGGAACACCGAGTCGCCCGAGGTGTAGATGATGGGCTTGCCGCTGGCCGCGTGCTCGTCGCCCAGGCGGTTGATGATCTCGGTGCCCGAGGCATGGCAGTTGCCCAGAAAGCCGGCTAAGCCGCAGCGGCTTTGCAGCGCATCGGTCAGTTCGGCGGGGAAGGACGGCGCCTCGCGCGGGAAGTAACCCCAATCAAACTCCACCGGCACGCCGGCAATCTCCCAATGTCCGCTTTGCGTGTCCTTGCCGGTGGAGCGCTCGCGCGCCGTGCCCCAGGCACCGCCAAAGTCCTTGCGCAGCTCGAAACCCTGGGGCCATTGGCCGCAGGCCAGTTGCGCGGCTGCGCCCAGGCCCAGGCGCTCCAGATTCGGCAGATTGAGCGGCCGGCCTTGCGCGGCGGCCCAGCTGGCGATGTGGCCCAGCGTGTTGGCGCCGACGTCGCCAAAACGGCCGGCATCGGGCGTGGCGCCCAGGCCAAAAGAGTCCAGCAGCAGGATGAAAGCGCGTGCCATGGGTTGCCTCTATAGGGGAAGCGGGGGGAAAACAGGCATTATCGTGGAATCCGGCACCAAAACTGGACCGTTTGGTCAGGATTTTCCCTTCCAACCCGCCGTCAACCCGGCGCCTGCCAGACGAACAGCGTTGCCCACAGTGTGACATTCAGCGCCACCGTCGTCCAGAAAGCGCGCTGGAAGCTGCGCTTGCTGGTCTTGTGGCGCAACAGGTGCTGCGCCAGCCAGCCGCCGGGCCAGCCACCCAGCAGGCCCAGCCCCAGCAGCGTGCGCTCGGGTGTGCGCCAGGCGCCGCGCCGCGCAGCGGCCTTGTCCCAGGCATAGGCCAGGAAGCACAGCAGGCTGGCGGCCAGGGTCAGCCAAAGGCAAATGCGCAGCACGCCGCAGGCCAGCCACCCGTCAAGCCGCCGGCTGCTGGCCCAGCAGTTCCACGTAGGCGCGCAGCAAGGTGATCAGGTCCTTGGCGCCTATGGCGGCGTACTTCAGCGTCTGCTCGTGCGACAGCGCCACCTTGCTCAGGCCTTCGGCCAGGTTGGTCACCACCGACACACCCACCACCTTCAGCCCGCAGTGGCGCGCCGAGATCACCTCGGGCACAGACGACATGCCCACCAGGTCGGCGCCCAGCACGGTCATCATGCGGATTTCGGCTGGCGTCTCGAAGTTGGGGCCGGGCGTAGCCAGGTAGACGCCGTCATGCAGCATCAGCTTCAGCGCTGCGGCGGTGTCGTGCAGCAGCGCGCGCAATTTCGCGTCGTAGGCATTGGCCATGCTGAAGAAGCGCTCGCCGAAACGCTCGTCGTTGCGGCCCGTCATCGGCGTGCCAGGCAGCAGGTTGATGTGATCGCTGATGGCCACCAGGCTGCCGGCGTCCACCTGCGCGCGCAGCGAGCCGGCGGCATTGGTCACCAGCAGGGTGTCGCAACCCAGCAGCTTCAGGGTGCGCACGGCGCTGGTCATCACGGCGGGGCCATAGCCTTCGTAGAAGTGGCCGCGCCCCTTCATGCAGGCCACCGGCACGCCAGCCAGCGTGCCCAGCACCAGTTGCCCGGCATGGCCATGCACGGTGGAGATGGGGAAGCCGGGCAATTCGTCAAAGCGCACCGCCGTGGGGTCAACCATCTCGTCGGCCAGCACGCCCAGGCCGGAGCCCAGGACCATGCCCAGCCGGGGCGTGAAGCCGGGCTTGCGCGCGCGCAGGATGTCGGCGGCTTGGAAGGGCGCGTCGTTGGATGCGGCGGGCGTGGCGGGCGTAGCGGAAGTCATCAGGCAGTCTCCTTTTTTGCAGGCAGTGTACGACCAACGCCGAAGGCGCCCGCGCAAAAATAGCGCCTTCAGACATGCCGCCATGCCGCGCTGGACCCCAGTTTGGGGCATCATCGCGCCATGGTCATCACCACGCCCCTCTCCGACCCCGCTTGGCTGGACGCCCAGTACAACAACCGCGCCCGCGTGGCCAATTTCGCCACCCATTTGCGGCGCTGGGCCGAAGACTCGGACGAGGCGCTGCGCACCCAGCCGCGCGTGGTGGACGTGCGCTACGGCGGCGGGCCCAACGAACACCTGGACGTTTTCCCCGCCCCGGAAGGTGACGCACCGGTGCTGGTGTTCATCCACGGCGGCTACTGGCGCTCGCTGGACAAGCGCGACCACGCCTTCATCGCCCCGGCCTTCACCAGCGAGGGCGCCTGCGTGGTGGTGCCCAATTACGCGTTGGCGCCGGCGGTGACGGTGCCGCAGATTGCCATGCAGATGGTGGCGGCACTGGCCTGGACCTGGCGGCACATCGCCAAGCATGGCGGCGACCGGCAGCGCATCACGGTGGTGGGCCATTCGGCCGGCGGCCATCTGGCCAGCCTGCTGCTGACCTGCCTGTGGCCGGTCTACCACCCCGACCTGCCAAGCGACCTGGTGAAGCGCGCGCTGGCCATCTCGCCGGTGCACGACCTGGACCCGGTGATGCGTGCGCCTTACCTGCAGGAGTCGCTGCACCTGACGCCACAGCAAGTCGCCCAGGCCAGCCCGGCGCGGCTGCCGGCGCCGCCCGGCGGCGTGTTGTACAGCGTGGTGGGTGGCGACGAAAGCGATGAGTTCCTGCGCCAGAACCAGCTGATACGGCAAGCCTGGGGGCCTGCGCGCGTGCCGGTGTGCGAGACCCTGCCGGGGCTGGACCACTTCAGCATCCTGCAGGCGCTGGCGCAGCCCGGCCACCGGCTGAACAGCCTGGCGCTGGAACTGCTGCGGCAGTGAGCGGCGCCAACGCGGGGCGGTGACCGGACGGCCTTCACCACCCGTTCACACGGCCTGCTTAGAATGCCGGCCCATGCCTGAGTTTCGATTGCGCCCGCTTGTCCAGCTGGCCAGCGCCCTGCTGGTGTGCGCCGCACCGCTGACGTCATGGGCGCAAGCGCCCGCGCTGGACGGTCTGCTGGGCACCGACGAGGCCGGCCTGCTGGCTGCTGTGCCACAGGCCCAACGGCTCAGCAAACCCCGCCTGGGCCCGCGCGGGCTGCGCGGCCAATGGGTGGCCAGCCCCTCGGTGCTGGCTGGCCTGCCGTTCGAAGCGGTTTTCTTCTTCAGAAACAAACAGTTGCAGCGCGTGGAGCAGTTGTGGAGCGCCACCGGTGCTGCTTGCGGCGAGCAAAACAGCTTCACGCCGTTGAACCTGGCCCTGCAGAGCCGCTTTGGCGCCAACCCGGTGCTGGCCAGTGGTGGCGAGGGCGGCGAACAGCAGGTGTCGGCCGCGTGGACGCAAGAGGCCTCCGAGGTGGTGGCGCACTACAGCCGATCTGCCGCGCGCTGCACGCTGCGGGTGGTGTACCAGGCACGCGAAGCCAAGGATGCGTCGGAACTGTGACGTACCAAGACCACGTTGCGCACCCCGCTGGTGCCGTACCGAACAAAGGCCCACTTGGCGGCTGGGTCGTTCACGAAACATTACATTTGTACACATTCATATACGCCATAATGGATTCGTAACCCTGTGTTTTTTCTCTGGAGATAACAACATGCGCACATTCAAGACCACCGCCCTGCTGAGCTGCGCCGCCGTGCTGGCCGCCTGCAGCAGCACCCCGTTGCCCCCGCCCGCCGCCGCACCCGTGGTGCAGGCCCCACCTGCCCAGGCCCCGGTCACCCAGGCGCCCGCGCAATCGCAGGTGACCCGCGTGGTGGTGCCTGATTACCTGGACCCCAACAGCCCCATCAACAAGGACCGCGTGGTGTACTTCGACTTTGACGACTACTCGGTCAAGTCGCAGTACACCGCCATGCTGGAGCGCCACAGCAAGTACCTGGTGTCCAACCCCAACCTGGCCATCCGCGTGGCCGGCAATGCCGACGAGCGCGGCAGCACCGAATACAACCTGGCCCTGGGCCAGAAGCGTGCCGAAGCCGTGCTGCGCGCCATGAAGCTGTATGGCATCAAGGACAAGCAGGTGGAGGCGGTGAGCTGGGGCAAGGAAAAGCCAGCGGCCTTGGGCCATGACGAAACCGCCTGGGCCAAGAACCGCCGCGCCGAGCTGGACTACCCGACCAAGTAAGGCCGGGCACAATGGCGTCTCCCTGCCGGAGACGCCCGCATGACCTCTTCCCCCATCTCCTTCGACTCGCCCTGCGAGCTCGATGCGTTGGCCCTGTCCCAGGCCATCCACAGCCGCCAGGTGTCTTGCCGCGAGGTGATGCAGGCCAGCCTGCAGCGCGTCGCCGCGCTGAACCCGCGCTTCAACGCCATCGTCAACCTGCAAGACGGCGAGGCGCTGCTGCGCCAGGCCGACGAACGCGATGCCCTGTTGGCGCGCGGGCAATCCACGGGCTGGATGCACGGCTTTCCCCATGCGGTGAAAGACACCGCCAATGTGGCCGGCATCCCGACCACCCAAGGCTCGCCGCTGCTGCGCAACTTCGTGCCCAAGGAAGACGCGCTGCTGGTCCAGCGCATCAAGGCGGCCGGCGCCATCGTCATCGGCAAAACCAATGTGCCTGAATTCGCCATGGGCTCGCACACCTTCAACCCGGTGTTCGGCGCCACCGGCAATGCCTATGCGCCTGACAAAAGCGCCGGCGGCAGCACCGGCGGCGGCGCCGTGGCACTGGCACTGCGCATGCTGCCGTTGGCCGACGGCTCGGACTTCATGGGCAGCCTGCGCAACCCGGCGGCGTGGAACAACGTGTTCGGCCTGCGGCCCAGCTATGGCCGCGTGCCCTCGTGGCCGGTGTGGGACCTGTGGGTCAATCAACTCAGCACCGACGGCCCCATGGCCCGCACCGTACCGGACCTGGCGCGGCTGCTGGCCACGCAAGCCGGCTACGACCCGCGCGCCCCGATGTCGCTGGAGGATGACCCGGCGCTGGCGCAACCGCTGCGCCCGCTGGCCTGCCAGGGCGTGCGCATAGGCTGGATGGGCGATCTGGGCGGCCACCTGGCCATGGAGCCCGGTATCCTGCCCACTTGCGAAGGCGCACTGAAACGCCTGGAGGCCCAAGGCTGCGTTATCCAACCCGCCACGCTGGGCCACCTGGCACCCGAGAAGGTCTGGCAGGCCTGGCTGGTTTGGCGGCGCGCGCTGTCGGCCGCGCGCATCGCGCCGCTGCTGCTGAACCCAAAGAACCGCGAGCACATCAAACCCGAGTCGTTGTGGGAATACGAGCAGACCACCCACCTGACCGGCAATGAATTCACCGCTGCCAGCGTGCAACGCAGCGCCTTTTATCAGCAGATGCTGGCGCTGTTCGAACAGCACGACTTCCTGGCGCTGCCCGCCACGCAGGTCTGGCCGTTCGACGTCACGCTGCGCTGGCCCGAGCGCATCGGCGAGCGCGCCATGGACACCTACCACCGCTGGATGGAGGTCACGCTGTACGCCACCTTTGCCGGCCTGCCGGCCATCAGCGTGCCCGCCGGCTTCAACGAGCAAGGCCTGCCGTGCGGACTGCAGCTGATCGGCAAGCCGCGAGATGACCTTGGGCTGTTGCGACTGGCGCATGCTTATGAGCTGGCTGCTTCGGACGTACTCGCTCGTCGGCCTCCGGTTCAGTAGCCGGGAACAGGTCTGCAACCACCGACGCCGCTGCCTGGTTGGCAGTTGCCGACGCCGCAGGTGCGCGTGGCTACGCGGATGTCCCCCGGGCCTGCGGCCCTCCTCCTTGATTCCGCTCCGCCACGCGCCCCAGCGACATCGAACTCGCTGGCAAACGTGACGCAAGCACGCCAACCACTCGGGATTCCAGACCCTCACGCAACGAAGCCATACACGACGCAAAGGACTAAGCGAACAAACCTTTGTAGAGCAGGTACAGCCCCAGCAGCAACATGCCCACAAAGAAGCAGCGCTTGAACGTCGCTTCGCTCATACGCACACGCAACCACTGGCCCACGGCCATGCCGGCCAGTGCGGCGGCCAAGGGCACCGCAGTGGCCCATGAGAGCAAACCCGCAGCGCTGCCCGCGCCCCAGGCGCCGTCCAATGCCAAACGCCCCCACAACGCCACGGTGGACACAGTGAACGACAAGCCCAGCGCCTGCACCAGTTCCTCCTTGCGCAGACCCAGCGCCTGCATGTAGGGCACGGCCGGGAACGCGAACACACCGGTGGCCGCCGTCACCGCGCCGGTAACCAAACCCACCAGCGGCGTGGCCACGGGTTGCCAACGTGGGGGTACCTGCGGGCCGGCACCGCGCAGGCCGAATGCGGCATACGCCATCAGCGCCAGGCCCAGCCCCACGGAGACATGCTGAGGATTCAGCGTGCTCAGGCTGACCGGCATGGCCAGCGTGCCCACGAAGGCGCCGGCCTGCAACGTCCACACGCGGCGCGCCACAGCGGCCAGATGCGGGCCGGCCAGCATCTGCCACAAGTTGGTCACCAGCGAGGGCAACAGCAACAGCACCGCTGCCTGCGCCGGGGGCAGGAAAGCACCCAGCATGCCCATGGCGATGGTGGGCAGGCCCAGGCCGACCACACCCTTGACGAAACCGGCCAGCACGAAGGTGCCGGCCACGGCGAGCATCCAGGTGGATGGGGTCAAGCTGTCATGCATGGAAAGGGTGGTCTATGGCGGGTTGGGTGCGACGAGTCTAAACGCCACCGCCATCGGCGACACTAAGGCCGTGAACCCCGCCATCCCTGTCCCCGCCCCCACTTCGCCACCAGGCTACCGCAAGGTGGCGCTGGCGGCCTGCTTTGGCACCTTCATCGAGTGGTATGACTTCCTGACCTTCGCCACGCTGGCCACGCACTTTGCCCAGCTGTTCTTCCCACCCGGTGACCCGGTGGCGGCGCTGCTGTACAGCCTGGCCACCTTCGGCCTGGGGCTGGTGGTGCGGCCGCTGGGCGCGGCGCTGTTCGGTTCGTTTGGTGACCGCCACGGACGGCGCGCGGTGTTCATCGCCACCATAGGCATCATGGGCGTGGCCACCTTCTGCGTCGGCCTGCTGCCCACCCATGCACAATGGGGCTGGGCCGCCACCGGGCTGTTGCTGGCACTGCGCGTGGTGCAGGGCCTGGCCATGGGCGGCGAGATCGGTGGCGCCAACGTGTACCTGGCCGAGCATGCGCCGGCCGAGCGACGCGGCGCAGCCACCAGCGTGCTGCAGTGGATGGGCGGCCTGGGCATACTCGCCTCCAGCCTGCAGATCGTGCTGCTGCAAAGCTGGCTCAGCGACGCCGACTTCAAGGCCTGGGGCTGGCGCGTGCCTTTCCTGCTGTCGGCGCTGTTGCTGCTGGCCAGCGTGCGGGCACGGGTGGCCTTGAACGAGTCCCCCGTGTTCAATCAGCTGCGCCAAGCGCACACCGTGGCCAAGGCACCGCTGCGCGAATGCCTGCAGGACCGCCATACCCTGGGCCGCATGGCGCTGCTGTTCTTTTGCGTGTCGGCCGGCGGTGGCCTGCTGTTCTTTGGCTCGCAGGTGTATGCCGCCGTGTACCTGAAGACCGTGGTGCAGATGGCGCCCACCACGGTCGGCTGGGTCACGCTGGCGGGCACGCTGTGCCTGTTCCCGCTGACCTATGCCTGCGGCGCGTTGTCAGACCGGCTGGGCCGCCGGCCGGTGGTGCTGGCCGGCCTGCTGCTGGGTGCGCTGGCCATGCTGCCGGTGTATGCCGCACTCCCCTTGGTGGCCGGTCAGCCATTGGCGGTGTTCGCATTGCTGCTGGTGCTGGTGCTGGCTGTGGCCCTGGTCACCGGGCCGCAGACGGCGCTGTTGTCGGAGCTGTTTCCTGCCCGCACGCGCTACACCGCAGTGGGTTTGCCGCACAATCTGGCGGCCGGCTGGATTGGCGGCCTGTCGCCCTACATGGTGACGCTGATCGCCAGCCACAGCGGCAGCGCGTTGATGGGCCTGGTCTACCCCAGCGCGTTGCTGGGGCTGGCGCTGGTAGTGGGCTGGTTCGCACTGCCAGAAACGAAAGGCGCGGACCTGAACCGCTGAGGTGATGCCCATGAAGCTGCTGCGCTACAACGTGGCGATGAGCCTGGACGGCTTCATCGCCGGCCCCAACGGCGAGTACGACTGGATACCCGAGGACCCCGGCGTGGATTTCGCCGCGCTGTTCGCCGAGTTCGAGGCCTTTGTCATGGGCCGAAAGACCTATGAGGTGATGCTGGCGCAGGGCGCGGCCAACCCCACGCTTGGGCGCCAGCTGCTGGTGGCCTCCACCACGCTGCCGCCCAGCAGCGATGCTGGCGTGGAGATCATCAGCCAGGGACTGGAGGCACGGGTGCGTGCCTTGAAGGCGGCGGCACAGAAAGACGTCTGGCTGTTCGGTGGCGCCAACCTGTTCCGCCAACTGCTGGACCAGGACCTGGTGGACCGGGTGGAGGTGTCCATCGTGCCGGTGCTGCTGGGCCAGGGCATACAACTGTTGCCGCCGGGACAGGTGCGCAAACTGCGGCTGCTGCAAAGCCAAGCCTTGCCCAGCGGACTGGTGCAACTGGTGTACGCCACCAGCGCCTGACTGACGTGAGAGCAGGCCTGCGGCCGCGGTTGAACATACGCCATACACCTTCGGATTTCGCCTGCGCCAGCGATGCTATTCTGCCGCCATGACCGCTGACGCAGCCACCGCAACCCCCACAGACACCACCGGGCACGTCGACGTGCTCATCATCGGCGCCGGCCTGTCGGGCATAGGCGCGGCCTGCCATTTGCAAAAGCAGTGCCCGGGGCGCAGCTATGCCATCCTGGAGGGGCGCGCCGCCATGGGGGGCACCTGGGACCTGTTCCGCTACCCCGGCATACGCTCGGACTCCGACATGTACACGCTGGGCTATGCCTTCCAGCCCTGGGAGCAGGCCAAGGCGATTGCCGATGGCCCGTCCATCCTGCGCTACATCCAGGACACCGCACGCCAGCACGGCGTGGAAGGGCACATCCGCTATGGGCATCGGGTGGTCAGCGCCGCCTGGTCCACGGCGCAGGCGCGCTGGACGGTGGAGGTGGAGCGCCCGGGCGCAGCGGGCACCGAGCGCGCGAAGCTCAGCTGCAACTTCCTGTTCGTCTGTGCCGGCTACTACCGTTACGACCAGGGCCACACGCCCGACTTTCCCGGCCGTGAGCAGTTCAACGGCACGCTGGTGCACCCGCAGCACTGGCCACAGGACCTGGACTACGTCGGTAAACGCGTGGTGGTGGTGGGCAGTGGCGCCACCGCCGTCACGCTGGTGCCTGAGCTGGCGAAGCAGGCCGCGCATGTGACGATGCTGCAGCGTTCGCCCACCTATGTGGTGTCGCGCCCCTCCGAAGACGGACTGGCCAACGCCATGCGCCGGGTGCTGCCCTCCAAGGTGGCGTACTGGCTGACACGATGGAAGCGTGTGCTGCTGGGCATGTATGTCTACCGGCTCAGCCGCACCAACCCGGGCAAGCTCAAACAACTGCTGCTCAAGGGCGTGCGCATGTGGTTGGGGCCGGACTACGATGTGGACAAGCACTTCACCCCCCGCTACAACCCTTGGGACCAGCGCCTGTGCCTGGTGCCCGATGGGGATCTGTTCCGCGCGCTGCGCAGCCAGCGCGCCAGCGTGGTGACGGACCAGATTGACAGCTTCACGCCAGGCGGCATACGCCTGCGCTCGGGTGCCGAGCTGGCAGCCGACATCATCGTCACGGCCACCGGGCTGAACCTGCAGGTGCTGGGCGGCATGCGGCTGACGGTGGACGGCCGCGCGGTGGACCTGAGCCAGACGCTGACCTACAAGGGCATGATGTACAGCGGCGTGCCCAACCTGGCCTCCTGCAGCGGCTACACCAACGCCTCGTGGACGCTGAAGTGCGACCTGACCTGCGACTACGTGTGCCGGCTGCTGAACCACATGGCCCGGCGCGGCCAGGCCTGGTGCATGCCGGGCGAGCCTGATGCCGGGGTGGGCCGGCAACCCTGGGTGGATTTCTCTTCCGGTTATATCCAGCGCAGCCGCCACCTGTTTCCGCAGCAGGGCGACCAGACACCGTGGAAGTTGCACCAGAACTACGCGCGCGACATCCTGCTGCTGCGCCATGGTCGGCTGCAGGACGGCGTGATGCAGTTTGGCGGGCCGCCCTGAGATGCCATCCGACATGCGCCGGCGCTCCCTGCTGTACGCGATAGCGGGCCTGGTCCCGTTGCAAGGCAGCGCACTGGCGGCCTCCCCGGCCTCTGCCGCACAGGACCTGATAGACGACTACAGCACCGGCTACGGCGCACTGGGCATGGCGCCGTTGGCGCTGTCGTATGTGGACAACCTGCAGACCCTGGTGCGCGAGACTGACTTGGCCGGCCAGGCCCGGTTTTTCGACGGCATGGCCCACCGGCTGCGCGCGCTGGACGCCCGCCAGGCCACGCCCTGCCAACAGCTGGCGTTGACATTGATCGCCTTCGAGGTCGATGTGAACCAGCGCAAGCTGGACCTGCTGCGGCAGTTCATCGCCCAGGGCGGCGCGGCGCGCATCAACGGCAACGGCCTGCACGCGCAGCCCATGGGGGCGCAGTGGTATGGGTGGTTCTGCCTGCGCTGGTTGACCCTGCCGACCACCCCCGAGCAGCTGATGGCCATGGGCGAGCGCGAGCTGGCCACCGTGCTGACGCGCTACCATGCACTGCAGGCGCGCATGGGCTATGGCGGGCGCGACGCAGAATTTGCCGCTTACCTGGCCAGCCCCGAGTTCCGCTATCCCGAAGGCCAGACCCCGCAAGCCGACTTTGAGCAGCGCCAGGCCATCGTCTACCGCAACCTGGACAAGCTGTTCCTGCCCATGGGCATACAGCCGCCGCCGGTGCGCCAGTCCAGCCGGGGCATGGCCATGCCTGCCGACGCCTACTACATGACGGATGAGGGCGTGTTCTATTTCAACAAGGCCCGCCCCGCCTTCGAGCGGCGCAGCGTGGACTGGCTGCTGCTGCACGAGAGCACACCGGGGCACCACTACCAGACCCGCTACGCGCGGGCCCGCCAGGCCTGCACGGCCACGCTGCCGCGCGTGTTCTACCCCGGTTTTTCAGAGGGCTGGGCGGCCTATGTGGAGGAGTTCGGCGCCACGCTGGGCCTGTACCGGCAGGACAGCGACGCACTGGGCGCGCTGGAGTGGGACCTGGTGCGCTCCATCCGTGTGGTGCTGGACGTGGGCATCAATGCACGGGGATGGAGCCAGGCCCAGGCAATGGACTACTGGCAACGCCGGCTGCCCATGCTGCCCGATCTGGCCGAGCGCGAGATCGCCCGCGTGCGCAACTGGCCCGTCCAGGCCATCGCCTACAAACAGGGGGCCGTGCTGTTGCGCGAAATGCGGACCCAGGAACAGGCGCGCCTGGGCGAGCGCTTTGACATCCGCCACTTTCATGACCGGGTGCTGCGCCATGGCGCCGTGCCCCTGGCGCTGTTGCCAGGCTTGCTGCGCGAGCCCGAAACGGCGCACTGAGGCGTCGCATCGATCCAACACCAAGCTGCTAAGCTGCTGGCCACAAATTGGATCAAATGCGCACCGCGCCCAGGGAGATCACAGCACCATGCCCGACAACAGCAGCACCGACCTGCCCGCCAGCACCAGCACCACCGGCTGGGTGGGTGCCAGCAGCAGGACCTACGGCACCATCACCACCCACGACGACGCCGACTGGTACCGCACCTACCTGGTGGCCGGTGTCAGCTACACGCTGACGCTGGACGCCGACAACCTCGACCCGACGCTGGTGCTGCGTGATGCCAATGGTGCAGCCATCACCAGCAACACTGGCGAGGCCAACTACAGCCGCGCCTTCATCACCTACACCCCCGGGACCAGCGGCTACTACTACTTGGACGCGCATGCTTCAGGCAACACCAAGGCCATGGGCGACTACACGCTGGAGGTGAAGACCACCCGCAGCGACGACTACACCGCCACCAACCAGAGCACCAGCACCCTGACGCTGGGCCAGGCGGGCGCCGGCAACGTCGAACTGGCGGGCGACGCGGACTGGCACCGCGTGGTGCTCAGCGCCGGCCAGACCTATGCCATAGACCTGGGTGGCGCGCTCGCCGACAACGGGCAGATTCGCGTGATGAGTGAAGGCGGCCACACCCAGTTCGTGCTGGCCAATGGCCACGCCACCTTCACGCCCCGCCTGGACGGTATCTATTTCGTCGAGGTGTCGGCCGACCCCAGGCAACCGGTCACCGGCGGCTACAGCGTGACGGTAACGCCCCAGCCTTCCGTCAGTGTGGCGAATGCCACGCTGCTGGAGGGCAACGACGGCAGCACGCTGATGAGCTTTGTCATCACGCTGCCCAGCGCCGCCACCAGCGCTGTCACGGTGCAGGTGGACACGGCCGATGAGACCGCCGTGGCTGGCAAGGACTACACGGCGCTGCACACCAGCATCACCATTGCCGCCGGCGCCACCACGGCCACTGTCACGGTGCCGGTGCTGGGCAACACGCAGTTCACGCCCAACCGCACCTTCGCGCTGACGGCCACGGTGGGTGGCGACACCACCAAGCACACGGCGCGCGGCACCATCGTGGACGACGACGCACCGGCCAGCCTGAACCTGCCGGTCGACCCGCTGCTGGGCAACCAGTGGTACCTGTTCACCACCCGCACCGAGCAGGCCTGGGCGCTGGCCACCGGCCAGGGTGTCAAAGTGGCGGTGTTCGACGCCGGCATAGACGCCAGCGTGCCCGATCTGGCGCCCAACCTGAACCAGGCCCTGAGCATCGACGGCCTGACCTTGAAGCCCGGCGGCCAGCCGGTGCATGTGTACGACTTCCACGGCACCATGGTGGCCGGCGTGATCGCCGCCGCGCGCAATGGCACCGGCCTGGTGGGCGTGGCCTACGGCGCACAGCTGGTGTCCATCTACCAGGGGTTTGATGCCGATACGCTGGCCACGCTGAGCAACGGCTTCTTCTACGCCCGCAACGTGGATGTGATGAACAACTCCTGGGGCTACGACTCGGCCTTTCTGGACGACGCCTACAGCAGCTTTTTCGCCCCCATCTTCAAGGTCATGCAGGACACCGTCACGCTGGGCCGTGGCGGCCTGGGCACCATCATCGTGCAGTCGGCCGGCAACTCGGGCGACGTCGGCGACGACACCAACCTGCACAACTTCGGCAACAACCGCTACACCATCACCGTCGGCGCCACCGACTCCTACGGTCACGCGGCGTCCTACAGCACGCCGGGCGCATCCGTCCTGGTGGCCGCGCCCGGCGGCGGTGGCAACGAGGACGGCAACAGCATCTTCACCACCGACCGGCCCGGCGCGGCCGGCCTGTTCAACGGCGACACCGCGTACCTGGACGGCACCTCATTCGCCGCCCCGGTGGTTTCGGGCATCGTGGCCTTGATGCTGCAAGCCAACCCCAAGCTGGGCTTTCGCGACGTGCAGCAGATCCTGGCCTACACCGCACGCCAGGTGGACGTCGGCCAGGGCACCTGGGACACCAATGGCGCGCACGACTGGAATGGTGGTGGCCTGCATTACAACGCCGGTGCCCAGCTGGTGGGCTTTGGCCAGGTCGATGCCTTGGGTGCGGTGCGCCTGGCCGCCAGCTGGGACGGCACGCCGCAAACGGTGGCCAACACCTACGAGGTGGACATCAGCCGCTACCCTACGCTGGCCATTCCCGACAACAACACCACCGGCATCAGCGACAGCATCACCGTCACCGACGCGATGACGGTGGAGCGGGTGGAGGTGTACGTCATCATCACCCACCCCTTCATCGGCGACCTGAAGCTGGTGCTGACCTCTCCCACCGGCACCCAGAGCGTGCTGATGGCCAACCCCGACAAGAGCAGCGCCAGCCCCAACGGCTCGGCTATCTCGGGTGTGTTCTATGGCTTCAGCACCGTGCTGGACTGGGGCGAGAACGCCCAGGGCACCTGGACGCTGAAGGTGGTGGACAACCAGGCCGGCGACGTCGGCACGCTGAGCGCCTGGGAGCTCGACATCGTGGGCCGCGCCGCCAGCAACAGCCACACCTTCGTCTACACCGACGAGTACCCTGCACTGCTGGCCGCCAATGCGGCGCGCGGCACGCTCAGCGACCCCGGCGGTGCGCAGGACACGCTGAATGCCGCCGCGCTCAGCAATGACAGCCGCATCGACCTCAGCGGCGCCAGCACCTCGCTGCTGAACGGCGCCCCGCTGACCATCGCCGCCGGCACACTGATCGCCCGCGCCATCAGCGGCGCTGGCAACGACACGCTGATTGCCAGCAACCGCGGCAGCACGCTGCGCGGCATGGGCGGCAACGACACGCTGGTGGGCGGCAGCGGCACCGACATGGCGGTGTACGGTGGCAGCCTGAAGGACTACAGCCTCAGCATTTCGGGCAGCAGCGCCACCCTGGCAGCCACCATCACCGACAGCCGCAGCAGCGCCCTGGACGGCAGCGACCGCCTGACGGGCATAGAGCGCCTGCAGTTCGCTGACCAGCACCTGGCGCTGGACATGGGGGCAGCGCAGGCCGGCGGCAAGGCGGTTCTGATGATGGCGGCGGCATTGGGCACGGGCTTCACTGGCAACAAGAGCCTGGCCAGTGCCTTTGTGGGCTACTTTGACGGCGGCGCCACGCTGCTGGACGGCGCCTCGCTGCTGGTGTCCATTGGTTTGCTGCCGGCATTGGCTGGTGGCGCCGACAACGCCAGCTTCGTCAAGCTGATCTACGGCAACGTCACCGGCAGTGCGCCCGATGCGGCCACGCTGGCCGCCTTGGTGGCGCCACTGGACGCCCACACCAGCACACAGGCCCAGTGGCTGGCCGATGTCGCCACCTCCAGTGCCAACCAGGCGCACGTGGGCCTGGTGGGCCTGGCCCAGCACGGCTGGGCTTACCTTTAGCGTCAGTCAGGTACAGGCGGCTGCAGGCGGGCCACCGGTTGGGCGGCATCACGCCGCGCCGGTGCGCGCACTGTCTTGCGGGGGCAAGCCGGCAATGGCGGCCAGCAGCTCGGCCATGTCATCCTCGCCCTGCTCGGCCTGCTCGCGGGCCAGCGCCAGGCTGTCTTGCGTCAGCGGGGTCAGCAAGGCCTCCAGCCGTTGCACCCGCGCGTGCAGGCCGGTGGCGCAGATGCTGGCACTCGCCCCCTTCAGGCTGTGCACCAACGCCTGCGCGGCCGGCGCATTGCCTTCCTGCGCGAACTGAGCAAGGCGGCGCATGTCGTCGCCATGCGTCAGCGCGAACAGGCGCAGCAGCCGCGCATATTGCCGTGCATCGCCGCCCAGCAACGCCAGGCCTTGCGCGCTGTCCACATGCGGCAGGCGCTGCAGGTGTTCCAACAGCGCATGGTCGGCGCTTGCCGCGCCTGACCAGGCGTGGCCCGGCGGCGCAGGCACCGGCGGGCTCGCATGCCCATGCGACAACCAGCGCAGCAGGGTGGCATACAAGTCCTGCGGCACCACCGGCTTGGTGACAAAGTCATTCATGCCGGCCGCCAAGCAGGCACGCCGGTCTTCCTCGAAGGCGTTGGCCGTCATGGCCAGGATGGGCAGCTTGTCCAAGCCCGGCAACGCGCGTATCGCCGCCGTGGCCTCCAGGCCGTCCATCACCGGCATCTGCATGTCCATCAGCACCAGGTCAAATGCCTGATGGCGCAGCTTCTCCAGCGCCACAGCGCCGTTTTCGGCGGTGTCCACAACCAGGCCCACCCCTTGCAGCAGCGCCAGCGCTACTTCGCGGTTCACCGGGTTGTCCTCGGCCAGCAACAGGCGCGCACCGGTGTGGGCGCGGCGCAGCGCCAGCGCCGGGTCAGATGCCCCCTGAACCTGGGCCTCCTCCTCGACACCGCCGCCGCCTGCCGGCAGGCGCACGGTGAACCAGAAAGTGCTGCCCTGGCCCACCACGCTGCGGCCACCAGCGTCGCCCCCCATCAGGCGGGCCAGCCGCTGCGTGATGGCCAACCCCAGGCCGGTGCCGCCGTAGCGCCGGGTGGTGGACACATCGGCCTGGGTGAAGGCGTCGAACAGCAAGGGCAGCTTGTCGGCCGGTATGCCGATGCCGCTGTCCTGCACCTCGAAGCGGATGTCCCAGCTCTGCGCGTCGTGCGCCAGCGCCTGGGCGCGCAACACCACGCCGCCGCGCTCGGTGAACTTGATGGCATTGCTGGCGAAATTCAGCAGCGCCTGGCGCAGCCGGGTGGGGTCGCCGCGCAGCCACAGGCCGGCGACGTCGGCTGGCGTGTCCGCCGTCACCGTCAGGCCCTTGGCGCGCGCCTGCTCGGCGATCATGGAGCGCACATTGTCCAGCAGCGAGCCCAGCGCGAAACCCACCTGCTCCAGTTCCAGCTTGCCGGCTTCGATCTTCGACAGATCCAGCACGTCGCTGATGATGGACAGCAGGTGCTGGGCGGCGGCGTCTATGCGGTCCAGCCGCTCGCCCTGGGTGGTGCTGGGGTTGTCCACGCGCAGCAGGTAGGTCAGGCCGATGATGGCGTTCATCGGCGTTCGTATCTCGTGGCTCATGTTGGCCAGAAAGGCACTCTTGGCCTGGTTGGCGGTGTCGGCCAGCGCGCGCGCCTGCTCCAGCTCGCTGGTGCGCATCGCCACCAATTCCTGCAGGTGGTGGCGGTGCTGCTCCAGCTCCTGCCCCAGATGGATCTTCTCGGTGATGTCTTCTTTCACCACGACGAAGTGGCTGATGTGCCCGTCTTCCTGGCGCAACGGGCTGATGATGGCGGATTCCACACAGGCGCCGCCGTCCCGGCGCCGGCTGCGCAGTTCGCCCTTCCAGACCTGGCCTTGCAACAGCATGCCGCGCAGTTGCGGCCGCACGTTGGCCGGTAGCGCCTCGGTCAGCACCGGGATGACGTTGTGGCCCACCACCTCATCGCGGCCCAGGCCGCTGGCGCGCAGGTAGGCGGCGTTGGCATATTCCACCGTGCCGTCCAGCCGGGCAATGGTGATGCTCTCGGTGCTCTGCTCCACGGCCAGCGACAACTCGCGCAGCGAGGCATGCGCGGACTCGGCGTTTGCACGTGCGCTCTGCGCCTGCGCCATCAGCCGCTGCGCCTCCAACCGCGCCTGTGTCTGTTCGTGCAGCGCCGCGGCCTGGCTGTCGCGCAGAGCCGCCTCGGCCACCCGGCGTTCGGTGATGTCCATGCTGAAGATGGCAATGCCCTCAGGTGCCGGCAGCGCATGCACATCGAACCAGCCACGCCGACCGTCGGGAAACACGAACTCGGTCTCGGTATGCTGCGCTTCACGCTGCGCCATGCAATGGCGCAGGTGCTGAAAGATGGCGGTGGCCTCGATGCCGGGAAACACCTCCAGCATGGTGCGGCCCAGCATGTCGGCCGCTGGTTGGCCGTTTTGGCGGGCTGCCGCGCTGTTGATGTAGAGGTAGCGCCATTCGAAATTGACGATCTGGCAACCCTCCAGCATGTGGTCCAGCGTGTGCTGGTAAAGCGCCGAGCTGTCGCGCAGATGGGTTTCGGCGGCGTCGCGCCGCGCCGCCGCTTCGTCCAGCATGGTGCGCACCGCGTTGACTTCGACGACCGGCGTGGCCACGTGCCCATCGCGCGACGCTTGCCCGAGCGAGGCGACCGCGCGCCCCAGACGGCGGCTGACCAGCCGGCCAGCCAGCGTGCTGATCAGCACAGCCACCAAGGTGATGACCGTCAAGCGCAACGAGGCTTCCAGCAACGGCGCCCGGTACAAACTGACCGGCACTTCCAGCAGCACCGACCAGGGTGAAATCAGCGAACGGGCGGCAAAGCGCCGCTCGCTGCCAACCGGACCGTCTTCATCCACGCGGGCCGGACCCCGGCGGGCGATCTCCTCCCCCTTGCTGTCCAGCAGGGCGATGCGCCAACCGCTGGGCAGGGCCAGCGCCTGCAGGCGGCTTTCGAACTGGCTGGTCTCAAAGGTGGCCAGCAGCACCTGCTTTGCCTGGCCACTGCGCCTGACCGGCATCGCCAGAGCCACCAGTGGCACGTTGGCGGTCGGCCCGATGAACACATCACCCACTGCTGGCTGGCCGGTCTGCAACGCCAGCGGCGCGGCCGCCCGGCCTTTTGGCCGCGGCAGCGGCGGCAGCTCGGCCTCCAGCGGCAGCCGGGTGTTGAACAGCATGCGCAACTCCGCATCGGCCAGCACCACATGGCCGTTGAAGGCCTTGCGGTAGCCCTGCGCCATCTTGTACAGGTCAGCCAGTGCGGCGCCGTCGGCGGCGTCCTCGGCCAGCAGACGCATCGCGCGCAGACGGCCGTCCAGATCCTGGTCGACCACGGCGGCCAGATCATGCGCCAGCACCTGGGCATTGCGTTCGCTGGCGCGGCGCAAGTCAGCCAGGTTGTCTATCGCCATGTAAGCGGCCAGGCCCACCAGCGGCGCCATGCACAGCCACACCAGCCACGCCAGGTAATAGCGCAATGGCCTGGCCGTGCGCTCAGTCATGGGCGCCACGCAGTCTTGCACCGTTGGGTCTGCTTACCTTGCACCTCCAGCACCATGGCTGCGGGCATGCGTCCTCCTTAAACCGTGTCCGCCTGTGGCGGCGACATGAAGCCTGTGTCAGGCAGCGCCCGTTTTTCCCAAGGACATGAGTGCCGGCGTTTGCCAGAGCACGCCGATCTATTGTCAAACCATTATGACGCGGTGCGCAGGCGGCGCAAAGCGCCTGTTCCTCAACACCCGCACCGGTTGGCTCAGCGGCAGCCCGGGGCTCATGCTGGTTACCACCAGCGACGGGGCGCTGAGCGGCGGCCTTCCCCCTGGTGCGCTGTACCCCCGCCCAGCCCATAATGGCTGGCATGGACAGCCGCTTGGACCAGGCCCGCCAACTGCTCGAAATGGGGCAGGTGGAAGAAGCGCGCGGCATGGCCACGCACATCCTGAAGGAGGCGGACGAGCACGAAGACCGCGCCCTGCAGGGCCAGGCGCTGCTGACACTGGCCCTGTTCGACCGCGTGCTGGGGCGCTTTCGCCGCGCGGTGGAGGCGGCGCAAAAAGCGGTGCACCTGTTCCAGCTGGAAGGCGACATCGCCGGCGAAGCCAGCGCGCTGTCGCTGGTGGCGCACGCCAACAACTACCTGGGGCGCGACGAAGAGGCGGTGGAGGCCGCGCTGCTGAGTGTCAAGTTGGGCGACCTGCTGCCGCCGGGCCTGCTGCAGGTGAACCTGTACAACTACGTCGGCGTGTCCTACCTGTGGGCCAGCCATTTTGACGGCGCGCTCACCGCGCTGCGCACGGCCGAGCGGCTGGCGCTGCGCTACGCGCCGCCCGAACACGTGATGCTGCCGCGCATCAACCTGGCCTGGGTGGAGGCGATACGCCTGTTCCGGCAGCGCTATTTCACCGGCATGCTGGCCGACACCGCCGAGCTGGCCGACCGGCTGGCGCGCTGCGACGCGCTGTTTGCCAGCGACGTGCCGTTCGAAGGCCTGCCCGGCGTGCGCGCGGTGTTGCAGCGTTTTGGCCGCTGCGCCTACGCTTTGCTGCACTGCTGGCGCAACGAGTTGACGCTGGCGCAAGGCCAGCTGGCGCTGGCCCAGGACCTGGCCCATCCCGGCAGCTACAACCCGGTGGCCAGCTACTTCGTCCATTGGGTGGAGGCCGAGATCAGCATGCGCCAGGGCGACCTGCCCACAGCGCAGCGCCAGGCCACGCAACTGCTGGACAAGGCCGGCGAGGCCGAATACGAGCAGATGGCCTACGTGGCCCACCTGCTGCTGATCCAGATCCACAAGACCCAGGGCGACCTGGCGCGCGCGCTGCAAGAGGAATGCGCCTACCGGCGCCGCCAACTGCGCGTGCACACCGAAATCCTGGAGACACGTCACCGCATCGTGCAGACGCAGCTGGACATACGCCAGAGCGAGGACCACCTGCAGCAACTGATCAAGCACTCGCAGGAGCTGGAGCGCCTGTCGTTTGAGGACTCGCTGACCGGCATCGCCAACCGGCGGCGCTTTGAGCAGGAACTGGCCAACCTGCTGGGCACCCAGGCCAACGGCCACCGCGCACTGTGCGTGGCGCTGCTGGATCTGGACGACTTCAAGCAGATCAACGACCGCCACTCGCATGCCGCTGGTGACGAAGTGCTCAAGGCCATCGCCCAGGTGATGCAGGCCACACTGCGCGACACCGACCTGCCGGCCCGCCTGGGCGGCGATGAGTTCGTGGTGCTGTATCCCGGCACACCGCTGGACATGGCCACCGAGGTGAGCGAACGCATGCAAGGCGCCATCGCCGCGCTGCGCTGGCCGGCCATAGACCCGGGCTTGCACGTCAGCGTCAGCATTGGGTTGACGCAGGCCCAGCCAGGGGACACACCGGCGGACCTGCTGGCGCGCAGCGACAGCGCCATGTTCCGCAGCAAGGGGCAGAGCAAAGGCGGCCTGCCCGAGCGCGGCGGGCCTTCAAACTAACGCGGACGAGCCGTCAGAAGCGCGCGTCGGCCTTCAGCTTGGGATCGAGGATGTACTTCTCGTCCAGCACCTCGACCTGGCTGTAGCCCATGGGCAGCATGACATAGATCTTCTTGTTGATGGCGCCATCGATCTTGACACGTTGGCCGGGAATCACCTCGGCCCCATTGCCGGTGCGCGACAGCAGGCGGTATTCACCCCGGCCGAGGATGGTCGGTACTTCCCAGGCGATGTTGCCGCTCGGGCCGCGCCCGGTGTTGAACATGGCGCGGGTGTGCTCCCGCCAGTCGGCGCTGAACTGGCTGGAGTGGTCGGGCGGTGGCGGCAAGGGCTGTGTGGAGCAGGCGCCCAGGCTCAGGGCCAGGGCGGCGGACAGCAACAGGGATGGCATCAATTTCATGGCAAACCTCTCGGCAATGAACAGGTAAACGCCGTTATTGGACACCCGAAATGGCAGCCCGGTTCACTGCATCGTCACAACCTGTGACCACCGTCACCAGCCAACACCGCTCAGGCCACATGGAAGGCGCCAATGACGCGGTTCAGGCTCTGCGCCTGCTCACGCAGCGCGGCGGCAGCCGCAGCTCCCTGCTCCACCAGCGCGGCGTTTTGCTGTGTCATCTGGTCCATGTGCGAAATGGCGCCACCGATCTCGGTGATGCTGGCACTTTGCTGGTTGGTGGCGGCGGAAATCTCGCCGATGATGTCGGTCACCTGCTGCACTGCGGCGACGATCTCCTGCATGGTGCCGCCAGCGCGTTGCACCTGCTGCACACCGCCCTCCACGCTGCTGACCGATGACGAAATCAGCGCCTTGATCTCGCGCGCCGCCTCGGCCGAACGGCCAGCCAGGCTGCGCACCTCGCCGGCCACCACCGCAAAGCCGCGCCCTTGCTCGCCGGCACGCGCTGCCTCCACAGCGGCATTCAGCGCCAGGATGTTGGTCTGGAAGGCAATGCCGTCAATGACGCCGATGATGTCGGCGATCTTGTTCGACGAGGCGCTGATCTCGCCCATGGTGCTGACCACCTGCGACACCACCTCGCCGCCCCGGCGCGCCACCTCGGAGGCCTGCGCGGCCAGCCGGTTGGCATGCCCCGCAGCCTGGGCGTTTTGCTGCACGTTGTCGGCCAGGTGCTGCATGGACGCAGAGGTTTGCTCCAGCGCGGCGGCCGCCTGCTCGGTGCGGTTGGACAAGTCCTGGTTGCCGGTGGCCACCTCGCCAGTGGCCGACTGGATGGATTCGGAGCCTTCGCGTATGCGCAGCACCATGTCGCGCAGATTGGCCTGCATGCGGTGCATGGCAGCCAACAGGCTGTCGGCCGGGCCATCCACCCGGATGACGCGGTCCAGGTTGCCGTTGGCGATCTGGTTCACCGCCTCGGCCGCGTACTGCGGCTCGCCACCCAGCTGGCGCTGTATGGCGCGCATCATGGCCACGCCCAGCACCACCATCACCGCCAGCAGCGCGCCGCCCACCGCCATGAAGCGCAGCCCCTGCGACCAGAAGGCCTTGTCGAAGTCGTCGATGAAGACGCCGTTGCCAACGATCCAGTCCCAGGGCGCGAAGCGCACTGCGCCCAGCAGCTTGGGCACCGGCGTCTTGCTGGCGTCACCCGGGCGCGGCACGAAGGCCACCATGTAGACCCGGTCGCTTTTGGCCAGGCCCTCGACGTAGAGCTCTGATGTCAGGCGACCGTCCGCCGTCTTGGAGCCCTTGTCCACCTGCCCCACCCGAGCCGGATCGGCGTGCACCAGCATGCGGTTGTCAAAGGTGCGCACGAACAGGTAGTCGTCCTCGAAGCGCAGGCCCGACAGCGCCTCCTTGGCCTTGGCCTGCGCCTCCTCACGCGTCATCTTGCCAGCGGCTTCCTGCTTCTGGTAGCGGTCCATGACGCCGGTGGCCAGGCGCGTCACCTTCAGGATGTGCTCTTGCCGCTCCTCCAGCATGTTGCTGCGCAGGGCTTGCAGGCCCAGGGCGCCGGTGGCCGCGATACCCAGTAGCGCCACCAGCACGATGACCAGGACCCGATTGCGCAGTTTCATGACAGTCTCCTCACAGTTGTTTTCACGGGCTGAAACAGGACAACCCGGCGCCCGCACACCAGCGGGCCAGAGCAGCAAGTGTAATGACCGGCGCGCCGATCAAGCCGTGCTCGGACAAGGGGCATTCAGGGTGCGAACCGGTAGGTCAACCCCAGCAGCCATTGGTGCGAGGGCTGGGCCGCGCGCCAACTGGTCTGGTAGCCCAGGTCCACGTCCAGGCCGGGCTGCACGCTGTAGATGACACCGGCCAGCGTGCTGCCTTCCCAGGCGGTACGCCGGGGGTCGGGGTTGGAGCTCTGGCCGCAGTCCAGCGTCAACGCAATCCGCTCCGTCAGCACCCACATCATCGCCGCCGACGCCGTGGCCACGCGCGCACGCGCGCCACTGCCCTGCGGGTTCAGCGCCAGACCCAGGTTGGCATGCATGGTGAACACGGCGGCGTCCCAGGTGACGGCCAGCAGCGCATGACTGCCGTAGCGCCCATCGGGCAGGCCAAGCGCACCTGTGCCGTTGTTGGTGCTGGTGGGCAAGGTCAGGCCGGCGCGCAGCGCCAGGGACCACGGCTGCGCTGCGGCAAAGCGCCACTTGATGTCCAGGTTGGTGTCGCCACGGCCGCGCTGTGCAGGGCTGCCGCTGTCCTGGCTGCTGAGCCAAGATGGTTGCACGATCAGGTCGAACGACGACGACAGGCCCCATGAGAACTGCGGCTGGTAGCTGAACAAGCGGTTGCCGGCACTGCGCGACCACAGCAAACCGTTTTCCAGCTCCACATTGCCGGTGCCCTGGGTACCTGTGTCTTCGGTCTGCAGCGGGTGGGCCGCATACGCAGCTGGCGCCATGGCCAGCACGGCGAACAGGCAGACAGCGGCAGGGACGCAAGGCGCGCGCAAGAAGGTCTTCCGGTGTTGGTGTTGTAGGGACATGCCCTCGGATGCCATGGCAGATTGAAGCACAGTCGGCGTCCAAAAGAAAAGACTTGCGCGGAGGCCGGCGAAAAGAAAAGACTTGCACGGAGGCCGGCGAAAAGAAAAGACCCGGCACGGAGGCCGGGTCAAACCCGTCTTGCGACGGCTGCTACGAGATTAAGCAAGGGGCCCCATGCCCCCGTGAAGAAATGTAGCCCGGTGCTGTGACGCCTTTGTTACGCCGACGAGCCTTCAGAACACCTCGGGCACGAAAATCTGCTGCGGCAATTCGCGCCGTGAATAGTCGTTGCGTCGCTCGCGCTCGGGCAGGGCAATGGCGGCATGCGGCACCTCCTCGTAGGGCATCTGGCCCAGCAGGTGGTGTATGCAGTTCAAACGCGCCTTTTTCTTGTCGTCGGCCTGCACCACCCACCACGGCGCCTCGGGGATGTGGGTGCGCTCCAGCATCACTTCCTTGGCGCGGGTGTAGTCCTCCCAGCGGCGGCGGGACTCCAGGTCCATGGGGCTGAGCTTCCACTGCTTCAGCGGGTCGTGGATGCGACCCAGGAAGCGCATCTGCTGCTCCTCGTCCGAGATCGAAAACCAGTACTTGATGACCTGCACGCCCGAACGCGCCAGCATGCGCTCGAACTCGGGCACCGAGCGGAAGAACTCCTCGTACTGTTCGTCATTGCAAAAGCCCATCACCCGCTCGACGCCGGCGCGGTTGTACCAGCTGCGGTCGAACAGCACGATCTCGCCAGCCGCCGGCAAGTGCGCCACATAGCGTTGGAAATACCATTGCGTGCGCTCGCGGTCGTTGGGCGCCGGCAGCGCCGCCACGCGGCACACGCGCGGGTTCAGCCGCTGGGTGATGCGCTTGATGACGCCACCCTTGCCGGCGGCGTCGCGCCCCTCGAACAGGATCACCACCTTGTGCCGGGTGGCCACCACCCAGTCCTGCAGCTTCACCAGCTCGCCCTGCAGGCGGAACAGCTCGCGGAAATACTGCTTGCGATAGGCGCGCTCGTCGTCGCCGGGTTCGCCACGGCCCTCGGCGCCGGGGATGCCCAGGTCGCGGTCCTCCAATTCCAGCTCCAGCTCCTCGTCGTAGCTGTCGCGCAAGTCGCGCTGTATGCGCTCAATCAGTTCGCTGTGGTCGGCATTCAAGGGATCACCTGTGGTTCGGTCACGCACAAGCCACTGACTGTAGGCAGGCAAAAAGTCAGAAATATGACAAAACGAGCCTGGCTGCCGGGCTGCGCGGCGCTGGCCCATGCCGTTGAGTTGCAGGTCGCTCTGGCCCAGGCGCAGCGTACCGTTGACATGCGTGCCGTCCAGGTTGGCCGCAGCGGCCGCGAAACACGCGCCCAGCAGCAGCGCTGTGGCCAGTACCGTTGCGAATTGGCGGCACAGGGAAGTCAGACTTTTTCTTGTCATTTTCAATGTCATCAAAATGCCATGCATGAGGCCGTATAGTCCGCGCCAAGGAGTGACACACCATGGCACGTTTCTTTGAAGAGCTTCGCATCCAGCGCTGGGACGACCACCGCTACTACCACCACAGCCGCATCAACCAGGCGCTGCACCTGGTGAGCGCCATCAGCTTCGTGGTGGCCTATGCCGTCCTGTTCAAGGACCCGGCGCTGGCCGCGCTGATCGCCTGGCTGGTCTCCATGACCAGCCGCCAATCCGGCCATTTCTTCTTCGAGCCCAAAGGCTACGACCACGTGAACCAGGCCACGCACGAGCACAAGGAAAACATCAAGGTCGGCTACAACCTGCGCCGCAAGATCGTGCTGATGGCCATCTGGGCCGGGGCCCCGCTGCTGCTGTGGGCCAGCCCCAGCTTCTTCGGCCTGATGGACCCCTACACGGGCTTCCAGGACTTCATGCGCAGCGTGGGCTGGCTGTGGCTGTTCGTGGGCGTGGGCGGCCTGTTGTTCCGCACCGTGCACCTGTTCTTCCTGAAGGACGTGCAGTCTGGCCTGGTGTGGATGACCAAGATCCTGACCGACCCGTTCCACGACATCCTGCTGTACCACAAGGCGCCGGCGGCACTGCTGCGCGGCGAGCTGATCGAGCCGCGCCAGCCCGGCCACGCCTGAGCAACTGGCACCGACGCGTTTGAAATGGCCCCGCAAGGGACCGCGCTTGAAAAGGCCCCTCGCGGGGCCTTTTGCGTTGCAGGCCATGGCCTTGCCGCTCAGCCTGCGCGCCGCTGCGCCCACAGCTCGCGCAGCACGCGCCGCTTGATGCCCTTGTTGGTCAGGCCTGGGGCCGCCCACCACCAGCCGCCCTGCTGCATGGCCTGGGCAGCGCGCACGAAGCGCTGGCAGACCTGCTCGAAGTCGGCATCGGTGTAGTTCAGGCTGAAGATCAGCCGACCCGTGCCCACCCAGCTCAAAGCCAGCCCCTCCAGCCGCAGGTAGTGCTGGAACAGCCAGTTGTAGCAGGCCGGCTGGGTGTACAGCACGGTCCACACCGACGACATGTTGGCCACTTGCACCGGCATGCCGGCATCTTGCAGTCGCTGGTTCAGCAGCGCGGCGCGGCGGTCCCACACGCCGTCCAGGTCCTGGTACAGGTGCTGGATGGCGGGGCTGTCCAGCCGTTGCAGGAAGGCGTTCATCGCCCCCATCACGTAGGGATGGGCGTTGAAGGTGCCGCGGGCAAAGCAGATGTCGGCCGGCGCCTCTTCGCGAAAGCGCTTCATCCACGCGCGCTGGCCGCAGACCACACCTATCGGCAAGCCGCCGCCCAGCGTCTTGCCGTAGGTGACCATGTCGGCGCGCACGCCGAAGTAGTCCTGGGCGCCGCCCGGTGCCAGCCGGAAGCCCATGAACACCTCGTCGAAGATCAGCGCGATGCCGCGTTCGCTGCAAATGCTGCGCAATTCCTTCAACCAGGCGGTGTAGCGCACGCGGTCAAAGCCGGCGCTGCGCGAGCTGTCCAGCAACGCCGAGTCGCTGGGCGCGGCGCCGTTGGGGTGCAGCGCCTGCAAGGGGTTGACCAGGATGCAGGCGATGTCGCGACGGCTGCGCAGCACTTTCAGCGTGGTGTCGTCCAGTTCTTTGAGCGTCAAGGTGTCACTCTGTGTCACCGGGTTGCCGATGCCGGGCTGCACGCCGCCCCACCAGCCGTGGTAAGCACCGCAGAAGCGCACCAGCTTAGGCCGCCCGCTGTGGTAGCGCGCCAGGCGCACCGCCTGCATCACCGCCTCGGTGCCGGACATGTGGAAAGACACCTCGTGCTGCCCCGACAGGGCTTTGAGGCGCGCCACGTTGTCGGCCACCACCGGGTGGTAGGAGCCCAGTACCGGACCCAGCGCGCGCACAGTGTCGGCGCCCTCGTCAATGCAGGTCTTGTAGAAGTCGTTGCCAAACAGGTTGACGCCGTAGGAGCCGGTCAGGTCATAAAACGTGTTGCCGTCCAGGTCGGTTACCGTCACGCCCCGGCTGGCCTGCATGAAGGAGCCCATCTTCAGCGCGTCGCGCGCCAGGGCGCGGAACTGGAACGGCACCCGGTAGGCGCCGACAAACTGCAGGTCCGAAATGCCGCCCTCCACCTCGACGGTCTGCGCCCGGCTGCTGGCGAAACGGGTGCCGAAGGCGTGCGTCAGCGCCGCGAAGGCGGCGGTGCGCTGCTGGCGCACGGCGTCGGGCGCACCGTCCACGCTGAACACCTTGTTGGCACCGTAGCTGTAGCTGGGCAGCAGCGCGGCAATGCGCCGCGCCATGCGCGGGTGGCCGGTAAGCGAGCGGTGCTTGGCCAGCGACAGCTGGGCGCGCTGCTTCAGCGCCGCCGCTGCGTACAGCCCCAGGCCGCCCAAGGCGCCCCACAGCGCCCAGGTGCTGAATTCGGTTGTTTCCATGACTGTCATCACTCCTTCAACAAACTGTCGCAAACTGCGGTCCCAGCATGAACCTGCGACACCACATCAAGAACATCCTGGCCCAGGAAGACATCAATTTCCTGATCACCAACCGCCTGCCGCGCCGCTGGCTCACGCAAGCCATGGGCCGCTTCAGCCAGATACGCCAGCCACTGGTGGCCAAGGCCTCCATTGCGATCTGGAAATACTTCTCTGACCTGGACCTGAGCGAGGCCAAGGAACAGCGCTTTGCCAGCATGCAGGCCTGCTTCACGCGCGAATTGAAGCCCGGTGCCCGCCCGATCGCGATGGATCCGCTGGTGCTGGCCAGCCCGGTGGACGCGCTGGTGGGTGCCAGTGGCGCGATCGAGGGCACGCGGGTCTACCAGGCCAAGGGGTTCCCGTACACGCTGCAGGACCTGCTGGGCGAGCACGCGGGCCTGGACGACTGGCGCGACGGCCAGTTCGTCACGCTGCGGCTGACCTCCAGCATGTACCACCGCTTCCACGCGCCGGCTGCCGGCACGGTGGAGGACGTGCAGTACTTCTCGGGCGACACCTGGAACGTCAACCCCATCGCCTTGAAGCGCGTGGAAAAGCTGTTCTGCAAGAACGAGCGCGCCTGCGTCAGCATGCGGCTGGACGCTGCCGGCCCCATGGGCGCGCAGCGCATCGCGCTGGTGCCGATTGCCGCCATCCTGGTGGCCAGCATGCGCTTTCACTTCCTCGACGTGCTGCTGCACCTGGCCTATGACGGCCCCAGGCGCATGGCCTGCAACGCAGCGTTTGCCAAAGGCCAGGAGATGGGCTGGTTTCAACATGGCTCCACCGTAGTGATGCTGGTGCCCAAGGGCTTCGCGCTGTGCGAGGGGGTGCAGGAGGGTGCGGCCATTCGCATGGGCCAGCCGCTCATGCGCTGGTTGGGTTGATCGCGCTGAGGGCAGCACGTGGGGCTGCCGAGGTGAATGACCTGCCGTGTTGGTCCAGCACCTTGTGCAGCGTGGCCACAAAGCCTTCGAACACGGCATTCCAGCCGATGTGGGCCACGCTGGGCGCGGCATTGGCGCGCATGCGTTGCAGCGCCTGCGCGTCGCCAGCCAAAGCCACAGCCGCGTTCAGGAAAGCCGCCTCGTCGCCCGGGTACACCAGCATGCCGTTGTAGCCGGGCTGGATCAGCTCCTGCGCCGCCGCGCAGTCGTAGGCCAGCACCGCCAGGCCGCTGGCCAGTGCCTCGGGCACCACGTTGCCATAGGTCTCGGTCAGGCTGGGGAACAGGAACAGGTCGCCCGACGCGTAGTGTGCGGCCAGCGCCTGGCCCTTCTGGATGCCGGCAAAGATGGCCTCGGGGCAGGCCTGGCGCAGCGCCTTGTGCATGGGCCCGTCACCCACCAGCACCAATTTAGCGCCCACGTGGTGTGTCTGGATGGCGGCAAAGGCGTTCAGCACCAGGCCGATGTTCTTTTCCTTCGCCAGGCGGCCCACATGGACCACCACCGGGTCGCGCTCGCCCACACCCCAGCTGGCGCGCAACGCCGCCGATCGCTGCTGCGGCAGGAACAGGTCGGTGGCGACACCGCGGGCCAGCAGGCCCACATTGCGGTAGCCCTGGTCCTGCAACAGGGTTTGCATCGACTTGGTGGGCACCAGCGTGGCCTGAGTGCGGTTGTGCAGCTTGCGCAGGTAGGCCGCCACCGGCGCCTTCAGCAGGCCCATGCCGTAGTGGCCAGCATAGATGTGGAAATTGGTGTGGAAGCTGCTGGTGACCGGCAGCTTGAGCTTGCGCGCCGCCGTCACCGCGGTCCAGCCCAGCGGCCCCTCGGTGGCCACGTGCACCACGTCGGGCCGGCGCTCCTGCCACAGCTTGGTCAAGCGGTTTTGCGACGGCATGCCAAAGCGCAAGTCGCCATAGCTGGGCAAGGGCAAGCCGCGCGCCAGCACCTCGTTGAGCGAATCATCTTGGCGCGCGCTGTCGGTGCGGCCCTGGCGCGGGCGCACCACCTGCACCTGGTGGCCCAGGTCCAACACACCCTCTACCAGTCGGCCCAGCGTCATGGCCACGCCGTTGACTTCGGGCGGAAAGGTCTCTGTCACCAACGCGATCCGCAGGCTGGCCGGCCTGCTGGCGTATGACTCGACGATGAGGGCTTCGGTGTCGTTCACAGGCGCAAGACTAAGGCGCTTGTGCAACAGACTGATGATGGTTTGGTGAAGGTTTCAAGACAGCGCCAGCAGCGCCCTCTGCCGCAAATGATGGCGCAGCGTGATCAGCGCCATCACCATCGCCACCATCAAGCCAAAACCCCACAACAGGTGCAGCAGCGAGGCCTGCAAGGCCACCGCAGCCGCGTACACCGCCATCATCACCAGGATGCCGGCGTTCTCGTTGAAACCCTGCACCGCAATCGACCGCCCGGCGGTCAACAGGCTATGGCCACGGTGCTGCAGCAGCGCGTTCATGGGCACGACGAAAAAGCCCGCCATGGCCCCTACCCCAACCAGCAGCGCCGCCGCCAGCGCCACGGACTGCACCCACACCAACGCGGGCACCGCCAGCCCCATCACGATACCCAGCGGCAGCAGCCGGGGGGCGCCGACCAGCGTGACGCGGTGACTGGCCAGCACCGCGCCGGCAACCACGCCCAGCGCGGTGACGCCTTGCAGGTAGGCGGCCTGCGCCAGCGGCAGGCCCAAGGCCTCGCCGGCCCAGCGCAGCACCAAAAGTTGCAGCGTGGCGCCTATGCCCCACAACAACGTGGTGACGGCCATCGACAGGCCGCCCAGCGGGTCGCGCCACAGCAGGCGGTTCTCATGCAGGAAACGGCGCACCAGCGCGCGCGGCGCCAGCGTGTGACGGGTATAGCGCACGCCGCTGTCGGTCACGCCCAGGTTCAGCAGCGTGGCCAGCATGTACAGCGCCAGCAGGGCCAGCATGGCGGCGAACAGCGTGGTGTCCAATCCCACCAGGCCGGCCCAGGTCTGTGGCAGCACCAGACCACGCAACGCCGGGCTGACCAACAAGCCCCCCAGCACCGTGCCCAGGATCACCGCGCACACCGTGCTGCCCTCGAAGTAGCCGTTGGCCTTGACCAGCAGCTGCGGCGGCAACATCTCGCACAGCAGGCCGTACTTGGCCGGCGCATACAGCGCGGCACCCAGGCCGGCCACCACCATCGCCAGCAGCGGGTTGCCGGCGCACAGCAGCACCAGCGCGGCCATGGTCTTCAGCACATTGGCCGCCACCATCACCCGGCCCTTGGGCCAATGGTCGGCCAGCGCACCGACGAAAGGCGCCAGCAGCACGTAGCACAGCGTGAAGCACAGCTTGAGCAGGGGCACCGCCCAAGCCGGCGCGGCCAGCTCGTCCATGCGGGCGATGGCGATGATGAGCAGCGCGTTGTCGGCCACGGCCGACAGGAACTGCACCGCAATGACCCAGTGGAAGCTGCGCGTCAGGCCCGTGGTGTTGCCCATCTCATTGGCGCCATTTGCGGATGGCAACGTACACCGCCAACAGCGTCAAGGAAGCCACGATGGCGACAACGATCCAGAAACCCCAGGGGTGCTGGTTCAGCGGCACACCGCCCACGTTCATGCCAAACAAGCCGGAAATGATGTTGATGGGCAGCACCAGCACCGTGACCATGGTCAACACGAACAGGATGCGGTTGTTTTCTTCGGCCACCAGGCCGGCAATCTCTTCCTGCAGCAGCTTGATGCGCTCCTGCAGGCCGGCCATGTCGCGCAGCGCGACGCCGAACTCTTCGGTGGACTGGCGCAGGTCCTGCACGTCGTTGTCCAGCACCCAGGGCGGCGGCTTTTGCAGCAGGCGAAACAGCGCCGCCGGCTCGGGCGCCAACAGGCGCTGCAGGCGCACCAGCAGGCGGCGCAACGCGCCCAGGTCGGCACGTTTCTTGGCCAAGCGGCCCGACAGCAGCTGGTCCTCAATCTCATCCACCCGCTGGGTGGTGCCGCGCACGATGTTGACCAGCACGTCGCCCTGGTCGTGCATCAGGTGCACCAGCAGCTCCACGCTGGAATGCAAGCGCGCACCGTGCTTGACGGCGTCGCGCAGCCGGTCGATGGAGCGCAGCGGCTGCAGCCTGGCGCTGACCACCAGCCGCGGCCCCACCGACAGCCACAGTGTGGAGATGTCGCCGGGCTCGAAAGCGAAGTCGTAGTGCACGTCGTTGACCACCGCCAGCAGCGTGTCATCGTTCAGCTCCACCCGGGTCGAGCGCGAACCCTCGCGCAGCGCCTCGTGAAACAGCTCGGGCAACGCCAGGTGCTCGCGTATCCATTTCTCCGACGCGGTATGGGCCAGGTTGAAATGCAGCCAGACGAAGCCGGCCTGGCCGGCTTGCCCGGTGTTCGCCAACAGGTCCAGCGCCTGCTGCGCCGTCGCTGCCTGGGCCTGGCCGTCAGCGCCGAAGGCGAAGCCACAGACCAGCCCCCAGGGGTCGGCGCCGTAGCCGGCCGCCCCGGCGGTCAGCGGCAGGGCGGCGCCTGCAGCGCTCATGCCGACAGCGCGGCGTTGCGCACCACCAAGCCGCTGCCGGTGGATTTGGCGACATGCTTGACCAGCGCCGCCTGGCTGGCAATCTGCTCGGCCGAGCGCGGGCGCAGGCCCTCCACCTTCACCGCGCCTATGGACAGCGTGGTCAACGGGAAGAAGCGCAGTTCGCCATAGCGGTCCTCGGCCTCAAAGCCGCCGGCGACCATGGCCTGCTCATCAAACAGCTGGCGCGCCAGGTCGTTGAAGGTGCCCACAATCTGCTCGCAGCGCTCGCGCCAGTCCTCGCTCTGGAACAGGATGACGAAATCGTCGCCGCCCACGTGGCCAACGAAGTCGCGCCGCTGGTCGCAATGCTCCACCGCGGTGCGCGACAGCAGGCGCAGCATCTCGTCGCCGCGCCAGTAGCCGTAGCGATCGTTGAAGGGCTTGAAATGGTTCAGGTCAGCATAGCGAGCGACGAAGTTGGCGCCGCTCTTGAGCAAACGTTCAATGTGTTGGGTCAACGGGATGTTGCCGGGCAGGAAGGTCAGCGGGTTGGCGTGGCGCGCCGCCTCGATGCGCGTCTCGGTGACCGAGCGCACCAGTTGGTCGCCGCTGCCCAGGCCCACGTAGCGGCCGTTCTCCACCACGATGAAACCATCGTTCAGGTAGCGCTGGTCTTGCGAGGTGAGTATGCCGATCAGCTGGTCGACGTCATGCTCGCGTTCGATCACACGCGGCTCCAGGTTGGCATGCGCCACGCAGGACTTGCGGCCCCAGACCTCGCGGTAGTAGGGCTTGGCGTAGTCGTTCATGAACTGCTGGCGGTTGATGATGCCCACCGGCCGCTCGCCCTCCAGCAGCGCCATGGCATGCACATCGGGGTTGGCCAGGAAAAGCTTGGCGGCCTCGTCGATGGTGGCCTTGGCCGTCACCGTGGGCGGCGTCATCACCGCCACCGTGCGCAGTTGACCGCCGTAGATGCGCCGGCCCAGTTCGGGGAACACCGCCACGCGGCGGTCCATCAGCACCTCCAGGGGTGCCGGCGCCAGCGTGTGCTCGCCCGAGGGGCTGGGTCGGCCCAGCAGGTAGCCCTGGCCATAGTGGATGCCCAGGTCACGCAGCACGCGCAGGTCGTCCAGCGTTTCCACGCCTTCAGCCACCAGCTCGGTGTTGAACACGGCAGCGATCTGCTGCAGTGCTTGCAGCGTCTTGAGCTTGTCGGCGTTGCTGCTGACGTCCTTGGTGAAGTACTTGTCGGTCTTGACGATCTCGGGCTTCAGCTGCGACCACAGACGCAGGCTGGAGCGGCCGTCGCCAAAGTCATCCAGCGCCAGCGACATGCCGGCGGCATGCACTTCGGCCACCACGGCGGCCAACTCGTCCATGTCGGTCACGCGCTCGTGCTCGGTGATCTCCAGCACCAGCATGCGCGGCATCAGGCCCTGGCCGATCAGGAACGAGACCAGCGCCTCGCGCCCGCGTTGGCGCCACGTGGAAATCAGCACCTGGGCGCTGATATTCAGGAACAACCGCCCGGCCTGCTGCTGCTGCGACCAGCAGCGCAGCGCGGTGACCATGCACAGCCGCTCCAGCTCGGGCGTCAGGTCTTCCTGCTGGGCGGCACGAAACAGCGCGTCAGGAAACTCGTAAGGGCTGCCGGCCGGGCCGCGCACCAGCGCCTCATGCGCATGGGTCTGGCCACCGTCCAGCTTGACGATGGGCTGGAACACCGTATGCAGCGGGTGCTCACGCAAGAAGGCGGCCAGCGGCCCCTTGCCCCGCACGATGGCACCGGGCATGGCCGCCAGATCGTCACCAGGCCAGGCATCAGCAGCGCCAGAGGAAGCGGGAGTACGAAAGCGTACCAGGGGACGGTCTTGCAATACGGATTCAGGCCACATTGCGTCATTTTGTAAGCTTGAAATTTCAAATCCATGACCGATTCATGACTATTTGATGACGCGTAAGCTGGGTTATGACGACATTCACACAAACCCCGGCCTGATATTGCGAAAAGTGATTGGTGGGGCTTGCCGCCAGCGCGTAACATCAGCCGCAATCGTGGAGAACGACATGTCCAGACACCTAGGCAACCTGCAACACGTGTTGAGCAAACTCCGGGCGCGCTACGGCGAGCAAGACGCTGTCGTGCAGCAACTGCAGCAGGAAATCGCCACGCACGAAGCCAAGACGGCCACGGGCCCGGCCCTGCCCGTGCCGGAGCGCCGCCGCGTGGCCGGCCGCGTGACACAGCGCCGCAATGACAGCCTGACCGTGCTGGCCCCGCGCGCCTGGCGCATGGCGCAGGGCAGCAGCAGTTCGCAAGAACCCCGGCACTGAGCCGGCGCGTTTAAGCGGCATGGGGCCGGCTGGTCAGCCGCGCTCAGTGCCCGGCGTACTGGGCGCCGGAGATCACAAACGGCAGCAGCAGTTCAGGCACCAGATAGCCCAGCCACACCACTGCGGGCTGCGGCAGCCCCACCTTGCGTATGGACACCAGCCGGCCCACACCGGCCAGCAGCACGCCCAGGGCCAGCAGGTACACCAGCGTGCCCTGCTGGCGCACGGTGATGCCGGCCCACAGGCTGATCAGCCCGGTGGAGAAGCCATTGACTGAGCGACAACACGGAATCGTCCATCACGTCTCCCTCTCGTTGTCGGGCACCGATTCGAAACGGACATCGGCAATCCAGTTGCGCGCGCGCCGCGCCAGGCGTTGCTCGGTGCTCTCGCCATCGAACGAAGCGCTGGCCTGGCGCAGTCTGCCAGGCTCGACATTGTTGAACGCATGCACGCTGACCACCGCATACAGCCGGCCCGCGACCACGCTGGTCACCACCGGCACGATGCCGCACTGAGCGCAGACGTGGAAAGTGGCGGTGCGGCTGCCAAACACGTAGGGATTAACGCGCGCAGCGTCGCGCACCCGCACGCGCAAGGCGCCCGCCGGGTTGGACGTCCACACACCGCCATGCTTGGTGCAAAACGAGCAATCGCAAGCCCGCGCCGGAATGTACTCCGGCTCCGGCTGCCAGCTCAGTTCAAACGCGATGTTGCCGCAATGGCAGCTGCCCTGGATCAACACAGCAGGGGCGCTTTCAGCGACGCGGCCGCTCGAGACCGGGGGGATCGCTGGAGAACCACAGCCACTGCGTGTCTATGCCACCGTGCCGCAGCATCCATTGCATCAAGCTCAGTGTGATGAGGGTTGCCACGATGAGACACAGCACCACGGTGCCCACACCAAGACCGACCTGCAGCCAGCTTTGCAACAACGGCTTGTGCGGCAGCCATTGCTTGGCCAGCACCGCTGCACCAGCCCCCAGCAGCACGGCGGCCAGCGCGATGCGCGGCACCAGACTCAGCCCCAGGATGCGATCGCTTGACGACATGGTGTCCTCCTCGTACAGGCGCATGCTACGCCCTTTGCTGCTACTTTGCAGCCAGGCCGGTGCCACCCAGCGGGCGGGTCTCGAAGCGTTCGCCAAAACCGGCAATCAGCGGCCGCCCCTTGGCAATGGCCTGCTGCACCGCCGGCAAGGACAGCGACGCCTTGTGGCTGGCGGCCGAGTCCCACACCTCGGTGACCCACAGGCCATCGGGGTCGGTGGCATCGGCCGCGACGATGTAGCTCAGGCAGCCGGGCATGGCCCCTGTGCCCTGCGTCAGGATGGCGGCCAGCGCATCACGCTGGCCGCTTTGGCAGCGGAATTTTCCAATCAAGCCATACATGGGTGTTGATTCCTTCAGGGGTTGGGTTGCAACAGATTGGCATGCGGCCAAGGGGGCGGCGACGAGCGCGGTGACGACGGTGCGACGGGCAAGGGGCATGGGGATTCCTCCTGGTATCAAAGGCACGGTCACGAAAAAACTTGCGATGACCGGCTTCGCCAAATATACTGTATAAATGTACAGATATCTAGGTTTTGGACACCTGGCGATGCCTCACAACGAAACCCGGCAGGTGCTGGAACAGCTGCGTGAGCGTGTGCGCCTGTTTCACTATAGCGCGCAGACCGAGACCAGCTACCTGCGCTGGGCGCGCGCCTTCCTGCGCTGGCATCAGGCTCAGCAACAGTCGCCCGGCCAGGTCTGGCCGCTGCACGAGTTGGGCACGGCCGAAGTCAACGCCTTCCTGGCCACGCTGGCAGAGCGGCCGCGCCTGTCGCCGGCCGGCCACCGCCAGGCCCTGCAAGCGCTGCTGTTCCTGTTTCGCCAGGTCTGGGGACGCGATTTGCTGGACGTCGACTAATTTTAACCGGGTAATATTGACAGACCAAATTAAACCCGTATAAAATCCATTCACTCGAATTTACCCGGATTAAATGATGTTCGCCCTGGATACCCCCTGTACAGTCTTTGAAGGTCACCGTTGCATTGGCAGCGGCACGCTGGAACACGTGGCGCTGATCGCCAAACGCGCACTGGACGCCAGCGCCCATCTGGAACGGCCCTTGCCCGTGCTGGTGCTGCAGGACAGCAGCAGCGAGGTGCTGGAGCTGGACTGGCGCGGCTCAGAGCAGGTGTTTGTCCAGCGGCTGCGCGAGCAGGCTGGCCCCGCCGTCTCTGAAGCACCCCCCACCGCTGCCGAGCCGGCGCCGCAACACGACATGCCGGCCGCAGAAGCCGCGCGCGGCCCCGGCCGCCCCCGGCTGGGCGTGGTGGCGCGCGAGATCACACTGCTGCCGCGCCATTGGGAATGGTTGGCCACGCAGCCGGGCGGCGCCTCGGTGGCACTGCGCAAGCTGGTCGACAGCGCGCGGCGCGAACACGAGGTGCGTGACCGGCTGAAGCAGGCCACCAACACCGCCTACAAGTTCATGTCCCTCATCGCCGGCGATCTACCGGGTTTCGAGGAAGCCAGCCGGGCGCTGTTTGCCGCCGACCCGCTGCGCCTGGACGCCCACACCGGCGCCTGGCCGGCCGACGTGCGCAAGCACCTGTTCAAGCTGATGGCGCCGGTGTTCGGCAACTGAGCCAGCGCTTTTTTTTCTTTCTCCCTGTTTTTGTGAGTGTTTCCATGAGTACCCCCTCTTCCTCTCTCCCTGCGCGCCCGTTGGGCGCCGCGCCGCCGGCACAGCCCGCGCCAACACTGTGGAAGCACATGCTGGGCTTCATGGTGCCTATGCTGGCCAGCAACGTGCTGCAGTCCATGTCGGGCACCGTCAACAACATCTACCTGGGCCAGATGCTGGGTGTGCAGGCCATGGCGGCGGTGTCGTCCGTTTTTCCGCTGCTGTTTCTGCTGATCGCGGTGATGATTGGCCTGGGCTCCGGTGCGGCGGTGCTGATAGGCCAGGCCTGGGGAGCCAGGGATTACGAGCGCGTGCGCGCGGTGGCCGGCACCATGCTCAGCGTGGGCCTGCTGATGGGCGTGCTGGTGGCCTTGTTCGGCGGGCCGTTGGCCGGGCCGCTGTTGCATCTTCTGGGCACGCCGGCCGACGTGCTGCCAGAGGCAGCCAGCTACGCGCGGGTGATGTTGTTTTCTGCGCCACTGCTCTTCCTGCTGCTGTTGATCACGTCCATGCTGCGCGGTGTGGGCGACGCCAAGACGCCGCTGCTGACGCTGGTGGTGTCCACCGCCGTGGGCCTGCTGCTGACACCCGCGCTGATTGCTGGCTGGGCCGGCCTGCCGCGCCTGGGCGTGGCCGCCAGTGCCTGGGCGTCGCTGCTGTCCACAGGGGCGGCGCTGCTGTGGCTGGTCTGGCGCCTGCACCGCCAGGGCCACGTGCTGGCGCCCAACGCCGCGCTGCAGCCCCACCTGCGCGTCCGGCGCGCGCTGCTGGGCAGCATCTTGCGTGTGGGCCTGCCCACTGCGCTGACCATGATCACCATCTCCATCTCCGAAGTGGCGGTGTTGTTCCTGGTCAACGGCTTTGGCTCGCAGGCCACCGCGGCCTATGGCGCGGTGAACCAGATCGTGTCGTACGCGCAGTTTCCGGCCATGTCCATCGCCATCACCTGCTCCATCTTCGGCGCCCAGGCCATTGGCGCCGGGCGCGGCCACACGTTGGGCCACATCGCCCGCACCGGCATGGTGATGAACCTGCTGCTGACCGGCTCCCTGGTGCTGCTGGGCTATGCCTTCTCCCGCCCGGTGCTGGGCCTGTTCATCACCGACCCGGCGGTGGTCAATATCGCCCAGGGGCTGCTGCACATCATGCTGTGGAGCTGCGTGGTGATGGGCATGTCCATGGTGCTGTCCAGCCTGATGCGGGCCAGCGGCGTGGTGCTGGTGCCGACCGCCCTGTCCATGCTCGCCATCGGTGGCGTGCAGGTGCCCGCCGCCTGGTTGCTGAGTCGTCAGTTCGGGCTGGATGGCGTATGGATGGCCTACCCAGTGGCCTTCACCGCCATGCTGGCGTTGCAGACCACCTACTACCGGCTGGTGTGGAAGAAGCTGCCGCTGCGACGGTTGTGAGTTCCCGCCGGGCCGCCCCAAGGGAATTTGCGACCGCGGGCGCGCCAGCTACTTCGCGGACTTGGACAGGTACTTCTGACGCAACTGCTGGTAACGGCCGTCGCTCTTGATCTTCTGCAAGGCCGCGTTGAGCCTTTTCGCCACCTCGGGTGGGGTGCTCAGGCTGACGCCATACCAGTAGCTGCTGGCGTCGTCCAGCACCAACACCGGCTGGAACTCCTCCGGGTCCAAGCCCTCGTTGCGCGCATGGTAGGCGGCGGCCCAGTCCAGCATCACCAGCAGATCGAAACGCCTGGCGAGGAATTTCTTCACGTTGATCTGGTCATTGAGCCCCATGTCCAGCCCGGCCCCCGGCCCGCTGGCTTGCATTGGCTGGCCGCCCGCGCGTGGAAAACCCTGCTGCGCCAGGCTCCTGGCGGCCGCCGATTCCAGCGTGACGCCGATGCGGTAGGCCCGCGCGTCGTCCAGCGTCTTCACCGCGATGTCCGTGCGATCCCGGTGCTTGTACACCATCATCCGCCGGGTGCTGATGGGGCCAACCCATTGGAACAAGGCCTCGCGCTCCGGCGTGCGCACCAGTGAATAGATCAACGTGTTGCTCTGGCGGCCGACGATCTCATAGGCGCGTTGCCAGGGCAGCACCTGTTTTTTCATGCTGATGCCAGCATCAAGCGCCATCATGTCCAACAATTCGCTGGAAAAGCCCACCACCCGGCCGTTGACCTCGTAGCTCAACGGGGGCAGCGTTTCGGTCAGCGCCTCCACGTCGGCGGCAGCGGCCTGGCCGCAAGCCGACGCGGCCAGCAACCAGGCCAAGGCTAAGCGGTGAAGGCAGGTGGCAAACAGGTGGGAAGGCATGGACGACATCATGGGGGTTCAGGGGTGAAGACGGCGCCTTCCCCGCAACGAATATGGTACCGTAACCAAATGCGCTTGGCCGCGACGCCCGGTGTCGGACAGGTCCACCGGCCGGCAGCAAACCCCTCCCCTTCAGCCAGACCAATGCGGCCACTCAGTGATAACCGCAGTAGCCAAGCCCTCCTGCTGGCCCTAGGCTCACCGCCATGGAGAAACCCGCCACGCCCCCCAACGAGCACCTGGCGCACGAGGCGCCCCTGTATGTGCCTCCGCCCTCTTCCGCCCCCAGCAAGCGGCTGGAGGCGTTGCGCCCTGGCGATGGCATCCGCTGGTTGCGCGCGGGCTGGCGCGACCTGCGGCGCCACCCGGGCATCAGCCTGTTCTATGGCGCCTGCTTCTGGTTGATGGCGCTGTTGCTGGGCGCGGTGTTCCGCAGCCAGCCGCAATACACCATGTCATTCGCCTCCGGCTGCCTGCTGGTCGGCCCCTTCCTGGCCATGGGCTTGTACGACAGCAGCCGCCGGCAGGAGCAAGGCCTGCCGGTGACGCTGGGCGCCACCGCCACCTGCTGGGAGCGTCACCTGCCCAGCATGGGCCTGATGGTGCTGGTGCTGATGGTGCTGGAACTGCTGTGGGGCCGCGCCTCGCTGGTGGTGTTCGCCATCGCCTTCAACACGGGCATGCCCTCCACCAGCAGCGTGATTGAGGCCATCTTCAACCCGCAGAACTGGCAGTTCGTAGCCGCCTACACGGCGGTGGGCGGCGTGTTTGCCGCCCTGGTCTTCAGCATCTCGGTGGTCTCCATGCCGATGATCCTGGACCGTGACCTGGACGGCATCAGCGCCTCGGTCACCAGCGTGCAGGTGGTGTATCAGAACACCGGCGTGATGCTGCTGTGGGGCCTGCAGATCACGGCGCTGGTGGCGCTGGCGCTGCTGAGCCCATGGTGCCTGGGCCTGCTGCTGGTGGGGCCGCTGCTGGGCCACGCCAGCTGGCATGCCTACCGCAACGCCGTGCATTGGCTGTAACGGCTTGGCCGCCGGGCGCGGGAGGCCCAAGGTAGCAGATTCCAGTACCGTGCAATCCGTGCAGCGCTGCTTTGGCCGACACCGTGGCGCCCGTGGCGTTGTCCGCGCACACTGCGCACCTTGTCATTCACCAACTGGACAATGCATGCGATTCATCCGCTCCACTCAACACCACATCCTGCACGGGCTGATCGCCGCCGCCGCCTTGCTGGGCGCCGCCGCCCATGCAGACGGCCTGGGCGACCTGAAGGCCGCGCTAGCGCGCCTGCCAGGCCAGACACCGGTGAAGGCCCAGTTGGAGGTGAAGACCTGGCAACGCAATGGCGAGGGCAAGGACGCGCAGGAGCGCAATGGCCAGGCCAGCATCAGCATGGAAGACGGCGCGCGTGGCCTGCAGGTGCTGTACACGCGTGAACTGCTGGCCCGCGTGGAACAGGAGGAACGCGCCAGCAGCAAGGATCCCAACAAAAGCAAAACCCCCACCCTGCTGGCGCTGCGCGAGATGCGCTCCACCGAACTGAACCCGCTGCTGTCCAGCGCCGCACAACTGGCGCGCGACATCGAGGAGGCCAGCTTCAAAAGCGAAAAGGCCGACACCTACAACGGCAAGCCGGCGCGGCAGCTGACGTTCGAGTACTCGGTGGACAAGCTCAGCGACAAGGACCGCAAGTACGTGAAGAATTTCGAGAGTGTGCTGGAGGTGTGGATCGGCGCCGATGGCACGCCGCTGGCCAGCAAGCGGCGCGACAGCGTGTCGGGCCGCGCCTTCGTGGTGGTCAGCTTCGAGTCAAAAACCGAGGACGAGCGCGTCTACACCCAGGTCGGCGACCGGCTGCTGACGGTGCGCCGAGAATCGCACAGCAACTCCAGCGGTGCCGGGGAGAAGAACGAGAACCGCATCGTCAAGACGCTGCAGTTGCAGTCCTGAAGCAGGACGGACACGCAGTGCCGGACGCGGGGGCCAGTTAGTACGCCACTTGCCACTGGCCGGCCGGGTCGCGCACCACCACCATCTGCTGCGGGTACAGCACGCTAAGCACCATGCCGACGCCGAACCGCGCCTCCTCGCCCTTGACGCGTTTGATGGCCGCGACGTCCATCGGGTACAGGTCGGCGCCCTTGTTGCCGCGCAGCACCACTTCGGGGTTGCCGGTCAACGTGAATTCGATCTTGTCCACCGCCGGCGCGGTAATGCGCACACCGGCCGCGTAGCCCTGATCCAGGACCTTGGACTTCTTGATGCCGGCCACGTTCAACTGCATGCCGGGCACGCTGGCCTTGTCCAGCATCTGGTAGACCGCCGCGAAGTCGGGCTTGAAGGTCTGCGCGCGCGCCGCCACCAGCGCGGCCAGCGCCTGCTTGTCGGCATCGGTCAGCGCCGTCACCGGCGGATAACGGTGCCAGGGCAGGTCGTCGGGGAAATCGGCGCTGAATTCGCGCTCCACCACCAGTTTGCCGGTCAGGCCCTTGCGGTTGTCGGCGCCCTCGTCGGCCTGGTTGGTGGCGCTGCCCTGGCCAGGGCCGGTCTCGGTGCGCTTGACCTGGTCGGTGACGAAGGCCCAGCGCAGTTGCATCGCATAAGGCGCGGCGCCGGCGGGCTGGAACTCCACGCGCAGCTTGTTCTTGCCGCGCCGCAGCGACGGCCCCATGGACTTGGCGGTGATCCACACCGCGCCACCGACCTCGCGGTTGTCAAAGATCACCGGCACGCTCTGCTTGGAAATGTCCTGCTGCGCCACCGGCACGTTGTTGACGAACACCACCACCTTGCCCGGCACCAGTTCCACCTTGTCCTTGGCCAGGTCACCGGTGAACGCCGCGAAGTTGAACTCCACACCCAGCACCTTGGCCTGGACAGCGGCGCCGCACAGCAACGCCAGCACGCCGACCCACAGCAGCAGCAACTTGCGCATGGTCATTCCTCCTTGGATGGATGGCGCCATGCTACGCGTTGTTGCTGGCATTGGCTAGGGAGGCGCTGATTAAATCCTCGTCGTGCGCGGCGGCGTTTTGCGGGATGAGGCGCAAGGCGCCAAACCCAAGGCAAGGCTGAACGCCTTGCCTGGTTTGGCAACGCCGCGCATCGCCCGCAAAACACCGCCCCTTCGGGTTCGGCTCAAAACCGGCCCTTTGCCCACCAAATGCCTTGCCGGTACATTCAGTACCGGCTGCATCATGTTGGCGGGCAAATCATCCGATTTTGAGTCGAACGCGCATGACGAGGACTTAATCAGCGCCTCCCCAGGGCCGGCCAGGGTGTTGGCGGGGACTGGCGCGCGCCTAGGCTGCTTCAACGATATGCGGCGGGTGGGCCAGCAGCCAATCCTTGAATGCCTGTGCCGCGATGGACAGCGAGCGATCCCTCCTTTGCACCAGGTAGATGGTGCGCGTCAGGCCCTTCCAGCGGATGGGCCGCGTGGCCAACTGCGGCGACCTGAACTGGTACAGCGCCAGTGCCGGCACGATGCTGACGCCCAGGCCCGCCCTGACCATGCCACTGACCGTTGCGAGCTGGTCCACCTCGAGAATGGATGCAAAGGTGCGCGGATTGGTCGCCGCATCAATGTACTGGCGCACACTGGAGGTGCGCGACAGGTGGATGAAGGGCCAGGCCGCCACGTCTTTGGGGCGAACTTGCGCCATTTCCAACAGCGGGTGCCTCAGCGGGCACACCAGGTGGAAGCCGTCGCTGCAGAAACGCTCTGCCCGCAGCTCCGAGGTGTCGGCGCGCGTGGCAGCCAGCGCGAAGTCGGCGCGCTGGCTGCGGACGGCCTCGATGCAGGGTTCCGACAACACATCGGCCACCTGCGTTTCCACCCCCGGGTACTTGGCCCGAAACCCGGCCAGCACCGCAGGCAACCAGTCCGCCGCCAATGAAGGTAGCAGCGCCACCGAGACGCGCCCCCTGCGCAAGGTGGCGCTGTCGTTCACGCTGGCCAGCGCCGCCTCCACACTGTCGAGTATCTGCCGCGCCGACGCCTCGAACTCGATGCCTTCAGACGTCAGTTCGACCACACGCGTGCTGCGCTGAAACAGGCGGATGCCCAGCGACTCTTCGAGTTGGCGGATCAGCGCGCTGAATGCCGGCTGGGACAGGTGGCTGGCCGCTGCCGCGCGGGTGAAGTTGCGCTCACCCACCAGCGTGATGAAGGCACGCAGGTGGCGGGTGGATATATTGATCTGCATTTCAAATCAATTCATTTGAATTTTCGATTTCACAGCTTACCGCACTTGCCCTACAGTTTCGCCCAACCATGCACATCGAGACACAACCTTGAAAGTGATCCGAATCGGCGCCGGCGCCGGTTATTCCGGTGACCGCATCGAACCTGCCGTGGAGCTGGCGCAGCACGGGCGGCTGGACTACCTGGTGTTCGAATGCCTGGCTGAGCGGACCATTGCGCTGGCGCAGAAGGCCAGGCGCGAAGACCCGACGCTGGGCTACGACCCGCTGCTGGAGCGGCGCATGCGCGCGGTGCTGGCCGCCACGCAGGCCAAGGGCACGCGCATCATCAGCAACATGGGCGCCGCGAATCCGCTGGCAGCGGCCCGCAAGGTGGTGGATGTGGCGCGTGCGCTGGGCCTGGCCGGGCTCAAGGTGGCGGCGGTGCTGGGGGACGACGTGCTGGACGTCGTGCGCCAGGGTGACTACCGGCTGGAGGAAACGGGTGCGCCCCTGTCCTCGCTGGGGGACCGGGTGGTATCCGCCAACGCCTACCTGGGTGCACAGCCCATCGTGGACGCGCTGCGCACTGGTGCGCACGTGGTCATCACCGGGCGATCGGCCGATCCGGCGCTGTTCATGGCGCCGTTGCTGCACGAATTCGGCTGGGCCATGGATGACTGGGACCGCCTGGGCCAAGCCACGGTGGTGGGCCACCTGCTGGAATGCGCGGGCCAGATCACCGGCGGCTATTTCGCCGACCCCGGCGTCAAGGACGTGCCAGACCTGGCGCGGCTCGGTTTCCCGATCGGGGAGGTCAGCGCCGATGGCTCTGTCGTCATCACCAAGGTGGAGGGTTCCGGCGGGCGCGTTGACACCGCCACGGTGACGGAGCAACTGCTGTACGAAATCCACGACCCCGCACGTTATTTCCAGCCCGACGTGACAGCTGATTTCTCGCAGGTCCAGGTGGCGCAGATCGGTTCGGACCGCGTGCGGGTCACCGGTGGGCGCGGCAGCGCCAGGACACCCACGCTGAAGGTATCGGTGGGCTATGTGGACGGCTACATCGGTGAGGGCCAGATGTCTTACGCCGGGCCTGGCGCGCTGGCGCGCGCGCGGCTGGCCTTGGAGATCGTCCGGGAACGCCTGCAACTGACGGGCGTGCAATGCCATGAGCTGCGCTTGGACCTGATCGGCGTGGACGCGCTGCATGGCCCTACCCTGTCCGCCTCAGCCGCTGAACCCTATGAAGTGCGGCTGCGCGTGGCCGGCCGCGCCGCCACGCTGGCCGAGGCCCGCCGCATCGGCAACGAAGTGGAAACGCTGTACACCAACGGGCCGGCCGGCGGTGGCGGCGCCACACAGTCTGCCAAGGAAGTGCTGGCGGTACAGTCTGTGCTGCTGCCGCGCGAACGGGTGGCGCCCACCGTAGCGCTGCTGGAGGCCTGACATGCAACTGCGCCAACTGGCCCACTCGCGCACCGGCGACAAGGGCAATACCTCGAACATCTCGCTGATCGCTTTTGAGGCGCGCCACTATGCACATTTGAAGCAGCACGTCACCGAGGACAGCGTCAAGCAGCTGTTTGCTGGCGTGGTGCACGGCAGCGTGGTGCGCTACGAGCTGCCCCAGTTGGGTGCATTCAATTTTGTCCTGCAGTTGGCACTGGGTGGTGGCGTGACACGCTCGCTGGCGCTGGATGCGCACGGCAAGTCGCTCAGCTCGGCCTTGCTCAGCATGGACATTCCCGATCCCGCCGACTGAACGGCAAGCACTGTTCCAACCCAACCCATCCACTCAGACCACAACGAGGCAACACATGAGACACTTCTTTTCCAAACTGCTGGCCGCCACGGCCCTGACGATGGCCGTGTCCGCGGCCATGGCGGCTGATCCCTACCCGGCCAAGCAGATCACCTTCATCGTGCCCTTCAGCCCCGGCAGCGCCACCGACCTGCTGGCACGCGCGCTGGGCCAATCGATCACCGCCGACACCAAGCAGGCCGTGATCGTGGACAACCGCGCCGGTGCCGGCGGCATGACGGCAGCCGGCGTGGCTGCCAAGGCGCCGGCCGACGGCTACACGGTGCTGATCACCACCAACACCACGCACGCCGCCAACGAGCACCTGTACAAGAAGCTGCCCTACGACCCGGTGAAGGACTTCCAGCCGCTGACCGGTCTGGGCAAGGGTGGCCAGGTGCTGGTGGTGCGCGCCGAAGCGCCCTACAAGACCGTAGCCGACTTGCTGGCAGACCTGCGCAAGCGGCCCGGCAAGCTGAGCTTTGGCAGCGGCAGTTCGTCCAGCCGCGTGGCCGGCGAGATGTTCAAGCAGCTCAGTGGCACCGACATCCTGCACGTGCCCTACAAGGCCAACCCCGCCGCCATCATCGACCTGCTGGGCGGCCAGATCGACATGATGATCACCGACACCGCCACCGGCCTGCCGCAAATCAAGGCCGGCAAGCTGCGCGCGCTGGGGGTTTCCACCGACAAGCGCCTGGGGCTGTTGCCCGACGTGCCCACCATCGCCGAAGCCGGCGTCAAGGGCTACGACATGGGCTATTGGTTTGCCGCCTACGTGCCTGCGGCTACGCCGCCAGCCGTGGTCAAGCGCCTGCAGGAGCTGCTGGTCGCGGGGACCCACAGCGCCGCCGCCAAGACGTTCTATGACAATGCCGGCGTCGTCGCCTGGACCACCACACCCGAGGAACTCGCCAAGTTCCAGGCAGCAGAGACGGTCAAGTGGGGCAAAGTGATCAAGGCGGCTGGCATCGAGGCCGAATAACGCAGAAACCGCGTCTGGGCCGACGGTCTAGCGCCAGAACTTCAACTTGTCCCAGACGCTTTCTTCCTCAGCCGGCGCCTGGCGCCTGGCTTCGTTGTCCCCCAAGCCCATGCGCTCGATGGCGTCGGCATCGCTCAGGCCCTTGCCGCGCAGATAGGCGTAGTGGTACTCGGGCGGCATCTTGAATTTGGCCGGCAGATCCGGGTCCCACAGGTGGTCTTTGACCAACTGCTGGTAGCGGCCCCAGGGAATCACTTCGCCGTTGTTCTTGGCCATCTGGGTGCGAACAAAAGCGGTGGCCTGGTCAACTTTTCGGTAGTCCATGTTGCCATTCTGGGCCTCGGCCCAGGGGCTTACAAGCGGCCAAGGACAAGCCTGCACGTCGGATAATGCCTACATGAGCAGCCTGCACCATGCCGCCCAACAAGGTTTTTCCACCGAGGCCCAGGCCTACGCGCGCGGCCGGCCCGAGTACCCGCCCGAACTGCTGCCCTGGCTGACCCAGGCGTTGGCAGTCGAACCCGGCAACACGGTGGTGGACCTGGGTGCGGGCACCGGCAAGTTCACGAAGGTGCTGGCACAGGCCGGCGCCCGGGTGCTGGCGGTGGAGCCGGTGGCGGCCATGCGCGAGCAACTGGCCGCCGCGCTGCCCGGCGTGCAGGCGCTGGCCGGCAGCGCGCAAGCCATGCCGCTGCCCGACAGCTGCGCCCATGCCCTGGTGTGCGCGCAGGCCTTTCACTGGTTCGCCAGCGAAAACGCGCTGCGCGAGATGCAACGGGTGCTGGCGCCCGGCGGCTGGCTGGGCCTGGTGTGGAATGTGCGCGACGAGGCGGTGGACTGGGTGGCCGCTATCACCGAGATCATCACCCCGCACGAGGGCGATGCCCCGCGCTTCTACAAAGGCGACTGGCGCCGGCCCTTCGCCGGTGCCGGCGGCAGCCACCTGTTTTCACCGCTGGAACTGACCACGTTCAGCTACCAGCATGTGGGCAGTGCGCAGCAGGTCATCCTGGACCGGTTTCTGTCGGTCAGCTTCATCGCCTCACTGCCGGCCGTTCAGAAAGCTGACGTGGCACGCCAACTGCAGACCCTGGTGGACACCCACCCTGCCCTGCGCGGCCAGGACAGCATCGCCTTCCCCTACCGCACCGAAGCCTACCGCTGCCACTCGCTGAAGTACGACTACCCCTGACGAAGATCGCGATAAATTCCCGCCGGGCCGCCCCAAGGGAATTTGCGGCCCCCTCGGGGGGCAGGACGGACACGCAGTGCCGGACGTGGGGGCTATATTGCGCTGAGCTTGAAGGCCCCGACCACCTCGGCCAAGCGGTGCGCCTGCTCCTTCATGCTGGAAGCGGCAGCCGCGCTTTGCTCCACCAGCGCGGAATTCTGCTGCGTCATCTGGTCCAGCACGCCGACCGCGCTGTTGACCTCGGTGATGCCCTGGAACTGTTCAGACGCAGCGGCGCTGATCTCGCCCATGATGTCGGTCACCCGCTGCACCGAGCTGACGATCTCGGTCATGGTTTGGCCGGCCTCGGCCACCAGGCGCGAACCGCCGGCCACCTTGTCCACGCTGGCGCTGATCAGCGTCTTGATCTCCTTGGCCGCCTCGGCCGAGCGGCCGGCCAGGCTGCGCACCTCAGAGGCCACCACGGCAAAGCCCCGTCCCTGCTCGCCGGCGCGCGCCGCCTCCACGGCGGCGTTCAGTGCCAGGATGTTGGTCTGAAAGGCAATGCCGTCGATGACGCTGATGATGTCGCTGATCTTGCGCGAGCTGGCGTTGATCTCGTCCATGGTGGACACCACCTGTCCCACCACCTCACCGCCACGCTGCGCCACCTGCGCCGCTGAGCTGGCCAACTGGTTGGCCTGGCGCGCCGAGTCGGCCGATTGCTTCACGGTGGCGGTCAACTGCTCCATGCTGGAGGCGGTTTTTTCCAGGTTGGAGGCGGTCTGCTCGGTGCGGTTGGCCAGGTCCTGGTTGCCCATGGCGATCTCTTCGCTGGCCGTGGTGATGCTCTCGGTGCCCCGGCGCACGTCGGCCACCAGGTGCGTCAACTGGTCCTTCATGTGGCCCAGCGCCTTCATCATCTCGCCGAACTCGTCGGGCCGGCTGGTGTCCACATGCACGCCCAGGTTACCCGAGGCAATGGTTTCGGCCACGCGAATGGCGTCTCGCAGCGGCTGGCGTATCTGGCGCACCAGCAGCACCGTGCCGCCCACCAGCAGCACGATCAGCAACAGCACCATGCCCTGGGCGAAGCGGCTGTTGTCGGTGCGCTGCTGCACGAAATCAGCCTGCAGCACATCGGCGCTCTTGCCCTGCAGGTCGATGAAGCGCTGCAGCGCTTTCACGTACTTGTCGCTGGCCGGCAGGAACACTTTCTTGACCTCGACCACAGCGCCGGCCTGGTCACCCGCCTTCTTCAGCTCGCGTGCCTTGGCCAAGGAGGCCAACACCGCCTTGCGGTCCTCGCCGATCTGGGCGAACTGGGCCTTGCTGTCGGCGTCCATCTCCAGTTGCTCAATGCTTTTCTGGATCTCGGAAATCTGCGCAATGCTGGCCGGGATGATCTCCTTGTACAGCTCGTCCACCGCCGGATCGGCGCTGACGATGCTGGCGGTGACGCGGGTGACGTTGACCTCGGTGAAGCGCACCCAGCGGTTGACCAGCGCCAGCCGCTTGGTCTGGCTGTCGGCGGCGGCATCCTGGCGCGTGGTGAGCGCCGTGCCGCGCGATGTGGCCACACCCAGCGTCACGGCCAGCAGCCCGACGACCACCGCCAAAGCCAGCCACAGCTTGGCCCCCAAAGACAGATTGAACCCGTTCATGCTTGACGCCCCAATGTTGTTGTTGACTGCAGCCACCTGCCTGTTCACGTTAAACCAGATCAGCAAGCCCCACAAGAGGTACGTGCCCCGTGTTTGACCTGGCGCAGGTGCCTGCGCAAGCCAGCCGGTCGCGCGCTCGGGGTTAGACTGCGTCCACGCCCGCCGGCGACCCGCCCGGGATAACCCACCGCCCGCCAGCCCGTCATGCTGCTCCCCTCCGCCCCCGACAGCCGCCTGCGCGTCGCCCTGCGTGTGTTGCTGAGCTACTACGTCATGAACGGCGCCATCGCAGCGGTGGGGCTGCTGCTGGTGTCGGCGCTGGCCCATGCCTTCCTGGGCAGCTTCGCGGCAGCCACCGCTTCGGTGGGGGTGATCGTGGCCATTCCACCTGACCAGCCCAGCCCGAGGCGCGGCAAGTTCTGGCAACTGCTGCCGGCAGCACTGATTGGGCCGCCGCTGTTCTGGGCCGTGCAGGTGCTGCACCAGCAGCCGCTGCAGCTCACCGTGCTGCTGGTGGTGGCCAGCTTCGCCGCCTTCCTCGGCGCGGCCTGGGGCAAGCGGGGCATTCCGATCTCGGTGTCGGTGATGTTCTCCATGATCTTTTCCATGGCGGCGCCGCCCAGCGAGGCCCAGGCGTCGGTGGCGATGACCAGCCTGTATTTCGCGCTGGGTGCCTTCGGCTACATCGTCTATGCCACGCTGGCCTGGAGCCTGCTGAACGCCCGGCTACGGGTGCAGATGCTGGCCGACACGCTGCTGGCTGTGGCGGCGCTGGCGCGCACCCAGGCGCGCCAGTTCACGCCGGCCCCCGACGACGGGCAGGACAACCCGCTGGTGGGCCAGCTGCTGCGCAACCTGGCGGCGCTGACCGACCAGTTGCAGGCGGCACGCGACATCCTGCTGGAATCCCCCCAGACGGCGCGGCGCCAGCAGTTGGCGGCCATGCTGATGCAGATCCTGGAGACGCGCGACCACCTGGTGGCCTGCGAGCTGGACCTGGACGCGCTCAAAACACAGCCCGAGCAGATGCAGGTGCTGCAGGCGCTGCGCAGCGAGCTGGAGGCGATGGCCAGCCAATTGGAATTGCTGGCTGACGACCTGCTGCTGGGCCGCCAGCCGGCGCCTTTTGTCGACGACCGCATGCGCCCCCAACTGCCGCCGCCCTCTGACGATGACGGCGATGAACCAGCCGGCCCGGCGCCGGACATCCTGGCGCGCGGCCTGATCAACCGCATGGGCTACATCCATGAAGAGGTGCGCCGCCTCACTGCGCTGGCGCGTGGCGACATCGCCCCGGATCTGGCCCTGGTGCGTGCCACCTGGCAGATGTTCATCAGCCCCACCCACTGGTCGTGGCAGCCGTTTACCGGCCTGTGGCGCTGGGACGCACCGCCGCTGCGCCATGCGATACGCGCGGCGCTGGCCATCGCCGCCGGCCAGATCATCAGCATGGCGCTGCCCTGGGGCACACATGATTACTGGATCTTGCTGACCATCACCGTGGTGCTGCGCGGCAGCCTGGCGCAGACGCTGGAGCGGCGCAACGCGCGCGTGGCCGGCACGCTGCTGGGTTGCCTGCTGGTCGGCGGCCTGCTGGCCTTGCATGCACCGCTGGCCCTGTTGCTGGCCATCATCACCGTGGGCCAGGGGGTGGCGCATGCGTTTGCGGTGCGGCGCTACCTGGTCACCGTGGTGGCGGCCACGGTGATGGCGCTGCTGCAGGCGCACCTGTTGCACAGCGGCGCCAGCCCGGCTTTCGAGTTGCTGGAGCGGGTGTCGGACACGTTGATCGGCGTGGCCCTGGCCTGGGCCTTCAGCTATGTGCTGCCGTCGTGGGAACGCGGACAGATTCCGGCACTGGTGGCGCGCACGCTGGCGGCGCAGGCGCGCCACGCCCGCGAGGCGCTGGGCCTGGGCCAGCTGCAGGCGGTGGACAACCAGACCGAACTGGGCTGGCGGCTGGCCCGGCGCGAGGCGCACGACAGCCTGTCGGCGCTGGTGCAGGCCACGCAGCGCTCGCTGTCGGAGCCGCGCGCGGTGCGCCCGCCGCTGGAGCCGCTGGGGCGGCTGCTGGCGCACAGCTACCAATTGCTGGGGCAGCTGACTGCCGTCAAGACCATGCTGCTGCTGCGCCGCGGCCGGCTCAACGCCGACACCATACGCGCACCGCTGCAGTTGGCCGCCTCGACCATCGACGGCACCTTGACCGCCAAGGCCCAGCCGACACTGCCAGCCGCCACGCCGGCGCAGGCTGCAGCTGGCCCGGTGGTGTTGCCCGACCCGTTCACGCAAGACCTCAGCCCCTGGCTGCTGCGCCGCCTGCACCTGGCCGGCAGCATTGCCCAACGCCTGCGCGCCGACGCCCAGCAGGTGCTGCAACCCCCCACCCCGCCATGACGGTGAAGCAGAAGAGTTTTCCACAAATGCCGGCACAATAGCCTTGCGCACTGCCCAGCCCATGCCTGCCACCCGATCCACCAAAGCCCCAGTTGCTCCAGCACCTGTCACCGTCAACGCCAAGCCGGCGCTGAAGCTGCGCATGCGGGTGATGACGGGGGAGACCATTGCCATCGGCCCGGGCAAGGTGCAGCTGCTGGAGGCGATGGCGCAGACCGGCTCCATCACTGCGGCCGCCAAGCAATTGGGCATGTCTTACCGGCGCGCCTGGCTGCTGATTGCCGAACTGAACCAGGCGCTGAAGGCGCCTGCGGTGGCCTCGGCCACCGGTGGCCAGCATGGCGGCGGCAGCCAGTTGACCGACACCGGCCGCGAGTTGATCGCGTTGTACCGGGGCATAGAAGCGCAGGCCCAACAGGCCTGCCAGGGTGATATCCGCAAATTGCTGAAGCTGCTGGCCTAGGCGCCAGCCTGCGGAAATTTGCCGAGCGTCAGCCGCGGTTACGCGCGCTGGCAGTGGCTTTTGTCACGGGTTTGGCGACGGGTTTGGTTGCGGCTGCACCGGTCGTCCAGGTGATGGGCTGCCACAGTCCCAGGGCCGCCAGCGCCGGGCTGCTGTCCACCAGGTCGGCCAGGGTGTAGCGCTGCATGACGTCAAAGAACGCCTGACGGGCCAGCAGCAACGCCTGCTCCAGGCCGCACTGGCCCGTGAGCACGCATTGGTTGTCCTCGCCCAGGCACTCCACCAGCGCGAAATCGGCCTCCAGCTGGCGCACCACCTGCCCCAGGCGCAGCTTGCGGGGATCGGCGGCCAGGCGCATGCCGCCATTGCGCCCGCGCACGGTCTCCACCCAGCCGGTCTTGCCCAGCACGTGGGTGACTTTCATCAAATGCGCCTGGGAAATGCCAAAGGCCCCCGAAATATCGGCGATCGTGACCAGTTCCTGCGTGCGCGAGGCCAGCACCAGCATGACGCGCAGCGCATAGTCGGTGAATACAGTAAGTCGCATAAAGATCTATTTTAGCGAATGCTTTAGCGTATCGTCCGGATTGGCCTGCCATTCGAGCGCCGTTGTGCGCAGGCGCACAGAGTGGCTGGCAGCCTGTCCGCATACTCGCTGTTGCGGAACTCAACCGCATTCCCGCGAAGGACAGACCCATGAGCATCGAAAAAAGCGCCAGCGTGCATTGGGAAGGCCGGGGCAAGGCCGGCCAGGGCCAGATCAGCACCGATACCGGCGCGCTGGAAAAATACCCCTACGGCTTTGCCAGCCGCTTTGAAGACGACCGGCGCGGCACCAATCCGGAGGAAATCCTGGGCGCGGCACATGCTGCATGCTTCACCATGGCGTTTTCATTCGCCTGTGACAAGGCCGGCTTCGCCACCCAGTCCGCAGACACCCAGGCCCGGGTGCGGTTGGCCAAGCAGGGCGAAGGCTTTGCCATTGACCGCATCGCGCTGACGCTGAGCGCCGTGGTGCCTGGCATGGATGAGGCGACGTTCCAGCAGATTGCCGCCCAGGCCAAGCGCGACTGCCCGCTGTCCAAGGCGTTGGCGGCCGTGCCCGAGATCACACTGCAGGCCACGCTGGGGACTTGAGTTCCGGCCGGCCGCGAATGAAACCCGACGGCCGCCCAGCGGTTCAGCAGCGCGATGGGCTGCACGCATCGCCGTGTTGCCCTAAACTGCGCGCTGATCATGGACACGGCACAAGCACTGCACATCGGCATCGTCGGCTGCTCGGCCGAGGGTGCGGCGCTGTGCTACCGCACGCTGTGCGCCGAAGGCGCCGGCTTCATGGGGCCGCATGCGCACCCGGAAATCTCGCTGCACACGCTGCCGCTGGCCGACTACGTGGTGTGCCTGGAGCGCGGCGATCTGCACGGCGTGGCCCAGCTGATGCTGCGCTCGGCGCGCAAGCTGGCCAGCGCCGGAGCGGACTTTCTGATCTGCCCCGACAACACCATCCACCAGGCGCTGCACCTGGTGCTGCCCGAGTCGCCCCGGCCCTGGCTGCACATTGCCGACGAGGTGGCGGCCGAGGCCGTGCGGCGCGGCTACCGCCGGCTGGGGGTCACCGGCACCCGCTGGCTGGTCGACAGCGCGGTGTACCCGGATGCGCTGGCACGGCGTGGCCTGGAGTGCCTGCTGCCCAGTGAGGCTGAGCGCGACGACATCCAGCGCATCATCATGGACGAACTGGTGCGCGGGGTGTTCAAAGCCGACGCAGTGGCGCGCTTTCAGCAGGTGTTTGCGCGGCTGAAGTCGCAGGACTGCGACGCCGTGGTGCTGGGCTGCACCGAGATTCCCTTGATCATGAACGACACCAATTCCCCCCTGCCCACCCTGGACTCGACCCGGCTGCTGGCGCGCGCGGCGTTGCGGCGTGCCACAGCGGCCTTGCCAGCCACCTCGTCCTCCACCTGCCTCTGAAGATCCGTTGCGCGTGACTGACCTGCATGCCGCTGCCGCGCCAACGACGGCCATCTCCGCCAAACTGCCCTCCGCCCACACCCTGCTGGCGTTGAGCTGGGCGCTGGGCCTGCTGGTGTGCGGGCTGTGCCTGGCCTTCCCCGCCGTGGATGGCGATGCCATGGTCTATGCGGTGATCGCCAGGAACATCGCGCTGCACGACGACTGGGTCAACCTGACCTACCTGGGCCGGGACTGGCTGGACAAGCCGCATTTCCCCTTCTGGATGATGGCCATTGCCTTCAAGCTGGTGGGTGTGGGTGAGCGCGCCGTTCTGCTGCCGGGCCTGCTGTTCTTTGGCCTGGGCGCCTGGCAGACCCACAAGCTGGCGCGCTTCTTTCACGAGCAGCGTGTGGCCGCGCTGGCCTGCCTGCTGTATGTGAGCCTGTTCGGCCTGATGCTGAGCGCCTACGACCAGCGCGCCGAGGTCTACCTGCTGGGCCTGATGCCGGGCGCCACCTACGCGCTGCTGCGCTTCGAGTTCAGTGGCCAGTGGCGCTGGGCCCTGCTGGCTGCGCTGTTGGGCGGATGCGCCCTGATGACCAAGGGGCTGATCGCTGGCGTGCTGCTGGGGGTGGGTGCACTGGCGGTGCATGTGTACCGCTGGCGCGCACCACGCGGCTACTCGCGCTGGCGCTGGCTGGCGCTGGCCGCGCTGGTCTTGCTGGCCACCAGTCCGGAGCTGGTGTGCCTCTACCTGCAATTCGACCTGCACCCTGAAAAAGAGATGTTCGACCGCACGGGCGTCTCCGGCCTGCGCTTCTTCTTCTGGGACAGCCAGTTTGGCCGCTTCCTGAACACCGGCCCGATCAAGAACACCCAGGGCGACCCGCTGTTTTACCTGCACAACCTGCTGTGGACCTTCTTCCCATGGGGCTGGGCCTTGATGGCGGCGCTGCTGGACACACTGGATCGCCTGCGCAAGGCGCGCACCCTTGTCGCGCTGACGCTGCCCGAGGTGTTGCTGTGGTCCCCTTTTCTGTCGGCGTTGCTGGTCTTCAGCGCCACCCGCTACCAGATGGACTACTACATGTTCCTGGTCTTCCCGTATGGCGTCGTGCTGTGCGCCGCCTGGCTGGCCGAGCGCGCTGCAGGCTACCCGCGCTGGTGGCTGTTGACCCATGGGGGCCTGAGCGTGCTGGTGCTGCTGCTGACCTTGGGCATCAGCCTGCCACCGCTGTGGCGCGGCGAGGCGGCGTGGGCCTTGCCGCTGCTGCTGGCGGCAACGGCGGGCGTGGCCGCCAGCGTGCTGCGCCACCAGTCCCGCCTGGCGCAGGCCTTGACGGTGGGCGCGGGGGCAGCGCTGGCGCTGTTCAGCTTTTCAGCCCAGTTTCACAACCGGCTGAACCAGGACTACAACATGGGCCGCAAGGTGGCCCTGCAGACGTTGGGCATGGCCCAACACCCCACCTATGTCTACAAGCTGGACTATTTCAAGGCCTTTGAATTCTTCAGCGACCAACCGGTGTTGCAGGTGTTCAGGACCGGGCCGCTGGCGCGGGACCTGCCACGCGCGCTGCAGGCGGACACCAGCTTCTACCTGCTGACCTATGCGGATGGCGCCGCCACCCTGCTCAACGAACTGGCCGAGACCAGCGGCCACGCCTGGCGCTGGCATGACGCGCCGGCCAGCACCCTGCCCTCCGACGGCACAGTGCTGGTGGCGCAGCCGCTGCGGGACTTCACCGAACTGCGTTTGCCCAAACAGTTCGTGGGCCAGTTGATGCGTGAGGACAGCCAGCTGGCGCACTACACCATACGTTTGCTGAAGGTGACCGCTCAGAAACAGTGAGTGGGAAGCGGACTACTTCGAAGCGGCTTGCTCAGGCAGCACCACACCAGAGCTGTCGCGCATCTCCAGCGGCTGGCGGCCAAAGGCTTGCAACTGGGGCAGCACCTTGGCCTTGTCACCCACCGCCACGACGATGAACTTGGCCGGATCGGCATAGGCCTTGGCAGCTGCAAAAGCGCTGGCAGGCGTTACCGCCGCCAGCTTGCCCGGCAGCTTGGTGATGCTCTCGGCCGGCAGGCCGTTGGCCCAGTCGTTGACGTAGCCGGCCACGATGGCCTGGTTGGTGTCGAACAGGCCGGGCAGCGCCAGCAGCTGGGCATTGCGCACGCGGCTGAATTCCTGCGCATCCATGGGCGCGGCGCGCACACCGTCGATCTGCTTGAACATGTCGGTCAGCGCCGCGCCGGTGACGTCGGTGCGCACGCTGCCGCGTATCGCCACCCGGCCGCTGGCGCGACCCAGCGCGTAGCCGGAATAGACGCCATAGGTGTAGCCCTTGACCTCGCGCAACTCGTGGTTGATGCGCGAAGTGAACAAGCCGCCCATGCCGGCGTTCATGATGTCGATGTCCTGCGCATGCGGGTCACTGGCCAAGGGCGCCAGCGCCACCACGCTCAGCGCGGTCTGCGGCGCGCCGGGCTTGTCCACCAGCACCACGCGGGCCGCGGTGGGCTGCGGCGCGACGGCCGTGGCAGCCAATTTGCCGGCCGGGCGCGGCCAGGCGCCAAACAGGCGCTGCGCCAGCTTGCGCAGCTCGGCCTCGCCCATGTCGCCGGCCACGACCAGGGCCGCCTGGTCGGGCCGGTAGTGGGCTTGCCAGAAGCCCTTCAGCGCGGCGATGTCGATGGCGCGCAGGCTGGCCTCGGTGCCCAAGGCGCCCTCACCCAGCGGATGCTGCGCGCCGAACAGGGCCTGGCTGGCCACCACCCCCACCAGCGCCGAAGCTTGGGTGCGCTGCTGGGCCAGCGCGCCCAGCCTGGCGGCGCGTATGCGCTCAACCTCAGCCGATGCAAAGGCCGGGTGCAGGGCCACGTCGGCCAACAGTTCCAGCCCATTGGCGAAATTGGCCTTCATGCTGGACAGCTCGACCCGGGCGTCTTCACTGCGGCTGGCAGTGTTCAGCGTGGCGCCCAGATCGGCCACCTGATCGGCAATCTGCTGCGCCGTGCGTGTAGCCGTGCCCTCTTGCAGCATGGCAGCGGTGAAACCCGACAGGCCGGGCTTGTCCAACGGGTTGGCCAACTGGCCGGCCCGCAGCACCAGCGTGCCGCTGACCAGCGGCAGGCCGGGCTTGGCGACGTGCACCACGGTCAGGCCGTTGGCCAGCACAAAACGTTTGCCCGCCGGCAGCACCAGCGGCTTGGCCTTGCCGCCGGCTGGCTGCTTGGCGCGCCAGGGTTCGTCGGCGTTCAGCGCTTCACCCTTGACCACCGTGGTGGGCATGGCCGGCGTGGGGATCTCCGGCCCCAACTGCTGGGCGCCAGGCAGGGTGATGGCGACCACCCGGGCATCCTTGCGCAACAGCGAAGCCACCACGCCGGACACCGCCTGCGGTGTCAGGGCGCGGTAACGGGCCAGGTCCTTGCCCAGGTAGTTGGGGTCGCCGGCCATCAGGTTGTAGTTGTTGACCGTGTCGGCCAGCGTGGTCACCTTTTCCAGCCGCTGCAGCATATGCGTCTGTATGCCGGCCACGGCGCGCTGCACCTCTGCGGCGCTGGGCGGGTTGCGCGCCAGGTTGGCCAGCTCAGCGTCCACCAGTGCCTCGATCTCGGCCAACGACTTGCCCGGCCGCGCCAGCACCTCGATGCTGAACACCGAGCCCAGGCTCAGCGACGCCTGGTTGACAGACACGCTCTGCGCCAATTGCTTGTCGTACACCAATGTCTTGTACAGGCGGCTGGCCTTGCCCTCGCCCAGGATGCTGGATGCCACGTCCAGCTCAGCGTCACCGGGCTTGAAGATGGCTGGCGTGTGCCAGGCCATGTCCAGGCGCGACAGCTCCACCCGGTCCGTCACCTGCACGCGCTGCTCGCCGGTCAGCACCGGCTGCGCGGCCACCACCGGCTTGACCGGTTCACCGGTCTTCAGGGCGCCAAAATACTTCTGCACCAGCGCCTTGGCCTGGGCCGGCTGGAAATCGCCTGCCAACACCAGTGTGGCGTTGTTGGGCCGGTAGTAGGTGCGGGCGAAAGCCTTGACGTCGTCGAGCTTGATGGACTGGATGTCGGCATGCGAGCCAATGACCGAAGCCCGGTAGGGATGGCCCTCGGGGAACAGCGCCTGGTACACCACTTCGGTGGTGACGCCATAGGGCCGGTTTTCGCGGCTCTGGCGGCGCTCGTTGCGCACCACGTCCTGCTGGTTGGCCAGCGACGTGGAGTCCACCTCGTCGGTCATGTAGCCCAGCATGTCGGACTTGATCCACAGTCCCAGCTCCAGCTGGTTGGAGGGCAGCGTGAAGAAGTAGTTGGTGCGGTCAAAGTTGGTGGTGCCGTTGTAATCGGTGCCGCCCACGGCGTCCACCAGCTTGTCGGTCTCGCCGCGCTGCAGGTGCTTGGTGCCGGCGAACACCAGGTGCTCGAACAGGTGGGCAAAGCCGGTCTGGCCCTTGGCCTCGTTGCGCGGGCCGGCGTGTATCCACAGGTTGAAGGCCACCAGTGGCAGCCGGTGGTCTTCCACCAGGATGACTTCCAGACCATTGGCCAAGGCGTACTTCTGGTGCCGTATGCTGAGCTGGCCGTTGGCCGAGTTCACGGCGCCCTGGGTTGCGACCGCCTTGGCCGGCGTGGCGGCATGCAGGGTGCTGGCGGCGCCCAGGCCGGCCAGAGCCAGCACGATGGCTGCTTGCTTGAAACGCATCACGATCTCCCAGGCTTCAAAGCCACGCATCTTAGCCGCACAGGCCAGGCGCCGCCAGATGGCGCCGCGGGCCAAGCCGGAGTACAGTGGCCTGTCGCAACAACCACAACAAGGAAACGAGACCATGGGCAAGACTTTCTGGCTGGCGTCGCTGGTGTTTTTTGTGGCCGCCATGGCCACGGACTTTTTGCTCCATGGCCTGCTGCTGCAGGCCGACTACCTGGCGCTGACCGGCATCATGCGCACGCCGCAAGACAGCCAGCAGTATTTCCCGCTGATGCTGTTGGCCCATGTGTTCATTGCGCTGACCTTCGTGGCCATCTACCAGCGCGGCGTGGAATACCACAGGCCCTGGGCAGGCCAGGGCCTGCGCTTTGGCCTGCTGGTGGCGTTCCTCACGGTGGTGCCCACCTACATGATCTATTACGTGGTGCAGCCCCTGCCGCCGCTGCTGGTGGCCAAGCAGATTGGCTTTGACCTGCTGCGCACCGCACTGCTGGGCCTCCTGGTGGGGTGGATGTACCGCTCACGCACGTGAGTTCCCCCCCGCGCCAAGCGGGGTACGGCTCAGCGCCCGCCGGCTGCCAGCGGCGGCAATGACTTCAGGTACAAGTACAGCGCCTCGGCATCCACATCGTTGATCATGCCCAACGCGCTAAATGGCATCACCTTGCTCACCGCGCTGCCATCGGGCCGCTTGCCGTTGCGCAGCATGGCCTTGAAGGCCTGGGCGTCGGGGTAGGCACCCATGGTGCCGCCCTGGCCGGGCGTCAGGTTGGCGGCGGCAGGCCAGTCCGGCGGGGCGCCGGGAATCTTGCCGCCCGACAGCTTGGCGCCATGGCAGCCCACGCACATCTGGCCCACGTAGCGGCCATGCTCCACGGTGACGGCCTGGGCGACAGGCTGTGAGGGCTTCAGGCTGTGGTCGATTTTCTCGGCGGCGTCCTGAATCAGGTTGAAGCCATACATGGCCATCAGCAGCGGGGGCAGCTCCAGCACCGCCTTGCCGCCGCGCGCCGGCGGCATCTGGCGCACATAGGCCACCAGGGAGGCGAGGTCTTCGTCGGTGAAGCGGTTGTAGTCTTCCGAGGGCATCACCATCAGCGTGCGGCCATTGGGCTTGATGCCATGGCGCAGCGCGCGCTCCCAGTCCTCGGGGCGGTAGTTGGCCACCACGTTGCCGGTGCCGGGGCTGATGTTGGGGCCGCCCAGGCGCAGGCCCATCTTGGCGTCGTCCGCGAAGATGCGACCGGCGCCGTTGGTGCCGTGGCACTCGGTGCAGCCGCGCGACAGGTACAGGTAGCGGCCGCGCTCCACGGCGGCGGCATCGTCGCGCATGGCCAGCATGTAGGCCGGCTGGGCGACCACGCGTTCACGCTTGGCGTGGCCACGCCAGATGCCAAAGCCAGCCACGCCGGCCAGCACGATGGCCAGTGCCAGCACCACGACCACCGTCCACTTGATCCAGTTCTTCATGTTCTTCCTCCAGCGCGCCCTGTTTTGTTGTGTCAATCAGAAAACAGCGCAGCATAGCAATTGGCCGCGCAGCGACCCAGCCGCGAGTGACGAAATGCAGATCAGCGGCGCCAAATGACGGAAAACCACGACCAGGTGGTCATACCCCACCCCGGGGGCCCCAGGGCCAAGCCCTAGTCGTAAATGGTCAGACCCTTCAGCGACTCGGGCGCCGGTGCCGGGAACAGCCAACTGGCCGCATAGCCCACCACGATGCACAGGCAAATGGAGATGGCCAGGTAAAAGTACGGGTGCACCAGCTTCATGAACCAGGCCAGCGTGGTCAGGGTGATGCTGACGGCCACACCGATGGCCAGGCCTTGCCAGTTGGCGCGGCGGGTGAACATGCCCAGCGTGTAGGCGCCGGCAAAGCCACCGCCCAGCAAACCGGCCAGTTCAATGGAGATGTCAAACAGCGAGTGGATGTCGAAGCGGCTCAGCAGCAGCGCCACCCCCATGCCCAAGAGGCCGGTGACCACGGTCATGGCCTCGGCAAAGCGCACGCTGGTCTTGGGGTTGGGGTTTTTGACCCACTTTTCGTAAAAATCGACCGAGGCCAGCGTGGCCACACTGTTCATGATGCTGGACAAGGTGGCCATGGCGGCGGCCAGGATGCCGGCGATGATGAGCCCGCGCACGCCCACCGGCAGCTCGGCCGCGATGAACAGCGGGAAGGTGGCGTCTATGGTCAGCAGCGGGTTCATGCGCTCTGGGTGGCTCTGGTAGTACACATACAACGCCGTGCCGACGCCGTAGAACAGCACGCCGGCGGGAATCATGATGGCGGCAAAGGTCCAGATGGAGCGGCCGGCGTCGCGGTCGTCCTTGGTGGACAGCACGCGCTGCATCAGCACCTGGTCCTTGGGGAAGGTCAGCACGACGTCAAACAGCACCAAGAACAGGAAGCCCCACACCGTGGCCTTGGTCAGGTCGAAACTGAAATCCAGCAGCTTGGTCTTGTGCTCGGCCTGGGCCACGGCCATCAGCTGCTGGGTACCGCCGTCCAGCATGTAGACGATGAAACCGATGGCGAAGAAGATGCCGCCCATCTTGACGATGAGTTGCACGAAGTCGGTCCAGATCACCGCCTTCATGCCACCCAGTGCGGTGTAGGCGATGGTGAACACGCCCATGATCAGGATGCTCCAGGTCACCTCCAGTCCGGTGATGGTGGCAATGGCCAGCGACGGCAAAAACAGGATGACGCTCATGCGGCTACCGATCTGCACCGCCATGAACAAGGCACTGGCCAGCGTGCGTATCACCCGGTGGAAGCGCGACTCCAGGTAATGGAACACCGACATCAGGTTCAACCGGCGCAGCAGCGGCACGATCCACACGGCGACGAACATCAGCCCCAGCACGGCGATCAGGTTGTTGCCCAGGTACTGCCAGTTGGTCTCGAACGCCTTGGCGGGGATGGCGATGTAGCTGATGGAGCTGGTGTTGGCCGCATACAGGCTGACGCCTGCTGCCCAGAACGGGATGGTGCGCCCGCCGACGAAGAAATCCGCCGTGGAGGCGCGCTTTTCGCGCAGGTAGAAGTACAGGCCCATGCCCAGCATGGACACCAGGTAGACCACGATGATCAGCCAGTCGAACCAGCTCAGCAGGAACTGGGTCGGCTGCACCTGGGCATAGGCAAAGGCGGCGCCCTCGCCTGCCGTGCCAGGCAGCGCCCACAGCATGCCGGTGCGCCACGGCGCGCCCAGGCGCGCGCCGGCCGCCTTGGGGTCGCCCAACGAGGCCCAGGAGCCGGTGATGGTGTGGAACATCTGCCATTGCGGCGCGGCGCTACCGTTGCCCTGCACCAGGTAGGTGATGTGCGCCTGGCCCATGGCGCGGGCGCTGCCGGTGAGCACGCTGCCCGGGGCCGCAGCCTTGTCCAACCAACCGCCGGCCACCGTCCATTGCAGCAGCTTGTCTTTGCCGTCCGTGCCCTGGGCGGTGACGTACAGCCCGCCTTTTTGGCCCACCATGGAAGTCAGCTGCAAGCCTGCGGGGCCGGTGGCGGCCACCGGCCTCCAGGCGGCGGCCGGATCATCCAGCGCCAGCCCTTGCAGCAGCAGCGCCCCCTTGGCATCGGTCCCCGCCACATACAGGGAACCGTCCAGCACGGCCAGCCAGGGGTCCGCCGCCAGCAACGGCAGCGCCGGCAATTTGGCAGCCAGGGGTTGGCCATTGGCCAGGGTGATGCGCTGCACCTGCGGCGGTGCACCGGCCACGCCGGGGGCCAGCAGCAGGAAGGCTTGCGCCTTGTCGCTGCTGACACGCAGCAGGTTGGCCGGCGGCTGCCAAGCGCTGCGCACCCAGGCCTTCTGGTCCGGCGCCAACAGCCAGGCGGCGTCAGCCGTCAACGCCATGGGCTGGTCGCCCAGGGTCAGCAACTGGGTGGCTGGCGCGCCGCCGGGCAAGGGCGGCAGGCTGCCGGTGCCGATGCTGACCAGGGTATCGGCATGCGCCGGTTGCAGGGCGGCGCACAGCAGCATCAAGCCGCACAGCGAGGCCGCGCAGAAGCGGCGGAACAAGGATGTGGTCCGCGTCAGCATGGGGTGAAGCCAGTCATCAGACAACCACGCCCTGGGCACGCAGGTGCTCCACGTCCTGCGTGCTGTAGCCGTGCTCCAGCAGCAGCTCGCCGGAATGCTGGCCCATCATCGGCGCGGCAAAGGCGGCCGGCCCGGGTGTGCTGCCAAACTTCACCGGGCCGGTGAAGCCCTGGTAGCGGCCCACCGCCGGGTGCTCCAGCGTAGTGACCATGCCCTCGGCCAGCACCTGCGGGTGGTCGAACATGTCGCCAATGGTGCGGGCGGCGCTGCTGGGCACCTCCTGGCCGAAGATGGCTTCCCACTCCAGCGCGGTGTGCTGCTGCAGCGCCTGGTGCAGCTGGGGCAGGATCTCGTGCGCGGCGTCCGCCCGCTTGCGCACGGTGTCATAGCGCGGGTCGGCGGCCAGCTGGGGCAGGCCCACCTTGTCGCACAGCGCCTGCCAGAAATGCGGGGTGTTGGCCGACAGGTAGATGTAGCCCTCGCGTGCCGGGTGCAGGCCGGTGACGCCGCCCGAGCGCATGTCGCGCCCCACGTGGCGGCCCTCGCCGTCGGCCCAGATGAAGCGGGCCGACTGCATGGCCAGCGCGCTGCGCAGCAGCGACACGCCCACATACTGCCCGCGCCCGCTGCGTTCGCGCTCGTACAGCGCGGCGGCCACGCCGCTGGCCACCATGGAGGCGGCGTAGTAATCCACCACCGAGCCGTAGACGATCTCGGGCACCTGGCCCAGCTTGCCCTGCATCTGGCAGATGCCGGTCATGGACTGCAGCACCTGGTCGTAGCCGGCGTTGTCCTTCATCGGGCCGGTCTCGCCGTAGCCGTTGACCACGCAGTAGATCAGACGTGGGTAGGTCTCTTGGAACTGCTCGTAGGCAATCCCCAGACGTGCCGGCACGGCCGGGCGGAAGTTGTGCACCAGCACGTCGGTCTTGGCCAGCAGGCGGTGCAGCACCTGCAGGCCTTCGGCCTGCTTCAAATCCAGCACCAGGCCGCGTTTGCTGCGGTTGATGCCCAGGAAGGCGCGGCTCTCGCTGGCCAGCGTGGACGGGTACTTGCGCAGGTTGTCACCCACCGGCGGCTCGATCTTGATGACGTCGGCGCCCATGTCGGCCAGCAGTGTGCAGCCATAGGGGCCGGCGATGTAGGCGCTCAGATCCAGCACGCGCACGCCGGACAAAGGGCCGCGCGCCGGGGTGGGTGTGCCGGCGGTGTTGTGAGGCACGGTCATTGCGCCAGCCCCAGCGAGCGGGCCACGGCCACGGTGCGCTGCGCGCGGCGTATGAAGGGCGCGTCCACCATCCTGCCGTCCACGGTGAAGACACCGGCGGCGTCGGGTGCGGCGCTGCTCAGCGTGCTGAGCACTTTTTGCGAGAAGGCGATTTCGTCGTCCGACGGGCGGAACACCTCGTTGGCCACCGGCACCTGGCTGGGGTGAATGCAGCTCTTGCCGACGAAACCCATGGCACGGGCACGCAGCGCCTCGGCGCGGAAGCCCTCCAGGTTGGGGATGTCGGCATAGGCGCTGTCGCAGGCGAACACGCCCGCTTCACCGGCCGCCATGCGCACCGCGAACATGGCGGCATGCACGCTGGCGGCGTCACGCCGGTCCATGTTGAGTTGCTCGAACAGGTCCACCAGGCCCAACTGCAGGCCGACCACGCGCGGGTGCGCAGCAGCGATTTCGGCGGCATTGCGCAATGCCTTGGGCGTTTCGATGTTGGCCAGGATGGTGATGGGGCTGGCCACGCCGTTGCGCGCCTCTGCGCGCTCCAGCTGGGCCACGGCAGCAAGCACGTCGGCGGCGCTCTCCAGCTTGGGCACGTTCAGCATGGCCAGGCCGGGCTGCGCCACGGCCAGCACGTCGGCCTCGAAATGGGGGGTGTCTTGCGCATTGACGCGGGCGATCAGTGTCTTGGCGGTGCTGCGGGCCGCATCGCTGCGCAGGAACTCGCCCACGTAGACCCGCACGGCCGGCTTCAGGTCCGGTGCGACGGAATCCTCCAGGTCCAGCGAGATCGCGTCCGCCACCCCGGACAAGACCTTGTGGAAAAGCTCCTGGCGCGTGCCGGGGACAAACAGTTTGCTGCGCATGACCATCTTGTTATTGCAATCGGTAGGGCCTGCTGACGAACAGGTCCCCAGAGTATCTGGAGTTTGAATCGCAATAAAAACCATCTGATGCTATATTCAAACCCTATATTTTGTTTGCTATTCCAACCGCGCCATGGACACCCAGTTTCTGCACACCTTCGTCACCGTGGTGGACAACGGCTCCATGGCGGCGGCCGCCCGGTTGCTGAACATCACCCCCGCCACCGTGGCCCAGCAGGTGCGCACGCTGGAGCGCGAAATTGGCGCGCAACTGATCGCCCGCTCGGGCCGCACCGTCAGCGTCACCGAGGCCGGTGTGCGCATTCTGGAGCGCGCCCGCAACCTGCTGCGCGAGGTGTCGGACCTGCACACCGTGGCCAATGACGACGTCACCGCCGGCGAACTGCGCATAGGCGCCGGCACCAACGCGCTGACCGGCATCCTGCCCGACATCCTGGCGCTGATGGTGGCACGCTTCCCGCGCATCAAGGTGTTCATCAAGCCCGGCTACTCGCCCGAACTGTACAGCGCGGTGGAGAGCGGCGAGCTGGACGCCGCCATCGTGCTGGAGGCGCCCTTTGCCCTGTCCAAGCGCGTGGGCTGGGAGCTGCTGCGCGAGGAGCCGCTGGTGGTGCTGGCGCCCAAGAGCATGGCCAAGCGCGGCGCGCACGAACTGCTGGGCAGCGAGCCGCTGATACGCTACGACCGCAACCAGTGGGGCGGCCACCAGGCCGACCGCTACCTGCGCGCCAACGGCATCACGCCCAGGGAACGGTTTGAGATCAACGCGCTGAATGCGATTGCGGTGATGGTGGACCGGGGCTTGGGCGTCAGCCTGGTGCCGGATTGGGCGACGCCGTGGCCAGAAGGGTTGAATGTGGTGAAGCTGCCGTTGCCGGAGCCTTGTGAGCCGAGAAGGATTGGAATTGTGTGGTCGCGATCGACGATTCGGCTGCGGTTGGTGAAGGCGTTCATTCAAGAGGCAGCCAACGTGGGGCGGGGACAAAGGCCCAGCGGCAAACAGCGGTAGAACCACCCATGCAACGCCACGGCGTCGACAAGCAGCGATTGGACAACATCATGCGCAAACAGCCTTTGACAGCGTCTGGGCACTGGCAAAGGCCAGGGATCTTTTTGCTTTGCTTGAGCTTGCTGTTTCTCAATGGCGTCTATGCCGCCACCCCCTCTGACGCCCAGCCGCGCATCGCCATCCTCAGCGCCTTCGAGCCGGAACTGAAACTCCTGCTCGCCAACCTGAAGTCCCCCCAGACCACAGACATCCACGGCCAGCGCTTCACCACCGGCCAGTTGCAGGGCCAGGACGTGGTGCTGCTGCTCAGCGGTATCAGCATGGTCAATGCGGCGATGAGCACGCAGCGGGTTGTCGACAATTTCAACGTCAAGGCCATCGTGTTCTCCGGCATCGCCGGCGGCGTGGACCCGGGATTGGCCATTGGCGACGTGGTGGTAGCGGACCAATGGGGGCAGTACCTGGAGTCGGTGTTCGCGCGCGAAACCGCTCCCGGGCGGCATGAGCCGCCCGCCTTCCTGCGCGCCGACATGGCCAATTTCGGCATGATTTTTCCGCGCGCCACGGAAGTCACACGCGCCGGGCTGGCGGCGCCAGAGCGCCGCTTCTGGTTTCCGGCCGATGCGGCGCTGCTGGCGGCAGCACGCCAGATGGCACAAGACGCCCAAGCCCTGCCGCTGGAGCGCTGCACCAGCACCGGCAAATGCCTGGCGCACCAGCCCAGGCTGGTGGTGGGCGGCAACGGCGTCTCCGGCTCGGCCTTCATGGACAACGCGGCCATGCGCGACTTCCTGTCCAAGACATTGCAAGCCCGGGTGCTGGACATGGAAAGCGCTGCCACAGCCCAGGTGGCCTATGCCAATGGCGTGCCCTTCATCGCCTTTCGCAGCCTGTCGGACCTGGCCGGTGGCGACGACCGGCACAACGAGATGGCCACCTTCCTGACACTGGCATCCAGCAACTCGGCCAAGACGGTGCAAGCCTTTCTGGCGGCCTTGCCCAAGCCGGCCGTGGAGGCGGCCCCCGTCCAGCCAGCCGCCAGCCGAGCGCCTTTTTGATCCAGCGCCGACAATGCCGCCATGCGCATTGGCCTGATCTCCGACACCCACAACCTGCTGCGCCCGCAGGCGTTGGCCTTCCTGCACGGCTGCGACCACATCGTGCACGCTGGCGACATCTGTGAGCCCGCTGTGCTGCGCCAACTGCAGGCCATCGCGCCGCTGACCGCCGTGCGCGGCAACAATGACCATGGCCCTTGGGCGCAGGCGCTGCGCGAAACCGAGCTGGTGCAGTTGGCTGGCATCTGGCTGTATGTGATCCACGACCTGGGCGAGCTGGACATCGATCCGGCTGCTGCGGGCGTGCGCGTGGTGGTGTCGGGCCATTCGCACAAGCCGCTGACGCAGGAGCGCGACGGCGTGCTGTTCGTCAACCCAGGCAGCGCGGGGCCGCGGCGCTTCACACTGCCTATTTCGATCGGCGAGCTGGTCGTGGATGAGGGTGACGTGTCAGTCCGAACACTGGAATTGGCAGGCTGACAGGCCGGTATCGCGCTACAGTTGGCGCATGGGAACCTCTTTGCACACCGGCGGCTGCCTGTGCGGCGTGGTGCGATACGAAATCCGCGGCGAGCTGGGTCAGGCCTATTACTGCCACTGTTCGCTGTGCCGCAAGCTCAGCGGCTCGGCGTTCTCGGCCAACGCGGTGGTGGCCATGACCGACTTCACCGTCGTGCAAGGCCAGGGTGCCCTGAAGGCCCACACCAACGACAAAGGCGTCAGCCGCTGGTTCTGCGGCCAATGCGGCTCTCCCATCTACGTCAGCCAGGGGGAACAGATGCGGCTGCGCCTGGGTGGACTGGACACGCCGCTGGACACGCCGCCGCAGATGCACATCTACACCGACTCAAAAGCGGACTGGTTCACGGTGCATGACGGGCTGCCGCAACATCCGCAGCAGCCGGTGGACGCTGGCAGCACGCCCGCCACAGTCACGCTGCCGCCCTCGCCGCTGCCCGAGTTGCACACGCTGGAGCTGGCGCCGGCGCAGGCACCCTTGTTGCAAGCCTTCTTTGATGCCAATGCAGACTATTTCGTCATCGTCAATGGCGAGCCGGCCGCAGTGGGCGAGGCGATGGAGGAGATCACCGGCGAGTTGCCCGCCGGCTTCAGCTACACGAAGAAATGGGTCATAGGCTACGCGGACGCCAGCGGCACGCTGGTGGCCATGGCCAATGTGGTCACCGACCTGCTGGCGCCCAACATCTGGCACGTCGGCCTGTTCATGGTGGCCGACTCGCTGCACGGCACCGGCATCGCCCACGCGCTGTACCAGGGTCTGGAAGACTGGGCCGCGGCCAACGGGGCCACCTGGCTGCGCCTGGGCGTGGTGCAAGGCCATGCGCGGGCGGAACGCTTCTGGCAGTCGCTGGGCTTTGCCCCGGTGCGCACGCGCGAGAACGTGGACATGGGCAAGCTGACCAACACCATTGTGGTGATGGTCAAGCCGCTGACGGGTGAGACGCTGGCTCAGTACCTGCAGCAGGTGCCGCGCGACCAGCCGGCGTAGCCCGGCATGGCTGGATCATCCCGCCTATGCCGGCGGGGTGCCCCGCACCACCTGCATCCACGTCAGCCGCCAGACCCCATCCTTGCGCCCACCCGCCTCGAAGTAAGGCTGGAACACCAGCGGCTCGCGGTACCCCAGGTGCATGCGTATCGCAGGCCCTTCGGCCGCCGGCACGCCCTCTTCGCCCGACGCAGCCACCGGCGGTGGCAACACCTCCAGCCAGTCGCTGGGCATGTCGTCGGCTATACGGATCGTCTCCGCGGTCTTGAAGCCATCGATCAACGTGGTCGCGTACACCAGCGGCCCGCGCGTGATGGCCAGGTGGTCATAGTGCATCACCTCCTGCGCAATGGGCTCCCCTTCGGGCCCGCGCGACTCCTGCACGCTGCTGCTGGCCCGGGTGTGCACGGTGGGCTGCATGGGAAATTCCAGCGTCAGCACGTCATTGGCCTGCCAGCGCCGCTCCACGCGTACGTAGCCGCCGGGGGTGACGATCTGGTCCCAGGGCTGGCCGTTCAGCGCCACCTGCGCGCCCTGCACCCAGGCCGGCACGCGCAGCAGCACGGCGAACTGCGCACCGGCTTCTTCGGGCTGCACCACCAGGCGCACGGCGCCGACAAACGGGTAGTCGGTGACCTGCACCAGGCGCACCCTGCCGGCGCTGGGGTGCTGCAGTTCGGCGCGGCTGGCGCCGTACAGGTTGACCACCAGCTCATCGGCTGAGGTGATGCCGTAGGCAATCGCCGGCAACTCTTCCAGCGCCATTGCGCCGCTGGATTTGCAGCAGCGCCAATAGGTGGTGTGCACCCGCTTGCCGTTGGGGAAGGTGTAGTAGCACCAGTCTTCGCCATTGGGCGCCTGGGCGCCCAGCAGGTCGTTGTAGGCGCTGCATTCGATCTCTTCGGCAAAGCGCGGCTCGCCGGTGATGGCCAGCAACTCGCGGTTCAGCTGTATCCAGGCCAGCACCGAACAGGTCTCCACATAGCCCTGCGGGCTGAACACCGTGTGGTGGTTGAACACCTCGCGCGATCGGTGGCCCACGCCGCCCCAGGGACCGCCGCCCAGGCTCAGGTGGTAGCGGCGTATGCTGGTCCACACGTTGTGCACCGCCGTCAGGTACTGCGCGTCGCCGGTGGCGCGGTGCAGCTTGGCCAGGCCCACCAGGTTCCAGCACAGCTGGTAGGCCTTGCCGGTGGCGATTTCGGCCGCATCAGTGCCGGCCAGTGCCTGGCGCAGCAGCTCCAGCTCGGGGTGCTGGTCAGCCTGGCGCAGGATCAGCTTGGCCAGCTCCAGGTGCTGGTTGTCGCCGCTGGCCAGGTACAGGTCCACCGCCGCGTCCAGCAACACCGTGGCCGACATGCCGTGGTGGTTACCCAGGGTGATGATGTTGATGCCGCCCTGCGTGAAGGTGCGCCAGCACAGCTTGCCGATGGCGCTGGCCGCGGCCAGGTAGCGCGGATCGTCGGGGAACAGGCGCTGCACCTCCAGCAGGCCCAGCACCAGGTAGCTGTGGGTCCAGATGTCCCAGGTGCGTTTGCCGGGCGCGCCGTCCCAGGTGCGCACCCCGGCGGGCTGCTTGCGCGTGAAGCGGCGCTCGGGCGCATAAGTGCCCAGGTAGCCGTCGCTGCCCTGCACGCCAAGCAGGAAGTCCGCCACGCTTTTCACATTCACGGCCAAGGCATCGTCACCGCTGCGCAGGGCCGCCTTGGCAGCGGCCACCAGCCACTTGCCGGCATGCTCACCGTACCAGTCGCCTTCCAGGTTGGTGCTGGTGTGTTCGGGCCCGAACAGGGCAATGGCCGGGCTATCAGGCCCGGTGATGAAGTGGAACAGGCGGCCGTGCCGGTTGGCCTCCAGCGCATTGCCCAGCAAGCCGCCCAGTTGCACCTGGTCGCCAGCTGACAGGCGCATGGCCGCGCTCCCACGCGGCGGGGATGTATTTGTAGTCATGGTTAGCTTTTTAGCGCAAAACTCAGGCGGCATCCACCACGCAGCGAAAACCAATGCAGCCAGAGCGGTCCTTGCACGGCGCCATCAACAGGTATTTGCCATGCTGGTCCAGCCGGTAGGCCTGCGGAAAGTACCAGTGCGAGGTCTGCGGGTGGTAGCTGCTGCCGCCACGCAGCACGGCGGCGCGGGTGTGGGCGTCGCTGTACTCGTCGGTCCACTGCCACACATTGCCCACCAGGTCGCGCACGCCAAAGGGGCTCTCGCTTTGTGGATGCGCATCCACATCGGCCGGCGCCACCAGGGTGCGACCCCGGTTGGGCATCGGGACGGCATCGGCACGCCAGGCATTGCCCCAAGGGTACAGGCGGCCATCCGTGCCCTGCGCAGCGTATTGCCACTCCCACTCGCGCGGCAGGCGCTTGCCGGCCCAGGCGGCATAGGCGCGGGCGTCTTCGATGCCCACCCAGGTGACCGGCTTGTTGCCCCACCCTGCAGGCGGCGCACCGTTGACCCAATCGCGCAGGAAGTTGTGCGCATCGCGCGGCTGGTACTTCGCTGCGTCCATGAAGGCCTTGAACTGCGCGTTGGTCACCGGGTACTGGTCGATGAAGAAGGCATCCAACTGCATCCGTTGGCGGTGGCTGCGGCGAGCCGTGCTCTCCCACGGGTACTGGAAGTCCACGCCGGCCCAGGTCTGGCCTTCGATCTCATTGCCGCCGACGATGAAATCGAACTCACCTGCCGGCACCTTCACCATGCCGGCTGGCGCTTCCTTCGCCGACTGTGTGGGCGCGATGGCATGCAGTTGCTGCGGGATGTCCACCCACTGCGCCGACAAGCTTTGCAGCGTGACCTGGGCCAGCTCACGCGCCTTGGCCAGGTAGCTGTCCAGCCCGGCCACCTCCGCGCCTGCCGCCACCGCCAACAGCGCGCCGAAGCCGCGCGGCTCCATGAACAACGACAACACGGCCTGGCCCTTGCCGTCCATGCGCGGTTGCAACTCGGCACCATGCCACAGGTCGTAGTAGCGCGTGCCCGCCTCATGCGCCACGGCGATCAGTTCACCCTGCGCGTCGTACTCATTTCGGTTGACCATGGTGTGCAGCACCTGACCTTCGCCCGGGAAGCGGCTGGCAAACACGCCGGCCTGCAGCGTGGGCGCATAGGGCCGCCAATGCATGCTGACCAGCAGCGGCGCAAAGGCCCGGTACAGCGCGCCAATGCGCTTCAAGGCATGGGCGTCGCGCGGCGTCAGCTGGTTCCAGATGCCCCACACGTTTTCCCAGGCGTTGTAGCCCACGCCGTTGAAGAACATGTACTGGAAGTCGTTGGTGCGGTCGCGGCCCCAGCGGTTTTCCAGGTTGATCATGTGGCGCGGCTCCAGCCACTTGAACTTGGCCACCGGCGGCACCACGTCAGGTGGCACCTTCTTGCCCCAGCTCTGCACGTTCCAGATCAATTGTTCTTCGGCCGAGATGGTGCTCTCGGGTTGCAGCACCAGCGGCTTGCCGACGGCCAGGCCGGCGTCGAAAAAGGCACGCGGCACGCCGTTGTAGGTGTCGCCGTTGATGCCATCGGCATCCACGGCTTTGATGATCTCGGCAATCGCCACCCAGTCTTCCTGCCCCTGGTCCCGCGTGCCCTTGTCCCAGGGCTTGGTGGGCAGCAGCACGCGCACGCCCCGGCGGTGGAAGTCGGCGATGGCGCCCTTCAGGCCTTCCAGGCCACCGGGCATGTCGTGCGCCAGGTCGGTCTGGTTGCGGTCGTCGACACCGATGTTGGGGTACACGTACCAGATCAGCACGCTGTCTATGCCGCCAAAGCGTTGCTCCAGGTCGTCCAGGTAACGGTCCACCGTGTACTTGCCGGCCTCGGGGTCGTAGAAGAAGCGGTCTTCCACCATCATCTGCGCGTGCACGAAATTGCGCTGCGCCCACTGCAGCTCGGGGCGGCGGTAGTTGGCGTCGCTGTAGCCTATGCGCGTCAGGTGCTCGTTGCGCCAGTCCTGCAGCTCGCGCAGCCAGTCGTCGGCGGTGCCGGTGACGTCCATCTTCCAGTGGCCGATTTCGGCAAACGGCCAGCCCGGCGCCTTGCCCGGCGTGGGCAGGTAACGGCCGGTGGTGACGTGGGAGAACTTGTACTCGGTCTTCACCGGTGTGGCGCGGTCCACCGGCGGCCAGGGGTTCAGGTGTTCGGATTGGGCGTCGTCGGAACTCATGGGTACATCCTATAGCGATTGGGTAGGGCCGCCAATGCGGCCCACAAGGGGCCAGCGACAGTCAGCGAACCAGGGCCTGGTACACCAGGGTGTAAAAGCGCTGGCTGACCTTGGGCGGGTCTTTCGGCAGGCCCTGGGGCAGGTGCTGCATCATCAGCATCGCCACCATCTGCTCCTGCGGGTCCACGGTGTAGTAGGTGCTGCCCGAGCCGGACCAGCCAAACTGCCCCACCGAGCCCAGCCCGTAACGGGCCACGTCCAGCACCACGTAGACGCCCAGGCCAAAGCCCGCGCCATCGCGCAACTGACCGGCCGGCAACTCTACGCCGGCCAACTGGTTCTGCTGCATCAGCGCCACCGTCTTGCGGCCCAGGACGGTCACGCCGTCCAGCGTGCCGCCGCCCAGCAGCATCTGGCAAAAGCGCAGGTAGTCCTGCGCGGTGGAATACAGGCCGCCGGCGGCGCTGGGGTAGTTGTTCAAGGAGATGCCAGGCTGGCGGGCGCTGGGCGTGTCGGCCAGCAGCAGGCGGCCCTGGGCGTCGGTGGTGGTCATGTCGACGATGCGCGCGCGCTTCGCCGCAGGCACGACAAAGGCTGTGTCCTTCATGCCCAGAGGTCCCAGCACGCGCCGCTGCAGCAACTGGTCCAGTGGCTGGCCGTCCACCACTTCCAGCAAACGGGCCAGCACCTCCAGGCCCACGCCGTCGTAGACAAAGCGCTCACCCGGGTCGCGCCCCAGCGGCCGGCTGGCCACATAGGTGGCGTAGTCCTTCAGTGTGGCGGCGTTGTGCGGGTCGTAGCGGTTGAACAGCTTCACCGCCTCGTCATTGCCCTGGGCGCCGCCGGTGGCAAAGCCGCCGGTGTGCGTCAGCAGGTGGCGCACGGTCAGTGGTCCGCGCGGTGCGCGCAACAGCGGTGCATCGGCCGTGCCACCGCTCATCACGCGCAGGTTGGCAAACTCAGGCAGGTACCTGGCCACCGGGTCGTCCAGTGTCAGCTTGCCCTCTTCCATCAACTGCAGCGCGGCCACGCTGGCGATGGTCTTGGTCATGGAGTGGATGCGAAAGATGCCGTCCACCGGCATCGGTGAAGTCTTGGCCACATCGCGCCAGCCATGCGCGCGCAAGTCCACCACCTGGCCGTTGCGCGCCACCAGCGTGATGGCGCCCAGGTAGCTGCCGCTGTGCGTCAGCTCCTCGGTGAAGCGGTGCAGGCGCTCCAGCCGCTGGGTGGAGAAGCCCTGCACCACCGCGTCGGCAGCGGGCGCAGGCGCAGATGCCGCCCCCTGAGCCAGCGCGCCGCTGGCTCCCATCCATGCTGACACAGCCAGCGCACCCAGAATCAGCAGTTGTTTCACGGCAAAAAAAACCGGTGCGTGAACACCGGCACAAGACCCCCGAAACGGCCGCCCGCAGGCGGCCAGCCTCAGAACGTGATGGTATGGTTGATCGACACCTTGCGGCCACGGCCCGAGAAGAAGTTCTGGAACAGGTCGTGCGCCGAGTAGCTCAGCAGGTAGTAGCGGTTGAACAGGTTTTCCACCCCCAGCGACAGCGTGCCGTACTTCTTCATGTCGTAGTTCACGCCCAGGTCCACCAGCGTGTAGGCATCGGAATGCTCGGCGCTGCCTGTGCCGGCGTTGGTGGTCAGCTCGAAGAAGGTGGTGGTGCCCACACGCACGCTCCAGGTGTCGTTGGGTTTCCAGTTGACCGAGGTGATCAGCTTGTTCGGGCTGACGTCGTTCACACCCAGCTGCAGGTTCAGCGGCGGCAGCGGCTGGCCCGGTGTCACCTGGGCGGACGAGGTGGTGCCCGCCACGTGTGAGTACAGCGCGTTGGCACGCCATTCCTTGTTGAAGATGTACTCGCCGGAAATCTCGTAGCCCGAGATGGACACCGGCTTGCGTGTCAGGACGAGGTCACCCACCGTGGCGTTGCCGCTGATGGAAGAGCCCAGCTCCGAGTAGGAGCGGTACGTGGATGCCTGCAGATAGCCCTGCTTGCCCTTCCAGGTGAAGCCGATTTCCTTGTTGTCAGCCACCACCGCCTGCAGGTCGGCAAACAGGCCGGTGACCGAGCGGCCCGGCACGTTGACGTTGCGCAGCGGAATGCCCACATTGGGCAGCGTGAAGCCCTTGCTGTAGGAGGCAAAGGCCGAGAACTCGGGCGCGAACTTCAGCACCAGCCCCAGGTTGGGCAGCGTCTCGCTGTATTCCAGCGTGCCGCCGGTGACGAAGGCACGGTTGACCGCCCACACAGTGGTGTAGCTGTCCACCTGCAGCTGGCCGCCTTCGTGGCGTACGCCGCCACTCAAGGTGGCCATGCCAAAGGTGTAGGCCAGCTGCGCGTAGGGCGCCACGCTCTTGTACAGCATGGGCGGCACCCACAGGCGGTTGGTCAGCGCGAGCTTCTGCTCGGTGCGGTCAGACACCACGTCCACGCCGGCATTCAACTCCAGGTCCTTGATGCCACCCAGGTGGTCGGTGCTCCAGTTGGTCTTGATGCCGTGTTTGAACGACTGGGTCTCGGACTGTTCCACCAGCGTGCCGATCGGGGCGATCAGCGGGTCCTGCTTGCCACGGTTCAGGTTGGACTGGTCGGCCTTCAGCGGCAGGCAGTCGGTGGTGCCACACTCGGACAAAAAGCGGGTGTGCTCGTCCATGTTGTAGATGTGGATGCTCAGGCCGCCACCAAACAGGTCGTCGTTGGTGTACTTCAGCGCGTACTGGTTGAAGGCGTTGAACTCGGCCAGGCCGCCCGGCGTGCGCCCGGGCACCGAGGTGTCGGGGATGCCGGTGGCGCGGTTGCCCACCACCTCCACGTAATTGCCCTTGCCGTCCAGGTGGTAGCGGCTGGCGCTCAAGCTGATGCGCTGCTCGTTTTGCGCGCCGAAGTTGAAGCCCAGCTTCAGGAACAGGTTGCGGCTGGTGCTGTCGTTGGTGGAACCGCTCTGGCCCATGCCGATGCGCCGGCCGTTGCCGTCGAACTCCATGCCGCGCTCGGCACTCGACGTGGCGCCCAGGAAGTCAAAGGCATCTTCCTTGTGCGTGAACACCATGCCCACGCGGTAGCCGGCGCTGTCCTCCTTGAACTGGGTGGCGTACTGCGACGTCAGCTGGAACTCGTTGCCCATCTTGGTGGGCACCTTGGTCAGGTAGTTGATGATGCCGCCCGAGGCGCCAATGCCTTCGGTGGCCGACGGGCCGTTGATGACCTCGATGCGGCCAACGATGCCCATGTCGGTGAAGGCCGTGGTGCGGTTGCCATCGCGCAGCGGCATGGTCTGCGGCACGCCGTCGAACAGGCGCAGCGCAGTGCGGCCGCGCAGCGTCTCACCATTGCCCGCCAGGTTTTGCGAAGCCTCGCCGTAGCCGGGCACAGTGCGCGTCAGCACGGCGGTGGCGTCCAGCGTGAGTTTGGCGACGTCCGCAATCTCCTGCTCGGAGATCACCGTCACCGCGCCGGGAATCTTGTCCACCGCCTTGGCCGAACGCGTGCTGGTGGTGATGGTCACGGTGTCCAGCTTGGTCTCTTCGTCCTTTTTGGGCGCCGTCTGGGCCGAAGCGCCAGCGGCGGCCAGCGAGGCGGCCAGCAGCGCCACCAGGTTGGCGGCCAAGGTCTTCTGCATGCGAGGGATGGAGGTGGTCATGGGGTTTTGTCTCTTCGTGGTTATGGTGGGGGAAAAAAGCGAACGCGGGCGTCGGCCGTGCTGCGGGGTGCAAAAAAGCGCGCGAGTGTCTCCGTCTTTGGTATTGCCGCGAGTCTCCATCGATTTAGTAGAAATAAAAACCATTTATTCGAATATTCAAAACATACTTTTTGTTTGTTGATCGGGCGCCGGACGCACCCCCTATCACCAAGGCAAACCGTACCTACAGAGGGGAGCAAAAGAAGGTGCCGAGCGCACCACGGCATGGCGCAACAGTCCCGGAACAGTTGGCGCGCCGCAACAGGTGCGGCTTGCTCAGCGGCTCACTGCGGCGGTGCCCGCCGACCCGGCCACACCCGCATGGCCTGCTGAATGGCCATGGTTCGCCGCCCAGGCCTCCAGGCCACCGGCCAAAGGTCGGGCGCGTACATGGCCATGGGCGCGCAGCACACTCACCGCGCGCACGGCCGACACGTCATTGGGGCAATTGCAATAGGCCACGATCTCGCGCTCGCCCACCGGCTGAGCCTGGGCCCAGGCCACCATCTCGTCCAGCGCCACATGGATGGCGCCATGCACCTGGCGCGGGTCCAGCCGCACGCTGGCAAGCGAACGCACGTCCACCACCAGCGGGGGTTGGGCAGAGTCCAGCATGGCCAGCAACTCCTGCACGCTGACGCGCGGCACCCCACCATCGCGCAACGCGCGCAGACGGCGCAACCAGCGCCACAGCAGGTACAGCACCAGCACCGCCAGCAGCACCGCGCCGGCCACGGTGCCGGCCTCGCGCAGCCAGGCGATCACGGCCTCAATCTGCCGCGCCAGCAACACGCCAAGCCCCAGATAGACCAACGCCCAGACGCTGGCACCCAACACCTCAAAGCCCATAAAGCGCCGCCACGGCATGCCCAACGCGCCAGACACCGGCGGCGCCACCACCGACACGCCGGGTACAAACTTGGCGGCCACCAGCGCCGCGCCGCCCCACTTCAGGATGAAGCCTTCGCTCTGGCGCACGCAGGTGTCGGCAGACAGCGACAGCCGGCACAAGACCCGCAACACGCGGTGCCCAAAGCGCCGGCCCAGCGCGAACCACACCACGTCGCCCAGGATGGAGGCCACGACGGCCGCCAGCAGCGCCGGCGCCAGGCTCATCTGCCCCGTGGCCACCAGGCTGCCGGCCACCAGCAGCAGCGGCGCGGCCGGCACCGGCAATCCCAGCCGCTCCACCAGCGTGATGAGGAACAGCAGGCCCACGCCATGCTGGGCCAGCACCTGCGAGAAGGAGCTCATGCGGGCATTGTGGCATGCGCCTTGCCGCCTCGCCCGCCGGCTACTTGGACGACAGCACGAACTGGTTGCCGTCCGGGTCCTTCATGATGGCGAACTCGCCCCACGGTTGCTTTTGCGGCGGTGACATGAACTCCACCCCGCGCGCGCTCAGCTGGCGGTAAGTGGCCGGCACGTCGTCGCAGGCCAGCGCGCCGGCGAAGAAGCCGCCGATGCGATCCTCCTGCCCCTCGGGGGTGAACAGCACGAACTTCGTGTCCGAGCCGTTGATGCCCATCTCTATCCAGCGCTGCTTGTCGTTGAAGGGCTGGTCGGTGATCAGGCGAAAGCCCACCTGCTCGGTGTAGAAGCGCAGCGCGCGGTCCTGGTCGCTGGTGGGGATGCTGACGAACTTGACGTGGGTGATCATGGTGGGGTCTCCTGTACGGTGTATGAACGTGACGGGATGTTGCCATGGGCCCAGCCCTGCAGTTACCATGATGACTATAGTCTTGGTGGCAATAGCATGAAAACGCCCGCATGAGCATTCCCTTCGACCCCTACTTTGTCGACATCCTGATGCCCGACCTGGTGGGCCACGACAAATCGGCAGCGGCCTTCATCGTCTACCTGTACCTGTGGCGGCGCGTCTCGGCGGCGCCGCGCAATGCGGTGCAGGTCAGCTACGCCACGCTGGCCACGGAAACGGGCCTGTCCAAGACCTCGGCCCAGCGCGCTATCCAGCACCTGAAGCGGCGCGGCCTGGTTGCAGCACAGGCGGCCAGCGCCACCGCCGTGCCACAGTACAGCGTGCTGCGGCCCTGGCTGGGGCGGCTGCGCGCGGGCTCAGCCTGATGCGGCCGAGGTCCAGGGCAAGAAGTCGCGCAAACGCCTGTCACGCAGGTACAAGCCAGCCCACATGGCCAGGCCCACGTAAGCGCCGAACAGGATGTGCGAAAACCAGGGCGCAGAGATACGCGCCTGCGTGGCAATGGCGCCACCCAGGTAGCCGGTCAACAGCACGGCCCCGAGAACGCTGGTGCGAGGCAGGATGTAGAGCACCGTGGCCGACAGCAGCACAGCACCCAGTGGCAGCGCGGATTCCACAGGCCAGCCTATCTGCACTGTGCTTTGCAACACCACGGGCAACTGCAGCAGCTTCATCGTCGCGTCCAGCACGAAGAACGCCACCACCAAGCCACTCAGCACCAGCCCAATGCGGCGCTGCAGGGTGGAAACCGGGTAGGTGCCAGCCGCCATCACCACACCTCGCCCTTGGCCAGGGTGGTTGACGCGGCTGCCCCCGGGTGGCCCTTGAGCACGGCAACGATGGCCATCGCATGCCCACGGCCCAGGCCGTAGTCGGCCTTCAGCCATTCCACAATCTGGCCGGCCTTCACCCCAGGCTTGATGCCGGCGCCCTCCACAAAGCCTTTGCTCTTCGCCATGCGCCTGAAGTCGTCCGGCGTCTTGCCCGTCTTGGCATGGATGTTGTCGATGTATGCTTGAAACGTCATGCAGCTTCCTTTTTTCCTTAACTGAATTGCCAATTGCCATGCCCCGTCCGGCCTGGCAAATTAAATATAGTTAACTACATTTAAATTGTCAACGACCCCATGACGAAACCCCGGCGCTATGACACGAGCCAGCGCGAACAGGCGGCGCAAGCCACGCGCGCGCGGGTGCGCGACGCGGCCAAGCAGCTGTTCACGCGCAAGGGCATAGACCTGGTGACCGTGGCGCAGATCGCCGAAAAGGCCGATGTGGCCACCTCCACCGTCTATGCGCTGTACAAGTCCAAGGATGGGATATTGCAGGCCATCATGCGGGAGACGCTGTTTGGCGAACGCTTCTTGTCCGCGCAGCGTGTGATGGAGGGCGTCAACGACGCCGCTGTGCTGGTGGCCTTGACGCCGCGCATCTCCCGCGCGATTTACGAAAGCGAGCACGCCGAACTGGGGCTGCTGCGCGGGGTGTCCGCCTTCTCACCCAGCCTGCGCAAGATGGAAGCCCAGTTCGAGCGCCAGCGGTACGAGATGCAGGAAGCCCGCCTGCGGTTGCTGTTCGAGCAGGGCAAGGCCCGGCCCGGGTTGGACTGGGAAAAGGCCCGCCGCATCATGTGGATGTACACCAGCCGCGATGTCTACCGCATGCTGGTGACAGAGGGTGGCTGGTCGCCCGACGCCTACCAGGCCTGGTTGACCGACACGCTGGTCAGCGCGCTGGTGGCACCGGGCCATGCCGGCCCGAGCGCCAGTTGAACCTTCGTCACAAGAACCGCGGGGAGAACAACAGCGCTCTAGCGTGGGAAATCTGGTGGACCGAAGGAGGATCGAACTCCCGACCTCTGCATTGCGAACGCAGCGCTCTCCCAGCTGAGCTATCGGCCCGTGGCGGCGCGGCAGAAACGAAGCCGTGCCGGTGTGGAAAGGTCATTCTAGCGGGACCCTCGGCGCCGTGCACACCGCCGTTGGACACCCCCTTCAGAACACCGAATTGCGGTCCAGTTCCGGCGCCACGGCGGGAATGTCGATGACGAATTTGCAACCCTGCCCCGGCTCGCTGCGCACGTGGATGGTACCGCCCAGGATTTGCGACACCGCGTTGTGCGACACATTGAGCCCCAGGCCGGAACCGCCATGACCCAGCCGGGTGGTGAAGAAGGGGTCGAAGATGCGTGACTGGTGCTCCGGCGCAATGCCCTTGCCGTCGTCGGCGACAATGATGACCACCCTTCCGTCACCCACCAGCTTGGCTGAGATCTCGATGTTGCCGTGCTCGCGACCCTCAAAGCCATGCACCACGGCGTTGCTGACCAGGTTGGACAGCACCAGCTCCAGCGCGCCGGGAAAGCTGTCCAGCACCAGGCCCTCGGGAATGTCGACGTTCAGCCCATAGGGCTTGTAGGCACCGCCGAAGTTCAACGTCGTCAGTGTGGTGTTCACCAGCTCGCGCAGGCGGAACTCGCGCCGCGTGGCCTGGGCGCGGTCGGCCGCCACCTGCTTGAAGCTGGCCAGCAGCTCGGCACTGCGCTCCAGGTTGCGCTGGGCGATGTCGCCGGCCATGTCCACGTTGGCCAAGAAGGCCTCAAAGGCCGCGCGGCGCAAGCCGCCGGTGCGCACATCGGTGCGGAAATCACGCAACTGCGCCCGCACGGTGGTGACGGCCATCAGGCTGTTGCCTATGGGCGTGTTGAGCTCGTGCGCGATGCCGGCCACCAGCCGGCCCAACGCGGCCATTTTCTCAGCCTGCACCAGGTTTTCCTGCGTTGCGCGCAGGTTGGCCAGCGTTTGCTCCAGGTCCCGATTGACGCGCACCAGGTCGTCGGTGCGCATGGCCACGCGGGTTTCCAGTTCGGTGTTGAGCAGCTGGATCTCATGCGCATTGCGGCGCTGCTCGGTCACGTCTTCACAGGACAGCACCAGCAACTGGGCATCGCCCACCACGGTGGGCCGGGCCTGCACATGGCCCAGGAAGCGACTGCCGTCGCCACGCACGAAATGGGTTTCAAAGTCCCGTATAAAACCGTCACGCTTCAAGGTCTGGGCGAAGCGCACCTGCTCGGCCAAGTCGACCCAGAAGCCCAGCTCCAGCCCGGTGCGGCCCAGGCTCTGCTCGCGGGTGTAGCGAAACGAGCTGGCCCAGGCGTCGTTGATGCTGACAATGCGCAAGCCCTTGCCCGCGCCGGCGCCGGTCACCAGCGGCGCGCCGTCGAACACCGCCATGGGCACCGGTGAGCTGTTGAACATCACGCGCGACTTGTGCTCGCTGACCTGCTGCAGCTCGGCCGCCATCTGGGCGCGGCTGACCTGCAGGCGCAGTTGCGCCAGGATGCGCTCGAAATCGCTCTTGATCAGCCAGATTGTGAGGGTGCCCACCGCCATGATGACCACCCAGTCGGTAAGGCGGGCGCCCAGCGAGCCCATGCGCGGCGCGCGTCCCGACACCGTATAGGCATAGGCCAGCAGCGCAATGGCAGCCACAACGAACCCCGTCAGCCCCCAGAAGAAGCGCAGCGGCAGCAGCATGGCGCCCATGACCAGGATGATGGGGTAGGCCACCAGCGCGATGTCGTACACACCCTCGCCGCTCCAGGCCAGCAGCGTGATCATCACCGTCAGGGCGGCCAGCAGCAGCGCGCAGGCCGTGGTCTGCATGGCGTGGCGATGCAGGCCGATACAGATCGCGATCACCACCATGCCGGCCAACAGCAGCCAGGCGGTGATCATGCTGCCGGCCCACAGGCTCAAGCCGGCGCGCAAGGTCAACGCCAGCAGGCAGAAGGCACAGATCTGGACGAATCGGCGCTGGCGCAGCGCCGATTCCAGATCGCCCGACCACACAGGGTCGGGCAAGGGTTGGTCAACGGTGGCGGGTAAGGTTTCGGCCTGCATGGATAAGCAACGCCGGCAGGCAACCGGGCTGCACCCATGTCGCAGACAACCAACCCCACCGACCTGCCCATTACACCACCAAGAAAGGGCTGCGCCAATCGATGGCGCGACACCCCCGGGAGGCGCGGGGCGCCTACAGCGTCTTGGCCAGTGCCACCAGTTGGTCCAGCGCAGCGCCCCAACCGTGGTGGAAACCCATCTCCTCATGCTGCTTGCGGGTGCTGGCCTCGCCATGGCGGGCCATGGCGATGTAGCGGGTGCGGCCCTCACCCAGCGACTGCAGCGTCACCACAGCGGTGAAAAAGGGCTTGGGCGAGGGGCGGAAACCCGCCAGCAACGTGTCGGTGAACACCAGGCGTTCCTGATGCACCACTTCCAGGCAGCAGCCCTTGTTGGGCATGACTTCACCACCTGGACCATGCATGACGGAGCTGAACTCGCCACCGGGCCGCAGGTCCATCACGATGTCAGTGGTGTACCAGGGCTTGGGGCAGAACCACTTCTCCAGATGCTTGGGCGTGGTCCAGACATCCCACACCAGCCCGCGCGGCACGTCAATGTCGCGTTCGAGCACCAGGTCGAGCTCGGGGTTGGGTGTCCACAGGGAAGGCGGGGTTGCGGAAGCGTTCATGTCGTTCTCCTCAGGGTTGAGATGGTTGGTTGAATGAAAGAGTCAATGTTCGGACGCATCGGACTGGCGTTGCGCGTGCAATTGGAGCAGGTAGGTGTCCAGCTGGTTCAGCCGCTGCTCCCACAGGCGGCGCTGCACGGCCAGCCAGTCCTCAGCCTGCTTCAGCCGCTTGGGCTCCACGGTGAAGGTGCGCACCCGCCCGCGCTTGCTGGAGCGCACCAGGCCACAGCGCTCCAGCACGCGCATGTGCTGCACAAAGGAAGGCAGCGCCATGTCGAACGGCGCTGCCAGTTCGCTGACCGAGGCCGGGCTGGCGCACAGCCGCTGCAGCACGCTGCGTCGGGTGGGGTCGGCCAAGGCGCGAAATACGCCGTCGACGGTGGCTTGGGAAGTTGGCATGGACACAGTGTAACCTAAACTTAGGTAAAAAGCTAAGTAATTTCCCGCCTGCAGGCAGGGGCATGGATTTCTGACGGCTTGACATCTGTGCGCTAGCCAGCACAACCGCCCGCAAGTCATGTGCGATAGTCAGGCGCAGCCGCGCCAGCGCGGCCAAGCACTCGACGCATCAGACAAGCTCCAGAAAGGCTCCTCATGAAACGGCTCGCCCTGCTCCTTCTTTGCCTGGCTGCCAGCGCGCTTGCCCAAGCCCAGGCACCCGCGCCGGCGGGCGACACCTGGTCCAACATGCCGCAGGCCAGCGATGACCGCTATTCCAACCCCAAAAGCAAGTTGTACGCCGGCCCGAACGGCTGGCACAACTTTGGCGAGGTGCGCGCCGTGGTGGCCAACCCGGCCAAGACCCGCTATGACGTCAAGGCAGGCTTCAACACCACCGCCGGCCTGCTGGTGCTGGCCGACGCCAGTTCGCTGCGCACGCTGAGCCTGGACTTTGGCGACCCCGCCCCACCCCCCGGCACCTATGAGGCCGCCGCCAAGGCCGGGCTGGCGCAGAAGAAGGTGCGGGTCTCCATGTCCGACGTGTCTGGCGGCAAGATCAGGGAATGGACCAGCGCCGACAAGGCCGGCAGCGTCACCGTCTCCAAGGTCAACGGCTACCTGTACGTGAAGATGCGCGACGTGCAGCTCAAGCCCAACGGCACCCACAACACCGGCGACATGAAGCAGCCGATGACGCTGGGTTTTGAAGGCGCGTTGGCGCCTTAGCAACTGACCGGAATGCCTGCTCCTGCGGGCGAATGCGCCATTGTCCGACACGCCCACCGCAAACCGGATGACAGTCGGCAGGTCGTTTCGGGCCTACAGTGGCTGCACGAACAACAAGAGCAAAACAATCTCGCGCCAATCAACGAAGGAGAAGGTCATGAGCTCGAAGAAGCAACAGAAGAAGCAGGACAAGCAATCCCTGGGCAACCAGCCCGAGGCCGGCGATGACCTGGACGAGCGGCAACGGTTGGGCGCTGTCGACGATGGCCGCCGCGCACAGGCCGACGACAGCGGCAGCGCCAAGGAGGTCGAACGCGAAAGACCGGCTCGCTCGGGCCAAGAAGACAATGACGCCGGCCAGAACAGGCTGAACGAAGTCTGACCACAGCGCCACTGTGCATTGACCGAACCGGGGCCGCAAGGCCCCGTTTTCTTTGGCCATCAGCCGCCCAGATGCGCCGCCAGCACCTCGCGCAGCCGGTCCAGCTCCACCGGTTTGGTCAGGTGCTCCTGAAAGCCGGCGGCACGGGTGCGCCGCTTGTCGTCGTCGTTGCCGTACCCGGTGACGGCAAATGCACACAGCTTCTGTTCGCCGGCAATTGCGTTCAATTCGCGCAACAGGTCATAGCCGCTGGTGTCAGGCATGGACAGGTCGAGGAACGCCGCGTCCGGCATGGCAGCACGCACGGCGGCCATGGCGCCGTGGCCGTCGTAGGCGGTCACCACCTGGTAATCCAGCATGCGCAGCACCTCGGACAGGCTGTCGGCGGCGTCGCGGTTGTCGTCCACCACCAGCAAGCGCCTCTTGGCGTCCTGCGTGCCCGCAGTGCCCTTGGCCACCAGGCGGGCACCCGGCAGCACGAAGGTGAACTTGCTGCCTTTGCTCAGACCTTCGCTGTCGGCGTAGAGCGTGCCACCATGCAACTCCACCAGTGACTTGGCCAGCGTCAGCCCGATGCCCAGGCCGCTCTGACCGGCCGAAGCACCTTCCACCTGCGAGAACAGCGTGAACACCTCGCCCAGCGCCTGCGCCGTCATGCCGATGCCGCTGTCCGCCACGGCGGCGTACAAATGCTGCCCTTCCACCCAGGCGGTGAGGCGAATGTCACCACCCTCCGGCGTGAACTTGACGGCATTGATCATCAGGTTCTGCAACACCTGGCTCAGGCGCGTGGCATCGCCCTGCACCCAGATGTCGGACGGCGGAACGTCCACCACCAACCGGTGTTTGCGCGCATCCACCAATGGACGCACCGCTTCCATGCAGCGGGAGATGACTTCGCCAAAATCCAGGTCTTCGGTCTTCAGATGGATCTTGCCGGTGGTCAGCCGGCCGACATCCAGCAGGTCATCCACCAGTCGCGTCAGATGTGACAGCTGGCGGTCTATCATGTCGCGCCCGCTCTTCACCATGCTGGAGGGCGCGGGCTCCAGTTGCAGGATGCTCACCGCGTTGCGAATCGGCGCCAGCGGGTTGCGCAGTTCATGCGCCAGCATGGCCAGGAATTCATTCATGCGCCGGCTGGACTGTTCCAGTTCTTCCAGCCGCCGGCGTTCGGTCATGTCGCGGGTCACCTTGGCGAAGCCGCGCAGGTTGCGGTCACTGTCAAACACGGGCGTCAGCACTGCGTTGGCCCAGAAGGCCGAGCCGTCCTTGCGCAGGCGCCAGCCTTCGCGTTCCGTGTGGCCGGTTTCCAGCGCCAGCCGCAGCTCCTCCTCGGGCGCGCCGCGCTCGCGGTCCTCCTGCCGGTAGAACATGCCAAAGTGCTGGCCGATGACTTCGCGCGCCGGGTAGCCCTTGATCAGCTCCGCGCCGCTGTTCCAGCTCTCGATCAGGCCTGAGGGGCTGAGCATGTAGATGGCATAGTCCTTGACGCCCTCCACCAGCAGACGAAAGCGCTGCTCGCTGTCCCGCAGGGCCTCCTCGTTGCGCCTGCGCTCGGTCAGGTCGCGGGTGACCTTGCCATAGCCGGTGAGCGTGCCGGATGGGTCGACGATGGCGGTGATGACCACGTTGGCCCAGAAGCGGCTGCCGTCCTTGCGCAGGCGCCAGCCTTCGTCCTCATAGCGCCCCAGGGCCTTGGCGCGCCGCAGTTCCTCGGCCGGCCAGTCGGCCGCAACGGCATCCGGGGGGTAGAACAACGAAAAGTGCCGCCCTATCACCTCTTGCGGCAGGTATTGCTTGATGCGCTGCGCCCCGGCGTTCCAGGACCTGACGATGCCGTCCGTGTCCAGCATGAAGATGCCGTAGTCCTGCACGGCTTCCACCAGCAGGCGAAAGCGGTCTGAGGTTCCATCTTCCTGGGTCATGCGGGGCCGATAGCGGGCTTAAGGCTTCATAGGGGGTGAAAGTTGCCTGGAGTCTACATGGCTACCGGACTGGTCGAGTACCCCGACGGCAAGCCTCATGCTATCGGCTGGCTTGCTGCCACTCTGTGCGGTTCGTCACATAGCCGGTTGACGGGGCTGCGGTCAAGCAGCTTCGGCCTGGGCCAGCCACTGACCGCCAGCGCCGAAGAACATCAGCCACACCGCCGCGAACTCCATCAGCGTGGTCACGCCTTCGGTCAGCGCCACCCAGGCCGAGCGCGGCCATTCCACCGGAATGTCCTGCGCCACCTGCAGCCAGCCATAGGCCAGCAGCGCCAGCATGGCCCAACGCGCCCACAGCTTGCGCCGGCGCAGGCACAGCACCAGCCACGGCAACAGCGCCAACGTGCCGAAGAACATTCCCAGGTCCCACACCAGCGACAGCAGGGGCGGCTCAGGGATGAGCGGACGCGGCTCGGTGTCGAAGTAGCCGGCGGCCAGGCTGCCCAGCAGGCTCAGCACCAGCGAGCCCAGGATCAGGCCACAGGCTTCATGGATCTCGGGTGGGACACCCTGGCCTGCCGCTGGCGGGCGTTGCTCGGAGAGTGGATCAGGTATGGGAGACATGGGGGTAACGCGGGAACCCTTCACCACTTGGGGCTGATGCGCTGACCCGGCAACACATCATACGGGTCGGCCCAGCCCGGCAAGGCGCGAATACGGTCCAACCAGGCGTCGATATGAGGAAACCGCTGGCGTATCTGGCAGCCGCTCTCCTCCTCCGGGAAGAACAGGTAGCCGCACATGGACAGGTCGGCAATGGTGGGCTTCTCACCCACCATGAAACTCCGGGTGGTGCCCAGGTGCTTGTCCACAATGGTGAAGGCGGCGTCTATGCGGCCCTTCAGCCAGGCCATCACCGCCGGGTCTGGCGCGCTGGGGCCGAAGGACTTCATGAAGCGGTAGCTGACAAAGTAGCTGCTGAACTTGTGATTGTCGTACAGCAGCCAGCGCAGCACCTCGCGGCGCTGCGCCTCATCGTCACCGCCCAAGGCGGCGTGCTTGTGGGCCAGGTGCGTCAGGATCAGGCCAGACTGCGTCAGCCTCAGCGGGCCGTCCTCCAACACCGGCACTTCACCCATCTCGTTCATGCCATCGCGCCAGGCCTGCTCGCGGGTGACGCCGTTCATGAAGTCCACGAACACCGGCTCCCAGGGCTGGCGCAGGCAGTTCAGCGCCAATGCCACCTTGTAGCTGTTGCCCGATTGGCAGAAGCTGTGCAGACGGTACATGGAGAACTCCTTGAAGGGCACTCAGGCCCACTCGGGGATGCTGGGCACGCGCAATTGCGCCAGCTCGGGCAGGTCGAAGCCGAAGTGCTCGCGCAGCAGTGCGCGCAAGGCCACGCGGTCTTCCAGCTCGAAGGTGCGCACCACCTCGCCATGCTGACGCATGGTGACACTGCGGTTGGCCACCGTCACCAGCCCCTCATCGGGCGCGAACGCACGCAGCATGATACGTTGGCGAAAGCCGGAATTGGGGTGTGTGGCGGTGTAATGGTTGCCCATGTCGAAATCCTGTGGATTCTCCACATCCAGCGTGCCCACCCAGGCGTCGGCCGGCGCGCCCTGGTCCAGCGTGCGCAGCCACCAATAGTGGCCCTCTTGCTGCAACCAGTGGGTCTGCTGTTGCACCTGCACACGCTCACCATCCCGCAGGGGCAAGGGTGCGCGGCAAGCCAGGCCGCCCAGGCCAGGGTCCACCACGAAGCGGCCGCCTTGCGGCCCTGGCAGTTGCACGCTGAGGAACATGTGGGTGCGCGGTGCCTCGTCGCGCGCCATGCGCATCACCACCCGCGCGGTGTGGCGCTGCACCGCAAAGCCCAGTTGTTCCAACACGGCGGCGAACAATGTGGCCTGTTCAAAGCAATAGCCACCGCGGCGCTGGTGGAGCAGCTTGTGCTGCAGGCCGGCCAGGTCCAGCCGGATGCCACGGCCCAGCAGCACGTCCAGGTTTTCAAACGGGATGCTTTCCATGTGGGCGCGCAGCAAGCCGGCCAGCGTGGCGTGGTCGGCGCGCAGCGCCCCGGCCCAGCCCACGCGGGCGAGGTAGGCGTCCAGGTCAACAGCAGTGGGGTTGGGCAGGCTCATGCGCGGATTCTCCGCGCGAAGGATAACGGCAAAACGGTGCTGCCGGCATCATCGCAACAAGGCCATGGGCGCAGACCCCAGGTGCAATGAGGCACCACCCGGCGTGGCGGCATGGGCACCACCCGCATGGCTACCCAGCTTGAACACCGCCACCGCCTGCACCAGCTCCTGCGCCTGGCCCTTCAGGCTGCTGGCCGAGGCGGCCATCTGCTCCACCAGGGCGGCGTTTTGCTGCGTGGTCTTGTCCATCTGTTGCACCGCCTCGCCCACCTGGCTGACACCGGCACTCTGCTCGCTGCTAGCCGCGCTGATCTCGCCCATGATGTCGGTCACGCGGCGAATCGCGGCCACCACCTCGGTCATGGTGGTGCCGGCCTTGTCGACCAGCGCGCTGCCGGCATCCACCCGCTGCACGCTGGTGCCTATCAGGCCCTTGATCTCTTTCGCCGCCTCGGCACTGCGCCCGGCCAGGCTGCGCACCTCGCTGGCCACCACCGCAAAACCGCGCCCCTGCTCCCCGGCACGGGCGGCCTCCACGGCGGCGTTCAGCGCCAGGATATTGGTCTGGAAGGCAATGCCGTCGATGACGCCGATGATGTCGGCGATCTTCTTCGACGAGTCATTGATGCCCTTCATGGTGTCCACCACCTGGGCCACCACCTCGCCGCCCTGCACCGCCTTGGTGCTGGCGCTCTGCGCCAGCTGGTTGGCGGTGCGCGCGTTGTCGGCGTTCTGCTTGACGGTGGCGCTCAGTTCCTCCATCGAGGCTGCGGTTTCCTCCAGCGCGCTGGCCTGGCTCTCGGTGCGGCTTGACAGGTCATGGTTGCCGGCGGCGATCTCGGCGCTGGCATTGGCCACCAGCTCCGAGCCCTGGCGCACTTGCGTCACCACCTGCGACAGATTGCCTTGCATTTCAGACAGCGCGCGTGACAGCGCCGTGATCTCGTGGTTGCCCTCCACCGTGATGCGGTGCGTCAGATCACCGCGCGCAACCGCGCTGGAAGCTGCCACCGCCTCGCGCAGGCTGCGCGAGATGGTCCGGATCAGCAGCGTGCTGAACACGGCGGAAAAAGCCAGCCCGGCGATCAGCCCGCCCACAGCCAGCACGCGTATCCATTCGTAGCGCTTCACCGCGGCGTCGTATTCGTGTTTGGCCTCATTGGCCTGCAGGCGCATCAGGTCCTGCAGGTCCTGCTGCACTGGCAGGTACAGCGGCAGCAGCTTTTCTTTTTGCAACGTCATCACATCGGCCAGTGCGTTGTTGCGCATCGCCTCCAACGCAGGGCGCAGGCCCTCATTCAGGTAGCGGTTGCGATTGTCGTTGAGCTTTTTGGCCAGCACAGCCTCCTCGGGCGTCATGTGGCTGGCCATGAACTCGGCCAGCGCCTTGTCCACGCCGGCGATGCTGGTGGTGATTTCGGTGTTGACCTCGGTCAGCGTCTGCGGGTTGCGGTCGAACATGCTGCGGTCTATGGCCAGGCGCACGCGCAGCGTCAGGCTCTCTATCGCGCCCAACTGCCGCATGGGCAGGGTTCGGTCCTCGTACACGGTCTTCAGCGCGCCATTGGCCGAGGCGATGCCAAACAGCCCCAGCCCGGCCCCCACGACGAGCATGCCGCACAGCAAGGCGGCGAAGACGATCAGGCGGGTTGAAATTTTCAGGTTATTCATAGGTCTAGCTTGTGTCCTCGTAGCGGTCGCTATGGTGGTGGCGTGGCTGACGGCGGTCAATTGCGTGAATCCCTCGCGGGGGTGCTTGACAAGCAAATACGTACGAGTGTATTATTCGCTCCATGGCCAAGCATTCACACCGCGAACGCATCCTCAGCGAAGGCATGAAAGTCGTGCACGCGCACGGCTATGCCAATGCCAGCGTGCGCGACATCGTGCGCGCGGCCGGGGTGCCGCAGGGCTCGTTCACCAACCACTTCACCTCCAAGGAAGCCTTTGGCCTGGAAGTGATAGAGCTGTATTACGCCGCCAGCCGCGACAGCCAGCGCCAGACGCTGCGCAATGACGCGCTGGCCCCGCTGCAACGGCTGCGCGCCTACATCGACGCCAGCAAGGACCGGCTGAACCAGAGCCAGATGCGCAATGGCTGTCTGCTGGGCAATTTCACCGCCGAGGCCAGCGAGCACAGCGAGCCGATACGCAAGCGCTTGCTGGAGATCTTTGCCGAGGGCCGGTTATCGCTGGCCTATTGCCTGCGCGCCGCCGTGCAGGCCGGTGAAATTGCGCCGCAGACCGATTGCGACGAGATGGCCGGCTTCATCCAGTCGTCTCTGCAGGGCGCCAACCTGCTGTCCAAGGTGGAGCGCAGCACGGTGCCGCTGGAGCGCTGCAAGGAAGTCATCTTCTCGCTGCTGTTGCCGCGCACCGGCACCGCCGGCCTGACCGTGGCCGCGGCCACGCCGGCCGCCAACTGATCCCACGTCCTCGGTGATGTCGCCATTGTTGTGCCTCTGCCTTATTTCCCTTCAATTAATACGGTCGTACATATTTAAGCAAAATTACGCACCTTGTTCAAACCTGGTTCCTGAGTTGTTTTCATGCCTTCCCCCACCCCACACCCCTCCAGCAAGAAAGAGAGCTTCCACATGAGCAAGACCTTCACCTTGGGGACCCGCGCCAGCTTCTGGGTGGCGGCAGCGGTCGCCGCCCACACGCTGTGGACCAGCGCCGCCCCCGCCCTCAGCTACCCGTTGTATGCGGCACAGTGGCATCTGACGCCCACCGTCATCACCGCGATGTTCGCGGTCTACCCGGTCACCGTGGTGGCCGTGCTGCTGCTGCTGGGCAACCTGTCGGACCAGATTGGCCGGCGCGCCACCATGCTGATGGGCGTCAGCGCTTCGCTGGTGGGCGCCCTGCTGTTCGCGCTGGCGCAGGACGTGGCCTGGATCTTCGCCGGGCGCTTTGCCATGGGCGTGGGTGTGGGCCTGTCGGCCAGCCCGGCCAGCGCCGCGCTGGTGGAATTCAGCGCGCCCGGCCAGGCGCAGCGGGCCGGCGCTGTCAACACCGCCGCCACCGGGCTGGGCCTGGCGCTGGCCGTGTTGGTGGGCGGCGCGCTGATCACCTACGCGCCGCTGCCCACGCATCTGAACTTCTGGGTGCTGTCGGCGGTGCTGGCCGTGTTGCTGGGCTTCACCTGGCTGCTGCCGCGCCACACCCTCGTTGATGCGGGTGCCCGCTGGCGGCCGGCCGTGATCAAGGTGCCGGCCAAGCTGCTGCGCCCGTTTGCCACCTCGGCCACGGCCGTGACGGCGGCGTATGCCATGGGCGCCATCCACCTGTCGCTGGGTTCGCAGATCGCACGTGACCTGATCGGTTCGAAGAACGCCATGGTCACCGGCCTGGTGATGGCTGCGTTCGCGGCGGTCACCGCCGTGGTGGCCATAACCGCCAAGCGACTGGACAGCCGTGTCAGCGTCGCCGCCGGCGGGCTGACGTCCGCCACCGCCATGGCGCTGCTGATGCTGGCGGCCAGCCAGCACGCGCTGCCCATCTACATCGCCTCGGTGCTGCTGACCGGCGTGGCCTACAGCCTGCTGTTCTTGGGCGGGCTGACGCTGATCAACGCCAATGCCCCAGCCCAGCACCGTGCCGGCACGTTGTCGGCCATCTACCTGATCGGCTACCTGGCCATGGGCGCCTTGGCGCTGGCCCAGGGCGTGATGGCCACGCGCCACGGCCTGGCCGCCGCCTTGACGTTGGGCGGGCCCGCCATCGCCGGGCTGAGCCTGGCCGCAGCAGCGCTGGTGGCAGCCAACAGGCTGTGGCCGCAGCGCGCCCCGGCCATCGCCATCACCACCGCACCCGGAGCCGCATCATGAGCACCATCACCGCCAAAGACATCCACGCATCAGGCAGCACACCGCGGCTGGTGATGGCTTGGGCCGGCTACTTCGCCGCCACATTGGCGGCCGTGGCGGCGGCCATGTTTTCGCTGGTCACCGTGATGGTGCTGATGACCTGACGGGTCCATTGCGCGGCCATGCCCCGTTCGGGGGATGGTCGCGCGGCGCAACTGCGCCTAAGATCGCGCTCCAACACGACAGGGGAAGCGCGAGCTATGCATGCAGACAGACTCACGATCAACACAGCCACGGCAAAACGACCGGCCAGTGCCGCGGCCCGGTTCTGCTCCGCCGTGGTGGCGGCTGCGCTCAGCGTGGGGCTGCAAGCCCAGCCGGCCCCCACCCCCGCCGCCCCGTCGCTGGATGAGCCCACCTTCCTCGCTACGTGGCATGTGGAGCCTGGCACCAAAGTGGTCTACCAGGACGAGCTGGGCCAGGCCATCAGCTATGCCGCCTTCGCCGAGCAGCGGCGCGAACGCCGCTCGCTGAGCAAAGGCACGCGTGACGGCGTCACGGTGTTCCGGCTGATGGACAAAAACTACAACGGCGCCGCCATGCGTGCCAGCGCGCTGGCCCAGGTGAAGGTGCAGCCAGGCCAACCGCTGCCGCCGTTCGACCTGCCGGGGCTGGACGGCCAGCGGCGCGACAACGTCACGCTGAACGGCCGCTACAGCCTGATCAACTTCTTCTTCGCTGCCTGCGTGCCCTGCATCCTCGAAATACCGTCGCTGAACACCTTTCGCGACAAGCACCCCGAACTCAACGTGATGGCCTTCACCTACGACGACGTGGCCACGGCCAAGGCTTTCCAGGCCCGCTACCGTTTCAACTGGCCCATCGTCGCGGAAACCGGCCCCTTCAACAAGGCGCTGGGCGCGATGGCCTACCCCAGCTTCGCGCTGGTCGATCCGCAGGGCCGCTTGGTGGCCTACACGATGATGGGCAACGCCCCCTCACCGGACGAAGCCAGCGGCAAGCTGGAGCACCAAAAGCTGGCGGCCTGGGTGAAGGCGACCCTGCCGGCCAAGTGACTGCGTTCGCCCTGGCGCCGCCCTCGACGGCTTGACAGCTTCGTCCATAATTGTGGAAAATATTCCACAATTATGGATTCAACCGAAGAACAGGCCATCCACCAGCGCATCGCCGCCACGCTGCGTGCACTGCGCCAGCAGGCCGGGCTATCGCTGGAAGAACTGGCCAGCGCCACCGGTGTCAGCCGCTCAGCGCTGTCGCAGATCGAGCGCGCGCAGAGCAGCCCTACCGCGGTGGTGCTGAGCCGCATCGCCTCCGGCCTGGGGGTGCCGCTGGCCACGCTGTTTGGCGCACCCGAGCCGGCTGCCAATGCCGCGCCGCTGGTGCGCCATGCGCAGCAAGCCACCTGGCAAGACCCGGCCAGCGGCTACCAGCGGCGCGCCGTGTCGCCACCGCACTACCCGTCGCCCATACAGATCGTGGAGGTGGTGTTCCCGCCCGGTGCGCGCGTGGCCTATGACAATGCGCCGCACGGTGCCAGCGTGCACCAGCAGGTGTGGATGCTGGAAGGCACGATGCACTTCACCGTGGGCGACGACGCCTACACGCTGCGCGCCGGCGACTGCCTGGCCCACACGCTGGACCGCCCCACGCATTTCCACAACCCCAGCCGCAGAGTAGCCCGCTACGCCGTGGTGCTGGTCACGCAAGCCCAGAAGAAAGCCACGCCATGAACGCCCCGGTGCAGACCTTCACCATCACCCGCCTGGACCGCGTGGGAGAACAGCACATCCAGCAACTGGCCGACGTGCTGCAAGACTGTGTGGACGGCGGCGCCTCGGTCAGCTTCATGGCGCCCATGGGGCGCGACAAGGCGCTGGCCTTCTGGCGCGGTGTGGCCCAAGGCGTGCATGCCGGCGAGCGCGCGCTGCTGGTGGCGCAAGACGATGAAGGCATCGTGGGCACGGTGCAACTGGTGCTGGCCCAGCCCGACAACCAGCCGCACCGCGCCGACCTGAGCAAGATGCTGGTGCACCGCCGCGCGCGCCGTTCTGGCCTGGGCGCCACGCTGATGCGCGCCGCAGAAGAAGCGGGCCGCGACTGCGGCAAGACGCTGCTGGTGCTGGACACGGTGACGGGCGGCGACGCCGAGCGCCTGTATGCCCGCCTGGGCTGGACGCGCGCAGGCGTCATCCCCGACTACGCGCTGATGCCCTATGGCGGCCTGGTGCCCACCACGGTGTTCTACAAAAAACTGTAGCTTGCGATGAGGTGCGGTAAGCTGCGCGCTTCGCACTTCCCACAGCCCAGCCATGACCGACACCACCAGCGACAAAACGCCTTCCGACGACGACAAGAAGCGCCAACGCGAGCGGGTGGAAAAGCTGCTGGCGCAAAGCGCCGCCACCGCCAGCGGCCAGGTTGTGCTGACCAGTGGCCAAACACTGCGCTACAGCAGCAGCGCCGGCTTCGTGCCGGTGGTGGCTAACATGTCAGACACGCACAAGGGTGAGCCCGACGCCGCGCTGTTCATGACCAGCTATGTGGCCGAGCCCGCGCAGGCTGCGGCCAAACCGGGTCCGCTGCTGTTCGCCTTCAACGGCGGCCCCGGCTCGGCCTCCATCTGGCTGCACCTGGGCGCGCTGGGCCCCAAGCGCGTGCCCATCAACGACGACGGCAGCATGCCGCCGCCCTACACCGTGCAGGACAACCCGCACACCTGGCTGGAGCACTTCGACCTGGTGTTTGTGGATCCGCCGCACACCGGCTTCTCGATAACCGCCAGCGAGGAAGCGAAGAAAAAGATGCTGAGCGTGGATGGCGACGTCGACGCGCTGGCCGAAGCCATCCGCACCTACCTGACGCGCAGCGGCCGCTGGGCCTCACCCGTCTACCTGGCCGGTGAGAGCTACGGCACCACGCGCGGCGCCGCGCTGGCCGACAAGCTGCTGGACCTGGGCATTGCGCTGGCCGGCCTGGTGCTGGTGAGCTGCGCGATGGACATCCAGACGCTGGACTTCGAGGGCAAGAACGACCTGGGCTATGCCCTGTTCCTGCCCGGCTTTGCCGCCACGGCGCAGTACCACGGCATGCTGAAGGGCGCGCCTGGCCAGGACGCCGCCGCCGCCCGCGCCGCCGCCGAGGCCTTTGTGCTGGAAGACTACCTGGCCGCGCTGCACCAGGGCGCGCGCCTGAGCGCCGCAAAGCGCACGCGCGTGGCCAAGCGGCTGGGCGAGCTGACCGGCCTGAGCGCCACCCTGGTGGAAGACCATGACCTGCGCGTGTCTGACCAGGTGTTCTTCTTCGAGCTGCTGCGCGACAAGGGCCTGATGGTGGGTCGGCTGGAGTCGCGCGTCACCGGCCCCATGGGCGCGCGCAAGTCGCGCGCCTGGGAGTTCGACCCCGGCATCGAGGCGCTGGCCGCGCCGTACACCATGGCTTTCAACGCCTACCTGCAGGGCAGCCTGGGCGTGCAGCAGGAGCAGCCCTACCACACGCTGGCGCTGGATGTGAACAAGAACTGGAACTGGCTGCAAGGCGAAAGCAAGGGCAATCACTACACCAGCACCAGCACCAGCGCCGCGCTGGCGCGCGCCATGCGGCGCAACCCGCACATGCGCGTGCTGGTGGCCAGCGGCTACTACGACCTGGGCACGCCCTATTCGGCCAGCGACTACTCGCTGGCCCGGCTGGACCTTCCAACCGACGTGATGGCGCGCATCAGCCACCACTACTACGGCGCCGGCCACATGATGTACACGCGTGGCGACGACCTGAAGAAACTGAAAACAGACCTGGCCGGCTGGCTGGAAAACGCCGCGTAGCGCCACCCCCAAATGGGGGATGCCCTCGCACAACCTGCTCAGGCTTGTGCGGCAAATCACATGCCCGTGCGCATGCCCCCTGGCGCCGCGAAGGCGGCCGCTCAAGAATTCAATCCGTGACAACAGCGGCCGCACATCGCCCTCGCAGCGATTGCGGCTGACCACAGCACCTGGCCAACGAGCGGCGACACAGCCGTGCCGGGTGCTTCAACGCTACGGCGGAGGTAACGCGTGAAACAGACCCGGACACGAGTCGGCAGGGGTTCGCTCCTGCGCGACAGAGAAACCTGCAAGCTAGGCGGCGGACGCGCAGTTACTGCCGCTGAGCCGGCGCGGCCTCGCCTGCGCTGCACCACCTGAACCACAAAGGGAACACCCATGAGCCAAACCATCACCGGCAGCCCCGCTTCCATCCTCGACATGAACCTGGCCTTGTTCGGCCTGGTGCCCAGCAATGCCGTCTACATGAACCAATTGGGCGTGATCGGCGAGAACAATGTGCGCCTGGCGACCTATGCCAACCAGCTCACGGACGCGAATTTCAAAGGCGCTTCGGACAATGCTCTGGCTACCATCGTGTTGAACAACATTCTGGGCATCAGCCCGGCTAACACGCAGGCCTTGGCGGGTGCGGTAACGGAACTGCTGGCGGCCCACCCTGGCAATCGCGGGGTGGTGATCTACCAGTTGGTACAAGTGCTCGAAGCGGCAGCGGACACTCCCGCGTTCACGGCCGTGGCGTCAACCTGGAACGAGCGAGTCAGTCTGGGCTACATCTTTTCAACCACCCCGGGCTCCATCTACATGCCGGTGAAAGGCGGCCCACCCACGCTTCCAGTGGTTGGACGCACCTTCGTGCTGACCACCGGCGTGGACAACGCCATCGGCCTGGCAACCGACGATGTCTTTGTAGCCACAGAAGCCACGCTGAACGCTGGCGATGTCCTGACCGGCAACGGCGGCAACGACCAGTTGCGTTTTGCCAGCAGCGGCACCACTGCCATCAGCAAAACCGGCTTCACCACCACCGGCATCCAGACGCTGTTGGTCACCTCCGACACCACCGGTGGCACCACCATGGACACCTCGGCCATGCAAGGGCTCACCACGCTGATCAACGACAACAGCTCCTCCAACGTCACGTTCAGCAAGATCATGAGCCTGGCCCCGGTCACGCTGCAAAACGTCAGCGGCGGCGACACGCACCTGCTGTTCGACACCTTCGTGGCCGGTCACCTCAATGACACGATGAACCTGACCCTGAACAACAACAAGACCATTGCCGGCGGCAGCATTGGCGTGATCGAGGCCGAAAACATCGAGACCTTCGCCATCACCACCAAGGGCGGCTCTTCCAACATTGCGGCGCTGAAGTCCAGCACGCTGGAGAAGGTGACGGTTGCCGGTGACCAGGACCTGACGCTGCACCAGCTGGTCTTCTTCAGTCCCACCCCTGGCAGCAATACCCTGGACGCTTCGGCACTCACGGGTCGGCTGGACGTGACGCTGGGCAGCGGCGGCACACCCGGCAACCCCACTACGGTGACGGGCGGCCACAACGTGGACACGCTGCGCTTCTCGGGCAATTTCGCAGACTACCAGATCACGTCGGTGGCGGCGGGCCCCAACCTGGCCTTCACCGTGCACGACCAGCGCATCACCGTGGCGCCGGTGGGTGACGTGCACACCACCGCGGTGGAGCGGCTGGCCTTTGCCGACCACAAGGGGCTGGCCTATGACGTGGCCGCCAACCAGTCCGCCGGCAAGACGGTGCTGATGCTGGGTACCGCGCTGGGCACCGGCCTGCTGAAGGACGCCAGCTGGGTCGGCAAGGCCCTGGCCTATTTCGACCATGGCGCCACGCTGCAAAACGGCGCCGACCTGCTGCTGGCCAGCGGCCTGGTGGGCGCAGCGGCAGGTGGCAGCAGCAACGCCACGCTGGTGGGCTGGGTTTGGCACAACCTGTTCGGCAACGCGCCGGATGCCGCCACGCTGACCGCTCTGACCGCGCCACTGGACAACCACAGCCTGACGCAAGTGCAGTGGCTGGCCGCCGTGGCGGGCAGCGACGTGGCGCAGCAGCAGGTGCATCTGGCGGGCTATGCCGGCACCGGGCTGGCGTTCGCCGTCTGATCCGGGGGCTGGCCAACCGGTGGAAAGCGGTTACATCCAGCCCCGCCGTCGCGGCTAAGATATGCGGCATGCCCACCACACCTGCCGCCAGCCCTTCAGCCAACAGCCCCGCCGCCCCCGCCAAGGGCCTGCCCACACCCAACCTGATCGCGCGCCAGCCCATTGTGGATGGCAAGCGCGCGGTGGTGGCCTATGAACTGTCCGACCGCTCGACCGCGCTGGACGCCCACGATGCGGCCACCGACATCTCCCTGATCTTCAACGCCATGAACCATGCCGGCGACGAGTTGGCGCTGGGCAAGACGGACATCTTCATCAACCGCACGCACCAAAGCCTGGTGGACGGCCACCTGGACCTGGTGCAGCCGGACAAGGTGGTGCTGAAGATCCCGCTGATGGCCGAGGACGCGCAAGCCGACATCGACCGCGTGGCCTTCATGCTGGGCGAGGTGAAGAAGCAGGGCTTTCGCCTGTCGTTCGGCCAGGCGGTGATGGCACCGGCCTATGCCAGCTGGCAGCCGCTGGCCGACTATGTGAAGGTGGACATGCAAGGCGTGCCGGCCGACCAGTTGAAGGCACTGGTGGCCGCCATCAAGGCGCGCACCAAGGCCGCGGTGATCGCCGAAAAGGTGGAGACGGCCGAGCAGTTTTCCACCATGGCGGCTTATGGCGTCACCATGTTCCAGGGCTACTACGTGGCCCGGCCTGACGTGGTGCAGACCAAGGTGGTCACGCCCTCGCAGGCCAATGTGCTGCAGCTGTTCAACCTGGTGCGCAACCAGGCCGCCACCGAGCAGATCGAAGAGGTGCTCAAGCGCGACGCCATGCTGGGCTTCAACCTGCTGCGGCTGATCAACTCGGCCAGCTTTGGCCTGTCGCAAGAGGTCACCTCGTTCCGCCACGCGGTGATGCTGATGGGGCTGAAAAAATTGTTCCGCTGGACGGCGCTGCTGCTGGCCTCCTCGCGCGCGGCCGGCTCGCCACCCATCGTGGGCACCACCGCCGTGGTGCGCGGGCGCATGATGGAGCTGCTGGGCAACGGCACCCTGTCCAAGGAGGAGTGTGACGGTGCCTTCGTGGTGGGCATCTTCTCGCTGCTGGACGACATGCTGGCCATGCCCATGCAGCATGCGCTGACACTGCTGTCGCTGCCCGATCCGGTGCTGCTGGCGCTGCGCGACGGCAACGGTGTCTACGGCGAAATGCTCAAGCTGGTGAAGGCGGCCGAAACCTATGACGACGCGTCCTTCGCCGCCGCCGCCCAGGCATTGGGCTACACCAACCACCACATCAACATGGCACACATGGAGGCGCTGATCTGGGCCGACGGGCTGGGCCTGTAAGACCGCGCCATGCGTCACCTGGTTGTGGCACTTGCCGCGTTGCTGGCGCAGGGCGCCGTCTGGGCGCAGGACAGCAAGAGCTCCGCTGGCAAACCGCTGGTCTTCTGCGCCGAGCCCGGCGACACCTCGCTCTGGTTCCGTCGCGCGCCGCCCGTCGATGGCAAGCCTTCCGGGCAGATGCTGGGCTTCTCGCCGGACATGCTGACCACCGCTTTCAAAAAAATGGGCCGCCAGGTTCAGATGCGCGGCGATCTGCCCTGGAACCGCTGCCTGCGGCTGGTGCAGGCCGGTGAGGTGGACTACGCCTTTGGCGCCTACTTCAGCGAGGAGCGGGCCAAGACGCTGGCCTATTCAAAACCCTACAAGACGCTGACGCCGCAAATCTTCTTCGCCGCCCGCCACCCGATCACTATCCAGACCGTGGCCGACCTGAAGCGCTACAAAGGCTGTGGCATGCACGGCGCCAGCTATGCCCACTATGGCCTGGGTGAGAACGACCTGGAGCGTGGCGTCGCCACCGTGACCTCGCTGGTGGCCAAGCTCAAGGCAGGCCGCTGCGACTACTTTCCGGAAGAGATAGAGACCTTCCAGCACAGCCCTGGCACGCTGGGCAACTACCTGAGCGACCCCGAACTGCTGCACACTGGCCTGGAAGGCGCCACACCGCCAGCACGCCACCTGGTGGCCGCCAAGGGCAGTGCCGCCGCCGCGCTGCTGCCGGCCTTTGACGCGCAGGTCGCCGCCATGATGAAGTCGGGCGAGTTCATGCAGCTGTGGCGCAAGAACGCCGGCGATCTGCCGTTTTAGCCCCCACGCTCGTCACTTCGTGTACTCGCTGCCCCCCGAGGGGGCCGCAAATCCCCTTGGGGCGGCCCGGCGGGGATTTAGCCTAAAGCGTCGTTCACCGAATCGTGGAAGTCGGCCAGGCTGCTCGCCGCGGTGAGTTCGCGCGGCAGCGCGTCGCGAATGGAAAACACGCCCAGGATGCGCCCACCCGGCGCCGCCACCACCGGCAGGTGACGAAAGCCATGCTCCAGCATGATCAGCACCGCGTCGGACACCGGCGTCTGCGGCCCCACGCAGTGCGGGCCGCGCGTCATCACCTGGGCGGTGGTGGTGCGGGTAGGGTCCAACGCACGCGCCAGCACGCGCGTCATCAGGTCGCGCTCGGTCAGTATGCCCAGCAGCGTGCCGTGCGCCGGGTCGATGATGAGCACGCTGCCCACGTTGGCGCGCGTCATCACGCAAGCGGCCTCGTGCACGGTGGCGGTGGGGCCCAGGCTCACCACGTTGCGCGGCGCCATGGATTGCGAAACCGTGCGTTCAGCCATGGCAATTCTCCTTGGGTTTGCGTGCAATTTACCGCAGCGCCGCCCGCCTGTCACTAGCCAAGAGGGCTTCCGTCTGCCCGGCCGAACCGACACTCTGTCCCGCCCCTCCCGCCATCCGTCGCCTGGGGCTGGAATGTGCCGCCGGTTGGCACTATCGTTCACCCCAGAGCCTTAGGCAGCGGACCGGTTGAAACCTTCACAACCGCCGCCAAGTGCTTGTTTTGATTGCTTGTTTTTTTGTTTGAACAGGAGCCCCCCATGTCCATCTCCGACGAGCTGTTGCGCCTGGAGCAGATGCGCCAACGCGGCAGCCTGAGTGAAGACGAGTTCCAGCGCGCCAAAGCCCGGCTGCTGGGGGACCCGCAGCCGGCGGCCAGCACGACCTCGGCGGCGCCGGTTTTCGAGGCGGTGAATGGATTTCGCCGCTCATCCACCGACCGTTGGGTGGCCGGGCTGTGCGGTGGCCTGGGCCAGACCACCGGCGTGGCCTCCTGGGTCTGGCGGCTGCTGTTCGTGCTGCTGCTGTTTGCCGGCTGCGCCGGGCTGGTGGCGTACCTGCTGCTGTGGCTGGTGGTGCCGCTGCAGTTGCAGCCGCCGCTTGTACACTCGCGTTGAACTTCGGCCGCGCAGGTCGGTCTTCATCACAGGCTTATCCCTACGGAATTGACAACATGTTGCAATTGCTGAAAAACAACCGCGGTTTCATCGCCTTCATGCTGCTGTTCGGGCTGTTCCGCACCGCCGTGGCCGATTGGAACCCCATTCCCTCGGGCTCCATGCACCCCAATGTGCTGGAGGGCGATGTGGTGTTCGTCAACCGGCTGGCGTATGACCTGAAGCTGCCGCTGACCGACCGCATCCTGGCCCGCGTGGGCGAGCCGCAGCGCGGCGACATCGTCACGTTCTCCTCGCCGGTGGACGGCACCCGGTTGATCAAGCGGCTGATCGCGCTGCCCGGCGACCGCGTGGAAATGCGCGACAAGCACCTGGTCATCAACGGCGTGGCGGCCCAGTACGCACCGCTGTCGGCCGCACCCGAAGCCGGCGTGGGCGACGACGCCAGCTGGCCGGTGGAGCGCCAACTGGAGCGCACCGGTGGCGGCAGCCAGCACGAAATCCAGTGGCTGGAGGGGCGCGGCTCCATCAACAGCTTCGCGCCGCTGACCATCCCCCAGGGCTACTACCTGATGCTGGGCGATAACCGCGACAACAGTGCCGACTCACGCTTCATCGGCCTGGTGCCGCGCCACCTGCTGATCGGCAAGGCGGTGCGCATCCTGGTGTCGGCCGACATCAAGGGCAACTGGATGCCCCGGCTGCAGCGCTTCGGCCAGGCGCTGCTGTGAGCTGACCCGCCCCCTCTGGCGGGCGGCCCACCCCGGGCGCACAATGGCGGCACGGCAACGCCATTTCAGGAGACCGCCATGATCGATACCCTGCTGCAACCCGCCGCCACACTGACTGCCGCGCTGGTGGCTGCCCACCCCGCCGAGCAGAACGTGCAGGCCGCCGCCGACACCTTCGTGCGCATGTACCGTGCGCTGGAAGAGGCCCGGCTGCATATCTACAGCGAGGACAAGCACGCGGGCAAGCCCGTCGTCAGCTCGCTCCCCACCTGAGGAGCCCGGCGCAGCAGCGGCTGCGGCCGGCGCAGGGCGAACTTGGTAGACTCGCTGCCAACCCCCTCGCCGCCTACATGCCCGCAGCCACGCCCGCCCCGCCCGCCAGCCTCGTGGTGCAACCGCCCGCGCCGGGCCGGGTGGCCGGCCTGCGGGCCGTGGTCATGTTCAAGCCCCAGCCCGGTTCACGCGAGCAACTGTGCGCCGGTGTGGTGACCCGGCTGACCACCGGCGAGGTGGCCGCCGTCTGCGCGATAGACAGCAAGAAGGCCGCCCACCTGTTCGGCGAGGCCGGCCAGGGCCTGTATTTCGCCGCCCAGGCGCTGTGCCAGTCGCTGCTGGAGCACTGGCGTGCCCAGCCCGACGCCAGCCAATGGGTGCCGCCGTTCGAAGGCGCCAGCCTGGCCGAGGTGCATGCTTTCAGCGCGCGCGACGCCGACACCGGCGCGCGCCAGATGCTGGAGCGCGGCAGCACGCTGCACACGCTGCTGGCGCAATACCAGGTGTCGCAGGCCGAATGGGGCCGCGGCATCGTGGCCCGGGTGAAGGCCGCCATCAAACGCGACGTCAACACCCGCCATCTGCACGAGCGCTTCAACCGCGACATCCATGTGGGCGAAGAAGCCGGCCGCCTGCGGGTGGATTTTCTGGGCCAGAACTTTGCCTGCTACTTCCTGCAGGTGACGCAAAGCGCGCGCAGCGCCGACACCACCGTGGAGCGCGCCTTCGGCAAACTCTACGAGCTGGCCGCCTTGCAGCGCTTCGTCAAGAAACCACGCCGCTCGCTGGGCCTGTTGGACGACGAGCGCCCCGAGCGTTTCGCGCTGGTGATGGTGGGCGAGCACAGCGACCCGGTGCAACGCCGCGTGATCAACCTGGTAACCACCATTGCGGATCGCGATGCCATTCGCGCGTTGCCGGTGCCCAATGTGGACGCCGCAGCTGCGCACGTTGTCGAGATGGAGCGGTTGGCAGCATGAGTTCAGGCTGCTGAGGTGGCCCTGTCTTTAGCTGCCGACGCCGCTGGTGCGCGTGGCTACGCGGATGTCCCCCGGGCCTGCGGCCCTCCTCCTTGATTCCGCTCCGCCACACGCCCCAGCGACATCGGACACATTGGCGCGGGTGACGCCGGAACGCCCATGACATTGGCAAGATCAACCGGTCGGCTGGCAAGCATCCGTGCCCCACCCATGCTGGCAGGATCATGTCGATGCGGCATTCGGCGCAGCGGCATCAAGGAGGAGGCCCGCAGGGCCGGGGGACAGCCGCGGAGCCGAGTGCCGCGTCGGCATGATCCCCAAACCAACTCAAAGTCAGAGGGCTACTTGCCGGCAGAAGCCTTCCACTGCTCAACAGCCTTCATGGTATTTTCGACGTGCTTTTCCGGGCTCATGGCGGCGTGGACGTACAGTACCTTGCCTTCGGGGCTGATGACGTAGGAGATGCGGTCCGACATGCCCGGCATGATGGCCAGGCCGGCGTCGTACTGTTTGGTGATGCGCGCGCCACTGTCGGCCAGCACGGCAAACTTGTTGCGGCAAGCCTCCACCGAGAACCTCTTCAGCGTGTCGATGTTGTCGTTGGAGATGCCCACCACGGTGGCGCCCAGCGCGTTGAATTTGGGCGTCGCTTCGGCGAACTCATGTGCCTCCACCGTGCAGCCCTGGGTAAAGGCCTTGGGGTAGAAATACAGCACCACCGGGCCTTTCTTCAAGGCGTCGGCCAGCACGAACTTGGAGGCCACGCCGGCCAGCGCGGCGTCGGTGGTGAAGTCGGGCGCGGGCGCACCCACGGGCAGCGCGGCCAGCGCACTGGCCCCGGCCATGGCCAGCAGCGCGCCAGCGGCGCTGGACATGCTCAGCCGCTTGAAGAAGTTTGAGGATTCAGTGGTGCTCATGATTCATATTTCCAAAAAAAAGACATCCCGGCTCACGCCGGCCAATGTGTGGGTGCGCCACGGTAACCGAAAACGGGGTTTCTTGCAGGCCCAGCCTTGCTGCGGGGTTAAGGGCCCAGCGCCACGAATTCACCCTGCAGGCGCCCCGCCTCTTGTCCGGCGTGCTCCAGCACTGCGGTGATGGCAATGCGCGCCTTGCCCTTGCGCGCCAGCATGCGGGCAAAGGGCTGCCACTGCGCCGCGTCCACCGTGGCGCGGGCTGTGAAGTCGCCCTGGATGGGACTGCCGTATTCCATGCTGTTGCGCTGAATCACCAGCCGCCCCTGCAAGCCCTGGGCGCGCATGCGGGTGTGCACCAGCGACCAGGCCGCCAGGATGGCCAGCGCCGAGGCGCTGCCGCCAAACACGGTTTCGCGGTGGTTGATGTTGGGCGCCAGCGGTGCCTGCAGCAGCACCTCGTCGGGCGACGCCACCAGCACGCGCACCTGCATGGCCGCCGACAACGGGATGTGCTGGTGCAGGTAGTGCTGCAACTGCGCTGGCGTGGCCAGCGCCGTATCAGGCTCAGCAGGCTCAGCCATGGGCGGGGGCGGCGGCGTAGTTCTCGGGGTAGAAATGGCGCTCCACCAGCTCGATCAGGATGTGCAGCAGCTTGATGTGCAACTCCTGCACGCGGTCGGCAAAGCCGTTGCCGCCAGGGGTATTGATGTACACCGTGCTCAAGCTTTGCAGCAGTTCGGCCGGCTTGCCGCTGAGGATGATGGTGTGCATGCCCAGCTCTTTGGCGGCTTGGGCGGCGCGCACCACATTCTTGCTGGTGCCGCTGGTGGTCAGCGCCAGCAGGCAGTCGCCTGGGCGGCCGTGGGCCTCGATGTAGCGCGAGAACACCTGCTCATAGCCCAGGTCGTTGCTGACACAGGTCAGGTGGCCGGCGTCGCTGATGGCGGTGGCGGCCAGTGCGGCGCGGTCGCGCCGGTAGCGGCCGGTCAGCTCTTCGGCGAAGTGCATGGCGTCGCACATGGAGCCGCCGTTGCCGCAGGAATAGACGCGCCCCTTGCGCTCGAACGTGGCGATCAGCAACGCGGCTGCCTGCTCCACTGCGGCCAGCGCTTCGGGGTTGTTCAGCAGCGCTTCCAGCGCGCTGTGGGCCTCGCGCAGGCTGGACTGGATATGGTTGTGCATGCTCATGGCAACATTGTCGCCGCGCGCCGGCGCGCCATCCAGGCGCGCAGCAAGAGCCCCTGCACCAGGCTGGCCACATTGGAGGTGGCCCAGTAAATGCCCACCGCCGAGGGCAGCGCCGCCACCGCAAACAGCGACACCAATACCGGCACCAGCAACAGGGCCAGCATCAGCACCGTGTTGTCGGTGACGCCGGGCATCAACAGCATGCTGGCGGCCATCAGCAGGCCAACCAGCACCGTCAGCCAGAAATCTGGTTTGGCCAGGTTGGCGATCCACAGGAAGCGGCCGCCAAACGCCATGCCCTGCAGCGTCTGGTACAGGCCGATGCCGAAAGCGCCCTGGCTCAGCAGGTTGGCCAGGCCCAGGCGGTCCATGAAACGGATGCCGTTGTCGCGGTACAGCGCCAGCAGCCGGCGGTTCAGCTCGCGCGCGTCGCCGGCATGGGTGTCACGCAGTTTCTGCACCTCGGGCTGGATGCGCTTCATCGCCTCTTGTCGCTGCTGCGCGCGCAGCGCGCCCACCAACGACAGCGGCATCAGGGCCGCCCGGGCCAGCAAGGTGAGCACGATGATGGCCATGGCCTGCGAGAGCCCACCCTGGCTGCTGAGAAAGTCCAATGCCCATTGAAGGGCCTGCGTCCACGCGGACCACGGCGCCATGTCAGCTCCTTGTTGTTTGGCTTGCGATGTTCGCGCAGTTGGGAGCGGATCGCGGCTTTTCAAGCCCTGGGCCAGGGCCGCGTCAGGCGCCAGGCCAGGCCGGCAGCATCAGGAGGTCTGCAGGGCAGCCAGCGCGGAGTCGATGTCCTCGCCACACAGGTCGGCCCAGTCTTCCTGCTCGCCGCACCATTCCAGGAACAGCACCAGGCAGGCTTTCTGCTCGGACGTGAAGGCGTCCAGCCGTTGCACCGATTCGGCCAGGCCATGCATGCTGGCGCCGAGGTCGAAGGTGAGGAACTCGGTGTCCAGCAGCGTCTGGCTGTTGGCCAGCAGCAGGCAGTGCGTCAGGTAGGAGGGCAGCACCCAACGCCAGCCGACGGCCGACAGGTGCTCCACCTGGTCGTAAATGCCGCGCAGCGCGGCCAACGGCAACAGGGGGGCATCGACATCGCGCAGGCTGTCGTTCAGCGCATGGCATTGCGCGCAGTCGTCGCGGCCATGCAGCAATGCAGCATCGCCCGCGGGCCGGGCAATGGGCGGAAACTGGACCTGGATGCGCTCCAACAAAACCTGGGGATGCATGGCGGGTGCTCTCGCTTGTTGCGTGATGCAACGGCGCGATTGTCGCGCAGATCAGGCAAATGCCCAAGCCCGGTGAAGCCCGGGGAAACCAGGCTTTTTCACTTTTTCAAAGTCTTACAAGCGCGGGCACATCTGGGGCCCCTGCGGGTGCGCTTCAGCCCTGGCCAATGGCGTCCCAGGCACGCACCCCGGTGGGCGAGAACTGCACTGCGCGTGAGCCCTGCAGGCGGCGCGCCCAGCCGCGCTCAAAGGCCAGCGCCAGCAAGGCCTTGCCCAGGGCGCCGGCCAGGTGTTCGCGACGCACGCTCCAGTCCAGGCAGGCACGGCAGGCCGGGCGGCGCGATTGGGCCAGCGCCGGCACATCCACCCCCAGCGGCGCCAGCACCTGCTGGGCGCGCGGCCCCAGCGCCAGCGTGGCACCCAGGTACACCACCGCCTGGGTGTGCAGCAGCCGGTCCAGCAGCGCCACCGCGTGCGCACCGGCCAGGTGGTCGTAGCACACCCGGGCTTCGCGCAGCACCGGGTCGCGTGGGCCGGTCAGCAGCGGGTAGGCGCCGGCGCGCCCGGCAATGCCCAGCAACTGCTCCAGCATCTCGGCCACGTCGTCATCGGCCAGCCGGTAGTAGCGGTGCCGACCCTGCTGGGTGTGGCGCAGCAGGCCACCATCCTGCAGCTTGGCCAGGTGGGCGCTGGCGGTGGGGCGGCCAACGCCGGCGGCATCGGCCAGCTCGGTGGCGGTCAAGGCCTGGCCGGCCATCAGCGTGGTCAGCATGTGGGCACGCGCCGGGTCGGCCAGCAGTGCGGCCAGTTTGGCGAGGTTGGGGCCTTCGGTCATGGCGGGGTTCCTCAGAAGCCCCCAGTATGCCGCCCTGGGCGGGGGCTTGCTTCGCTCGCGGGCGAAGCAAGGCCGGTGGCCGGCCGGCATGCTGGGGGGCCCTTCATGCTTTCCACGGAACCCTCGCCCGCACCATGCACCGCACCGAACCCCGCATCCTGTTGCCCACCAGCCGCGTCATCACCCCCGCCATCCTGTACTTCGGCACGCCGGTGGCGCTGGTCAGCACGCTCAGCCCACAAGGTCAGCCCAACCTCACCCCCATGTCCAGCGCCTGGGCGCTGGGCGACCGCGTCATGCTCGGCCTGGCCTGCGCATCCCAAGGCTGCGCCAACCTGCTGGCCACGCGCGAGGCGGTGATCAACCTGCCCGGCCCGGCACTGCACACGGCCGTGGAAGCCATGGCGGCCACCACCGGGTGCGACCCGGTGCCGGGCTACAAGCAGGCCATGGGCTACCGCTTTGATGCCGACAAGTTCGCCACCGCCGGGCTGACCGCGCTGCCCTGCGAACAGGTGGCGCCACCACGGGTGGCCGAGTGCCCGCTGCAACTGGAAGCGCGGCTGCTGGCGGCCCATCCCGCCACGCCGCTGCCAGGCGAAGAGGCCCCCGGCTTCATGACACTGGAGATGCAGGTGCTGCGCGTGCATGCGCATGAAGACATCACGCTGCCCGGCACCCAGCATGTGGACACGGCGCGCTGGAGCCCGCTGCTGTATGTGTTTCGCCATTACTTCGGCACGGGAGAACGGCTGGGCCGCAACTTCCGTGCACAAACCTGAGACATCGGGACGCCTTACAGCGGCGCACGCCAACAGCCAGCGTGGCCGCGTCCGCCTTTGCTTCAGCGTCGATACAACACTGATACAGCGGCGTGCTTTTCAGGCTGTAGGTGGGTGCTACAGTTGTTATGGCTTCCTCCTAATCAATAACCAGAGCCAATAAAAACCGGAGATAAAACCCATGAACTCGCTGCCCTCGCCATCCCCCCGTTCGCCCCGTTTCACCCGCAAGCTGCTGTGGCTGGCCGCCATGGCGGCCTGTGCCCAACTGCCTGTCACCAGTCTGGCCCAGCAGGCCCCTGCTGACGCGGCCAATGCCAGGAACTCCGCCACACTGGAAACGGTGGTGGTGTCGGCCACCAAGCGCAAGGAGGACGCGGCCAAGATCCCGCTGTCAGTCTCCGTGCTCAGCGGCGACACGTTGGCCGAACAGCACGTCATCAGCGTGGCCGATTTGTCGCGCTCGGTGCCCAACATGTCGTTCTCCGGCGGCCAGCAGGGCGGTGGCTCCGGTTTGTCAAACATCGAGTTGCGCGGCATCAGTTCGCAGGCCGGTTCGGCCACGGTTGGGGTGTATATGGACGACGTATCCATGACCACCCGCAACCTGTACAGCACCGGCAGCGCCGAGCCGAAGTTCTTCGACCTAGACCACATCGAGGTGCTGCGCGGCCCGCAGGGCACGCTGTACGGCGCCAGTTCCATGGGCGGCACCATCAAGTTCATCTCCAACCAGCCCAACCTGAAGTCAGTCGAGAACAGCTTCTCGGCCGACGTGTCATCCACCAACCATGGCGGCACCAACTACAACCTGAGCGCCGTCTACAACGCGCCGATCAAGACCAACGAGCTGGCGCTGCGCATCGGCGTGATGGCCGGCTCCACCAGCGGCTACATCGACCAGGTGTCGCAGGCCAACCCCAGCCAGATCGTGGCCCGGGGCATCAATTCCGAGCGCGACCTGGTGGTGAAGGCGGCGCTGAAGTGGCAGCCCACGCCGCAACTCAGCATCACCCCCAGCATCTTCTACCAGCGCGTGAAGAGCGAGGGCATGGACGTGTCGCACCTGACCGATGTCAGCGGCAAAGACCTGCCGCCCAACCAGAGCGACCAGCTGCTGCGCGAGCCCGGCACCGACCGCCTGCTGGTCAACAGCCTGACCGTCAACTACGACCTGGGCTGGTCGGACCTGACCTCGGTCACCAGCTATTTCATGCGCGATTTCAACCGCCAGCAGGACGGCCAGGCCGCCAACAGCCAATTCCTGGGCTGCTGCCTGATCACCGACGCGCCCGGCAAACCCGGCCTGGCCGATGCGGTGTACAACCTGCCCTCAGCCGTGCTGCTGGACAACCGGGTGCGCCAGAGCTCGCAAGAGTTGCGCTTTGCCTCCAAGGGCTATGACGGCAAGTCGCCCTGGGTGTGGCTGGCCGGCGTGTACCTGAGCAAGCTGGACACCACGGTGACCGACAACGAGCCGGTGTACGGCATCAACGCCACGTTCGCCAAGTACGGCGTCAGCGTGGCCAACACCGATGTGCTGTCCGGCGGCTTCGCCAACGCCTTTCCCAACGACAACGCCTACTACAGCCAGCGCCGCTACGCGGAAACGCAAATCGCCCTGTTCGGCGAGGCCACCTACTACGTGACGCCCGCGCTGCGCCTGACCGCCGGCGCCCGCTACCTGCAGGCCAGCGAGCGGCTGGACCGCAATGGCGACTATTACTTCGCCGCCGGCCCGGTGGCGTCTTCCTACAGTGGCGACTTCAACGCCGTGACGCCCAAGTTCGCCGTCAGCATGGATGTGGACCGCAACAACAGCGTGTTCGCCAGCGCCACCAAGGGCTTCCGCCTGGGCGGCGCCAATCGCGAGATACCCCTGTCCATTTGCGGCAAGGAACTCAACGATGTCTACCACCTGACCAAGTCGCCCGGCACCTTTGATTCGGACAGCCTGTGGAGCTACGAGATCGGCAACAAGTCGCGCCTGCTGGACGGCAAGCTGCAACTCAATATGTCGGCCTTCTACGTCAAGTGGAACAACATTCAGCAGAGCGTCGTGCTCAATTGCACGTTTGACTTCGAGGGCAACTTCGGCACCGCCACCTCGCACGGTGTGGAGTTCGAGGCCAAGGCCAAGGTGACGCCCAACCTGACCGTGGGCCTGTCGGGCGGCGTGACCAACGCCAGCTTCAGCGAGGACGTGCCGGCGATCAACGTCAAGGCCGGTGCCCAGTTGCAAGGCGTACCGAAGTGGAACGCGGCGCTGACCGGCGAATGGCGTTTCAACACCGAGGGCGCCATCGCCGGCTTCGTGCGCGGCGCTGCGCGCTGGGTGGGCGGCAGCCGCGGCTCCTTCGACCCGGCCAACGCCGACTACGACCGTCCCGGCTACCTGACGGCCGACGCCAGCATAGGCGCCACCATGGACCAGTGGGAGCTGGCGCTGTATGTGAAGAACCTGTACAACGACCAGACCATCCTGCAAAAGCCCTACGTGCAGTTCCTGACCGAGGCCTACCGGCAGCGGCCGCGCACGGTGGGGCTGACGCTGACGAAGTCGCTGTAGGGCCGCAGGGCTTTCACGCCATGGCCCGCTGTTGCGGGCCATTTTTTCCCCACCGATGGCCGCCCGCCCTGCCGTCAGACAAAGCGCGGCGTTCTCGGCCGGCATCGGCCTGCGCCCTGCCCTTGTCGCCATAATCCACTTCGTCGGGATAGACCCGGCGGTTGCCGGCCAGCCACTCTCGCTGCCGTTGCTGTTCCAGGTCGTTGCTTGCAGGTGGGTTGGTCATGGGTAGCTCCTGGGGAATCGCCCCAAGCATGGCGTATTTCGGATCACATGTTTCCTACCATTTGGAACAAAGTGTTCCCATTTGTTTCTACCGAATCGGTGAAGCCTTGCGCATCCCCAAACCGACTGTGAGGCGCCGCTGCGCTATCCTTCTGCCCCATGCAGATTCAATACAACCGCTACTACCGCTTTGAGGAGTTCACCGCACTGCTGCGCCACCTCACAGCCAAGTTCCCGCAGCTGCTGTCCATGGAGAGCATTGGCAAGAGCCATGAGGGCCGCGACATCTGGGTGCTGACAGCCACCAACCAGGCCACCGGCCCCGCTGCCGACAAGCCTGCTTATTGGGTGGACGCCAACATCCACGCCAGCGAATTGGCCGCCAGCGCCGCCGCGCTGTACCTGCTGGACATGCTGACGCGCGAATACGGCAAGCGCGAGGACATCACCCGGGCCCTGGACAGCCGCGCCATCTACGTCTGCCCGCGCATGAACCCTGACGGCGCGGAGTGGGCGCTGCGCGACAGCCCGAAGCTGATACGTTCCTCCACCCGCCCCTACCCGCACGACGAGGAACCGGTAGACGGCATGGACGTGCAGGACATGGACGGCGACGGCCGCGTGCTGATGATGCGGGTGAAGGACCCGAACGGCAACTGGAAATGCCACGCCGACGAGCCGCGCCTGATGGTGGCGCGCGACCACGTGGAGGCCGGCGGCACCTACTACCGCATCCTGCCCGAGGGGCAGCTGCGCGACTACGATGGCTTCAGCATCAAGGTCAACCCCGAGAAAGAGGGGCTGGACCTGAACCGCAACTTCCCCGGCGGCTGGCGGCAGGAGCATGAGCAGTCCGGCGCCGGGCCCTACCCGACGTCAGAGCCCGAGGTGCGCGCGGTGGTGCAGTTCATCACCGAGCGCGGCAACATCAGCGGCGGCATCACCTTCCACACCTGGAGCGGCGTGCTGCTGCGGCCTTTCGGCTCGCAGCCGGACGACGAGATGCCAGCCGAAGACCTGTGGGTGTACCAGCAGCAGGGCGAGCGTGGCACTGCCATCACTGGCTACCCGGCCATCAGCAACTACCACGAGTTCCGTTACCACCCGAAGGAGGTGACCACCGGCACCTTCGAGTGGATCTACGAGCACCTGGGCCTGTACAAATGGACAATAGAGATCTGGTGCCCGATGCGCGAGGCCGGCATCACCGACTACAAGTACATCGACTGGTTCCGCAAGCACCCGGTGGCAGACGATCTGAAGCTGCTGGCCTGGGCCGACAAGGAGCTGGACGGCAAGGGCTACGTCACCTGGTACCCCTACACCCACCCGCAGCTGGGCGAGGTGGAACTGGGCGGCTGGAACGCCTTCTACGCCTTTCGCAACCCGCCGCCGCACCTGCTGGAGCGCGAGATCGCCAAGTTCCCCGACTGGGTGCTGTACAACACGCTGACCTCGCCCAAGCTGGAGCTGGTGCACGCCAAGGCCGACAAGGCGGCTGATGGCACCTGGCGCATCGAGGTGGGGGTGCAAAACACCGGCCACCTGCCCTCTTATGTGAGCAAGCGCGCCTTGCAGCGCAAGCAAAGCCGGGGACTGATTGGCGAGATCACCCTGCCCGAGGCTGCCCGGCTGCTGGCCGGCAAGGCGCGCGAATTCGCCGGCGAGCTGGAAGGCCGCGCCTACAAGCACACGCTGACCAGCTTCTGGAGCGACAGCCACCCCACTGCCGACCGCGCCAAGCTGGTGTGGGTGGTCAATGCACCGCAAGGCGGCAAGGTGGACATCATCGTGCGCCATGCCAAGGCCGGCGCCGTGCGCACAACCCTGGAGCTGACATGAACGGCGACGCACCCGAGAGCTTTGCGCCAGCGCCACTGCCCCCATTGCCCGAAGCACTGCCGCCCGGGCAACGGTTGACCGGCCGCACGCCCATGCCCCACATCCACGGCTACCACGCCCACGTGTACTACGACGCCAGCACCTTTGCGTTGGCGCGGGACCTGACGGCTGCCGCCAAAGAACGCTATCCCCAGGTGAAACTGGGCCGCCTGCATGAAAAACCGGTGGGACCGCACCCGGACTGGAGCTGCCAGATCTCGTTCATGCCCGAGCTGTTCGGCCACATCCTGCCCTGGCTGGCCGTGCACCGCCGGGGCCTGGTGCTGTTCATCCATCCGTTGAGCGACAACGAGCTGCTGGACCATACCGAGCGCGCCATCTGGCTGGGTGGCATGCGCACGCTGGACACCAGCCTACTGAAGGATGGGCCGGTGGCGCCGGACCTTTGACGCGACCCAGTTGCGGCCGGTACTTCAGGGCGCCATGCGCTTGAAGGTCCACTCCTGCACGCGCTCCTGCCCGTTGATGCTGCCCTCAATGCGTGCCACCAGCGTGTCGCTGTCGCGCCGCTGGTAGATGATGCGGCGCGGAAAAGCGCGCTCCGGGTTTTCGAACACCACGCGGTTGGCCGTGAGCTCCTTCAGCGGAAACGGCGTGGCCGGGCTGCGGCCACCGGGGCTGGCGAAGTAGGTGATGCGGCCATCCTCGCCGCGTGCGATGCGCAGGAACTCGAACTCCCCTTTGCCGGCGCGCGTCTGTGTCAGGTTCACCGCCACCATCAGCTCGGCCTTGGGGCCGGCCCAGATTTCCTGCACCTCAGTCGCGTCTTTCACCTCGGACCAGTGGCCGGACATGAAGGCAAGGCCAGCCACGTCCTGGGCCTGCGCCCAACTGACGCAGAGCAAAAGCAGGCCGACGGCGAGAGCCCGGAAGCCGCCACGTGTGGTCATGTATCGCATGGGAAAGACTCCAGTTGCATGTTCTTGATAGGCAGACTGTAGGCCAGCAGCGGCGCGCCGTCTTGTACAAAAACGACACGCCGGCAACCACGGGGTTTCAGCGCGGCGCCACCAGTGCCGCCGACAGCACGCCCGCCTTGTGCAGGTAAGCGCGCGGCGGGCTGCCGGCAAAGCGGCGGAAGGCTCGGATCATGTGCGCCTGGTCGAAAAAACCGGTGGCCAGCGCGGCGTCCAGCCACGGGCTGGGCCGGCCGGCGTTGACCTGGTCGAACACCGCGCGGAAGCGGATGATGGAGGCCAGCAGCTTGGGTGCCATGCCGGTGACCTGGGTGATGCGGCGCTGGAACTGCCGCGGCGACAGGTTCACCGCCGCCGCCAACCCGGCCAGCGGCGCCTGGCCCTGGCTGGCAAACAGCTCCAGCACGGCCCAGGCCGCCGCTGCGTCCGGCGCGGCATCCGGCTTGGCCAGGCGCGCGACCAGTTGTTGCGCCAGCCCCATTACCATCGACTCCGAACTGTCGTTGGCCAAGGCCTTGATCGCCTGCGCCGCCCAACGCGCCGCGCCAGGCGCCAGCGGCAACCGGGTGTCCAGCGTCTGCGGCGGGGACAGATCGGTGAACTGGCTCACCGCATGCGGCCACAACCGCAACCCCAGCACACCCACTTGCCCTTTGGCGCGCAGCACCAGCGGCTTGGTGAGGTTGCCGGCCAGCAGCGCGCGCGGCTGGGCACGCCAACCACCCTGCCCATCCGCCTCTTCATACGGCTTACCGAAATGGAAAATCAGCTCTGGCGAGCCGTCCGGCGCGATGCATTCGTCATGCGGCTCTTTAAACCGCCCCTCAAACACCCATATACAGCGCAGCCGAGGCGCCAGGCCGGCGGGAGCGGGGAATTCTCGGTACTCCATGAACGGATTGTGCCAAGGGCTATCATTGCGCCACGAAAGACAGGATTCACCATGAGCAATATCTACCTGAACGACCACGACGACGAAGACGACAAGCCCGGCAAGAAGGGCGATGCCAGCCCCGACGCCCGCCCCGACCGCATGGAAGAGCAACTCTCCTTCAAATCGCGCTATGTGATGGTGTTTGGCGAGATCAACGACAAACTGGCGCACGCCGTCTGCCGCCGACTGCTGGCGCTGTCTGAGGATTCCGACGCGCCCATCACCATGCTGATTTCCTCGCCCGGCGGGCATGTGGAGTCGGGTGACGCCATCCACGACATGATCCGCTTCGTGCGTGCGCCTGTCACCACGGTGGGCACCGGCTGGGTGGCCAGCGCCGGTGCGCACATCTTCCTGTCGCCGCCGAAAGAGCGCCGCGTGTGCATGCCCAACACCCGCTTCATGATCCACCAGCCGGCCGGCGGCGCTGGTGGCCAGGCCAGCGACATCGCCATCCAGGCGCGTGAGATCATCAAGACGCGCGAGCGCCTGGCGCGCGTGATCGCCAAGCAGACCGGCAAGACCTACGAGACGGTGCTGGCCGACATGGAACGTGACTACTGGATGAGCGCCGAAGAGGCCATCAACTACGGCATCGTGTCGCGCATCATCGAGCAGCAGAGCCAGCTGCGCTGAACGGCGCCCCCGCCCTCGCCGCCCCGTGAAGCCCCACTGAAAGACTGGCGGCGGCGATGCGGCGCACCCCGGTGCTGTGGATCGTGCTGGCACAGCTGTGCGGCACGTCGCTGTGGTTCAGCGCCAACAGCGCGGCCGACGACCTGCAGCGCCTGTGGCACCTCAGCGCGTCCGACCTGGGTTGGCTGACCAATGCGGTGCAGGCCGGCTTCATCACCGGCACGCTGGGCTTCGCGCTCAGCGGCCTGGCCGACCGCTTTCCCGCCAGCCGCATCTTTGCTGTCTGCGCCGTGGCCGGCGCGGGCTTCAACGCCGCCTTTGCATTGCTGGCGCAGGACCTGCACGGCGCCATGGCATTGCGCTTTGCCGTCGGCCTGTCGCTGGCCGGCATCTACCCGCTGGGCATGAAGCTGGTGGTCGGCTGGGCACCGCAGCGCGCCGGGCAATCCCTGGGCTTGCTGGTGGGCATGCTGACGCTGGGCACCGCGTTGCCGCACGGCATACGCACCATGGGTGCCCACCTGTCCTGGCAGGGGGTGATATTGACCTCGTCCGCGCTGGCGCTGCTGGCCGCGCTGTTGATCGCGCTGCTGGGCGATGGGCCGTATCTGAAACCGCGCACGCCCAACACGGGTACAGGCAACCCGCCTCGGCCACACGTGCTCAGCGCCTTCAAGCGGCCGGCCTTTCGCGCCTCGGCGCTGGGCTACTTCGGCCACATGTGGGAGCTGTACGCCTTCTGGACGCTGGTGCCGCTGCTGATGGCAGCGGTGCTCAGCCAGCCCGGTGTGGACACGCGCATGCAGGTCTCGGGCTGGTCCTTTGCCGTCATCGCCATGGGCACGCTGGGCTGCATTGCCGGCGGCGTGCTCAGCCGTCGCCTGGGCAGCGCACGGGTGGCCGGCTGGGCACTGGCCACCTCGGGGCTGATGTGCGCGCTGTTCCCGCTGCTGCAGGGCCTGCCGGTGCCGCTGCTGCTGGTGGCCATGCTGCTGTGGGGCTTCGCGGTGGTGGCCGATTCGCCGCAGTTTTCGGCGCTGTCGGTGGCCGCGTGCCCGCCCGAACTGGTGGGCGCCGCGCTGGCGCTGCAAAACAGCCTGGGCTTCTTCCTCACGCTGTTTGCCATTGGGCTGGCCACCTCGGCACTGCCGGTGCTGGGCAGCCAGGTGGCCTGGCTGCTGCTGCCCGGCCCCGTGCTGGGGCTGCTGGGCATGCGCCGGCTGCTGTGGCCGGCGCCAGCTACGCAGCCGTAGTTCCTCAGTAGTACAGCGCCACGCCCACTTCGTAGTGGTTGCCGCTGAACGAGTTGCCGCCCTGCGAGAAGGTCTCGGACACCGCGCGCAGGCTCAGGCCAAACTGTGTCTTGGCCGCGTTGGTGGGACCCGAGTTAGACCACAGGTACTGCACCTCCAACACTGCACCGTTGTTGCTGTTGTACCGGCCCAGACCTTGCCAGCCCAGGCCTACGCCGGTGGCCGACAGGTCGGCATACGAGCGGCGGTAGCCACCGCCGATGCGCAAGGCGTCGGTGATGTTGAAGAAGCCGGTGAACTCCCACGGGATGGTGGTCATGCTCAGGCTGCCGTTGGTGCCCATGGGGTCGCTGTTGCCATGGCCGATCGCGGCCTGCACCGAGAAGCGCTCGTTCAGCCGGTAGTCCGCGCCGATGCGAAACTGCAAATCGCCCGCTGGCTTGATCTTGAAGGGGATGGTGTTGCCGTTCTGCACGTTGACGATGGTGCCCGAGGCCAAGACCTCGCCCCCACTGGCCATGCCGCCGCCCGCATAGAAACGCCAGTTGGAGGTTTGCTGCGCCTGGGCAACGCCTGCGGCGCCCGCCAGCAGGGCCAGGGCCAGCAAGCCCTTGGCTGCGAACGGCATGCGGCCGCCCGCGTGACACACGGATTGGTTCATTTCTTCACTCCCTGAAACTGTCTTTTTTGGGTCCACGGCATCCACGCATGGTGAGGCATGCCGTGTGCGACCATGAATCGTAGCAGCGGCAACGCGGCCCCTATACTGCCAGCGCTGCCAAACCCGTTTCCATGACCCAAAAAACAACATTTCCCACCAACGCGCCAGACCCCTACGAATGGCTGGAGGAGGTCACCGGCGAACAGGCGCTGGACTGGGTCAAGGCCCAGAACCAGCTGACACGCGAGCGGCTGGCGACGGACCCCGGCTTCCAGACGTTGCGCACCGAGCTGCTGAAGGTGCTGGACAACAAGGACCGCATCCCCACGCTGGACATGATGGGTGAGCATTACTACAACTTCTGGACCGACGCGCAGCACCCCAAAGGCATCTGGCGCAAGACCACGCTGGCCGAGTACCGCAAGACGGAACCAGCCTGGCAGACCGTGCTGGATGTGGATGCGCTGGCTGCGCAGGAGAACGAAAACTGGGTCTTCAAGGGCGCGCATTGCCGCCACCCGCAGCACGACCGCTGCCTGGTGGCGCTGTCACGCGGCGGCGCAGACGCTGCCGAGCTGCGCGAATTCGACCTCGCCACGCAGAGCTTCATCACCGGGCCGCAAGCCTTCACGCTGCCCGAGGCCAAGACCGACATCGCCTGGCGTGACCGTGACACGCTGTTCGTGGGCACAGACTTTGGCCCCGGTTCGCTGACCGAATCCGGCTACCCGCGCATCGTCAAGCTGTGGCAGCGCGGCACGCCGCTGAGTGAAGCCAGGACGCTGTTCGAAGGCCGGGCCAGCGACGTGGCCGTCAGCGCTTACACCAGCGAGCACGGTGGTGTGCGCCATGCGCTGGTGCACCGCGCCATCACCTTTTACGACGCCGAGCATTACCTGGTGCAAGGCGACGAGCAACTTGTCAAGCTGGACCTGCCGGCACAGGCCAGCCTGGGCTTCTTCGGCCAGCAGATGCTGGTCAGCCTGCGACAGCCGTGGGCCACCGGCGGTACCACCTACCCGGCCGGCAGCCTGCTGGCGGCGGACTTCGAAGCTTTTCTGCACCAGGGCAAGCGTGACTTCAAGCTGCTGTTCACGCCCAACGACAGCACCTCGCTGGAGACCTATGCGGTGACGCAGCACTGCGTGCTGGTGACCTCGCTGGACAATGTGAAAAGCAAGCTGGTCGAATGGCGCCTGGGTGCCGATGGCCAGTGGACCCAGCGCACCGTGGCACTGCCCACGCTGGGCGCGGTGAGCGCGCATGCCGTGGACGAGCAGGCGTCCGACACCTATTGGCTCAGCTACTCCGACTACCTGACGCCCAGTGTCTACCTGCTGGCACGGGCGGGCAGCGACCAGCGCGCACTGCTGAAGAGCACGCCGGCCTTCTTCGATGCCACGCCGTACGAAACCCTGCAACATCTGGCCACGTCCAAGGACGGCACACAAGTGCCGTACTTCGTCGTCAAGCGCAAGGACCTGGCCCTGGATGGTGCCAACCCCACGTTGCTCTACGGCTACGGCGGTTTCGAAATCTCGCTGACGCCGGCCTACTCCGGCGGCTTGGGACAGGCCTGGCTGGACAAGGGCGGCGTCTACGTGGTGGCCAACATCCGTGGCGGCGGCGAATTCGGCCCGCGCTGGCATCAGGCAGCGCTGAAGGCCCACCGCCAGCGCGCTTATGACGACTTCGCCGCCGTGGCCGAAGACCTGATTCGGCGCAACCTCACCAGCAACCGCCACCTGGGTGCCATGGGCGGCAGCAACGGTGGCCTGCTGGCCGGCGTGGCGCTGACGCAGCGCCCCGAGCTGTTCAACGCCGTGGTCAGCCAGGTGCCGCTGCTGGACATGCGGCGTTACCACCAGCTGCTGGCCGGCGCCTCGTGGATGGGCGAGTACGGCGACCCGGATGTGCCGGACGAATGGGCCTTCATCAGCCGGTACTCACCCTACCAGAATGTCCAACCCGGCGTCACCTACCCCAACGTGTTGTTCATCACCTCCACCCGCGACGACCGCGTGCACCCCGGCCACGCGCGCAAGATGGCGGCGAAGATGCTGGGCCAGGGCCATGCCAACGTCTGGTACTACGAGAACATCGAAGGCGGCCACGGCGGCGCGGCCGACAACGCGCAGCGCGCCGACATGTCGGCCATCACCTACAGCTTCCTGTGGGCCATGCTGAAGCGCGACAATACAGCCCACCGCGCGCATTGAGAAAAGACCATGGACATCCACTGCAAGGTAGCCGCCGCCCTGTCCATCGCGCTCAGCCTGTTCGAGTTGTTCGTGATCTCTCTGATGGCGATGTTCCTGGGTAGCCTGATCGCATTGCTGGGCACGCACAACGAGCTGATGCGCTTCATCGCTGCCTTTGGCGGCGCCATTTTGGCCGGGTTCGCGTTGGTCGCGGGGGTGAACCTGGTTGCCGCCGTCTGCTTCCTGCGCGGCTCGCAAGTGGCGCGCATCTGGCTGATCCTGGTCAATGGGCTGATGTTGCTGAAGTTCCCCATTGGCACGCTGATCGGCGGCTACACGCTGTGGGCGCTGCTGCGGCCGCTGCCCGCGAGGCTGGCCACCGCGCAACCGGTGTAGCGCGCGGTGCTGTTCTACATCCTCGACCTGATGGGCGTGGCCGTGTTTGCCACCAGCGGCACGCTGGCCGCCATGGCCGCGCACCTGGACCTGCTGGGCGTGCTGGTGCTGGCCTCTGTCACCGCCGTGGGTGGCGGCACGCTGCGCGACCTGCTGCTGAACCGCCACCCGGTGTTCTGGATCCAGGACAGCCGGCCGCTGCTGGTCATCATTGCCGCCACGCTCATCACGGTGCTGTGGGTGCAGCTGCTCCCTGTGCCGCGGCAGGCGCTGTTGCTGGCAGATGCGTTCGGTCTGGCGCTGTTCGCGCTGTCGGGCGCGCAGGTGGCACGTGCCGGCGGCTGCGGCGCGCTGGTCGTGATCCTGATGGGCACGCTGACGGGCGCCGGCGGCGGCGTGCTGCGCGACGTGCTCAGCGCCAAGGTGCCGCTGATCCTGCGACAAGACATCTATGCCACGGCAGCCATCGCCGGCATCGTGCTGTACCTGCTGCTGTTGCGCGCCGGCCTGGCCACGCGCTGGGCCATGGGTGCCGGCATGCTGACCGTGGTGGTGGTGCGGCTGGCAGCCATCTACCTGGGGCTGGCACTGCCGTCTTTTTGAGGCATGGCACGCACAATTCCAAACCAAAGCGCGACAATATGCCGCAACAAGCCCAAACAAGGGCGTCCACCAGGGAGAAATGCCGATGAAGTTGTCCATGTCCACGGTCCTGACAGGTTTCATGCTGCTGTCCGCAGCGCCGGTTCTCGCGGCCAGCCGTCTGTTGACTTTGCCCATCCCGGTGACGCTGTACTCGCAACCCTATTCCATGGGGGAAGAAAGCTTCGCCGCCCTGACTGATCTCAAGGAAGCCGGAGTCAAGCTGAAGCTCACGCCGTTTGTGCCCTCCAGGCCAGAAGACGAGCCGAGCACCTGGTGCCGGGGATGGTTTCCCGTCGTGCCCCAGCAGGATGTCACGTACAAGGAGTTCGTCTTTGGCGCGCTGCAGTATGAGCTCACCAGCGCAGGGCTGTATTCCGAGACAGAAGGCCTGGAGTTGACGCTGCAGACGCAGTTGGTGGACTTCAATTCCCAGTTTAAGGGCAAGTGGATCTACAAGGCGGTGGTGACCGTGCAAGGGCGGCAGCAGCCCTTGCAACTGTCCTATGAGTTTCCATTCGAGGTCTCCATGGGCGCTGTCTACGCTTGCAAGGAAGTTTCGGATGCCTTCGTGCCCAGTGTTCGCGGTTTTCTGAAAACCATCTACACCGACGCCCGGTTTCGCGAGCTCGTCCTGCCCGCCAAGTGAAGTCGGCTCAATCCATGCGCAAGTCCAAACCCCTGAACGTCGCCACGCTGTGGCAACTGCAGCGTATCGCCGGCCTCGCGCTGGCGCCCGATGGCACCCAGGCGGTGTGCTCGGTCAGCCGCTACGACATGGACGACAACAAGGCCAGCACGCACCTGTGGCTGCTGCCCACCGCACCCGGTGGCACACCGCGCCAACTGACGCAGTGCGGCGAGCGCAATAGCCAGCCGGCCTGGAGCCCGCAGGGCGACCGCATCGCCTTCATGGCCCGGCGCGAGCAGGACGGCAGGAAGGACGACACGCCGCAGCTCTACGTGATCGCCCCGGACGGCGGCGAAGCGCAGCGCGTCAGCCAGTACGCGCCCGGCATGGAAGGCTTCAAGTGGATGCCCGACGGCAAGGGCATCGTGTTCGTCGCCTGGGTCTGGCCTGAACTGAAAGGTGCCAAGGCGCAGGCCAAGCGCTACAAGGCTTTCCTTGAGCGTAAGGAAAGCGGCTACGCCACCTCCGAAGCCCACTACCGCTACTTCGACCACAACCTGCCGCAGGACCGGGTCGCGCACCTGCTGCTGCTGGAGCTGGGCAGCGGCCGCGTCACCGACCTGCTGGAAGGCAGCGGCTATGAGCTGCCACGCGACGAGCCGGGCGCCGGCCACTTCGACATCAGCCCCGACGGCAAACACATCGTGTTTGCCTGCGACACCCAGCCGCTGAAGCGCGGTAGCAACCGGCTGGCGCTGGTGGAGTTGAACCTGCGCAAGCGGCGCTGCCGGCTGCTGACCGATGCGCCTGACTGGGACTTTGCCGCCCCCACCTACAGCCCTGACGGTGGCAGCATCGCCGTCATCGCGGCGCACAACGGCCCGCGCCACACCGCGCTCGGCCAGCTGGCGCTGCTGGACCGCGACAGTGGCCGCTGGCAGGCTGTCAGCAATGCACGCGATCGCCATGTGAACGCACCGCTGCGCTGGGCACCCGACAGCGGCAGCGTGTACTTCACCGCCGAAGAGCATGGCCGCTGCCACCTGTGGCGCTATCGTCTGGAACGGCCACAGGACCAGACACCAGCCGCGTTCGAATTGGCCGCGCGCGGCGGCTGGGTGCAGGGCTTTGACGTGGGTGGCCCGCTGAATGAACCACCCGTGGTGCTGAGCGCCATGGACAGCGCGATGCACCCGGTGCGTGTGCTGCGGCATGACGCGGCGCAGGCGCCACCGCAACGTCTGGAGCGTTTCAACGACGATCTGCTGGCGCGCTGTGCGCTTGGCGAGGTTCAGGAACATTGGGTCACCGGCGCCCAGGGCGACGCGGTGCAGGTGTGGCTGACCTTCCCACCGGGCTTTGACGCCAGCAAGAAGCACCCGGTGCTGCACGCCATCCACGGCGGGCCGTATGCGGCCAGCGGCGACACCTTTGCCTACCGCTGGAACACGCACACGCTGGCATCGAAAGGCCATGTGGTGGCGCAGGTCAACTACCACGGCTCCAGCGGCTTTGGCTTCGCGTTCCGCGACAGCATCATGGGGCGCATGGGCGAGCTGGAGTTGCAGGACGTCGAGGCCGCCACCGACTGGCTGTTGCAGCAGCCGTGGGCCGATGCGAAGCAGGTGTTTGCCTCCGGCGGCAGCTATGGCGGCTACCTGGTGGCGTGGATGAACGGCCACATCCCGGCCGGCCGCTACCGCGCCTACATCTGCCATGCCGGCGTGTTTGATCGCGTGGCCACCTGGAGCGCGGACTCCTACACCCACCGTCCCATGGACCTGGGCGCCAACTACTGGGAAGACCTGCCCAAGGTGCAGGCACAAAGCCCCGCCACCTTTGCCGCTGCCATGCGCACGCCCACGCTGGTGATCCATGGCCAGCAGGATTTCCGTGTGCCTGACCACAACGGCCTGGCCTACTACAACACGCTGAAAAGCCTGGGTGTGGATGCGCGCCTGCTGTGGTTCCCCGACGAGAACCACTGGGTGCTGAAGCCGCGCAACTCGAAGCAATGGTACGGCGAGTTCTTTGACTGGCTTGATCGGCATTCGCGCGCTCAGTCGTAACTGGTAGGCGACGATACTGCCTTGCTGGGTCAGTGGCTGCCGACGCCGCTGGTGCGCGTGGCTACGGGAATGTCCCCCGGCCCTGCGGGCCTCCTCCTTGATTTCCCTCCGCCACGCGCCCCAGCGACATCGGGTTAATTGGAACGCGCCACGCCGAAACGCCGGCAGCAAAGGCACCGCAAGAGCTCAACGCCGCTCCAGCCACTCGAACAGCACCATGCCCGCCAGCATGGCCCCAACGAACAGCAGGGCCTTGGGTTGCCCCATGCCCAACGCCACCACGCCGGGGCCGGGGCAGAAGCCGGCAACGCCCCAGCCGATGCCGAACAGCAGACTGCCCAGCACCAGGCGCCGGTCGACCTGGCGCGCGGTGGGCAGGTTGATGGGTTCATTCAGCAACGAACGGCTGCGCTTGCGTGCCCAAGCAAACGCCGGCAGGGCGACGGCAATGGCGCCGCCCATCACGAAGGCCAGCGACGGGTCCCAGGCGCCACCCAGGTCCAGGAAGCCCAAGACCTTGGCCGGGTTGGCCATGCCCGACAGCACCAGGCCCAGACCGAACACCAGGCCAGCCAGCAAAGCGATGATCAGCGACGCCATGAACGGCCTCAACCCCAGCCCAGCACATGGCGCAGCAGCGCCACGGTGGCAAAACCTGCGCCCATGAAAGCCACCGTGGCCACCAACGAGCGCGGCGACAGCTGCGACAAGCCGCACACGCCATGCCCGCTGGTGCAACCAGCGGCATAGCGCGTGCCCACGCCCACCAGCAGGCCGGCAACCACCAAGGCCGCATCTCCGGCGGCGATCTCGATCGCGGGCCAGGGGGCCAGCAGCCGGTACACCCAGGGTGAGGCCAGCAACCCGGCCACGAACAGCAACCGCCACAGCACATCGCCGCGCGCCGGACGCAGCAGGCCACCCACGATGCCGCTGATGCCGGCCACGCGGCCGTTGAACAACACGAACAGCGCGGCGGCCAGGCCGATCAGCGCGCCGCCGGCCAAGGCGCCCCAGGGGGTGAAGGTATTCCAGGCGATGGACATGTAGGCGCCCGCCCGCTCAAGCCCGCAGCGGCAACGCCGCCCCCAGCGCCATGAAGATGCCGCCGCAGACCTGGTTGAAGCGCCGGCCCACCCGTTGCAACCAGGGCCCCAGGCGCTGCGCCAGGCTGGCCAGCAGCAACTCGGTGCTGATCTCGGTCAGGGCGAAGGTGCCAGCCATGATGAAGAACTGCAGCAGCATGTTGCCCGCCGGATCCACAAACTGCGGCAGGAAGGCGGCAAAGAACAGCAGGCCCTTGGGGTTGGTCAACGAGGCCAGCAGGCCCTGTCGGAACAGCGAGGCGCCCGAGCGTGTGGGTAGCGCATCACCGTGTGCCTGCAGGCGCACCGGCGGCGCACGCCAGACCTGGATGCCCAGCCACACCAGGTAGGCGCCGCCCACCCACTTGAGCAAGGTCAGCCAGGTGATGGAGGCGCGCAGCAGCGCGCCTATGCCGAACATGGACAGTGCAATCAGCACCGTGAAGCCCAGCGCACCGCCCGCAATGGTGTACAGCGCCTTGTTGCGGCCATGCAGCGCACCGTGTGTCAAGGCCAGCAGGCCATTGGGGCCGGGAGACAGCGACAGGCCCACGCAGGCCAGCAAATAGAGGAGCCAGGTACTGAAATGCATGTCTGAATGTTACCGCTCTCATCCTACATGTCCCCCACAGCGGTTGACAAGCCTGTGGATAAACTGTGACTGAAGGCCAAACCCCCAGCATTGACGCGCGCCGTGCTCAGCTTGCTGAAATTCACAGCAGTGAAACAAGTTCCGCGCGCAGGCCTAGGGTTTTCACCATGGTGCTGCGAATTCTGTCAAGGCTGGTACGGACCCTTGACTTCACCCCAGCCCCAATGCGGCATGGGCGCATGCTCGTCCACCGTGGCGCCGGGCTGCGAGTTGATGACCGCCAGGCGCGAACCCCATTCCAGGTAACTCACCAACGCGGAGCGGAACTCGGGGTCGTCCGGCAAGCCGAGTTCGTCAGCCGTCTGCAGCAGCAGTGTCACCCATTGGCGGCGCTGTGGCTGCTCCAGGTGGCGGTTCAGGTGCTGACGGATCATGTGCGGGTGACCGCCATGCTGCGCCGAATAGCTGCTGGGGCCGCCCAGCACCTCGGCCAGGAAGGCCGCCACATGCTCGGGGTGGTCCGCGCCCATATGGGCAAACACCGGGGCCAGCAGCGGGTCCGCTTTCACATGCTCATAAAAGCGCGTGGTCAGGCGGTGCAGCACGTCCATGCCGCCAAGCCATTGGTACAGGGACGGGATGCCGGTTGGGTCAGTCATGGGTCAGGGCTGTTGTGGTGGAGATATGCCTGTACATGGTGTCGTCCCGTGGCTCATGCAATCCCGGGACGGCCCGGGAAAACACCTAGAAAAGCACATTCGTCCCGCATTGATTTAGTTATATTTAATAACCATAATTCATTCCACAAGGCAGAACCACCATGAGCACCAAAGACCTGCACCTCGAGATCCAGGGCGATGACAGCGAAGTCGCCGTCATCCGCCTGAGCCGTCCGCGCAAGCGCAACGCCATCAGCGACGGCCTGATGCTGGGCCTGCGCCGGCTGTTCGAGGAATTGCCCGCCGGCGTGCGCGCTGCCGTGCTGCATGGCGAGGGTGAACACTTTTGCGCCGGGCTGGACCTGGCCGAGCTGCAGGAGCGCGATGCCGCCGAGGGCCTGCACCATTCGCGCATGTGGCATGCGGCGCTGGAGCAGGTGCAGTTCGGCCCGGTGCCGGTGGTGGCCGCGCTGCATGGCGCCGTGGTGGGCGGCGGGCTGGAGTTGGCCAGCGCCTGCCACGTCCGCGTCGCTGACGAGACCACCTTCTACGCACTGCCCGAGGGCTCGCGCGGCATCTTCGTCGGCGGTGGCGGCTCGGTGCGCATTCCGCGCCTGATAGGCGCCGCCCGCATGGCCGACATGATGCTGACAGGCCGCGTCTACACCGCTGCCGAGGGTGAACGCGTGGGCCTGGCGCAGTACCTGGTGCCGCCCGGCCAGGCGCTCACCAAAGCGGTGGAGCTGGCCCGACGCATCGCGCAAAACGCCCCCATGACCAACTATGCGCTGGTGCACGCGCTGCCGCGCATCGCCGAGCAGCCTTCCGACCAGGGCTATTTCACCGAAGCCATGATGGCCGCCATTGCCCAGAGCGCCCCCGAGGCCAAGGCGCGCATGCAGGACTTTCTGCAGGGCCGCGCCGCCAAGGTCAAGAAGCAATGAACAGCGAAGCGCAGGCCATGAACGCACCCGCTTCGCTGTACCGTCCGCTGCGCTTCGGTGTCACCCGGGGGGTGATGACCGAGGGCGTTGACGGCGTGCGCTACCTGCGCGCCGAGCAAGCCTTGGAGCCGCACGCACCGCACATGGCCGAGCGCCTGTTGCATTGGGCGCGCGAGGCGCCGGACCGCACGCTGTTCGCGCAGCGCACGCGGCTGGCCGATGGCAGCCGGGGCGACTGGCGTCACATCAGCTACGCGCAGGCACTGGCCAGCGCCCGCGCCATCGCCCAGGCGCTGCTGCAACGCGGCCTGAATGCGCAAAGCCCGGTGCTGGTCCTGAGCGAAAACGACCTCGACCACGCACTGATGGCGCTGGGCTGCATGCTGGCCGGCATCCCCTGGTGCCCGGCCTCGCCGCCCTACTCCACCTTGAGCACGGACTACGCCAAGCTGCGCCATGTGGTGGACACGCTGACACCCGGCCTGGTGTTCGCCAACGACGCCAGCCGCTACGCCAAGGCGATGCTGGCGACGGTCGCCCCGGAAGTGGAGCTGGTGTTTGCCCAAGGCAGCACCCTAGGCCGACCCAGCACGCCACTGGCCGAATTGCTGGCGACCAAACCCACGGCGGCGGTGGACGCGGCCACCGCGGCCATCACGCCCGACAGCATCGTCAAGTTCCTCTTCACCAGCGGCTCCACCAAGCTGCCCAAGGCGGTCATCAACACGCACCGCATGTGGTGCGCCAACCAGCAGCAGATGCGCCAGTCCATGCCGGTGCTGACCGAAGAGCCGCCGGTGCTGCTGGACTGGCTGCCGTGGAACCACACCTTCGGCGGCAACCACAACGTCGGCATGGTGCTGTACAACGGCGGCACGCTGTACATCGATGAGGGCAAGCCGGTGCCGGCCCTGGTGGGCGAGACGCTGCGCAACCTGCGCGAGGTGGCGCCCACCGTGTACTTCAACGTGCCCACGGGCTTTGAAGCCATTGCCGGTGCGATGCAGACCGACACCGCGCTGCGCAAGAACCTGTTCTCGCGCGTGCGCATGTTCTTCTATGCCGGTGCCTCACTGGCCCAGCCGGTATGGGACAGCCTGTTTGCCAGCGCGCAATCGGAAATCGGCCAGCGCGTGGTGATGGCCAGTGGCCTGGGCATGACCGAATCCAGCCCGTTTGGCCTGTTCGTCACCAGCCCGCATGTGCAGTCCGGCGACCTGGGCCTGCCCGCGCCGGGGCTGGAGCTGAAGCTGGCCCCTTGTGGCAACAAGACCGAGGTGCGCTACCGCGGCCCCAACATCACGCCCGGCTACTGGCGCGACCCGGCGGAGACCGCCCGGCACTTCGACGACGAAGGTTTCTTCTGCACCGGCGACGCGCTGAAATGGATAGACGAGGCCGACGTCCACAAGGGCCTGCGCTTTGACGGCCGCATTGCCGAGGACTTCAAGCTGGCCACCGGCACTTTCGTCAGCGTGGGGCCGCTGCGCGGCAAGCTCATCGCCACCGGCGCACCTTGCGTGCAGGACGCGGTCATCACCGGGTTGGACCGGCACGAGGTGGGGGCCATGGTGTTCCCCAACGTGGCCGCATGCCGGGCCTTGAGCGGCCTGGCGGCGGACGCGCCGCTGGATGAGGTGCTGGCCAGCACGCCGGTGCTGGCCCACTTCCAGCGCCTGCTGGACACGCTGGCCGCCCAGGCCACGGGCAGCGCCACCCGCATTGCCAGGATGTGCCTGCTGGCCCAACCGCCGTCGATGGACAAAGGCGAGGTCACCGACAAGGGCTCGATCAACCAGCGCGCAGTGCTGACACTGCGCGCGGACACCGTGGCGGCGCTGCACGAAGGCCGCCTGCCCCACACGCTGCAACCCCAAAACAGAACCTGACCATGAGCCAAGCCGGATTTTTTACCCCCTTCAACGACGTCTGGTTGCTGGACGGCGTGCGCACCCCCATGGTGGACTATTGCGGCGCGCTGGGCCACATCTCGCCCACTGATCTGGGCATCAAGGCCGCGCGCGCGGCGCTGGCGCGTGCCGGCGTGCCGGGCGAGCACATCGGTTCCGTCATCACCGGCAACATGGCGCCGGGAGACTTCTACCAGTTCTTCCTGCCGCGCCACATCGGCCTGTACGCCGGCGTGCCGGTGCAGGTGCCGGCCATCATGGCGCAGCGCATCTGCGGCACGGGCTTCGAGCTGTTTCGCCAGGCCGGCGAACATATCCAGGGCGGCGCCTGCGAGGCCGCGCTGGTGGTGGGCACCGAGAGCATGACGCGCAACCCCATCGCCAGCTTTGAGCACCGCACCGGCTTCAAGCTCGGCGCGCCGGTGGGTTTCAAGGACTACATGTGGGAAGCGCTGCTGGACCCGGCCGCCGACATCAACATGATCCAGACGGCTGAGAACCTGGCCAGGCAATACGGCATCACCCGCGCTGAAGTGGACGAGTTTGCATCCGCCTCGTTCGCCAAGGCGGTGGCGGCGCAGCAAAGCGGCTTCCATGCCGGCGAGATCGTGCCGGTGGTCAGCGAGACCTTTGAGCTGGAAGGTTACAAGCCGCGCGGCATACGCCTGGCTGGCAAAGTGACCGAGGTGGCGCAGGACACCCATCCGCGTCCTTCCCCCGTGGACGTGTTGTCCAAGCTCAAGCCGGTGTTCAAGGACGGCGTACAGACCGGCGGCAACAGCTCGGCACTGGTGGACGCGGCGGCATCCGCTGTGGTGGCCAGCGGCGCCTACGCCAAGGCCCAGGGCAAGCAGCCGCTGGCGCGGGTGCTGGGTGTGTCCGCCGTGGGTGTGCCGCCAGAGATCATGGGCATTGGTCCGGCGCCGGCCATACGCCTGCTGCTGGAGCGCACTGGCCTGACGCTGGACGAAATCGACCGCTTCGAAATCAACGAGGCCCAGGGCGCACAGACGCTGGCAGTGGCGCGTGAACTGGGGCTGGACCTGAACAAGCTCAACGTGCATGGCGGCGCCATCGCGCTGGGCCACCCGCTGGCCGCCACCGGCGTGCGCCTGACCCTGACGCTGGCGCGCGAAATGCAGCGCGCCAAGCTGCGCTATGGCATAGGCGGTGCCTGCATAGGCGGTGGCCAGGGCATTGCGCTGCTGCTGGAAAACCCCGCTGCCGCCTGAGCCCCCTGCCCCCGATACTGAAAACCTGGAGACACTCATGAAGATTGAAGGACACAGTGCACTGGTCACCGGCGGCGGCTCCGGCCTGGGCGAGGCCACGGCGCGCGAACTGGCACGCCTGGGCGCCCAGGTGGCGGTGCTGGACGTGAACCTGGCCAACGCCCAGCGCGTGGCCGACGACATCAACGCCGCCCATGGCGCAGGCCGCGCGCTGGCGCTGGCCTGCGACATCACCAACACGGAGAGCCTGCAGGCCGCGCTGGACGCTGCCACGGCGGCCCATGGCCCGGCGCGCATGCTGATGAACATTGCCGGCATTGGCAGCGCCAAGCGCGTGGTGGGCAAGGACGGCAATGCCGCACCGCTGGAGGATTTCGCCAAGGTCATCAACGTCAACCTGCTGGGCAGCTACAACGCCAGCCGCCTGTTTGCCGCCGCCTGCGCCAAGCTGGCTCCGCTGGAAGACGGCGAGCGCGGCGTGATGCTGTTCACCGCCTCCGTGGCCGCCTTTGACGGCCAGGTGGGCCAGCAGGCCTACAGCGCCTCCAAGGGTGGCCTGGTGGGCATGACGCTGCCGATGGCGCGCGACCTGGCGCAGCACGGCATACGCGTGTGCACCATCGCGCCCGGCCTGTTTGCCACGCCGCTGATGAAGACCCTGCCCGAGCCGGTGCAGGCCTCTCTTGCCGCCAGCATCCCCTTCCCGCCGCGCCTGGGCAAGCCCGAAGAATTCGCCCAACTGGCGGCGCACATCGTCACCAACGGCCACCTGAACGGCGAGGTGATTCGCCTGGACGGCGCGCTGCGCATGGCGCCGCGCTGAACGCCACGTGAACGCCATGGCCAAGACCGTTGTCTACGAGGTGCAGGTGATGTTCGGCGATTGCGACCCGGCCGGCATCGTGTTCTTCCCCAACTTCTCGAAGTGGATGGACGCCGCCTCGTTGAACTTCTTCGTCCAATGCGGTGTGCCGCCCTGGCGCGAGCTGGTGAAGACGCGCCACATCATCGGCGCGCCGCTGCTGGAGATCAACACCAAATTCCTGCGCCCTGCCACCTATGGCGAAACCCTGCAGGTGCACACCACGGTGGAAGAGTGGCGCAACAAGGCCTTTGTGCACCGCCATCTGGTCAAGCGCGGTGACGACCTGCTGTGCGAGGGCACCGAAATCCGCGCTTTCTGCGTGCGCCTGCCGGAAGAGCCGGAGCGCATACGCGCCATCCCCGTGCCCGAAGACATCAAGGCACTGTGCAGTTGATCCGCCAAAACAGTTTTTTCCGTCCGCAAACCATAACCTGAGGAGACAACGATGACGAAGCTGAAGAAGACTGCGGCCTGTGCCGCCATTGCGCTGCTGGCATCCGGCGCGGCGCTGGCCGACATCACGGTAGGCGTGGTGCTGCCGCTGACTGGCCCCGCATCCGGCCTGGGCATACCGGCTGGCAACCAGGTCAAGCTGTGGCCCGCAACCATAGCTGGTGAAAAGCTGAAGGTGATCGTGCTGGACGACGCCACCGACCCCACCAACGGCGCCAAGATCGCCAAGCGCTATGTCACCGATGAGAAGGTGGACGTGATCGTGGGCTCGGTGGCCACACCGGTGGCCATTGCCATGGCCGACGTGGCGGCCGAGGCCGGCACGCCCCAGCTGATGATGTCACCGGCACCACTGCCGCCGGGCAAGGACAAGTGGAGCTTTCGCCTGCCGCAATCCAACGGCGTAATGGCGCATGCCATGGTCAACCTGATGAAGAAGCAGGGCGTGAAGACCGTGGGCTTCCTGGGCTACACCGACGCCTATGGCGAGAGCTGGCTGAAGGAGTTCACCGCCGAGGCCGACAAGGCCGGCATCAAGGTCGTCGCTGCCGAGCGCTTCGCCCGCTCCGACACCAGCGTGACCGCGCAGGTGCTGAAGCTGACCGCCGCCAACCCCGACGCCATGCTGCTGGTGGCTTCGGGCAGCGGCGCGGCCATGCCGCACATGGCGGTGATGGAGCGCGGCTACACCGGCAAGGTCTACCAGACCCATGCTGCTGCCACCCGCGACCTGATGCGCGTGGGCGGCAAGGCGGTGGAAGGTGCCTACGTGGTCTCCGGCCCGGCGGTGATTGCCGAGCAACTGCCCGACAGCCACCCGTCGAAGAAGGTCGCGATCGACTTCGTGCAGAAGTACGAAAAGGCCTATGGCCCGGGCTCGCGCAACCAGTTCGCCGGCCATGGCTATGACGCCGAGCTGGTGCTGGAGAAGGCCATTCCCATCGCGCTGAAGAAGGCCAAGCCGGGCACGCCCGAGTTCCGCGCCGCGCTGCGCGACGCCTTTGAGAGCATGGGCCGCACCGTGCTGTCGCACGGCGTGCTGAACTGGACCAAGGATGACCACTGGGGCTTCACGCTGGAGACCGGCGTGATGCTGAAGGTGGTCAACGCCGACTGGAAGGTCGAGTAAACCTGTCCCACGGACGCACAGCGGAAAACCCTAGGCATGGACTTCTCGATCGCCAGCATCCTGCTGCTTGATGGCCTGACCAGCGGCGTGATCTACGCGCTGCTGGGCCTGGCCACGGTGCTGGTGTTCACCGTCACGCGGGTGATCTTCATCCCGCAGGGCGAGTTCGTGGCCTATGGCGCACTGACCTTGGCGCTGCTGCAAACCGGCAAGGTGCCCGGCACGGTGTGGCTGCTGCTGATCACGGCCGTGGTGGCCGCCGCCATGGACGCGTTGGCGGCCTGGCAGCGCCACCACAGCGTGCTGCCGGTGCTGAAGGCCGCCGCGCGCACGCTGGCGCTGCCGGTGGCGTTGTGCGCGCTGACGGCCTGGCTGGCGCCGCAGCAACCCCACATGGCGGTGCAGGCTTTGCTGGCGGTGGCGCTGGTCACCGCCTTCGGGCCGCTGGTGTACCGGGTGGCTTACCAGTCACTGGCCGACGCCACGCCGCTGGTGCTGCTGATCGTGTCGGTCGGTGTGCATTTCGCCATGACCGGCCTGGGCCTGCTCTTTTTTGGCGCCGAGGGGTTTCGCAACCCGGCGCTGTGGGACTTGCGACTGCGCTTGGGCGCACTCACACTCTCTGGCCAGGCCATCATCATCGCCGCCGTATCGGCCGCGCTGCTGGTGCTGCTGTGGCTGTTTTTCGAGCGCTCGCAGTACGGCAAGGCGCTGCGCGCCACCGCCGTCAACCGGCTGGGCGCGCGGCTGATGGGCATCTCGTCGCAAACGGCCGGCCAGCTGTGCTTCACCATGGCGGCCTTCATCGGCGCGTTGTCGGGCCTGCTGATCGGCCCCACTACCACGGTGTTTTACGACTCAGGATTTTTGATTGGCCTGAAGGGCTTCGTCGCCGCCGTGATGGCCGGCCTGGCCAGCTACCCCGGTGCGCTGCTGGGGGCGCTGGCCGTGGGGGTGGTGGAGGCTTTCGGCTCGTTCTGGGCCAGCGCCTTCAAGGAGGCCATCGTGTTCACGCTGGTGCTGCCGGTGCTGCTGTGGCGTTCGTTCGCCAGTGGCCATTCGGATGAGGACCATTGAGATGGGGTTGAGCCAGGTGCGGCGCTTTGGGTTGGTGGCCTTCGTGGTGGTGCTGGCAGCGGTGGCGCTGCTGCCGCTGCCGGATTTCTGGATCACCCAGCTGAACTACATCGCGCTGTACAGCCTGGTGTGCCTGGGCCTGGTGCTGCTGACCGGCGTGGCCGGGCTCACGTCCTTCGGCCAGGCCGCCTTTGTCGGCCTGGGTGCGTACACCAGTGCCTGGCTGACGCTGAACGCCGGCTGGTCGCCCTGGGCCACGCTGCCGGTGGGGCTGGCCATCACCGCTGCGTCAGCGCTGGTGCTGGGCGCCATCACGCTGCGCATGTCGGGCCACTACCTGCCGCTGGCCACCATCGCCTGGGGCTTGGTGCTGTACTACCTGCTGGCTAACGTGGACGCGTTTGGCAAGTACGACGGCATGCTGGGCATACCCGGGCTGTCTGTCTTTGGGCAGGCGCTGGGCACCGGCCGGGGCTTCTATGTGCTGGCCTGGGCGTTTGTGTTGCTGGCCGCGCTGGCGCTGCTGAACCTGCTGGATTCACGCGCCGGCCGCGCGATGCGGGCACTGCGCACCGGCACGCTGATGGCCGAGGCCATGGGCGTGAACACGCTGCGCTACAAGGTATCCGTGTTTTTGATCGCCGCGCTGCTGGCCTGCCTGGCCGGCTGGCTGCTGGCACACCTGCAGCACACGGTGAACCCTTCTCCCTTCGGGCTGAAGATGGGTATCGAATACCTGTTCATGACGGTGGTGGGCGGCGTCGGCCAGGTCTGGGGCGCGCTGACGGGTGCGCTGCTGACCAAACTGCTGGAAGACCAGTTGCAGGTGCTGCTGCCCAAGCTGATCGGCAGCAGCGGCAGTTTTGAAGTCATCGTGTTTGGCATCGTGCTGGTGCTGGTGCTGAAATACCTGCCAGACGGCCTGTGGTCGCTGGTAGAGCGGCGCCTGCCGCGCGCACCGCGCAAGGTGGATTGGGCAGACGCACCACCGCTGCCCGAGAAACCGAAGCCGGCGCACGGCGAACTGGTGCTGGACGTGCAAGCGGTGCGCAAGACCTTTGGCGGCCTGGTGGCGGTGAACGACATCAGCTTTCAGATCCGCGCCGGTGAGATCGTGGGCTTGATAGGCCCCAACGGCGCCGGAAAATCCACCACCTTCAACCTGATCAGCGGCGTGCTGGGCCTGAGCGGCGGACAGGTGCTGTTCCGTGGCCAGCCGGTGGGCGGCCTGCGCTCGCGGCAGATTGCTGCGCGCGGCATGTCACGCACCTTCCAGCATGTGAAGATGATCCCCGACATGAGCGTGCTGGACAACGTGGCGCTGGGCGCCCACCTGCGTGGCAGCAAGGGCGTGCTGGCGGCGATGGTGCGCACCAACCGGGCTGAAGAGCGCCAGCTGCTGCGCGAGGCGCAACGCCAGCTGGAACGGGTGGGCATGGGCCCCTGGCTGCACGAGCAGGCCGGCAACCTGCCCATGGGCCCGCAGCGGCTGATGGAGATTGCCCGCGCGCTGTGCGGCGACCCGGCGCTGCTGCTGCTGGACGAGCCGGCCGCCGGCCTGCGCCACCAGGAAAAGCAGGCGCTGGCCGACGTGCTGCGCCAGTTGCGTGGCGAAGGCATGAGCATCCTGCTGGTGGAGCACGACATGGACATGGTGATGGGCCTGTGCGACCGCCTGGTGGTAATGGAATTCGGCACCTTCCTGACCGAGGGCACGCCCGAGCAGGTGCAGCAAAACCCGCAGGTGCGCGCCGCCTACCTGGGCACCGAGCATTGAGAGCCATGGCCATGAGCACCACCACGCCCCTGCTCGACATACGCGACCTGCGTGCCGGCTACGGCCGCGCCGAGGTGCTGCACGGCATCAGCCTGAGCGCCAACGCCGGCAGCGTCATCACCGTCATCGGGCCGAACGGCGCCGGCAAGTCCACACTGCTGAACACGCTGATGGGTGTGTTGCCGGCGCGGGGCGACATTATGTTCAACGGCCAATCCATCACGGCGCTGACGCTGGAAGAGCGCGTGATGCTGGGCATCGCGCTGGTGCCGGAAAAGCGCGAGCTGTTCGGCAGCATGCCGGTGGAAGACAACCTGTCGCTGGGCGGCTTTCGCCCGATGCGGCTGGGCACCGCACGCTGGCGTGACCGTGTGGACGAGGTGTACACGCTGTTCCCGCGCCTGAAGGAGCGCCGCACGCAACTGGCCGGCACGCTGTCGGGCGGCGAGCGCCAGATGCTGGCGCTGGGCCGCGCGCTGATGGCGCAGCCCAGCCTGCTGCTGCTGGACGAGCCGAGCCTGGGCCTGGCACCACTGGTGGTGCGCGAAATCTTCAACACCATTGCCGCACTGCGCAGCACCGGCGTCACCATTGTGCTGGTGGAGCAGAACGCGCACGCCGCCTTGGCCGTGGCCGACCATGCCTATGTGCTGGAGATGGGCGAGTTGAGCTTGAGCGGCCCGGCGGCTGAGTTGGCCAGGGACCCGCGCGTGGCGGACACCTACCTGGGTGCGCGGCGACAATCCACGCCATGACCCTCAAGGCCATCCAACCCCCTGCCCCGCCGGCCACTGCGGAAGCGGTGGACACCCGCTTTCTGGAAAGCCTGGTGGGCTACAACGCGCGCCGCACGGCGCTGGCCGTCATCGAGGTGTTCATGCAGGAGATGGCGCAATACGACTTCCGGCCGGTGGACTTTTCTGTCGCCTCCACGATCGCGCACAACCCCGGCATCACCTCTCGCCAGCTGTGCGCGGTGCTGGGCGTGCTGCCGCCCAACCTGGTGGGCCTGATCAAGCAGTTGGAGCAACGCGGCCTGATAGAGCGCCAGCCCCACGCCACCGATCGCCGTGCCACCGGCTTGCATGCCACACGTGAAGGCGCGGCGCTGATCAAGCGCGCCGAGACCACGGCGCAGGCACTGGAACTGCGGGCCGCCAGCAGATTGACTGCTGCTGAGCGCAAGACGCTGATTACCCTGTTGCAAAAGGTGTACCTCGCGCCTTGAATGTTGCGCCGGGGTTTCCGTTGGGGTCCGCTGGCGCCGCGCGTTGCTGATTGGCGGTTGCCGACGCCACTGGGGCGCGTGGCTACGGGACTGTCCCCCGGCCTACGGCCTCCTCCTTGATTTCCCTCCGGCACGCAACACACGCCGCGAAGCGGCAACCTGATGTTGCACGACCGTGTGGGCCGACCAGTTAGATTTGCGTTGCATCCGTTAACTCTTACTGTTGTTTGTCCAAACTCTCACCGCATGCTTGGCATTTCGTCCTGAATATAGATGGAGGCGTCAATCGATCCGGAATGCTGCGACCGTTATAGACCAGCGGTGCCCCGCAATTCGGGCAAGAAATTCTTCGGATCATATGGCTTGCTATGGGCAAGACCGCGAAAAATGGAACGACGAACCATTGAGACAGATACAAACAACCGAGGCCCATTAAGGACTCTGCGAAAAAGAAACCAACCCATGCCAAGAAGTATCTTTGGGACGGAGCCATTGTTGAGTGGTGGAGAACTGTCATCTAACGCAAGAAGTAAACGGACGCCGCAGGCGGTCCGTATTTCACTGATGGGTTAGGTTGCATTCTCATGTGGTTGCGCATTGAAGAACAATACTAAATCCTCTACTGTTCGGACCTTGCCGAAGTACGGATTTTCAGGAAAGTCGTCAAGCGATCGTCCGGTTCTCTTTGACACATTTGGGGCAAGTGACATGTCGAGATCGTCTGAGTCCTCAAGGAGGTCCTTGAGAAGCACGTCGGAAGCTCGGACCGGAAAGTTAGGTACAGCATCAGCTAATTCCCTTTGCAGCTCTTCGTAGACCGCTCGAATCACCCATGTATCGACATTTCGCGCATCAAAACTTCTGGCGAACTCGCAGATGGATTCACCACCACGCACTTGTGCCAATGCTTCAAGCCTCCTCTTTCGACGCCGGCTTGAATAAATGGATACCAACACCAGGAGAGCCGCGCCAGCCGAAGTAGCCCACGGAGCCTTACTGAACATCACATAGCCGACATACACAGTGCTCCCGATCAGGACGGCGATAAAGAGCCATCCCAGGATAGCCGAAGGGCTCGGCGTGGCAACTGGCATAAGGCGAGAGGGCCGACGCATTTTGCGACCTAACGTTCGACATGACCGGCGGCTTTGGGCTCGCGCAGCCAGCTCAAAGACGTCCGCTCGACGGAGGGGTTAGGCACCATTCTCGAACCAAATTTCATCGAGATCTTCCGCTTTGCCACGAAACGGGATGACTTCATGGAGGTCATTGAGAGTAGAGGGTGGCTCACCGGCAATGATGCTCCGATGCATTTGCAGCAGGTGGCTCAGTCCCTCGCCAGCGTACATATTTCTCGACCAGGACGATTCTGGACCGTGCCGCTGCAGCAACTGAGCATATGCACGTTCACTCGCAATCCAAAATTCGATGCGATCTGGTTCGCTCAGGCCCCTCAGATCGAACTCGCAGAATGGCGGCGTCCGTTCGGCCTTATCGGCGAGCCACACCCTCAACCGGGCGTGCGCATCAGACACCTCTCTGGAGATCAGCACAAGCATTCCGCAGTAGCACATATTCGAGCGATATAGTCCGCGCCCATCTTCCAGGAGAAGAATCGCTGACATGGTGCCTAACGCAATATATACCGCAACACTCTGCGGTATAAGTTGGCAAATTCACCAGCAAAACGGGCATGCAGCCCTTGCTGGCCATTGATAGTTTGCTCGCATAAAAATAGCGACAAACCCAGCAGATCTTGTGCCGAAGTTCTTGCCATCCCTCCCCCTCTCGCCGTACTTGTTCTGCTTAGCAATGTACCCGAAAGGCCAAATGCGGGAAACCCCTGACCTCATGCCGTTCGCACGCCAACCACGCTTGCAGGATCAGGTCGATGCGGCATTCGGCGCAGCGGCATCAAGGAGGAGGGCCGAAGGCCCGGGGGACAGCCGCGGAGCCGAGTGCCGCGTCGGCCTGATCCCAGCCAATGCCTTGGAACTAAAACGGCAGTCCGACGTAGTTCTCCGCCAGCGCGGTGCGTGCAGCCACCGAGTTCACCAGGTAGTCCAGCTCGGCATGCTGCAGCTTGGCGCCAATCGTGCCCTGATCGGGGAACAGGTGGGTCAGTGAGGTGAACCACCAGCTGAAACGCTCGGCGCGCCAGACGCGGCGCAGGCAGGTGTCGGAATAGTGCGTGAGCCCAGCCTGGCTGTTGTCGAGGTAGTGCTCGTGCAGCGCGTAGGCCAGGTAGCGCACGTCCGATGCGGCCAGGTTCAGCCCCTTGGCACCGGTGGGCGGCACGATGTGGGCGGCGTCGCCGGCCAAAAACAAGCTGCCAAAGCGCATCGGCTCAGCCACGAAGCTGCGCAGCGGGGCGATGCTTTTCTCAATCGATGGGCCGGTGACCAGGCTCTCGGCGGCGGCCGGGTCCAGCCGGCGGCGCAGCTCGTCCCAGAAAGCGTCATCGCTCCACTGCGACACTTGGTCGTCCAGCGCGCACTGCACGTAGTAACGGCTGCGCGTGGCCGAGCGCTGCGAGCACAGCGCAAAGCCGCGCGCGTGGTTGGAATAGATCAGCTCAGGCGACACCGGCGGCGTGTCGGACAACACGCCCAGCCAGCCAAAGGGATAGACCTTCTCGAATTCGCGGATCGCCCCCGCCGGCACGCTGGCGCGGCTGACGCCGTGGTAGCCGTCGCAGCCGGCAATGAAGTCGCAGCGCAGCGTGTGCTGCTCGCCGTTGTGGGTGTAGGTCAGCCAGGGCTTGGCGGTGTCAAAGTCATGCGGCTGTACGTCCTGGGCGTTGTAGACCGTGGTCAACCCTTCTGCCTCGCGCGCGGCCATCAGGTCGCGCGTGACCTCGGTCTGGCCGTAGACGATGACATGCTTGCCGCCGGTCAGGCCGGAGAGGTCGATGCGGTGGCGCGCGCCGTCGAAACACAGCTCCACACCGTGGTGCACCAGGCCCTCGGCGTGCATGCGCGCGCCCACGCCAGCCTCGTCCAGCAAATCAGCAGTGGTCTGTTCGATGACACCAGCGCGTATGCGGCCCAGCACATAGTCGCCACTCTGGCGCTCCAGAACCACATTGGCAATGCCAGCCTTGTGCAGCAACTGCCCCAACAACAGCCCAGAGGGCCCCGCGCCAATGATGGCGACCTGCGTACGATGTTCAGTCATAAGCAAACGATTCTGTAGCGGGACCTTGCCTTTGAGAAGCCGGGGCCGCCACTAGCAGGTATCACAAACCGGCATGAAAGGCCTCCAGCATGCGCAGACCGAGATAACCGGCTTACTTCACACGCGTCGCGGTCAGGGTGCCCTCGGGGATGACCAGGGTCAGCGTATCGCCGTTGATGCGCGTGTTGCCCGCGCCCAGCGAGCCGGCGCCCTTGCAGGTGCCTATCGGGTCGCCCTTGAAGCCGGTGAAGCCGCCGGTGTAGCCGTCCGAGATGCCGGCGCTGCCGTTGGTGTCCACGCTGGGGCAGGTGAGGGTCAGCGTGCCGGTGCTGGCGTTCCAGGTGTAGGTGGCGCGCTCCACGCCGGGCCAACTCTGCAGGCTGGCGTTGGCGGCGCGCCACTCGGTCTGCACGAAGTCCCCGTTGCTGAAGAAGGTGAGCATGCTGCTCGGGGCCACAAACCAGGAGCCGACGATGGTGTTGCTGGTATCCACCAGGCGGGTCAAGGTAGCGGTGCCGCCTGCCGTGGTGAAGCTCATGGTGTTGCCGCTGAGCTGGACCGTCCTGGCCTGGCTGGCGTCGCGGCAGGTGCCGATGGGGTCGCCCTTGTAGCCGGTGAAGCCGCCGGTGTAGGTGCCCGCGGGGCCAGCCGTGCCATTGGTGTCCAGGCTGGGGCAGGTCATGGTCAGGGCGCCGGTGCTGGTGTTCCAGACGTAGGTGGAGCGCTCCAGGCCGGGCCAGACCTGGGACGCCACGGGGTCAGGCTCTGAAAAGGCCCACTGGGCCTGCATGAAGTCGCCATTGCTGAAAAATGTCACCATGGCGCCGTTGTTGCCGGGGATGGTCCAGGTGCCCACGATGGACGAGGCGCAGCTGCTGGGGAAGATGTTGCAGGTGAAGTCCGCCAGCGCGCCGATGCGCGACAGCTTGCCACCGCTGACCGGCCCCAGGTGGTAGACGTCGCCGCTGCCCATGACGATGATGAAGTTGCCCGAGCCCGGGTAGTAACGGAACACAAAGCCGCTGCGCTGCACCGTGGGCTGGGCGCCGGGAAAGTTGCCGGGGTTCTGCGTCTGCGCCCAGTCCATGTAAGCCGTTGCATCCACTACTTGTGTGCTGGTGGTGGCCTGGCGCACCTGGACCTGCCCGCGGTCCAGCTGCTCACGGTCCATTTGCGCGCGCTGCACCACCTGGGCGGCCTGCAGTTGCGCATCGGGGTCACTGAGGCCGCCGCCGCACGACACCAGGGCCAGTGTGGCCAGCACCAGGGGCAAGGACAAGGACAGTTTGATGTTCACGAGTCGCCCTTCAAAGGGTGTACTGCAAGCCCGAGCCCGCATATCCCACCAGGTTGACATGCTGCTGGTTGGCGGTGGAAGCGGCCATGTCGGCCAGCCACTGCGCCTGTGAGGTGGTGCCGGCGTTGAGCGGCGCCAGCAGGCTGGCCAGCGTGGCCGCATCCGGTGCCTTGCCATACACATCGGCATAGACCATCTTGACCAGGCTGGCGTTGTCGTTGCCGCCGGCAAAGGCCGCCACGATGCCCGTGGCCACCAGCAGGTTGGCCCCGTCCAGCAAGCTGGCACCGCTGTCGAAGTAGTTCAGGAAGATGCCAGCCAGGCTTGGCACCCCCACCAGCGCCGGCCCCAGGCTGGTGGCCACGGCCATCATCAGCACCGTCTTGCCGCCAGCCTGGGTGATGCCGAGGTCCAGCGCCAGCCGGTTGTCGCTGAACTGCAGCCGCTCGATGTTGCTCAGGCTGTCATTGCCTTCGCTCAGGTTGGCTGCGCGGTTGTCGGCCACGGTGGCCGGCAAGCTGTCGGCCAAAGCGGTGGCATTGGCGGCGGGGCCCAGTGTGATCTTGTAGTCGCTGAACTTGCCGCTGTATTGGGCGGTGTCCAGCCCGGTACCACCATCGAGGGTGTCGTTGCCGGCCTTGCCGTTCAGGGTGTTGTTGCCCTCATTGCCTGTGAGCAGGTTGTTCAGCTCATTGCCGACACCAGCCAGGTTGCCTGAGGCGCTGGCCAGCGACAGGTTCTCGACAAAGCCGGTCAGCGTGTAGTTGATGCTGGCAATCACCTTGTCCACCGCGCGGCCCAGGTCGGCATCGGGTGAGTTCGGATCAAGGGGTTGGGCGGCGTTGGTGGCCTGCTCCTGCACCACATCACCAGCGTCATTGACGTAATACAGGTCACCGCCATCGCCGCCCTGCATGGTGTCGGCGCCGCTGCCGCTGATCAGGGTGTCGCTGCCGGTGCCGCCCAGCATCAGGGTCTTGCCGGCACCGCCCACCAGCACGTCGTCGCCGGCGCCGCCGTCCAGCGTGCCGTTGCCGGGGCCGGCGATCAGGGTGTCGTCACCGGTGCCGCCAGTCAGGTTGGGGGCGGCGGCGGTGGCGGTCAGCTGCTGGCCATTGCCGGCGGTGGTGAAGTGGTAGCCCAGGCTGCCGCCGAAGTTGTTGCCTGACAGGTCTTTGACACTGCCGGCGCTCAGCTCCAGGCTGTAGTTGCTGCTGGCGGCCAGCGGGGTGCTGCGAAACAGGGTCAGCGTGTTGCCGGAGATGCTGAGGTTGGCGGTGTTGCTGGCCGAATAGGTGGCCACCACATTGCCGTCGGCATCCTTCAGGACGATGGCGCCCGCGCCCAGCACGATGGCTTCGCTGAAGGTGATGCTGATGTTGCTGGTGATGGAGACCGCAAAGGCGCCGTTGGCGGGGGTGGTGCTGACCAGGGTGGGGGGCGTGGTGTCGGGCAGCGTGCTCACCAGCTGCTGGGAGGTCACCACGCCGTCGGAAAACTGGAAGCTCTCCACGCCCGTGACCAGGTCGGTGCCATCACGCCCAGCCGTCTTGTCCACCAGGGTGAAGACGGCGGTGTTGGCGTTGTAGCTGATGGTGTAATCGGCGCGCTTGCCCAGGTACAGCCCCAAGTCGCTGCCGGCGCCGCCGTCCAGGCTGTCGTTGCCGCCGCTGCCGACCAGGTAGTCGTCCCCGGCGTCCCCGTTCAGACTGTCATTGCCCGAGCCGCCGTAGACGATGTCGTTGCCGGCCAGGCCCTGAAAGACGGTGTCACCCGTCGCACTGGCATACAGGATGTCGTCACCCGTCGTTCCATTGACAACTGGCATCGCGTGGTTCCTTGTCGGTGGTGTTCCACCTTGTTGTGGAGCGAAGATCCGCAGGCCGGCCCATTATGGAGGGTGCCGGCAGGTGCGGCAAGCCATGAACTGGATTTGCTGCAATGCGCCAACCGCAACTGTCAACGGGCCGGGCGCCGCTGCTGGTGTACCGATTTCCGCCGTTCGTCACATTTCCGGCCGCCGGGCCGGCATTTCGCCCCAGGGCGCCAGCACTGGGCGGGCACAATAGCCGTTTTTTCCCTTTCACCCTGAGAGAAAGTGACGCCCCCATGCGCCTTGTCCCTACCCTGCTCTGCTCCGCACTGCTGGGCCTGATGCCACTGGCCTTGAGCCAGTTCGCCCAGGCCGCCTCGCCCACCGCCCCACCGGCCACCGTGCTGGACGGCTTCCTGCAGGACGTGAAGAAGACCACGCTGCCCAACGGCCTGACGCTGATCACCAAGCCGCAAAAAGGCACCGGCGTGGTGGCCATCAACACCTGGGTCAAGGCTGGCTACTTCAACGAGACCGACGAGATCGCCGGCATGGCCCACCTGTTTGAACACATGTTCTTCAAGGGCTCCAAGGCCTTCCCTGGCGCCGAGCAGATTTCACAGGAGCTGGCCTCCATCGGCGGGCAGACCAACGCCGGCACCATCTACGACAGCACCAACTACTACTTCGTGGTGCCCAAGGAGGGCTTCCGCAAGGCGGTGGAAATCCAGGCCGATGCCATCAGCAACCCGCTGTTCGACCCCGCCGAGCTGAAGAAGGAAGCCGAGGTGGTGATCGAAGAGTCCAACCGCAAGCTGGACAACGCCCCGGCCGTGTCCATGGAGCGCATGTACGCCACCGCCTTCACCCAGCACCGCATGAAGCGCTGGCGCATTGGCTCCAACGAGGTGCTGCGCAACATCCAGCGCGCCAACCTGATGGCGTTTTTCGAGACCGTGTACCGGCCGGAGAACATCGTGTTGTCCATTGCTGGCGACATCACGCACGAAGAAGCGCTGGCCGTGGCCAATGAGACCTTCGGCAAGCTCGCCAAAGGCACGCTGGACAAGCGCTACGGCCCCAAGGAACCGGAACAGACCGCGTTCCGCTTCGGCCAGTCGTCGGCCGAAATCAAGCAGGGCTACACGGTGCTGGGCTGGCACACGCCCGGCGTGGGCAACCCGGACGAGCTGGCGCTGGACGTGCTGGCGGCCGTGATGGGTGACGGCCGCTCATCGCGCCTGTACACCAAGGTGGTGGGGCCCACCTCGGCCAGCACGGCAGAGGCGTCGCACGACAACTTTGACGACATCGGCGTCTTCGCCATCCAGGCCACCTTTGACGAAATGAACCGCATCACGGTGGACAAGGGCATCCTGGCCGAGGTGGAGCGCATGAAGGCCTGGGGCCCGACCGACTTCGAACTGCAACTGGCCAAGAACCGCATCGAAAGCGCGCTGGTGGCCGGCTTGCAGGGGGCACTGGGCCAGGCCACCACGCTGTCGCAGGTGGAGGCCCGCTACGGTGTGGACAAATTGCGCACGCGCCTGCTGGCGCTGCAAGCGCTGACACCCAAGCAGGTGCAGGAAGCCGCCCAGCGCTACCTGCGGGTGAACAACCTGACGCTGTACCACTACACGCCCAAGGGCACGCCAGACATGACGGCGGATGCCGCGCTGGCGCTGGTGAAGGAAGCCTCCGCCACGCCGCCCGCCGCCCTGCCCGCCATCAAGGCGCCGCCGGCGCCGGCACAGGTGGCCGCGGCCGTGGCCGACCAGCCGGTGAAAGACCTGCGCCTGGCCAATGGTGCGCGCCTGCTGGTGCGCGAACGCCCCGGCTCACCGATGATTTCTACCGGCGTGTACTTCCAGGGCGGGCGCAGCGATGAGAGCAGCCGCAACGCCGGCATCACCCAGCTGATGACGCGTGCGCTGCGCAAGGGCAGCAGCGCGCACAGCGGCGAAGAGATCGACCGCAGCATCGAGTTCCTCGGCACCGAGTTCACCACCGTCACCGAGGCTGATTTCTTCGGCCTGGGCCTGGACATCCAGCGCCGCAACTACAGCGCCGGCCTGGCGCTGCTGGCCGAGGTGCTGCGCAGCCCGGCGTTCGCCGACAAGGGCGTGCAGGAAGAGCGTTTCCAGCAGTTGGCGGCCATCAAACGCGCGTTTGACTCCTCCAGCGCGCGCCCGGTGCAAATGGCGTTCGAAGCCATGTACCCCGGCCATCCGTACGGCCTGCCTGCGGCCGGCTACGCGGCGTCGCTGGCCGATATCGGCCCGGCGCAACTGCGCGAGTGGCACAAGGCACGCGTGACAGCGCAAGACGCCGTCATCGTGGTGGTGGGCGACATCACGCTGGCAGACGCCAAAAAGATGGTGGAAGCACAGTTCGCCTGGCTGCCCAAGCGCGGCGCGGCAACGCATGCGGCGCCCAAGCCCGTCGCCGCACCGGCGGCCCGGCTGGAAGTGGCCGAGTACCGCGACCGCAAGCAGTCCGCCATCGTCTACCTGTTCCCCACGGTGAACCGCAAGCACGCCGACTGGCCGGCCGTGCGCCTGCTGAACAACGTCACCTCCGGCCTGGCCGGCACCTTCTTTGGCGAGCTGCGCAGCAAGAAATCGCTGGCCTACACGGTGTTCACGCAGGACAGCTCGCGCGCCACCGACGGCCTGATGCTGGCCTACATCGCCACCGATGCGAAGAAGGAAGAGATCTCCAAGGCCGCACTGCTGGACGAAATCCGCAAGCTGCCCAAGGACGAGTTCAACGCCGCCGACGTGGCACGTGCCAAGTCGTACTACGCCGGCAACACCCGCATCAACCGCCAGACCAACGGCGCGCTGAACCGCGAACTGGCCACCAACGCCATGTTCGGCCTGGAGCTGGACTTCACCGACCGGCTGCTGGACACCACCGCCAAGCTGGGTGTGGACGACTTGCGCGCTGTGGCGGGCAAGTACCTGAGCGGCGATGGGTTTGTGGGGGCCATCCAGAAGGGCAAGCCCTGAGATTGCGATCAGCATGTACCAAAGCAAAGAGGCCCCATGGGGCCTCTTTTTTGTCACCGATCAGCTTCGCTAGAACACGGGGTGCCCCGCCAGCAGCGAGGGCAGCCAGGTGGAGAACATGGGCACATAGGTAACCAGGTTGATGGCGACCCAGATCGCCAGGTAATACGGCCAGGCTGTCTTGGTGGCCTCGCCGATGGAGATGTTGCCGATCGCGCAGCCGACGAACTGCACCGTGCCCACCGGCGGGTGCACCAGGCCCAGGGCGCAGTTGAGCAGCAGCATCATGCCGAACTGCACCGGCCCCACACCCATCTGGATGGCCAACGGCAGGAACAACGGCGTGGTGATCAGGATGTGCGCCGCCATGTCCAGGAACACGCCCAGGAAGATCTGGATCAGGTTGATGTACAGCAGCATCAGCCACGGGTTTTGCGTGGCGTGCAGCAGGGCCGCCTCGATCGCCTCTGGAATCTCCAGGTAGGCCATCTGCCAGCGCAGCATGTTGGACACGCCGATCAGCAGCAGGATGACGCCGGTGGTGCGCGAGGCCTTGGCCAGCGCCTTGAGCATCTTGGAGCGGTCAATGCTGCGGTAGACCACGGTGGTCAGGAACAGCGAATACGCCACGGCGATGGCCGCCGCCTCGGTGGCGGTGGTGATGCCGCCCATCACGCAGCCCAGGATCACCAGCATCACCATCAGACCCGGCACGGCGGCGACGAAGGTGCGGGCCACCGCGCTCCAGCCGGGGAATCGCTCGATCATGGAGCTGCCGTCGGCGCGCTTGGGGAAGCCGTTCTTGTTGGCCTGCCAGTAGGCCGCCACCAGCATGCACACCATGATCCAGAACACCGGGATCAGGCCGGCGAACATCAGGTCGCCAATCGACACGCCGCGTATCGCATGGCCGTCGATGGTGCCCACCGCCGCCTGGGCGGCGAAGGCATAGATGATCATGTTGTGCGAGGTCGGCATCAGCGCGCCGGTCAGCGAGGCGTGGGTGGTGACGTTGACCGCGTAGTCGGCGCTGTAACCCTCGCGCTTCATGATGGGAATCATCACGCCGCCCATGGCCGAGGTGTCGGCCACCGGCGAACCGGACACGCCGCCAAACAGCGTGCTGGCCATCACGTTGGCCAGGCCCAGCCCGCCCTTCATGTGGCCCACCAGCGAGCGGGCGAAGTTCATGATCTTGTCGGCAATGCCACCGTGCAGCATCAGCTCGCCGGAGAAGATGAAGAACGGGATGGCCAGGAACGAGAACACGTTCATGCCCGACACCATCATCTGCATGGCGGTGGCCAGGGGCAGGCCCTCGACGGCGAAGGTGGCCAGGCAGGCCAGGCCGATGGCAAAGGCCACCGGCACGCCCAGCACCAGGAACAGCACGAAGCTCAAACACAGGACGGTCAATTCCATGGGTCTTGTCTCTAGTTTGTTGTGTTGGTTGTGGCGCGGCGATCAGCCGGCGGCGCTCGGGCGCTTGAGCGCCAGCAGGTGGTCAATGCTGAACAGCAGGATCAGCGCCCCGGCAATCAGCGAGGGGGCGTAGCGCCAGGCTTCGGAAATGCCCAGCGTGGGGATGTCGTCATGCCGGGTGGACAGGCCCATCTGCGCGCTGCCCCACAGCAGGAACACGGCGAACACAATGACCAACAACTCCACCACGATGATGCAGATAGTCTGCAGCTTTTGCGGCAGCAGCTTGACCACCGAATCCAGCCCGATGTGGCCGCTGGCCTGCACACCGGCGGCGGCACCGAACATGGCCACCGTGATGACCAGCAGCAGCGCCACCTGCTCCACATAGGCGGGCGGGTCGTTGAAGGCATAGCGCATCACCACGCCAAAGATCACCACCAGGCCCAGGCCGGCCAGGCAGGCGCTGGCCACATGCAGCGCCCAACGGGCCAGGCGCACGCACAAAACGTCAAGCCATTGCATGGCTGTGTCTCCTCTTATTTTTGCTACTGTTGGGCTGAATCAGCGCCGCACCACCGGCACAATGTTAGCGCAAACATTCAGCCCGCATTATCACTTGGCCGACACGATGTCGTTCACCAAGGCCTTCAGCTCGGGCGTGCTGCTGTACTTGTCCCAGATGGGCTTTTCAGCCTCCACGAAGCCCTTGCGGTCGATCTCGGCCGCCGGGATGAGCTTGGCGCCGGCCTTCAGCACATGGGCGCGGGCGTCCTTCTCCTTGGCGTCCCACAGCTTGGCGTAGTACGGCACCGATTCCTTGGCGGCCTTGCGCAATGCGGTCTGCTCGGCCGGCGTCAGCGTGTCCCACACCTTCTTGGAAAACACCAGCACCTCGGGCGACATCACGTGCAGCGTCTCGGAGTAGACGGATGCAGATTCGTAGTGACGCGCCTCCTCGTACGAGGGGATGTTGTTCTCAGCGGCGTCCAGCAGGCCGGTCTTCAGGCCGGTGTAGACCTCGGCCAGTGGCATTGGCGTGGGGGAGGCGCCCATGGCCTTGATCAGGTTGACCCACAGGTCCGACGGCTGCACACGGATCTTGAGGCCCTTCATGTCGGCCACGTTGCGGATGGGCTTCTTGGCGTAGACCGAACGGGCGCCGCTCTCGTACAGGCACAGGCCAACGAAGCCGGCCTTCTCGAAGGAGGCCAGGATCTTGTCGCCCTGCGCACCGTACATGGTGGCGCGGAAGTGGTTGATGTCGCGGAACAGGAAGGGCAGCGACGGGATCATGGACTCGGGCACGATGCCGTGGAAGGCCGCGGTGCTGACGCGCACCATGTCCAGCGCGCCTATCTTCACCTGCTCCACGGTGTCCTTCTCCGAGCCCAGCGAGCCGTCACTGAACACCTTGACCTTGTCCTTGCCACCGCTGGCTTTGGCCAGCTGGTCTCCCATGTACTGCACGGCCATGTTGGTGGGGTAATCCTTGGCGTGCACGTCGGCACTGCGGAAGGTGCGCGCCTGGGCCAGGTTGGCGGCAGCAAACAGTGCGGTGCACAGCAAGGCCGTGGTCAGACGCTTGAAGGTGAAGGCAGCTGGTCTGGGTGCCGTTGTGGTGGGGTGTTTCATGGTTTGTCTCTCTCTCTCTCTCTTGATGGTTGTAATCGCTTGAAGGCTGCAAGAGGCGTTACAGCCTGAACGGTGTTTCGGGCAGGCCGGCGACCTCCAGCTGGGTGACGCACAGTGCGCCATCGGGCGCATCCTCGTGGCCGACAAAGGGCTGCGGCGGCTTGATGGAGGTGATGAACAGGTGCTTCAGCTCGGGGCCACCGAAGGCACACATGGCGGGCTTGCGCACCGGCACTTCCAGCGAGCGCTCCAGCGTGCCGTCGGGACGGAAGCGGTGCACCACGCCAGCGTCGTTGCCGCAGATCCAGTAGCAGCCTTCGCTGTCCACCGCGGCGCCGTCGGGCCGGCCGGGGAACTTGTTCATGTCGACAAACACGCGCGGGTTGCTGGGCGTGCCGCTGAGCGGGTCGTAGTCGAAGGCCCAGATCAGTTGCACCGACGGGTGCGAGTCCGACAGGTACATGGTGCGGCTGTCGGGGCTGAAAGCCAGGCCATTGGGTGTGATCAGGCCATCCAGCACGCGCGTCAGGCCGCTGGCAGTGTCATAGCGGTACAACGCGCCGGCCTTGCTGGCCAGGGACATGTCCTGCACCATGGTGCCGACCCAGAAGCGGCCCTGGCGGTCACAGCGGCCGTCATTGCAGCGCATGTTGGGCGCGGCGTGTTCCATGCTGGCCAGTGGGCGCACCTGCAGGCTGGCGTCAGCTTGCGGGCGCAACTCAAAAATGCCGGTCTCCATGCCGGCGATCCAGCTGCCCGGCTGGCTGGCCGGCGCAATGCAGGCCAGCGCCTGCTGCGCCTGCCATTGGTCCAGCTGGTCGTCGCGCCAGCGCTGCAGCCGGCGCTGCGGGATGTCCACCCAATAGAGGGCGCCTTCATCGGCGCGCCACACCGGGCTCTCGCCCACCTGGTTGCGAAAATGCCCCAGCGTCTGCACAGTCAGCGCGCTCATTCGAACGGGCCCGCCTTGACGAAGCCGCCGCCCTGGAACTGCACCGCCGGGTCGCTCAAATCAGGCGCCGGCGTGCTGGCATAGACCTTGTCGGTGAACACCGCGGAGCTGTCCTGCGGCACATAGCCCACATGGCGGGCGTGGCTGTCGTTGTCCCACCAGGTGACGGGGTTGTCAGACACACCGTAGATGATGCTGTGGCCCAGCACCGGGGTGGTCAGCGCCGCGGTGATCAGGCGGAACAGGTCGCCATAGCTCAACCAGCTGGCCAGCATGCGGCGATCCCGAGGTTCGGGGAACGACGAGCCAATGCGCAAACAGGCGGTCTCTATGCCGTAGCGGTCGAAGTAGAAGCGCGACAGGTCTTCGCCAAAGGCCTTGCTGACGCCGTACAGGCCGTCGGGCCGCGGCGCATGCGCCGGCGTGATGGTCTCGCTCTGGCGGTAAAACCCGGTGACGTGGTTGGACGAGGCGAAGATGACGCGCTTGACGCCATGCCTGCGCGCCGACTCGTACAGGTTGTACACGCCCAGGATGTTGGCCTGCAGGATGGGGTTGAACGGCCCCTCCAGCGAGACGCCGCCCATGTGGATGATGGCGTCCACCCCGCTGACCATGGCGTCCACCGCGATGGCATCGGCCAGGTCGGCCAGCACCACCTGCTCGGACCCGGCAGCGTCGCCAAAGGCCACGCGGTCGGACAGGCGCAGCGTGTCGCACAGTTGCTTCAGCGGTTCGCGCAGCACCTGGCCCAGGCCACCGGCGGCGCCGGTCAACAGCAGGGTACGAAAGAGTTTGTTGGCGGAGGAAGTCATGTCAACAGTCATCGAATACACAAAATCAGGTGATGGGGGCTGGGTTGAACAGCGTCAGCGCGTTGTGCAGGCCCCAGTGCTCGGCCCAGGTCTGCTTGCCGCTGGCCACGTCCAGCAGCAGCTTGAACAGCTCCCAGCCCACGTCCTCTATCGTGGCCTCGCCGCTGGCGATGCGCCCGGCGTTGACGTCCATCAGGTCGTGCCAGCGGCGCGCCAGGTCGTTGCGCGTGGCCACCTTGACCACCGGCACCGCCGCCAGCCCGTAAGGCGTGCCGCGGCCGGTGGTGAACACGTGCACGTTCATGCCGGCGGCCACCTGCAGCGTGCCGCAGACAAAGTCACTGGCTGGCGTGGCGGCGTAGATCAGGCCCCGTTGGCCCTGCGGCAGCTTCTCACCCGGTGACAGCACGCCATTGATGGCCACGGTGCCGGACTTGACGATGGAGCCCATGGCCTTTTCCACGATGTTGGACAGGCCGCCACTCTTGTTGCCCGGCGTGGTGTTGGCGCTGCGGTCGACACCGCCGCGCTTCAGGTAGGCGTCGTACCACTGCATCTCGCGCACCATGGCCTGGGCCAGCTCGGGCGTGGCGGCACGCGAGGTGAGCTGGTCGATGCCGTCTCGCACCTCGGTGACTTCGGAGAACATCACGGTGGCGCCCGCGCGCACCAGCAGGTCGGTGGCAAAGCCCACCGCCGGGTTGGCGGTGACGCCGGAAAACGCGTCGCTACCGCCACACTGCACGCCCACCACCAGGTCGCTGGCCGGACAGGTTTCGCGCTGGCGGGCGTTCAACACCGTCAACTGCTGCTCGGCCATCTTCAGGATGGAATCAATCATGGACTGGAAGCCGATGTGGCCGGCGTCCTGCAGACACACCACCGGCACGTCCTTGTCACCCATGATGGGGATGCTGCCCTTGGGAAACAGGCGCGCCGGCTGCAGCTTCTCGCAGCCCAGGCTGACCACCATGGCCTGGCCGCCGAAGTTCGGGTTCTGGCTGATGTTGCGCAGCGTGCGTATCGGCACTTCGGCGCCGGGCGCGTCGATGGCCACACCACAACCATAAGAGTGCTCCAGCCCCACCACGTCATCCACGTTGGGAAAGCGCGGCAGCAACTCGGCCTTGATGCGCCTGACAGCATGCTCCACCACGCCGGCCACACACTGCACGGTGGTGGTCACGGCCAGGATGTTGCGTGTGCCGACCGAGCCGTCCGCATTGCGATAGCCCTGGAAGGTGTAGCCGGTGAGGCTTTCGGCCAGCGGCGGCTTCACCGTGGCCATGGGCAGGTTTTCCAGCGACTGGGCCGAGGGCAGGCGCAGTGCCGCTTCGTTGACCCAGCTGCCCCGGGGCAGCGCGCGGCTGGCATAACCGATGGTGACGTTGTAGCGGCGCACCGCGTCGCCCTCCGCCAGGTCGGCCAGCGCCACCTTGTGGCCCTGGGGAACGCCTTCCACCAGCTTCAAGCCATCGGGGAACACCGTGCCAGCGGGCAGCCCACCGTCGTTGACGACGATGGCCACGTTGTCTTGCGCATGCATGCGTATGAAACGTGGCGTGGTGCTGGCCGGGATGTTGGCATTTGTCAACGTGAAATCCTTGTTATTCAACACCCGCGCACACCCGTCTGGGCGGGTCTGGTGAGATCGAAAGTGTTGTGGCAAGTATGCCACCAAAATCAAAATTTGGCCAGTCCACCTTGAAAAATTGGTCGAACCACTTTAAGATGGCCTTACCAGATTAAGATAGCGACCTTACCAAAACAACAACCTGCCCTACCAAATGTCCGCCCGCCGCATCCCCGCCGCCAACGATGCCCACCCCGTGGAGCCACGCATGTACCGCGTGGTGGCGGACCGCATCCAGCAGCTCATCGAGGACGAGAAAATCCGTCCCGGAGAGCGCCTGCCGTCGGAGCGCGACCTGGCCACCAAGCTCAGCGTCAGCCGGGCTTCGCTGCGCGAGGCGCTGATTGCGCTGGAGCTGGGCGGCGTGGTGGAGGTGCGTGGGGGCTCGGGTGTTTATGTCAGCGAACCGGTGGATACCGGCAACGGTCTGCCAGAGGCCGGCCCCGGCCCGTTCGAGGTGCTGTCGGCGCGCCGGCTGATTGAGGCCGAAGTGGCGGCAATAGCCGCCCGCTCCGCCACCGACAGCGCCATCGACGCCATCCTGGTGGCGGTGCTGGAAATGGAGCGCAGCCATTCCAACAAGGCCGCCAACGAGCAGGCCGACCGCAACTTCCACATGGCGATTGCCCGCGCCACCGGCAACAGCGCGCTGGTGGGGGTGATTGAAACCCTGTGGAACCAGCGCGGGCGCCTGTGGCACAAGCTGAAGGAACATTTTCAAACCGAGGACCTGCGACAGCAGACCTTGACCGACCACCGCCGGATCCTGGAAGCCATCGCGGCCCATGACCCGGCGGCGGCACGCCATGCGATGCGCGCCCACCTGGAGCGCGTGACCCGTACATTTTCGAGAGGATGACCCGCAGGCGGATGAAACACCCCGCCCAGGCGCCAGATGCATGGCGCGCTTGAGACAAACAACAAAGTTCTTTGACCGTCTTCGACCTCGGCTGCAGGGCCCCCCTCCTGACAGACCTTCGTCGCAAGTGGCATGGGGTACGCGAGGTGCCCCGAGCGGCGCACCGGCTGACAAACCGGCGCGCCATCCGTCACGAACCACAACAAGGAGACAAAACCATGACCCTTCGCCGCAAGCCGAAACAACCCCGGCTGATCCTGTCCACCCTCGCCTTGGCCAGCCTGGCCATGCTGGACCAGGCTGCCGCCCAGACCGCGCCGGCCGCACCCGCGCCTGAATCCAGCCGTCTGGATCGGGTGGAGGTGACAGGCTCCATCATCCGCCGCGTCAATGACGAAAGCGCCTTGCCGGTGACGACCATGAAGGCTGCTGAACTGGACGCACGGCTGAACACCGAGCTGAAAGATTTCATGCTGGAGTTGCCACAGGCCAACTCCCTGGGCAGCAATGCAGGCACGGCCGGCCCCATGACCAGCCTGCGCGGCTTTGGCCCCATGCGCACGCTCACCCTGCTCAATGGCCGGCGCATGGCCAAGGAACCCCTGACCGACCAGTACGTCAG
>NZ_JBFUDE010000007.1:0-234688 GCF_056404875.1 Hylemonella sp. P2_B10
CAGTTCGGCCAGTTCGGCGTAGGCATAGATTTCCACGCGCTGCGGGTCGTGGTTGCCCACCAGGGGCTCCAGGAAGTAGCGGCAGGCGTGGTTGCGAAAGTCGGGGGAGACGTAGCCCACTTTCAAGCGCCGCCCGGCCAGCGGCGCATTGCCGTGGGGCTGCCATTCCTTGCGCAAGGGCTCGCCGAAGCGCCTCTCGTACTCCTGGTACGCCTCGAAGATCTCCTGTGCGCTCTTGTCGGCGTCGTAGTTCAGCGCAAACAACAGGTTGTCGACCACACTGTGGTTGTCGGGCTGCAGCGCCAGCGCCTTGCGCAGCGCCACCAGCGCCTCGTCAAGCCGCCCCAGCCCGGTGAGCGCACCACTGAGGTTGTTGTAGGCCGCGACCAGGTCCGGCGCCAAGGCAATGGCCCGCTTCAAACTGGCCAGCGCATCGTGCACCCGGCCCTGTGCGGCCAACGCCCGCCCCAGGTTGCTGTGTGCCTCGGCATAGCCGGGGCTCAGGGCCACGGCGCGGCGCAACAACGGCTCGGCCTCGTCCACCCGGTCGACCTCCAGCAGTGCGCGGGCCAGGTTGTTCTGCGCTTCGGCGTCGTCGGGCAGCAATTCGGCCGCGCGTTGCTTGACGGCCAGTGCTTCGTCCAGCCTGCCCTGCGGCTGCAGCATGGTGCCCAAGGCCTTCCAGGGGAAGCCCGCATCGGGTTCGCGCGCGATCCAGGCCCGGGCCAACTGTTCGCCGCCGGCATAGTCGCGTCGCCGAAAAAATTCCACCAAGGCCTGCTTCTGTGCCTCGTCATCCAGCACCGGCACCGGCGCCGAAGGTGGCGCTGGCGAGTCCGGCGGCAAGCGCTCCAGCAAGGCGTTGATCAGTGATTCCTGCAGGCCAAACTGGCGCGCCAGCGGCAGCAGCGGGGCTACCGCCTGCGCCTGCTCGGCCCGGATCAAGGCATCCAGGTAGCTGAACCAGAACTGCCCACGCGTGGGGTCGGCGTCCAGCGCCGCCTCGAAATGCGGCAACGCCTGCTTGGCTTGCAGCAACTGCACCGCCAGCAGAACGCCCAGGTTGTGCTGCGCGTCGGCATGGCGCGGCTGCTGCGCCAGGATGTCCTCGTAGAGCGTGCGCGCCTGCTCGAAGCGCAACTCCCGGTGCGCCGTGATGGCCTGCTCCAGCAACGCCTCCACCGCCTCGGGCGGCGGGGTTGGCAGGGGAGCGGCATCGGTCATGGCGGCATCACACAAATGCATGATCGGTGGAGTCGTGTCGTGGCAGCCTCCAAGGATAGTGGAGCACCCCGGCATGAAACCGGTCAATTGGCACAGGCTTACCCGCCATTTTGACGCGCCCGTACACGGCGTGTAGGAATTTCGCTGACACCGCGCGTGGGACAAGATGACAGCCGGCGCAGCGATTCACCGATTCAAGCCGCGCCCCCTCACGCCCAGAATCACCCCAACGCACCTGATATGGGTGCCAACAGATACCAGCAAGGAGCACGGCATGGACAGTGAACAGATGGCAACCGAAATCCGCGAGGCCAACCTGACCTACCTGATGCTGGCGCAGAACCTGATACGCGCCGACCGCGCACAAGCCCAGTTCCGCCTGGGCATGTCGGAAGAAGCCGCCAGGTTGATCGCCCTGTTGTCGCCAGCGCAATTGCTGAAGATCGCTTCCACCAACAAGCTGTTGTGCAAGTTCCGCATGGACGACGAATCCGTCTGGGGCCTGCTGACCAACCACAGCCAGCGCAAGGTCGACAACGACGCCACTGCCAAGCTGCACGCCAGCATCCTGATGGCGGGCCGTTTCGCCGAGGCCATGTGAGCCCGGCCTGACGACTTTCCAGCACATAGACATAACCAGTATCCGGAGACAGCCATGGCAGCCAAGAGCGTTTTGAACGAGTCCAAGCAGATCGAGCGGGCCGTGGCCCTGATACGCCTGGGCGCGCGCCTGCAGGTGCTGGAGAGCGAGACCGAGCTGTCCTACGAGCGCCTGCTGCGCCTGTACAAGGAAGTGGCGGGGCGCTCACCGTCCAAGGGGCAGCTGCCGTTTTCCACCGACTGGTTCCTGACCTGGCAGCCCAATATCCATGCCTCGCTGTTCCTCAACACCTACGAGTACCTGACGAAAGTCACCGCGCTGGACGACATCGACGCCGTGATGAAGGCCTTCAGCCTGTACAGCGAGCAGATCACCGCCTGCGGCGTCGAACCCCTGCTGTCGGTGACCCGGGCCTGGCGTCTGGTGAAATTCATTGACAACCAGATGCTGGCCATGACGCGCTGTTCCAAGTGCGGCGGCCACTTCGTCACCGAGCCGTATGAGAACGCGCGCCACTTCGTTTGCGGCCTGTGCGAGCCACCGGCACGCGCTGGCAAAGGTGCCCAGGCGGGCGGCATCCTGCTGCACTGAGCAGGGCCCCGCGTCGGGAAATCCCGCCAAACCCTACCGAATGGGCCGCGATCACGGCCCATTTCTTTTTATGTTACGGCAATTTAATCCAATAGAATAAATTCAGTGCAACCCTCGGCCTGCGCGCCGCAACCCTCCGTGGACAAACCGCTGGAAGCCCAAACGCCATGATGGTCATCGTTGGTTACGTCGTCGCCATGGGCTGCATCTTTGGCGTCTATATTGTCCACGGCGGCAATATCGGCGTCATCCTGACTGCCCTGCCGTTCGAGCTGATCACCATCTTCGGCGGCGCGCTGGGCGCTTTCGTGGTCAACAACCAGCCCAAGGTGTTGAAAGCCACCATCAAGCTGATCCCGCAGGCACTGAAAGGCTCCATCTACACCAAGGAACGCTACCTGGAGTTGATGGCGCTGCTCTACGACATCCTGCAAAAGGCCCGCAAAGAGGGCCTGATGGCGATTGAAAAGGACGTCGAGGCGCCGCACGAATCCCCCATCTTCAAGAAATACGGCGCCGTCGGCAGCGACCACCACGTGGTGGAATTCATGACCGACTACCTGCGCATGATGGTGTCGGGCAATCTGAATGCGCACGAGATCGAGTCGCTGATGGACAGCGAAATCGAAACCCACCATCAGGAAGCCCACGGCCCGGTGGCGGCCATCGCCCGTCTGGCCGGCGCGCTGCCGGCCTTCGGCATCGTGGCGGCCGTGCTGGGTGTGGTCAACACCATGGGCTCGGTGGGCCAACCGCCGGCCGTGCTGGGTGGCATGATCGCCTCGGCACTGGTGGGCACCTTCCTGGGCATTTTGCTGGCCTATGGCGTGGTGGAGCCGCTGGGCGGCCTGCTGGAGCAGAAGTCTGAAGACAGCGCCAAGGAGTTGCAATGCATCAAGACCACGTTGCTGGCCAGCATGCAGGGCTACAACCCGTCCACCGCAATCGAATTTGGCCGCAAGGTGCTGTTCTCCACCGAACGCCCCACCTTCACGGAGCTGGAAAGCCACGTGCGTGGCAAGAAGTGACGCCAGACGAGACAATGGCGTCTTGAACGCGAACGCATTGAAAGGCTGACATGGCTGATTCCAAGAAGCTGCAGCCCATCATCGTCAAGAAGGTCAAGAAGGGCGGGCACGCTGTGCACGGCGGCGCCTGGAAGATCGCCTATGCCGACTTCGTGACCGCCATGATGGCGTTCTTCCTGCTGATGTGGCTGCTGGGCTCCACCACCGAGGGTGACAAAAAAGGCCTGTCCGACTACTTCAGCGCACCGCTGAAGGTGGCACTGTCCGGTGGCACCGGCGCCGGTGCCAGCAATTCCGTGATCCAGGGCGGCGGCCAGGACCTGACGCGCGCCAGCGGCCAGGCCCGCCGCGGCGAGGGTGACGACCCGGTCAAGCGCAAGATGCTGACCGATGCGGCGAAGGCCGAGCAGGCCAAGCAGGACGCCAAGAAAATGGCCGCACTGAGCGAAAAGATCGCTTCCATCATTTCCAACAACCCCCGGTTGGCAGAATTCAGCTCGCAGATCCGGCTGGAAACCACACCCGATGGCCTGCAAATCTCCATCGTCGACGACAAGAACCGCCCCATGTTTGACAGCGGCAGCGCGCTGGTCAAGCCCTACATGCGCGACATCCTGCGCGAAATCGGCGCCGCACTGGCCAACGTGGACAACAAGATCAGCCTGGATGGCCATACCGATGCCCAGCCCTATGGCAATGGCGAGCGCGGCTATAGCAACTGGGAACTGTCAGCCGACCGGGCCAACGCCTCGCGGCGCGAGCTGGCCGCCGCCGGCATGCCCGACGACAAGCTGGCGCGGGTGACGGGGCTGGCTTCCAGCAACCTGCTGGTGCCGCAAGACCCCCTGAACCCCACCAACCGAAGAATCAGTATCATTGTCATGACGCATGAAGCCGAGGAGCGGCTGGCGGGCAGCAGGCGCACGCCGGTGGTGCCGGGTGAAACCCCGGCGCCCGAAGCCCCACCGGCCACCCCAGAGGCAAAACGGTAATCCCGGACCATGACTTCGTACATACTTGCCATAATTTCGCCATTTGCCTTTGAAAGGGTCACCCATGTCTGACCTGCGATTCCTGATCGTTGACGACTTCTCCACCATGCGCCGCATCGTGCGCAACCTGTTGAAGGAGAGCGGTTTCACCGACGCCGACGAGGCCGAAGACGGCGTGGTGGCCCTGCACAAGCTGCGCAACGGCAAGTTCGACTTCGTCGTCAGCGACATCAACATGCCCAACATGACCGGTTTCCAGCTGCTGGCCGAGATCAAGAAGGACGACAAGCTCAAACACCTGCCGGTGTTGATGGTGACGGCCGAGGCGCGCAAGGAAGACATCGTGCTGGCCGCCCAGCAAGGCGCGGCCGGCTACATCGTCAAACCCTTCACCAAAGCCACGCTGGAGGACAAGGTGACCAACATCCTGAAGAAGATGGGGTTGCAGTAATGTCCGCTGATCTCGCTCCCTCCGAGGTCGGCACCACGCCACCGGAGATTCACCACAAGATCGGTGTCCTGACACGCCAGCTGCACGACTCACTGTCCGGCCTGGGCCTGACCGAAAAGCTGCAGGGCACGGCCAGCGAACTGCCCGACGCCAAAAGCCGCCTGACCTACATCGCCCGCCTGACCGGCGAGGCCGCCGAGAAGGTGCTGAACCGGGTTGACCAGGCCAAGGCCCAGCACGACCACATCGCCGCTGAAACGCGTCGGCTGGCAGCGCTGATCGTCAAGGACCCGGTGGCCGCCGTGGCCAAGGGCCACGTGATGAACTTCGTCACCGACGTCGAACAGGCCACCAAGGAGATCGACCAGCATCTGACCGAGATCATGATGGCGCAGGATTTCCATGATCTGACCGGGCAGGTGATTGCCCGCGTGGTCAACCTGGCGGCCACCATCGAAGAGCAGCTGGTGCAGTTGCTGATAGAAACCGCGCCGCCCAGCGCCGCCAAGACAGCGGCAGCCGCCGCCGCGGCCGCGCCGGAATACAAGCCAGCGCTGGCCGGACCGGTGGTCAACCCCGAAGGCAACACCGATGTGGTGACTGACCAGTCTCAGGTGGATGACCTGCTTGCCAGCCTAGGGTTTTAGGCCCCCACGTCCGGCACTGCGTATCCGTCCTGCCCCCCAAGGGGGCCGCAAATTCCCTTGGGGGCGGCCCGGCGGGAATTTGAATCTGCCAAGTTACTCCTCGCTGAGGACGACCAGGGTGAATAAGTCGGTGAAACACCGCCTTTTCACCCTTTAGTTTTGGTGCCTGCCCGGGACAATCGTGGGAACACTCAGGCCCCACCGTCATGGAATCCAGCAGTCAGGACAGACGTCTACCGGCGTCAGAGCGCAAGCTCAGGAAAGCGCGCGAGGACGGGCAGGTTACCCGTTCCACCGACCTGTCGCACCTGGCTGTGCTGGGCTCCGGCGCGCTGGCCCTGCTGGCGCTGGCGCCCACCCTGTTCGAGCAATTCAAGCTGCATATGGGCCAACAACTGGCCTTCAACGCCGCCACCATCCACCAGGAAGGCGACATGCTGAGCCGCCTGGGCAGCATGTCACTGGTGGGCCTGGTCGGTTGCGTGATGTTTGCCGGCATCGTGATGCTGTCGGTCATGCTGAGCAGCGTGGCCGTGGGGGGCTGGGTGCTCAGCACCAAGCCGCTGATGCCTGACTTCAGCCGCCTGAACCCCCTGGCGGGTCTGGGCCGCCTGTTCAGCAAGGAGAAGCTGACCGAAACCCTGAAGCTGCTGTTCATCACCATCGTGCTGGTGGGGGTGGCCAGCTGGTTCCTGCGCGCCGGCCTGCCCAAGATGTCCATGCTGGTGCTGCAGCCGTCGGCGTCGGCCATACGCACCATGAACGACTGGCTGGTCACCGGCCTGGGCCTGATGCTGGGCGTGGTGCTGCTGGTGGCGCTGGTGGACGTGCCGCTGCAGACCTTTCTGCACAAATCACGGCTGAAGATGACGCACCAGGAAGTCAAGCAGGAGCACAAGGAGTCCGAAGGCAACCCGCAGGTCAAGGGCAAGATGCGCCAGCGTCAGCGCGAACTGGCCCAGCGCAACAGCGTGACCGCCGTGCCCAAGGCCGACTTCGTGCTGATGAACCCCACCCACTACGCCGTCGCCATCCAGTACGACGAGCACCGCATGGCCGCGCCGCGCGTGATCTCCAAGGGCACCGACCTGCTGGCCATGAAGATCCGCGAGATCGCCAAGAACCACGACATCCCGGTGCTGCAGTCGCCCATGCTGGCGCGCGCGCTGTACGCCAACGCCGAACTGGACCGCGACATTCCCTCCAGCCTGTACACCGCCGTCGCCCAGGTACTGGCTTATGTGTACCGCCTGAGGGCCGCGCTGCGCGGCGAGGGGGTGATGCCCGGCGAACCACCACAACCGGTGGTGCCGCCCGAACTGGACCCGCTGTCCAAGGCTGAAGCCGGAGCCACCGCATGAACGAACGCCTGAAGTCCTTCCAGCACTGGTTTGGCAGCAACGCCAACGTGATGCAGGGCGCCGCCGCGCCCATTCTGGTGGTGGTCATCCTCTCCATGATGGTGCTGCCACTGCCACCGTGGGTGCTGGACATCTTCTTCACCATGAACATCTCCATCGCGCTGATGGTGATGATGGTGGCGGCCTATATGATCCGCCCACTGGATTTCGCCGCCTTCCCCTCGGTGCTGCTGCTGACCACCTTGCTGCGCCTGTCGCTGAACGTGGCCTCCACCCGGGTGGTGCTGCTGGAAGGCCACACCGGCGCCGGCGCCGCCGGCTCGGTGATCGAGGCCTTCGGCCACTTCCTGATCGGCGGCAACTTCGCTGTCGGCCTGATCGTGTTCGCCATCCTGGTGGTGATCAACTTCGTGGTGGTCACCAAGGGTGCCGAGCGCATCGCCGAGGTGTCGGCGCGCTTTGCGCTGGACGCCATGCCTGGCAAGCAGATGGCGGTGGACGCCGACCTGAACGCCGGCACCATCGACGAAAAAGAAGCCAAACGCCGCCGTGCCGAGGTGGCCGAAGAAGCCGACTTCTTCGGCTCCATGGACGGTGCCTCCAAGTTTGTGCGCGGCGACGCCGTCGCCGGCATCCTGATCCTGCTGATCAACCTGATTGGCGGCTTTGCCGTCGGCGTGCTGCAACACAACCTCAGCCTGGGCCAGGCAGCCGACTCCTACATCCTGCTGGCCGTCGGTGACGCCCTGGTGGCACAGGTGCCGGGCCTGCTGATCTCGGTGGCCGCCGCCATGGTGGTGTCGCGCGTGGGCAAGGACCACGACATCGGCAAGCAGATCGTGCACCAGATGTTCGTCTCACCCAAGGTGCTGGGCCTCACCGCCATCATCATGGCCGTGCTGGGCCTGATTCCGGGCATGCCGCACCTGGTGTTCCTGTCGATTGCAGCGGTGATTGGCTACGGCGCATGGATGCTGGCCCACAAGCCGCCACCTGAGGAACCCAAACCCGCCGTGGCCGCCGGCAACGATGGCGAAGCCAGCTGGGACGACCTGCAGCCGGTGGACCAATTGGGCCTGGAACTGGGCTACCGCCTGATCACGCTGGTGGACAAGAACCGCCAGGGCGACCTGCTGACGCGTATCAAGGGCGTGCGCCGCAAGTTCGCGCAGGAGGTGGGTTTCCTGCCACCGGCTGTGCATGTGCGCGACAACCTGGAGCTCAAGCCCAGCGGCTACCGCATCACGCTGCGCGGCGTCATCGTCGGCGAGGGCGAGGCCTTTCCCGGCCTGTACCTGGCCATCAACCCTGGTGGCATCACTACGCCGCTGATCGGCACACCCACCACCGACCCGGCCTTCGGCCTGCCGGCGCACTGGATTGACGAGCGCCAGAAAGAGGCCGCGCAAATGGCCGGCTTTACCGTCGTTGATTCCGAGACCGTGATGGCCACCCATTTGTCACACTTGATGCAAGTCCAGGCGGCCAAATTGTTGAGCCGCACCGAGACCCAGCAACTGGTGGAACATGTGGCCAAACTGGCGCCCAAACTGATAGAGGAAGTCGTGCCCAAGATGGTCACCATCGCCATCTTCCAGAAGGTGCTGCAGCTGCTGCTGGAAGAGTCGGTGCACATCCGCGACATCCGCACCATCATCGAATCCCTGGCCGAACACGCCGCCACCGTCACCGACCCGGCCGAACTGGCCCGGCGCGTGCGCATCGCGCTGTCGCCGGCCATCGTGCAGCAGATCTACGGGCCGGCACGCGAACTCAACGTCATCGCCATCGACCCGCCGCTGGAGCGCCTGCTGGTGCAGGCCCTGGGCGGGGCCGGTGGCCCGGCGCTGGACCCCGGTGTGGCCGACATGCTGAGCCGCACCGCCGCCGACGTCGCCATGAAGCAGGAGGAAACCGGTGTGCCGGCCTGCCTGCTGGTGCCCGACGCCATACGCGGCGCCATCGCCCGCCTGCTGCGCCGTGTGGCGCCACGCCTGCAGGTGCTGGCGCACAGCGAAATTCCTGAAACCCACACCATCCGCATCGGGCCCATCCTGCGAGGAGCCTTACCATGAACATCCAACGCTTTGTAGCCCCCACCTCACGTGAGGCGCTGGCCAAGGCCCGCATGGCCTTCGGCGACAACACGCTGATCCTGTCCAACCGCCCCACCACCGGCGGCATCGAGGTGGTGGCCACCGCCGAGGACAGCCTGGCCGAGTTGGACGCCGCCGCCAAGGAAGTGGCTCCCCCGCGCGCCGCGCCACCGTCACGCGGCAAGCCCATCATGGTCAACCCCAAGCCCGCCAGCAGAGACATGGAGAGCAGCATGGGCAGCAGCTTCAATGCCAGCACGGGCGGTGCCGGCGACGACGCGCGCGACCTGGCCATGAGCACCCTGTCGTTCCAGGACTATGTGCGCGAACGCATGCTGCGCCGGCGCGCCGAGGCACGCGGCGAGCAAGCCGCGCAGCCCTCACCCGCGCGCCAGGGGATGGAGCGCCAGGCCATGGAGCCCCTGCTGGAGGCCGCCTTCACCAGGCGCGCGCCGGCAACCCCCGCAGCCGCTGCACCGGCCAGCGCACCGCAACAGCAGCAGCCGGCACGCAGGCCCGCCGCACAACCCATGGCGGCCAAGCCCGCGCCCGATCTGTCCAAGGGCATCGTCAACGAGCTGCAGGCCGTCAAGGACCTGATCGAGGAGCGTTTCAACACGCTGACCTGGCTGGGCCAGGCGCGCCAGAACCCGATCCAGGCCAACCTGATGCTTAAGCTGATACGCGCTGGCTATTCGCCGCTGCTGGTGCGCACCATACTGGAACGCATGCCCGAGGCCAGCGACCCGGCCCTGGCCCTGCACTGGGTGATCGAGGTGCTGGAGCGCAACCTGAAGACCGACCACGATGCCATGCCGCTGCAGGAAGAGGGCGGCGTGTTCGCGTTGGTGGGGGCCACCGGCGTGGGCAAGACCACCACCGCGGCCAAGCTGGCCGGCATCTGCGCCCGCACCCATGGCTCCAACTCGGTTGGCCTGATCACGCTGGACACCTACCGTATCGGCGCCCACGAGCAATTGCGTGCCTATGGCCGCATGCTGGGCGTGGTGGCCCATCTGGCGCATGACCGCGCCGCGCTGCAGGACCTGCTGGGCCTGCTGTCGTCCAAGAAGATGGTGCTGATCGACACCACCGGTGTGGCACCGCGCGACCCGCGCAAGCGCGACATGCTGGACGTGCTGGACATCCCGGGCGTCAACCGCCTGCAGGTGCTCAATGCTGGCGGCCATGGCGACACGCTGGACGAGGTGGTGGCCGGCTTCAAATCCAGCGGCATACAGCAAGCCATCCTGTCCAAGACCGACGAGGCGGTGAAGTTGGGCCCGGTGCTCGATGCGGCGATACGCCACCAATTGACACTGCGCGGCATCACCACCGGCCAGCGCGTGCCCGAGGATTGGGAGCAAGCCGACGCCACCAAGCTGGTGCGCCTGTCCCTGCGCGCGCCGGCCAAGTCCGCCTACGACCCCAAGGCCAGCGACCTGGGCTTCTTCTTCACCCCACCCATTCCGCAACACCCGGCCGCGCACAATGACTATGCTTGACCACAGCATCCACCAAGGCTCCGGCCTGCAACGGTTTGCCGCGCAAAACACTCCCCGGGTGCTGGCGCTGGTGGCCCATGGCGATGACGCACTTGAGCGACATCTGCTGGCCGGCCTGTGCGCCCGCCTGTCGGCCCAAGGCTACCCGGTGGCCTTGGTCGATGGCACCCAGGACGAGACCGGTGACCAACCCGGCCTGGCCCAGTTGCTGGACGACAGCGGCTGGCACAGCCTGCGCTCGCCGCAGGATGGCAGCGCCTGGAGCACCCTGCCGGCACGGCGCGGCCTGCGCCGCCTGTGTCACCAGGCCGGGGGCACCGGGCTGCCGGTGATGGAGCTGGGCCAGCACCTGCACCACTACAGCGTCATCGCGGTGTATGCTTCGGCACAGGCGCTGTCCTCGCTGCTGCTCAGCAGCGGCATACAGCCGGTGATCACCGCCGCGGCCACACCGGCTTCGCTGGTGTCTGCCTACCATGCACTCAAGCAATTGTTGCTAATCGGCAAACTTCAACCTACCATTGTTTCCATGCAGAGCGACTCCCCGCAAAGCCGGGCGCCCTCCCCTTCCGCGGTGGGAAGAAGCCTGCAAGACTGTGCCATGACATTCCTGGACTGCCCACTGGACGCCATGCAGATCCGCATGGTGGACGACACCGATTCCGATGACCTGGAACGCCTGGCGTTGCGCCTGCTGGAAGCTGGCACCCCCCGAGCGCAGCGCGAGCCGCTGGCCCGTGGTCCCTGGCTGCGCGCGCGCGCCGGGCTGGAAAGGCGGGACAGTTTGGAAAGGTTGGCGGGAGGCCATTGATGTACACCGCGAAGGGCCAGCTCGACCGCGACGCGCTGATTCGCCAGTATTCGCCGCTGGTGCGCCGGCTGGCGCACCACATGATGGCCAAGCTGCCACCCAACGTGCAGGTGGACGACCTGATCCAGGTCGGGCTGATCGGCTTGTCCGAGGCGCTGACGCGCTATGAGGCAGCCCAGGGGGTGCAGTTCGAGACCTTCGCCACCCAGCGCATACGCGGCGCGATGATCGACGAGCTGCGCGAACACGACTGGATGTCACGTGGCTCGCGCAAGAGCCAGAAAACCATAGAACAGGCGCTGCGCAGGCTGGAGCACAAGCTGGGGCGCAGCCCGGTGGAGTCCGAGATCGCCGCCGAACTGGGCATGACCCTGGCTGACTACCAGTCGCTGCTGGGCAAGGTGCAAGGCACCCAACTGGTCTACCTGGAAGACATGACGGCGCATGGCGACGGCGAAGACAGCTTCCTGGACCGCCACCTCACCGACACCGACGCCGACCCCATGGCCGTGCTGCGCGACCAGCGCCTGCGCGAGTCACTGGTGGCAGCCATCAAGACGCTGCCCGAGCGCGAGCAGTACATCATGAGCATGTACTACGAAAACGACATGAACCTGAAGGAAATCGCGCTGGTGCTGGGCGTCACCGAATCGCGTGTGTGCCAGCTGCACAGCCAGTCCATTGCGCGCCTGCGCGCAAAGATGCGCTCACACTGAGCCCCCTGGCGAACCGCCAGGGCATCTTTTCAAGAATTTCAAGGGAAGACCATTTGCGCCAGCAGGCGCAGGACAGCCTCAGGCCGCCAGCAGCTTGAAGGCGCCGGTCTGCGTCACACCGGTGCCATAGGGGCCCTTGGCATTGCCATAGGTGCTGCTGCGCGAGGCCGGCATGATGGCCTGCAATGCCAGCTCCACCCGGGCCGATTGGCGGGCGACACCGCCACGCTGGTTGCCCAGCAAGGTTTGAATGCGCTTGACGCGCAGGGTGGCCAGTTGCCGCTGCTTGGGCGCCAACTGCGCCAAGCCATGGGAACACATCTGCATGCTGTGGCGCAACTCGGCGCAGGCAAGCGCCAGGCCTTCAGCATCCTTGCCGGCCACGGCACGCGCAACTTCCTCCAGCCTGGCTTCCACGTTGCTCAGCAATTGGTCAGCGGCGGGAGAAAGCATGAAAAGATTCTTTCAGGTGAAAAACGCGCGCTTCAGTTCTGCGTGCGGTTGAACATTTCTTGCGCGTTGGCCAGCAGCTTGTCGGCAATCGCCTCAGGGCTCACCAGGTAGGTGCCTTGCTCGATGGCGGTGCGCACGGCCTCCACCTTGGCGGTGTCCACTTCGCTGTCACTGCCCTGGGTGGCCGACAGGCGATCCAGGGCAAGTGCCTGGGTGGACACGGTCACGGCGACGCCGGCCGAGGTGGCGTTGGACTGGGCAGCGGCGGCCGCACTCTGGCTGGCCTTGGCGGCGGCAGCCGGTGGCGGGCTCGCGCCTACCTGTTTCTCTGGGGGTTGACCTGTGATCTTCATTGTCATGCTCCAAAACTACTTTGGACGTAGCCTCGTACGTTCTGTATCGGCCCCGGGGGAGCTGACTTGAGCGGTATTTCGGCTTTCATGACAGATTAAACGTCTTTTTACAGTTCCCGTTACAGTTCCAGTTTAACTGTACGGGTATCCAGCACCATGCCCGACATGACGCGGCCATTGTCCATGCGCACCCGCGCCGGCTGGCCCACCACGCCGGCCGACATGGCCTGACCGTCGGCGGTGATCTCAAAACCCGGGCCGGCAGCCACCACCCGCACCTGGGCACCAGCCGGGAACACCTGCGGTGCCCGCACCATGCCCTGGCGCAGCGCCTGGCCTGTCACCAGCGCCCGGGTGGTGGTCTGGCCCAGCCACTGGCTGGGGTCGGCCAGCACGGCATTCACCGCGTCTTCGGCCCAGTCCACTTCGGCCTGCATCAGGTCGTTCGGGCCCAGCATCGCACCGCCGGGCAGATTGCCCTTGACCACCCAAGCCTTGCCGTACGCCTTGACGGTCACCGGCAAAAACACGTTCCACTTGGCTGTGCCGTCCTGGCACCGCAGGCCGATGCGGGTGCGCCCCCACAGCTTGGAGCCAGGCGGCAGGTAGGGCTCCACCCGGCCGCAGGGCGCCAATTGCAGGCGACTGTCCAGAGAGCCAACGCTCACTTCAATGCGCAATGGCGCAATCGTCGACGCGTTGAGGCCGGCCACGGCCTGGTTCAGCCACTGGCGCGCACCGTGCACGAATTCCGGCTCGGCGGTTTGCGCCCCAGCACTGGTCGCGGCGCCCAGCAGCGCCAGCACGGCCAGCGGCCGTGACAGGAATCTGGAAAAGAAGGCGAGCATGACGGCGGTTCCGAAAAGAGGGGTGCCGCGCGGAACGAAAGCCGGGCAGGCTCAACGACTATAGGCATCCGGCAGCTTGCGCACGGGCGGAAATGCGGGGGCAATGCCAGCCTTTTCGCGGGTTAAAAAATTAAAGCTTTTCCCATAATTGCCACACCCCCCCTGGACCCCTGGCACCCGTGCCTGGCGGCCACCGAAAGTTGAGGTGTTCCATGCTTGCAAAAATGACCGAAGGGCTCGACTTCCAATCGAAGGCCCTGGTCCTGCGCGCCGAACGCCAACGCGTGCTGGCCAGCAACATCGCCAACGTGGACACGCCCGGCTACGCCGGCCGCGATTTCGACTTCAAGGAAGCCCTGGCCAAGGCCACCGGCACCTCCACCAGCAGCGGCAGCGGCATGCAGCGCACCTCGCTGGCCCTGGCGCCCAGCACCGGCTCCGGCTCCGGCACCCAAGCCGCCAGCACCGGCGCCCAGCCCGGCTTCATCCCGCTGGCCACGCTGCCCGGCAGCAGCGTCAGCACCGGCGACCTGGCGTACACCGTGCAGACGCAGCCCTCCATGGACGGCAACTCGGTGGATCTGGACCGCGAGCGTGCCAACTTCGTCGACAACGCCGTGCGCTATGAGGCCACGCTGCGTTTTCTCAACGGCCACGCCAAAACCATGCTGAGCGCCATCCAGGGCCAGTGAACGGCGGCTTGACACTTCAGGAGGCCAACCACCATGTCCATGTTCTCTATCTTCAACATCTCGGGCAGCGCCGTCAGCGCGCAGTCCAAGCGTTTGAACGTGGTGGCCAGCAACCTGGCCAACGCCGATGCCGTGGCCGGCCCGGACGGCAATTACTACAAGAGCCGCGACGTCGTGTTCCAGACCGTGGCCATGGGCTCGGACGCCTCCGCTGGCGTCAAGGTGAGTTCCATCGTCGAGCACAACGACCCCGGCAAGCGCGTCTACGACCCCTCCAACCCGGCCGCCGACCCGCAGGGCTATGTGACGCACTCCAACGTCAACCCGGTGGAAGAGATGGTCAACATGATCTCGGCCTCGCGTTCGTACCAGAACAACGTCGAGGTCATGAACACCGCCAAGACGCTGCTGCTCAAGACCCTGCAGCTTGGTCAATAAACCAGAAAGACACAGCCATGAGCACCACCGCCGTCGGCGCCACCAGCAACTCCACCCAGACCACCAGCGCTTCGCTGTCGGCCAGCGACCCCAACGAAGCACAGGACCGGTTCCTGAAGCTGCTGGTGGCGCAGTTGGCCAACCAGGACCCCATGAACCCCATGGACAACGCGCAGATGACCAGCCAGATGGCGCAGATCAACACCGTCACCGAGCTGGCCAAGACCAACCAGACGCTGCTGGGCATGCAGATGATCCAGGGCACATCCATGGTCGGCCACAGCGTGCTGGTGCAGGGCAATGACCTGGTCATCAATGACGGCAAGGCTGCCGGCGCCATCGACCTGGCCGGTCCCGCCGACACAGTCAACGTGGACATCCTGGCCGACGGCCGGGTCATCGACACCGTCAAGCTGGGCGACCTGGGCGAAGGCCAGCATGCCTTCACCTGGGACGCCACCAAATACACCGGCAAGGGCACGCTGAGCTTCCAGGTCTCGGCCAAGCTCAAGGGCGAAAGCGTCAACGCCGGCACGCTGACGCTGGACAAGGTGCTGGCCGTCAGCACCAGCAACAACACCTTGTCGGTGCAGACCCAGAACCATGGCAGCGTGGCCTACAGCTCGGTGGCGGCGGTGCTGTAAGCCCGCGCCACCCCCCAACAGATTCACCCGGTTCAGCCTCCAACCCAACGCAACCCACAGGACACACCATGAGCTTTCAACAAGGACTCTCCGGGCTCAACGCCGCCACCCGCAGCCTTGACGTGATCGGCAACAACATCGCCAACGCCAACACCACCGGCATGAAAGCCTCGCGTGCCGAGTTCGCTGACATCGTCGCCGCCTCGCTGGGCACGGGCGGCAGCAACCAGGCGGGCATCGGTGTGACCACCGCTGCCGTGTCGCAGCAGTTCAGCCAGGGCAACATCACCATCACCGGCAACGACCTGGACGTGGCCATCAACGGCGCCGGCTTCCTGCAGCTGCAAATGCCCGACGGCTCCACCGCCTACACCCGTGACGGCACCCTGAAACTGGACAAGCTGGGCAACATCATCACCAACGGCGGCGCCAAGGTCATGGGCTATCCCACCGACACCGCCGGCATACGCACCAGCTTCACCGCCGCGCCGCTGCAGCTGCCCACCACGGCCCCGATCGGCGCCAAGCAGACCACCACGATGGAGGCCGAGTTCAACGTCGACGCCCGCGCCGTCATCGCCGCCACTGCCACGCCGCCCACGCCCATCACCCAATACGGCACCTCCATCACCGCGTTCGATTCGCAGGGTGTGGAAGTGCCGGTGACGCTGTACTTCTCCAAGAGCGCGCAGGACACCTGGGATGTCTACACCGACCCCACCGCGGCGCCGGTGTTCACGATGAACTTCAACATCAACGGCAAGCTCGACACCGCCGTCACCACGCCCACACAGACGCTGACGCTGACCTCGCCCAATCCGGCCATCGGCAGCTTTCCGGTCACGCTGGACATCACCAACGTGACGCAGTACGGCACCTCGTTCGCCGTCTCCGACCTGACGCAGGACGGCTACGCCCCCGGTGAGCTGACCGGCGTGAAGATCGGCACCGACGGCATCATCACCGCGCGCTACTCCAACGGCCAGACCCAGGCCGCCGGCCAGGTGTCGCTGGCCAATTTCCGCAATGTGCAGGGCCTGACCCCGATCGGCGGCAACAACTGGGTCGAGACCTTCGCCTCCGGCCAGCCTATCCAGGGTTCGCCCGGCCAGGGCAAGTTCGGCCAGCTGCAGTCCGGTGCGCTGGAAGAGTCCAACGTGGACCTGACGGCCGAGCTGGTCAACATGATGACCGCGCAACGCGCCTACCAGGCCAACGCCCAGACCATCAAGACCGAAGACCAGGTGCTGTCCACGCTGGTCAACCTGCGCTGATAGGCGCAGACACCCCTTAGCACGCCAGGAGCCAGGACACCATGGACCGCATCATCTACACCGCAATGACGGGTGCCGGCACCGCCGAGCAGCGGCAGTCCATCCTGGCCAACAACCTGGCCAACGTCACCACCAACGGCTTTCGCGCCGAGCTGTCGGCCTACCGGGCGGTGCCTTTGCGCGGCGACGGCGCCACCACCCGGGTGTTCTCCGCCGAGACCACCACCGGCTACCGCGACACCCCCGGCGCACCGCAACGCACCGACCGTCCGCTGGACGCGATGACGCGCGGCAACTCGTGGTTCGCTGTGCAGGGGCTGGACGGCAACGAGGGCTACACCCGCAGCGGCGCCTTTGAGATCTCCACCACCGGCACGCTGGTCAGCCCCGGAGGTCTGCCGGTGCTGAACGAAGGCGGCGGCACCATCGAGGTCCCCAACGGCGCCCAGGTGTCGCTGGGCAACGATGGCGTCATCACCGCCAAGATCACCGGCCAGGCGCCAACGCAGCTGGGCAAGCTGAAAATGGTCACGCCCACGCCAGAAGACAAGTTCGTGCGCGGCACCGATGGCTTGTTCCGCGCCACCGGCGGCGAGCCGCTGACATCCGACCCCAACGCACGGCTGCAGACCGGCGTGCTGGAAGGCTCCAACGTCAGCGCGGTGGAAACCATGGTCAACATGATCCAGGCCGGCCGCCAGTTCGACACCCATGTGCGGCTGCTGCAGACCGCCGAATCCAACGACCGCGCTGCCGGCCAACTGCTCAGCGTGCAAGGCTGATGCCCTGACATCCACGGGAAACCCACACCATGATCAACTCACTCTGGATCTCCAAAACCGGCATGGAAGCCCAGCAAACCCAGCTGGACGTGATTTCCAACAACCTGGCCAACGTGTCCACCAACGGCTTCAAACGCGCCAACGCGGTGTTCGAAGACCTGATCTACCAGAACCTGCGCCAGGTCGGTGCCAACAGCACCGAACAGTCGCAGCTGCCCACCGGCCTGCAGATCGGCCTGGGCGTGCGCACCGTGGCCACCAGCCGCTCATTCGCGCAAGGCAGCCTGCAGCAGACCACCAACAAACTGGACGTGGCCATCAAGGGCAACGGCTTCTTCACGGTCACGCTGCCCGACGGCACCAACGGCTACACGCGCGACGGCTCGTTCCAGGTGGATTCGCAGGGCCGGCTGGTCACCGCCGCCGGCTATCCGGTGGCCACCGGCATCACGCTGCCGGCCAACGCCACCAGCGTGTCGATTTCTGGCGACGGCACGGTCAGCGCCCAAATCCCCGGCAACACCGCGCCGCAGCCGGTGGGCACCATCACGCTGGCCAACTTCATCAACCCGCCGGGCCTTGAGCCCAAGGGCGGCAACCTGTACGCGGAAACCGTGGCCTCGGGCACGCCGCAGACCGGCACGCCGGGCCTCAACGGCCTGGGCGGGCTGATGCAGGGTTTCGTGGAAACCTCCAACGTCAACGTGGTGCAGGAGCTGGTGTCCATGATCCAGACCCAGCGCGCCTACGAGCTGAACTCCAAGGCCATCCAGACCTCTGACCAGATGCTGCAAAAGCTCGGCCAGTTGTAAACACCGACACACCCGGACAACACCCCATGAACCGCCTGCTGCAACCCCTGATGCGCGGCCTGAAGCTGGCCGCCGCGCTGAGCGCCGCCGCATTGACCGGCTGCATGACCATGCCGCAGCCACCCAAGGTGGACCTGGTGGAGGCCCGGCCGTCGCACACCGAGCGCATCGCGCCCTTGCCACCCCTGCCCAACACCGGTGGCCTGTTCTCACAGGCCCGCTATCGGCCTGGCTTCGAAGACGTGCGCGCCCGCCTGGTGGGCGACAGCCTGACGATACAGATCGTCGAGAACATCAGCGCCAGCCAGCAGTCCACCTCCACCATTGACCGGGCATCCAAGAACGACGCCACCATCAGCGCCTTCCCCTTCCTGTCTGCGGCCCAGGTGGGCAAGGCGTCGCTGGGCACGGCCTCGGACAACGCGTTTTCCGGCAAGGGCGGCACGCAAAGCGCCAACACCTTCACCGGCACCATCACCGCCACCGTCATCCAGGTGCTGCCCAACGGCCACCTGATCGTGACCGGCGACAAGCAAATCGGCGTCAACCACAACGTCGACGTGATGCGCTTCTCCGGCATGGTGGACCCGCAATTCATCCAGCCCGGCAACGTCATCGCCTCCACCCAGGTGGCCAATGCTCGCATCGAGTCGCGCGGCCGCGGCCAGCAGGACGAGGCGCAGGCCATGGGCTGGCTGTCACGCTTTGTCATGAACGTGATGCCGTTTTGAACCCCTGCCCCCTGACACGTTATATCGGATCTGCCATGACTTTCCTGAAGACCTTGAACGCGACGCTGAGGCTCACCGCCGTGCTGTTCGCCGCGCTGCTGCTGGCCCAGCCGGCCTGGGCACTGCGCATCAAGGAAGTGGCGTCGGTGCAGGGCGTGCGCAGCAACGCCTTGAGCGGCGTGGGCGTGGTGGTGGGCCTGGACGGCACCGGCGACCAGACCACGCAGATGCCCTACACCACGCAAGGCCTGGGCAACTACCTGAAGCAGATGGGCATCACGCTGTCGGCGGCGGCGATCTCGCAGCTGCAATTCAAGAACGTGGCGGTGGTGATCGTCACCGCTCAGCTGCCGGCATTCGCACAGCCAGGCCAGTTCGTCGACGTCACCGTGTCTTCGATGGGCAATGCCAAATCCCTCAAGGGCGGCATGCTGATGACCACGCCGCTGAAGGGCGCCGATGGTGAAATCTACGCGTTGGCCCAGGGCAACCTGGTGGTGGCCGGCGCCGGCGCCTCGGCCGGCGGCAGCAAGGTACAGACCAACCACTTGAGCGCCGGCCGCATTCCCGATGGTGCCCAGGTGGAGCGCACCGTGCCCACGCCGCTGCTCAACGGCACTACCATCACGCTGGACCTGAAGGCCAGCGACTTCCAGACCGCCCGCCAGGTGGCCCAGGTCATCAACAGCCGCACCGCCGAGGGCACCGCCCGCGCCCTCAACGGTCGCACGGTGGAGGTCAAGGCCCCCACCGACGCCAACGAGCGTGTCAGCTTCCTGGCCCAGCTGGAAGAAATGCCATTGGAGGCCTCGGTCCCGGCCGCCAAGGTGGTGATCAATTCGCGCACCGGCTCCATCGTGCTGAACCAGGCCGTCACCCTGGGGCCGTGCGCCATCGCACACGGCAACCTCTCGATCAGCATCAGCTCCGCGCCGGTGATCAGCCAGCCCAATGCGCTGTCGCAAGGGCAGACGGTGACGGCGCAGAAGTCCGACATCCAGATCAAGGCCGAGCCCGGCATGCTGATACAGCTGCCGGCGGCGCCGCAGCTGGCCGATGTGGTGCGCGCCTTGAATGCGCTGGGCGCCACGCCACAGGACCTGCTGGCCATTCTGGAGGCCATCAAGTCGGCCGGCGCGCTGAACGCGGAGATCGAGGTCATCTGACCGTGGGGATCATGACGTCATGGCCGCGCCGATAACCTCACCCAACGCACTGGGCGTCGATGTACGCTCACTCAATGCGCTGAAGCTCGAAGCGGGCCAGGCCACGCCCGCGTCGATACGTGAGACGGCGCGCCAGTTCGAATCGCTGTTCATGCGCGAGCTGATCAAGAGCATGCGCGAGGCGACGATGAAATCCGGCCTCACCGGCTCCAGCAGCGACCTCGGCAGCGAGTTGTTGGATCAGCAACTGGCCCTGCAGATGTCGGGCCAGCCCGGCGGCCTGACCGACGTCATCGCGCGCCAGCTGTCGCGCCAGATGGGTGTCAGCGAAACCGCAGCGGCGGCCAGCATCCAGCCGGGTGCCAGCCTGAGCGCCAATGCCGCCACGGCCTCCCCGGCTTACACCGCCAACACCGCCGCTGCCAACACCCCCGCCCCCGGTGCCCGCCAGACCGGCTTCGTGCAGCGCCACGCGGCGGCAGCGGCCCGGGTCGCCCAGGACAGCGGCATCCCCTCGGCCTACATGCTGGGCCAGGCCGGCCACGAAACCGGTTGGGGCCGGCAGGAAATCCGCATGGCCGACGGCAGCCCCTCCTACAACCTGTTCGGCATCAAGGCCGGCGCCAGCTGGACCGGCAAGGTGGCCGAGGTCACCACCACGGAATACGTCAACGGCGTGGCGCAGAAGGTCACCGCGCGCTTTCGCGCTTACTCGTCCTACGACGAGTCCTTCCGCGACTACGCCCGCCTGATCACCCAGACCCCACGCTACCAGCAGGCCAGCCTGCAGGTCGGTTCGGCCCAGGCCTATGCCAACGGCTTGCAGCGTGCCGGCTACGCCACCGACCCCCAGTACGCGGCCAAACTCAGCCGCGCCATCAATTCCACGCTGCGCCTGCAGCGCGTGCAGACCTGAGCGCCGATAGGCCAGGAAGAACGCCATGTCCAACCTGCTCAACGTCGCCCAACGCGCGCTGCTGACCAACCAGTCTGTGCTGCAGACGGTGGGCAACAACATCGCCAACGTCAACACGCCGGGCTACTCGCGCCAGACCGCGATGCTGACCAATGTCGCCGGCCAGTTCAGCGGCAATGGCTACTACGGCAATGGCGTGGCGGTGGCCGACATCAAGCGCAACTACAGCGAGTTCCTGACGCGCCAGGCCAGCCTGTCCTCGTCGGTGGCCAATTCGGACGCCGCGCGGCTGGAAAAGCTGACGCAGCTGGAAAACGTGTTCCAGACCGGCACCAACAGCCTGGGCGCCACCATCAACCAGATGATGAACGCGTTTTCGGACGTCGCCAACGCGCCCACCGACCGCACCGCGCGCAATGTGGTGCTGACCGACGCCGACGAGACCGCCGCGCGCTTCCACACCGCCGACCGCCAGTTGTCGGACCTGGAGCAAGGCACCATCATCGACATCAAATCCACCATCAGCCAGATCAACAGCCTGGCCCAGCAGATCGCCGCCGCCAACGAGCAGATCGCCAGGACGGTGGGCACCGGGCACGAACCCAACGACCTGCTGGACCAGCGTGACCAGTTGATCGCGCAGATGAACCAGTTCGTGCAGACCACCTCGGTGAAGGCGGATGACGGCACCGTGGGCATCTTCGTGGCGGGCAGCCAGGCGCTGGTGCTGGGCGCCACGGCCACCACGCTGAACTACGCGGCCGACGACTTCAACGACCCCAACCAGAGCGCCATCAGCATCACGCGCAACGGCACCAGCATCCCGCTGACCGAAGCCGCCCTGGGTGGCGGCAAACTGGCCGGGCTGCTGCAGTTCCAGAACGTGGACCTGGCCGATGCACGCAACCAGCTGGGCCGCCTGGCGGTGGCGATGTCGATCCAGATGAACACCCAGCACCACCTGGGGCTGGACCAGAATGGCAACCCCGGCGGCGACTTCTTCACCCCACCCACCATGCCGGCTGCGTTGGCCGCCAGCACCAACACCAACCCGGCCACCGGCATGAGCGTGACCGTGAACAACCCCACAGCGCTGATCGCCTCGCAGTATCAGGTGGTCTTCACCGGCGCCGGCACCGGCAATGTGATCCGCATGTCGGACGGCCAGGTCACCGCCTTCCCCCAGGCTTCGGCGCCCATCATCCAGGTCGACGGGCTGGATCTGCAAGTCACCGGCGCGGGGGAAAGCGCCGGCGACCGTTTCATCATCAAACCCTACAGCAGCGCGCCGGCCAACATCCAGACGGCCTTCTCCTCGCCCACCGCGTTGGCCGTGTCCAACCAGGTTGAGGTGCAGCAGGGTGCCACCAACACCGGCGGCCTGGCGGTCAGCAGCCTGAAGGCCACCATCGCCGACCCCAACCTGACGCAGACCGTGACGCTGACCTTCAACGGCAACGGCACCTTCGACATCGCCGGCACCGGCACCGGCATCCCGGCCGCCGGCCTGCCGTTCAACTCGGGCCAGGCCATCAGCTTCAACGGCTGGTCGCTGACCCTGAAGGGCGCGCCCAATGCCGGTGACACCTACACCGTGCAGATCGCCAACCCGGCCAACCTGGCGCGCAACGCCGGCAACGCCCAGGCCATGCTGGACCTGCGCGACGTGCCGACCTTTGACGGCGCCGCGCTGACGGACGGTTATGCCGGCGTCATTGCCCAGGTGGGCACGCGGGTGTCCTCGGGCAAGATCTCTGCCACCGTGTCGGACTCCATCGCCACCAATGCCGAACAGGATCGCGCCGCTGTCTCCGGTGTGAACCTGGACGAGGAGGCCGCCAAATTGCTACAGTTCCAGCAGTCCTACCAGGCCTCGGCCAAGCTGATCCAGGCTTCGCAGAACATCTGGGACACGTTGATTTCGACCTTCCGCTGAGTGGCGGACGGGAACAAAGGAGTTCACCTTCATGGCCAACGTTCTGGGACGACTGGGTACCGCCAACGTCTACGACAACGCGGTGCGCAACATCAGCCAGCGCCAATCGCAGCTGTCGGCGCTGCAGGTCAACCTGACCTCGGGCAAACGCGTGGTGCATGCCAGCGACGACCCCACCGCCGCCGTGCAGGCCGAGCGCGCCGAAACCCGATTGGCCCGCATCGCCACCGAGCAGCGCGCCCTGGCGGCGCAGAAGAACACCGTGGCCATGACCGAGTCGGCACTGGGCGATGTGTCCAGCGCGGTGCAGTCCTTCCGCGACCTGTTGGTCAGCGCCGGCGACGCCAGCTACAGCGGCACCGAGCGCCTGGCCATCGTCAACCAGATGAAGCAGTTGCGCGACCAGATCCTGTCCTACGCCAACCGCACCGACACCAACGGCCTGCCGCTGTTCGGCGGCCTGGGCAGCACCGCCCAACCTTTCGTGGACACCGCCACCGGCATGGCTTACAACGGCATTGGCGGCCAGCAGAGCAGCTCGGCGGTGGCCATTCCCGCCACTGCCGACGGCCAGGCCGCCTTCATGAACGTGCCCACCGGCAATGGCGTGTTCACCGCCACGCTGGGCACCAACACCATCACCCCTGGCCCCAACCTGGGCAATGCCTTCAGCGACGTGGGCAGCGTCAGCAACCCCAGCCTGGCGGCCGTGGAAGGCTATGACTACACCATCAGCTTCTCGGTGGTGGGCGGTGTCACCACCTACACCACCACCAACCTGAACAACGCCACCACCACCACCGGCAACTATGTGGCCGGCCAGACCATCACCATGGGCGGCATCTCGCTGGTGGTCAAGGGCACGCCGGCCGATGGCGACACGCTGAACACCGCCCCCAGCGCCCTCACCGGGCCAGGCACCGGCTTGTTCGGCGTGCTGGACAGCGCCATCGCCGCCATGTATTCCAGCGGGTCCACGCCCTCTGCAGGTGCCGCCAGTCGGGAGGCCTCACTGCACCAGGGCATCGCCCGCGGCCTGGCGGAAGTCGACACCGCGATGGACCGCCTGCAATCGGTGCGGGCCCAGGCCGGCGCGCTGCTGAACCGCGCCGACACCATCGACAGCGAGCAGGGCGCCAACACCATCCAGCTGGAATCCGACCGTTCACGCGCCGAAGATCTGGACATGGTCCAGGGCATCTCCGACTTCCAGAACCAGCAGACCGGCTACAGCGCCGCACTGCAGACCTACGCGCAGGTGCAGCGTCTGTCGCTGTTCAACTTCATCAGTTAGGTATGAACGTCGCCGGGCCGTCCCAAGACGTGAGGGCCCCCTCGGGGCGGAGGCCTGCGGCTCCCAATCTGCCGATGCAGACTGGGACAGGCCGACGAGCCATGGCCTGTGGCCATGGCCCCTACAGCGCAGCACGTGCATCATCGGCTAACGCCGATGCTGGGGCAGTGGCAAGCGTGGGGGCCATGTAGCATGGCGGCGTCCATCCTCGGCAATGTGGCCTTGGGCTACCAATTGCTGTGGAACCAGTTGCGCCAGCTCGACGGTGTGCAGCTGTTCGTGGCACCGGCCGGCAGCGGGGCAGATGCTGCCGGCGCGCCGCATCTGCTGGACGCACTGACCGAGTTGTGGCCGGCCCAGGCGCCCACGCTGTTGCTGGCGCCGCGCTCCCCACAGCTGCTGCAAGGCCTGCTGGACCACACGCCGGCCGCCGGCCCGTGGCTGGAAGTGCACGCGGACTGGGCCTACGAGCCGGCCATCACCCAGCGGCTGCGCCCTGCGCAGCAGCGCGGCGTGAAGCTGGTCTGGCGCGGTGACCCCGGGCAACGCCCCAGTGACACACTGGCCGGCTGCTTCTTCAAGCAGATGATCAACCTGACGCCGGAAGAAGCGCTGGCCGGCTTGCGGATCTCGCTGCACAAGCACAACGGCACCGACAGCAGCCTGCTGGCCCAGGTGCACAGCCCGATAGAGGCCGGGCAGATCTACGAGGCCGTGCCCAGCCGGGCGCTGATCGAGCACTGCCTGGACCAGCAGGCCGCCTGGGGCGTGGCCGGCTGGCCGTTGGAGGACGTGCTGTACGGCTACCGCCAGAAGATGATCCAGCCCAGCCAGCGCGCCATCGCGCGGCTGGTGGAGGCCACCAACAGCGACGAGTCCATGGAGACCGTGGAGCGGCTGCTGGGCGAAGAGCCTGTCCTGGCCTACCGCTTCCTGCGCTGGGCCAACTCGGCCGCGGTGGGCTTGCGCGCCGAGATCGGCTCGCTGCGCCACGGCCTGATGGTGCTGGGCTTTGCCCAGTTGAAGAAATGGCTGCTGGAGCAACTGCCGCAAGCCAGCAGCGACATGAACCTGCAGCCGGTGCGCACCGCCATGGTGGTGCGCGCGCACCTGATGGAAAACCTGTTGCAGGCTGGCACCGAAGAAGACCTGCGCCGCGAGTTGTACCTGTGCGGCCTGCTGTCGCAGATTGACCTGCTGCTAGGCGAGCCGCTGGGCAACTCGCTGCAGCGCATCCCGCTGGCCTCGCGCGTCAATTCCGCCATTCTGGGCAGCTCAGGCCCCTACCTGCCCTACCTGCAGGTGGCCACCGCGCTGGAATCCGCAAACACCGAGCGCACCCAGGGGTTGTGCCAGCGCCACCGCATGGGTGGCGAAGAAGTCAACCGCGCGCTGCTGAAGACATTGGCCAACGCGCAGCCGCATCCGGCCCAGGGTTTGCTGCTGGTGTGATGCGGCCCGGCCGCAGGCCTGTCACCAGGACTTGAGCCGCTTGGCGATGGCTTCGATGGCGTCCTTGCTGCTGCCGCCCATCACCATGTCGAATTCGGTTTCGTCACCCAGTATCACCAGGATGCCCGCCGCCGCTGCGTAGGTGGCGTTGGATTTCGGGTCGCTGTTCTGGCAGCCGCCGTAGAGCGCGGTGGCGGCCTGCTTGCGGTGCTTGCCCTGGGTGCCGCGCAGCGTCTTGTACAGGAACTTGGTCTTGCGAAACAGCTGAAACCCCACGGTAGGCGCCGAGCCCACGATGGTGCCCACCGTCACCGCACCCAACGCCGAACCGACACCCGGCAACGCCACCGTGCCCGCCGCTCCGCCTATGGCCGCGCCAGTGACGCCAAAGGCCATGGTGGCGGCGGACTGCCCCGCCTTGCGCTTGGCCTTGGTCAGCTTCTTCGACACCACATAGGCCAGCGCGGTGGGCACGTCGTTGATGTCGCTCTTGCCGTCATAGGGCGACCAACCGGTGAAATAACGCGTCAGCACCTGCTCCAGGGCGATCACCTTTTCTGTCGCCCGGGTGGCAGACAGGGCCTGGTTGGCCGCGCTCAGTAGAAACGTACCCATGGGCTCTCCTGTGTTGGTCAGGCTGCACTATAGCGCCCGCACCCGCCAGCGTGACAGTGCCGCACGACGTTTTCATGTAAATCGTGCGGCCGCAATCCGCCCAGGGGCTCAGCCCCCCATTTCGCTGCGCAAGCGCGTGAATGCGCTCCAGAACTGCGCCTCCTGCGTGGTGGCGAAATTGATGCGCATCAGCGTGCTGGGCTGGCGCTGGGCGTGGAACAGCGCGCCGGGGGCCAGCAGGTAATCCTCGTCCAGCATGCGCTGGGCCAGCGCATCGGTGTCCACGCCGGTGTCGACCCAGCCAAACAGGCCAGCCGGTTCGGTGACAAAGCGGCAGCCCGCCGCCTGCGCCAGCTGCACGCTGCGGCTGCGGGCCTGGTCCAGCCGGGTGCGTATGCGCAGCGCATGGCGACGCAGCTGGCCTTGCTCGATGCACCAGGCCAGCGCCTTCTCCAGCATGGCCGGTGTCGTCAACGTGGTCAGCAGCTTGGTGTCCAGCAGGCGCTCCACCAGGTGGCTGGGCGCGGCCAGGTAGCCCACGCGCCAGTTGGGCGCCAGGATCTTGGCAAAGCCGCTGACGTAGATGGTGCGGCGCAGGCCGTCCAGCGCGCACATGCGGGTGGCGTGGTCGGGCGCAATGTGGCTGTAGGTGTCGTCTTCCACCACGTGGAAGTCGTGCGCGTTGGCCAGTTGCAGGATGCGGTAGGCGCTGGCCGGGTTCAGGCACTGGCCGGTGGGGTTGTGGAACACGCTGACACTGACGAACAGCTTCGGGTTGTGCATCTCGCAATAGCGCGCCATCACCTCCAGGTCAGGCCCGTCGGCGCGGCGCGGCACCGGCAGGATGCGCATGCCCAAGGCCTCCTGGCGGGCAAATTCCACCGCCCAGCCGGGCTCCTCCACCATCACATGGTCGCCCGGGCGCAGCAGCGTGCGGCTGACCACGTCCAGCGCCTGCGTGGCGCCCACCGTGGTGATGATCTGCTGCGGCCCGGCCTGGATGTTCAGCGACTGCAGCCGGTGCGCCAGCGCATGGCGCAGGCTGGCGTCGCCCGCCGGGTCGCCATAGCGCAGCGAGGTGGCGTTCAATTCGGCCGGCGTGGTGAAGCGGCGCACCGCCGACGCCATGAACGTCGAGGCAATCCAGTCCGGCGGAAACGCCCCCATGCCGGGCTGCGGCTGGCCGTTGTTGCCGTGGAACATGCCGCGTATCAGCGTGGCGGCATTCACAGGTGCCGGCCGGGTGGCTGGCGCCATCCCCGCTGTCGCGCGCTCCATCGGGCCGGCGGTCGGCAGGTTGTCACGGACAAAAAAGCCACGGTTGCGCCGCGCCTCCACCAGGCCCTGGGCCAGCAGCTGGTCATAGGCCACCACCACGGTGGACGGGCTGACGCCCTGCTGCTGCGCACACAGGCGCACCGAGGGCAGGCGCGCGCCGGGCGCCAGCAAGCGGTCGCGTATGCGGCTGGCAAAGCGCTGGGCCAATTGCTCGGCCAGCGATTGCGAGGCGGCTTTCATCAACATGGGCGTGTTCCCGGTTCAACGCTGTGTGGGCCAAATCGCCAGTACAGCTAAAACAATTGTTTGAAAAACTGTACTGCCAGTGTGTTGCTGTTGACTATAAAGTCTCTGGCATGTCTTTGCAATCCCGCGCCTTGCCCCTGCCGCCTCACGACGCTGAGCGCCGCGGCCTGTGGCTGGGCCTGCTGGGCATCGTCATCTTCGCGTTGACGCTGCCGATGACGCGCATGGCGGTGGGCTCGCCCGAGGTGCCGCAAATGACAGGCGTGTTCGTGGCCACCGGTCGCGCCGTGGTGGCCGGCGTGCTGTCCCTGCTGCTGTTGTATGTGACCCGGGCCCCGCTGCCACGGCGCCAGGACTGGCTGCCACTGGCGCTGATCGCGGGCGGCGTGGTGCTGGGGTTTCCGCTGTTCACCTCCATCGCCATGCGCCACGTGCAGGCCGTGCATGCCAGCGTCATCGTCGGTGTGTTGCCGCTGGCCACCGCCGCCGTGGGCGCCTGGTTGCACCGACAGCGTCCGTCCGTGGGCTTCTGGATGTGCGCGGGGTTGGGCACTGCGCTGGTGGTGGTGTTCGCGCTGCTGCGCTCAGGCCAGGGCAGCGCGTCGCTGAACCCGGCCGACATGCTGCTGTTGCTGGCCATGGCCTGTGCCGCCGTGGGCTATGGCAAGGGCGCACAATTGGCACAGCACATGCGCGCCGAACACGTGATTTGCTGGGCCCTGGTGCTGGCACTGCCCATCACCCTGCCGCTGGCCTGGGCCGATTGGCCGCACGAGGCCTTGCAGCCGCGGGCCTGGTGGGCCTTTGCCTACGTGGCGGTGTTCTCCATGTGGCTGGGCTTTTTCGCCTGGTACCGCGGTCTGGCGCTGGGCGGCACGGTGCGCGTCAGCCAGGTGCAGTTGCTGCAACCGTTTTTGTCCATGCTGTTTGCGCTGCCGCTGCTGGGTGAGACACTGGACGGCGTGACGCTGGGGTTTTCTTTGGCCGTGATTGGCACGGTGTTTGTGGGCAAACGCATGCCCGTTGGAGTGCAATGATGAAGATGAATGAGAAGGCGACGGCGATGAACTGGAACCTGGCCGCCCGCGCGGCCAAGATGAACCCCTCGGTGATCCGTGAGATCCTGAAGGTCACCGAGAAAGCCGGCATCATCAGCTTTGCCGGCGGCCTGCCATCGCCCAAGACATTTCCGGTGGAAGAGTTCGCGCTGGCCTGCGCCAAGGTGCTGCGCGACGACGCCCCGGCCGCGCTGCAGTATGCGGCCAGCGAAGGCTATGGCCCGTTGCGCGAAATGGTTGCCGCCAACCTGCCCTGGCAAGTGGACCCGGCGCAGATACTGATCACCACCGGCTCGCAGCAAGGCCTGGATCTGGCCGCCAAGATTCTGGTGGACGCCGGCAGCCCCATCCTAGTGGAGCAGCCCACCTACCTGGGCGCGCTGATGGCCTTCACGCCCATGGAGCCGCGCGTGATCAGCGTGGCCAGCGACGACGGCGGCGTGGATGTGGACGACCTGGCCGCCCAATGCCGCGCCAACGCCGCCACGCCGCCGCGATTCCTGTACGTGCTGCCGAACTTCCAAAACCCGACTGGCCGCACCATGGGCGAGGAACGCCGCGCCGCGCTGTCCGCAAAAGCTGCCGAACTGGGCCTGCCGCTGCTGGAAGACAACCCCTATGGCGACCTGTGGTTCGACACCCCGCCGCCCGCGCCGCTGACCGCCCGCAACCCCGAAGGCTGCCTCTACCTGGGTTCGTTCTCCAAGGTGCTGGCACCGGGCCTGCGCCTGGGCTTCATAGTGGCACCGAAAGCGGTCTACCCCAAGCTGCTGCAGGCCAAGCAGGCGGCCGACCTGCACAGCCCCGGTTTCAACCAGCGGGTGGTGGCCGAGGTGATGAAAGACGGCTTCCTGGACCGCCACGTGCCGCTGATACGCCAGCGCTACAAGCTGCAGCGCGACGCCATGCTGGCGGCGTTGGCCAAGGAATTCCCGGCCGAGGGCGACGCCGACCAGCGCCTGACCTGGAACACCCCGGCCGGCGGCATGTTCCTGTGGGCGCGCCTGCCCGCCGGCATGAGCGCGGTGGAACTGTTGCCCAAGGCGGTGGACAAGGGCGTGGCCTTCGTGCCCGGCGCGCCGTTCTATGCCGCTGCTGGTGATGCGCGCACCATGCGCCTGTCCTTCGTCACCTCCACCGAGGACGAAATCCGCCAGGGTGTGGCGGCATTGGCCGCCGCGGTGCGCGAGCAGCAACGCCATTGAACTGGGCTTGAGACCATGCTGAAGATCTGGGGTCGCATCAGCTCCATCAACGTGCGCAAGGTGGTGTGGACGGCGCAGGAGCTGGGCCTGGACTTCCAGCGCACCGATGCCGGCGGCACCTTCGGCATCGTCAAGGACATCGATTACCTGGCGCTGAACCCCAATGCCATGGTGCCGCTGATGGACGACGGCGGCTACACGCTGTGGGAATCCAACGTCATCGTGCGCTACCTGTGCGCCAAATATGCACCGGGCAACCTGTACCCGGAAGCGCTGCATGAACGCTTCGATGCCGAGCGCTGGATGGACTGGCAGCAAACCACGCTGAACCCTGCCGGCCGCGACGCCTTCATCCAGCTGGTGCGCACGCCGCCCGAGCAACGCCAGCCTGAACTGCTGGAACGCTCGCGCGCCGCCACCGAGCCGCTGCTGGCGCTGCTGGACACCCAACTGGCCCAGCGCCCCTACCTGGCCGGTGAGCGTTTCAGCATGGCCGACATCCCCGTGGCCTGTGAGCTCCACCGCTGGTGGGGCTTGCCGCAGCCGCGCACGGCATTGCCGCAGCTGCAGCGCTGGTATGCCGATGTCAGCGGCCGCTCCGGCGCCGTCGGCGTGCTGGACCAACCGCTGTCCTGATCTCCCCTGCTGTTTTTCCCGGAGAGTTTCGCCATGCGCGCACGCCCTTTCAAGCAAGTCGATGTGTTCACCGACACGCCCTACCTGGGCAATGCACTGGCCGTGGTGCTGGACGGCAGCGACCTGAGCGACGCGCAGATGCAGCAGTTCGCGCGCTGGACCAACCTGTCTGAAACCACCTTCCTGCTGCCGGTGACCGAGCCCGGCGCCGACTACCGCGTGCGCATCTTCACGCCCGGCGGCGAATTGCCGTTTGCCGGCCACCCCACGCTGGGCAGTTGCCACGCCTGGCTGCAAGCGGGTGGCCAGCCCAAGGACCCCGACCACGTGGTGCAGCAATGCCAGGTGGGCCTGGTGCGCATACGGCGCGATGGCGCGCGCCAGGCCTTTGCCGCGCCGCCGCTGACACGCAGCACGCCCAGCGACGCCGTGCTGGCCAGCGTGTTGCAGGCGCTGGGCTTGCAGGCGGGTGACGTGAAGGCCGCCCAGCTGCTGGACAACGGCCCGGTGTGGCTGGGCCTGTTGCTGCAGGATGCCGACAGCGTGCTGCAGATCACGCCGGATCACAATGCGTTGAAGGCCGGTGGCGTCAAGGTGGGCGTGGTGGCGCCCTGGCAAACCAGTTCGGCCAGCCAGCTGATAGGCCGCTCCAACCGCGAGGCACGTGCCTTTGGCGCCAGCGGCGGTGACGCGGACCAGCCCGACTTCGAGGTGCGTGGCTTCGCGGCGCCCATAGGCATTCCCGAAGACCCAGTAACCGGCAGCCTGAACGCCAGCCTGGCGCAGTGGCTGATGGGCGAGGGCTTGGCGCCGCAGCGCTATGTCGCCGCCCAGGGTGCCTGCCTGGAGCGCGCCGGCCGTGTGCACATTGAATGCGATGGCGGCGGCCAGGTCTGGGTGGGCGGGCACAGTGTGACCTGCATCGATGGGCACGTGACGCTGTAGGCAGCGCGCACGCAGCGTGCGCCTGCGTCGCGTCTGTGACCCACCGGCCTTCGCCGGTCGCCCGCGTGACTGAGCCGACGCGCGGCTTGCCATCACAATGCCGCATGGGAACACTTTATCTGGTACGCCACGGCCAAGCCTCTTTCGGCGCCGAGGACTACGACCAGCTCAGCGACCTGGGCCACAAGCAAAGCGTCAAACTGGGCGAATACTTCCGCTTCAAGGGCTTGAAGTTCGACGCCGTGCTGACCGGCACGCTGCGCCGTCACCTGCAGACCTATGCCGGCATCCGCGAGGGCGGTGACTACCCGCTGGAGCCCTTGCAATGGCCCGGCCTGAACGAGTACGACAGCGAAGCGGTGATCAGCGCCATCCACCCGCACAAGCTGCAAAAGCCCGATTCACCCGAGATGTACCGCCACCACTTCCGCCTGTTGCGCGACGGCCTGACGCAGTGGATGAACGGCGTGGTCAGCCCCAAGGGCATGCCCAGTTACCCGGAGTTCTTGCACGGCGTGGTCAGCGCGCTCGACCACGTGCGCAAGCAGCATGAAGGCAACGTGCTGATCGTCTCCAGCGGCGGGCCGATTTCCACCGCCGTGGGCCACATCCTGGGCACCACGCCCGAAACCACCATCGAGCTGAACCTGCGCATACGCAACAGCTCGCTGACCGAGTTCGCCTTCACGCCCAAGCGGCACATGCTGGTGAGCTACAACGCGCTGCCGCATCTGGAACACCCGGACCACGCGCCGTGGGTCACGTACTCCTGATCAGGATTTGCAGGAATTGGTGCTGGCGTAGGCTTCATTCAGGAAGCGCGCCAGGCGTATGCCGCCCAGGCCCAATTGCTGGTCCAGCAGCGGCAGCACTTTCTGGTAGTAGTCGTCGGTGATGCGCAGGTCGGCCGGCGTCAGCGGCCAGATGGCAGCGGCCACCGCATGGGTCTGCAACGCCCAGTCCACCGGCGTGCCGGCCGTCTTGTCGGCGTTGGCCTTCAACCAGCCGCCCTCCAGGCGGTCCACGTAAGCGCCCCAGGCCCACACGGTTTCACGGATCAGGTCGGAATCCCATACCGTGTGCAGGTTGCTGGTGCGTTTTTCCGGCGTCATGCGTGGCGTCAGACGCAGGCCGCGCATTTCCACCTCCACCTTGATGCCGTTGGCGCCGCGCTCCTCGAACACGGTGTGCAGCGGCTGGTGAATGTCGCCGATGTAATGCACGGCAAAGCGCAGCGCGTCCAGCTTGGCGGCATCGGTGGGGGCACAGACCAGCTGCGTCTTCAACCGCTCCAGTTCGGCCACGATGCAGTCACCGCCCTGTTGCGGCTTGCAGACCTTGTCCGGCTCATACGCGCTGACGGCAATCGGGATGCTGACGAAGTGGTGGTTGTAGGTCTCCGGCCGCGCGCCGCGAATGTCATCGCCCCAGCTGGCCACGGACGCCAGCGAATAGCCGCGCCCCAGCACGCGCGCCACGGCGGCGGCAGCCTCCGGCGTCAGGCGACGCTGCGCGATCTCGGCGGTGATGGAATGGCCCTCGGCGCCCCATGCAAAGGCGCTGGCAACGGGTGCTGCAGCCAAGCAAGCCACCAACAAACGTTTAAACATCTTTTCTCCTGAAAAATCAAATCAATGGGCAAGCCAAACTGCAAGTCTGGCACAACCGGGTTAACGCACTATTTCTGCGCTGGTGGCACCAGCGTGTCGCCAGGCAGGCCATCCATTTCCGCCACCAGTTGCGCCAGCGACCGCCCTGCCGCATCCAGCACCGCGCGGCCTTTTTCCGCCGTGGCGGCGGCGGCGTTGCCCACCGCACCGGCCGGGTTGTAGTCCTGCGTCTGCCAGGCCAGCTTGGCACTGCGGCCATTGCCCAGGATGGGAAAACGCGCGGCGCGCGCCTGCGAGGCCGACTTGAAATCGCGCGCCTGCGCCATGTCCACCTTGTGCGGTGCCAGGGCCAGCATCATGGAGGTCTCGATGTCGCCACCATGGATGCCGAAACGGTGTTCTTCACTGCTGAACAAACCGTCCACCGCGTCGCCCAGCGGCAGGTTGAACCAGCTGACGCTGTACACCAGCATGCCCAGCCGGGCCCGCAGGTCGCGCCCCACCACGTCCATCAACCCCACCTGGCCGCCGTGTGAATTCAGCAGCACCAGCTTGCGCACGCCCGTGCGCGCCACACTCTCGGCCAGCTCCGTCCACAGCTGTATCACCGTGGTGGCTTTGAGCGTCAGTGTGCCGGCAAAGCCGGTGTGCTCCGGGCTCAGGCCCACCGCCTGGGTGGGCAGCACCAGCACCGGCAGGTTGGCAGCCAGGTGCGGCAACGCCGCCTGCACCACGCCATCCACCAGTTGGGTGTCCACGTCCAGCGGCAGGTGCGGGCCGTGTTGCTCGGTGGCCGCCACCGGCAGCACCGCAATCGTGCGCGCCAGATCCAATGTGGCGAATTCCGCCGTCGTCAAATCGGCCCAGAAGCGCTTGACCATGGCCTCAGGCACCGCCAAACCCGTCACCGTTGCAGGCATTGTTCATGGCCCTATCTTAGCGGCGCGGGCAGGGGTACGATGTAGGGTTGCGATGGCGCCTGCAAAGCGACGTGAAATCCAGCATAATCGGGAAAATATCCCAAAATGAGCCGCGCCTGAACAGCTTCGCCGGAACTTTCGCAGCCCTTTCACCTCCATACCGACATGAATCGTCCGCCCCTCTTGCGCCGCACGCTGCACAGCCTGGTTTTCGCAGCACTCGGCGCCGCCTCCCTGCTGGCAGGCGCCCAGACCGGCAGTGACGGTGAAGCCAAGACGGTGGTGAGCACCGAGCAGGTGCGGGCCGAGATCATGGTCTACGCGCCCGAGGGCGTGACCCCCGGCAAGCCACTGTGGGTGGGCCTGCAACTGATCCACAAGCCCGAGTGGCACACCTATTGGAAGAACTCCGGCGACTCCGGCCTGCCCACCACGCTGCAGTGGACGCTGCCTGCTGGCGTTACCGCTGGCGACATCGCCTGGCCGGTGCCAAAGAAGATCCCCCTGGGCACGCTGGCCAACTACGGCTACGAAAAGACCGTGCTGCTGCCGGTGCCGCTGACCGTCAGCCCCGACTTCAAAGCCCCCGCGATCGGCAACAGCGTGACGCTGAAGCTCAACGCCAACTGGCTGGTGTGCCGCAAGGAATGCATCCCCGGCGAGGGCACGTTCACGCTGAAGCTGCCGGTGCAGGGTTCCACCGCGCTGAACCGCCCGGCCTTCGACACCGCGCTGGCCACCCAGCCCCAGCCCTTCAGCGGCGCCAGCCAGATCGCGGTGGACGGCGACAGCCTGAAGATCAACGTCACCGGGCTGCCAGCCAGTGCACAGGGCAAGAAGCTGGAATTCTTCCCGGAAACCGCCGAGGTGATAGAAACCGCCGCGCCCTGGACGCAGAAATGGGACGGCGCCAACTGGAGCGCCCAGGTGCCGCTGTCGTCGCAGCGCAGCCAGAGCCCGGCCATGATGCCGGTGGTGCTGGCCTTTGACGACAACGGCAAGCCCGCCGGCCTGCGGCTGGAAAGCAAGGTCAGCGGTGCCTGGCCCAAGAGCACGGCGACACCGGCCGGCACCGAGCTGTCGCCCGCGCTGCAAACTGCGCTGGCCGCGAATGCCAGCACCGCCAGCAACCAGGTACCGCCATCGTTCCTGATGGCGCTACTGGGTGCTTTGTTGGGCGGGCTGATCCTGAACCTGATGCCCTGCGTGTTCCCGGTGCTGGCCATCAAGGTGATGAGCTTCACCCACCACGCCGACAACAAACAGGCCCACCGCATCAGCGGCATGGCCTATACCGGCGGCGTGTTGTTGTCCTTCATCGCGCTGGGCGGGCTGATGCTGGCCTTGCGCGCGGCGGGCGACCAACTGGGCTGGGGCTTTCAGTTGCAGTCACCGGGGGTGGTGGCCGCGTTGGCAGCGCTGTTCACGCTGCTGGGGCTGAACCTGGCCGGGCTGTTCGAATTCAGCATGATGCTGCCGTCCAGCGTGTGTTCCTACGAGGCCAGGCACCCGGCCATGAATTCGTTCATCTCCGGCGTGCTGGCGGTGGCGATCGCATCTCCCTGCACCGCACCTTTCATGGGCGCCTCACTGGGCCTGGCCGTCAGCCTGCCGGCACTACAGGCATTGGCGGTGTTCGCTGCCATCGGCCTGGGCATGGCCCTGCCTTACCTGTTGGCCAGCTTCACGCCGGCACTGGCGCGGCTACTGCCCCGGCCCGGCGCCTGGATGGCCACCTTCCGCCGCTTCATGGCTTTCCCGATGTTTGCCACCGTGGTGTGGCTGCTGTGGGTGCTGGGCCAGCAAACCGGCATCGACGGCGCCACCGCGCTGCTGGCGCTGCTGGTGGCACTGGCCATGGTGGTGTGGGCTTTCACGCTGAAGGGCCGCTCGCGCATCGCGCTGGGGATGGTGTCGCTGGCCGCATTGGCCGGCCTGGTGTTTACGGTCGGCGCGCGCATCGTGCAAATACCCACCGGCCCGGTAGGTGGCACGGTGGCTGCCGGCGAGCGCTGGCAACCCTGGGAGCCCGGCCGCGTGGAGCAGACGCTGGCCAGCGGCAAGCCGGTGTTCGTGGACTTCACCGCCGCCTGGTGCGTGACCTGCCAGTACAACAAGAAAACCACGCTGGTCGATGCCGGTGTGCTGGCCGACATGGACGCCAAGAAGGTGCAATTGCTGCGCGCCGACTGGACGCGCCGCGACCCGGCCATTTCCGCCGCCTTGGGCCAGCTGGGCCGCAGCGGTGTGCCGCTGTATGTGATCTACCAGGCGGGTCGCCCGCCGGTGGTGCTGTCCGAGATTCTCAGTGTCAAAGAGGTGCGCTCGGCGCTGGCCACGCTGTAAGCCGCTGCAAGCCGCTGTCGTCGTATTGGCGGCAAGCTGTTGTTTGTCTTCCATGGCAGGCCGGCCATGGGCCTTTTAGAGGAGTGAACACCATGCTGCGCCGTTCCCTGATCACCGCCACCCCCGGCCTGCTGGCCCTGGGCCTGGCCCCCCACCTGGCGCAAGCCGCCGTGGCCACCGTGGGGCAGAAAGCCCCCGACTTCACGCTGACCGACACCAGTGGCAAGAGCGTCAAGCTCAGCGACTACGCCGGCAAGCTGGTGGTGCTGGAGTGGACCAACCCCGGTTGCCCCTTCGTGCGCAAGCACTACGACGCCACCAACATGCAGGGCCTGCAGAAAGAGGCCGCTGGCAAGGGCGTGGTGTGGCTGACCATCAACTCCACCGAACCTGGCAGCGGCGACTACCTGGCGCCCAATGCGCTGGCGCAGTGGATGGCCGGCCAGAAGGCCAACCCCACCGCCACGCTGATGGATCTGGACGGCAACGTGGGCCACGCCTATGGCGCACGCACCACACCCCACATGTACATCATCAGCCCGCAGGGCCAGTTGCTGTATGCGGGCGGCATAGACAGCATCCCCTCCAGCAAGGTGGCAGACATCCAGCAGGCCACCAACTACGTGCGCGTGGGCCTGAACGAAGCGCTGGCCGGCAAAGCCTTAAGCACCAGCACCAGCCGACCCTACGGCTGCTCGATCAAGTACAAGTCCTAGTCTCAGGGCCCCCACGGTCGCTCACTGCCTGTAGCTCCCTGCCCCCAAAGGGGGCCGCAGTTCCCTTGGGGCTGCCGGGCGGGAGCTAGGCTTGAGCGCGTGCGTATCATCACGCCCATGTCTCCAAACGACAACATCCGCGAGATCCTGAACAGCTACCGCACGGTGGCCGTGGTGGGCCTGTCGCCCAAGCCCTGGCGCGACAGCCACGGCGTGGCGCAGTACCTGCAGGCACAGGGCTGGCGCATCATCCCCGTCAACCCGAACGCCGGTGAAGCCAAGATCCTGGGCGAGACGGTCTACCCGGATCTGTTGGAAGCCGCCAAGCACGAGCGCATCGACCTGGTGGACGTGTTCCGCAACAGCGCTGACGTGCCACCCGTGGCACAGCAGGCGGTGGCCATTGGCGCGCGGGTGTTGTGGCTGCAATTGGGCATCGTCAACGAGCCTGCCGCCGCTGCCGCGCGTGCTGCAGGACTGCTGGTGGTGCAGGACAAATGCCTGAAGGTGGAGCACGCACGGGCCGGGTAAATGGCTGGCGCGCTGGTTGACGCCACCCCATGGGGCGGGGATACTGCGGCACAATCAGGAACAACAGACCGGCAGCGGCCGGCACAACAAACACCCGCAGCGGCAAGACACAGCGCCATGATTGACTTCTCGCAAATCTTCCAGATGTACCTGGTCCCGTTCGCCATCGGCGTTCCGGTGGCGCTGCTGCTGATCTTCTTCGGCACCAAATGGAGTTCGCGGCTGGCGGTGCCGCCAGCCCATGTGGCGGCCGACACCGTGCTGGAGCCGGAGCGCGACATGGTGCTGGTGGTGGACGACTCTGCCGTGCCGCGCACCAAGTTGAAAAAGCTGTTCGAAGCCGCCGGCTACCGCGTGGAGACCGCCGGCGACGGCCAGCAGGCGCTGGACATGCTGGGCAAGGTGCGCGCCACGGTGATCGTCACCGACCTGGAAATGCCGGTGATGGACGGCTTTGAGCTGATCGCCGCCGTGCAGGGCAACATGGACACCGAGAACATCCCCATCATCGCCATCACCGGCCACGACGAGATGCACGGCCGCGTCAACGACGCCAAGGGCCTGTACGGCATCTTCAAGAAGCCCTGGAACGACCGCGACCTGCTCAAGCGCGTGGCCGAGCTGTGCTTCCTGGCCAAGAAAGCCGCCTGAGTCGGATGAGACAATGGGGGCATGCAAGCCCCTGATTTCCCCGGCGGCGCGTTCGCGCCACTGACCAACGACACCTTCCTTCGCGCCTGCTGGCGCCAGGCCACCGACCACACGCCCGTCTGGCTGATGCGCCAGGCTGGCCGTTACCTGCCCGAATACCGCGCCACCCGCGCCCAGGCCGGCAGCTTCATGGGCCTGGCCACCAACACCGACTACGCCACCGAGGTGACGCTGCAACCGTTGGAGCGCTACCCGCTGGACGCGGCCATCCTGTTCTCCGACATCCTGACCGTGCCGGACGCCATGGGGCTGGGCCTGAGCTTCGCGTTGGGCGAAGGCCCGAAATTCGCCCATCCGGTGCGCGACGAGGCCGCCGTGGCCCAACTGGCCGTACCGGACATGGACAAGCTGCGCTATGTGTTCAGCGCCGTCACCTCCATCCGCAAGGCCTTGAACGGCCGGGTGCCGTTGATCGGCTTTTCCGGCAGCCCATGGACATTGGCCTGCTACATGGTGGAGGGCGCCGGCTCGGACGACTACCGGCTGGTCAAGACCATGCTGTACAGCCGCCCGGACCTGATGCACCGCATGCTGCAGGTCAACGCCGACGCCGTGGCGCTGTACCTGAACACCCAGATCGAGGCCGGCGCCCAGGCCGTGATGATTTTCGACAGCTGGGGCGGCGTGCTGGCCGATGGCGCCTTCCAGCAGTTCAGCCTGGCCTACACCGCCCGCGTGCTGGCGCAACTGAAGCGCGAACACGCCGGCGTGCGCATCCCGCGCATCGTCTTCACCAAGGGCGGTGGCCTGTGGCTGCGTGAGATGGAAAAGCTCGATTGCGATGTGCTGGGCGTGGATTGGACGGTGAACCTGGGCCAGGCGCGCGCGCTGGTGGGCGCCAGCAAGGCCGTGCAAGGCAACCTGGACCCCAACGTGCTGTTCGCCGAACCGGCGCAAATCCGCACCGAGGTGGCACGGCTGCTGGCCGACTTCGGTCCCCCGCACCAGGGTTCAGGCACCGGCCCTACGCACATTTTCAACCTCGGGCATGGCATAAGTCAGCACACACCCCCCGACAATGTGGCGGCTTTGGTAGAGGCTGTGCATACGCTGTCGCGGCAGGCCAGAAAAGGCAACTGACCCGGCTGACTTGCCTACCACTTTTTTACGCCAAACCAGCGCTTGGATTCCGACTTATGCACAAAAATTTCGAGCTGTTGCGGCGCACCACGTACAACAGTCCGTCACGTGCTACAAATCCCATAGCGATGCTAAGTTGTTGATTTATAAGAAGTTAAATTTTTGCTTTTTTTACGGGCATTCCAGCAAACCCGTTGATTTTCAAGGCTTTGGAAGCCGTCGCAGCAACATATCAACAAAGTTATCCACACAAACCTTGGACTCCAGGTAAAGCGGTTGTAAATCAAGTACTTAGGGATTGTTTCTACAGTTCACATCAACAACAAACCCCAAGTCACCTGGCTCGCATGTCCCACTGGTATTCAGTTCTTGTCCCCACGCCGGCGCACAGCCAGATCAGTGCCGCGCTCAGCTACCAAAGTGAGCTGACACTCGCCCCCGGAGCCCTGGTGCGCGTGCCCCTGGGCCGGCGCGAGACCTTGGGCGTGGTCTGGCAGCAGCTGCCTGCCGACGGCCCGCCAGACCTGGACCCTGCCAAGGCGCGCAGCATCCTGGGCGCCTTCGACACGCTGGCCCCCTTGAACGCAGCCTGGCTTCAACTGGTAGCCTTCAGCGCCGACTACTACCAGCGCTCATTGGGCGAGGTGGCCTTGGCGGCGCTGCCGCCACAGTTACGTGAACTGAGCGCCGCGCAAATGCAGCGACGGCTGAAACGCAAGGCCAGGGATACCGCGCCGAGCGACGAGGCGGCCGACCTGCCGCCACCGTTGACGCCCGAGCAGGCCCAGGTGCTGGCCAGCATCGCGGCGCAGCCCGGTCCCTTTCTGCTGTTCGGCGCCACCGGCAGCGGCAAGACCGAGGTGTACCTGCGCCGCGTGGCCGAAGTGCTGGCCCGTGACCCCCAAGCCCAGGCGCTGGTGATGGTGCCCGAGATCAACCTGACGCCGCAGCTGGAGGCGCGCTTCACGCGCCGCTTCGCGCCGCTGTATGGCGAGCAGGCGGTGGTGTCGCTGCACAGCGGCATGACGCAGCCGCAGCGGCTAAAGAGCTGGCTGGCGGCGCACAGCGGTGCGGCACGCATCATCCTGGGCACGCGCATGGCGGTGTTCGCCTCGGCGCCGGGACTGCAACTGATCGTGGTGGACGAGGAGCACGACCCCAGCTACAAGCAGCAGGAGGGCGCGCGCTACTCGGCGCGCGACCTGGCGGTGTACCGCGGCCGGCTGGAGGGCGCCCAGGTCATCCTGGGCTCGGCCACGCCTTCGCTGGAAAGCTGGCACCACAGCAACCCCAAGGAGGAAGGCGGCGGCCGCTACACCCGCCTGCACATGCCCAGCCGCGTGGGCGCCGTCAGCCTGCCCACGGTGCGCCGGGTCGACATGAACCTGCAGCCGAAGAAAACCGTGTTCTCCGGCGTGTTGCTGCAGGCCATGGCCGAGCGGCTGCAGCGCGGCGAGCAATGCATGGTGCTGCTGAACCGGCGCGGCTATGCGCCGGTGCTGCACTGCACCGACTGCGACTGGAAGAGCGAATGCCCGCACTGCAGCGCCTACCGCGTGTTCCACAAGATAGACCGCACGCTGCGTTGCCACCACTGCGGCCTGACGCAGGGCGTGCCGCGCGCCTGCCCGGCCTGCGGCAACCTGGACCTGGCGCCGCTGGGCCGCGGCACCGAACGGCTGGAGGAGCAGTTGGCCGAGGCGCTGTCGCACCTGCGCCGCCCCGGCAGCGTGACGCCGGAAAACCCCGAAGGTGACCCGGTGCGCATTGCCCGCATCGACGCCGACAGCACGCGGCTGAAGGGCGAGCTGGAGGCGCAACTGGCCCAGGTGCATGCCGGCGAGGTGGACGTGCTGGTGGGCACGCAGATGATCGCCAAGGGCCACGACTTCCGCCACATCACGCTGGTGGCAGCGGTGAACCCGGACGGCGCGCTGTTCTCCAGCGACTTTCGCGCCCCCGAACGCCTGTTCTCACTGCTGATGCAAGCCGGGGGGCGCGCCGGACGCGACGCGGCCAAGGGCGTGGACGCCGAGATGTGGGTGCAAACCTTCCACCCCAGCCACCCGCTGTTCGTGGCGCTGCGCGCGCACGATTACCCGGCCTTCGCCGCCCAGCAATTGAAAGAGCGCCGCCAGGCCGGCATGCCGCCATTCAGCTTCCAGGCGCTGGTGCGCGCCGACGCGCGCACCCAGCAGGTGGCCCAGGGCTTCCTGAAGGCCGCCGCCGACGCGGCGCAGACGCTGGCGGATGACGCGCAGGTCAGCGTCTACCCACCCGTGCCATTGGCGATACAGCGCGTGGCCGACGTAGAGCGCGCGCAGATGCTGGTGGAGGGCGCCTCGCGCCCGGCCCTGCAGCGCTTCCTGGCGGCCTGGCAGCCGCTGCTGCATGAGGCGCGCCAGGCGCCCGAGGCCAGGGGCCTGATACGCTGGGCGGTGGACGTGGACCCGCTGGCGATCTAGAAGGCCCTCATTTGTCCAACGGTGCGGCCAAGTCAAATTTTTTGTAGATTTCGGCAACACGCCCAGAGCTCGCCATTTTCTTCAGCGCATCTGACAACAGCTTCGCGCTCCCGGCATGCCTGGACGCCTTGGCCATGCCAAAGTAAATCGGCAACGCCAGCGGCACCTTGTAGTCAGCCCAGGCGTAGTTGCCAATACGCTGGTCCTTCAACATGTGCTCCAGCGCGGGCCTGTCGAGCACGATCATGGTGTCGAAGCGCCCAAAAGCAAACATCCTGGCCATGTTTTCATCATCGACAGATTCCATCCGCCGGATCGTGCGGTCACTGTCGAAACGCTCAAAGTAAGCGGTGCCGCGCTTGACCCCGACCAGCAAGGTTTTCAGGTCGTCGTAAGACTTCAGGCGGTGCTCATCGCCCGCCCTGACCAGGAATTCAACGAAGCTGGGCCTGACGCCGATGGGGCCCAGGAAGTCGACGAACAATTTTCTGTCCTCCGTCACCATCAGCCGGGGCACGATGTCGGTCTCGCCTGTCTTCAATTGCTCCAGGCTGCGCGTGAAGGGCACGGACCGCCATTTCACCGTGTAACCCAGGCTTTTGGCTGCCTCTTCCAAAACCTCAACCAAGGGACCGGACGGCACACCCATCCTTTCATCCATCACCATTTCGGGCGGGCGCGCTCGCGCGTCCGCCTTCAGCACCAGAGGCTGCGCCGAGGCGTTGGCAAGGCCCCAGGCTAAGAGTGGGGCGGCCAGCCAACGTGTTGCCGTATTCATGTGCACCCCATTCGGCATTGCTGCCACAGTATGATTTCAGTGCAAAGCTGTTTTACGCCGCGCAAGCGCCAACGTCAACCCGGAGCGACCATGCCCGCACCCGCCCTGATCGTCATCGACATCCAGCGTGGCGCCTTTGACGGCGTGCGCTGGCACCCCATCGACAGCGCCGACCGCTTCATCCAGCGCGCCAACCAGTTGGTGGCCGCCGCCCGCGAAGGCGGCCACCCGGTGGTGTTCGTCCAGCACTGCGAAGACACGCCGGGCGAATTGTTCGAGACCGGCTCGCCGCAGTGGCTGCTGCACGAGTCGCTGGTGCCCGCAGAAGGCGAGCCGGTGGTGCGCAAGTACGCGTCCAACGCGTTTGAAAACACCGACCTGCACCAGCGCCTGCAAGCCCTGGGCGCCGATGCGCTGGTGCTGTGCGGCCTGCAGAGCGAGTTTTGCATCGCCAACACCACGCGCGGCGCGCTGGCGCTGGGCTACCCGGTGCAGCTGGCGCAGGACGCGCACAGCACCTGGGCCAGCAAGGAGCGCAGCGCGGCGGACATCAAGGCCGATGTGAACGCGCAACTGGCGCAGGCGGGAGCCGTATTGGCGGACACCGACCACCTGGCGCGGGCGTTGCGCACACCGTCACCCTGACCACGGGTGACCCGCCGCACGGCGGCGTAACATGCTGCGGTTTGGCATCCGATTGACGGAAAGGCAACAGCCCATGAGCCACCCACCCCTCAACGCGCGACGCAACTTCCTGGCGACGCTGGGCGCGTCCGCCATCGCCGGCACCGCCCGCGGCGCCGACGGCAACGGCAGCGCCACACAGGCACCAGCCGCCAGCAGCGGCGCAGCCCAAAGCATGCTGGAGCCCGGCCTGGTGTACCTGAACACCGCCACGCTGGGCCCGACACCGCGCGCGGTGATGGAGCGCACCATGGACATCTGGCGCGCACTGGAGACCAGCCCGGTGCGCCAGGTGTATGGCGACGGCCTCGCCCACACCGAGACCGACCGTGTGCCCGGCCAGGCCGCCGCGCTGCTGGGCTGCGACGCCGATGAGCTGTTGATCACCCGCAACACCACCGAAGCCATGAACAGCGTGGCCCAAGGCATGCTGCTGAACCCCGGTGACCACGTCCTGACCACCGATCAGGAGCACGACGGCGGCAGCGTCTGCTGGCGCTACCTGGCGCGCCGCAGAGGCGTGGTGATCGACAGGATTCCCATCGCGCCCACCGAATACGATCCCACCGCCATCCTGCGCCGCTTTGCCGCAGCCCTGCAGCCCGGCACGCGCGTCATCAGCGTCAGCCATGTCATCACCTCTACCGGGCTGCGCATGCCAGTTGCCGAGATTGCCGCGTTGGCAAGGGCGCGCGGCATCATCTGCATCGTGGACGGCGCCCAGGCGGTGGGTGGCATCGCCGTCAACCTGCGCCAGTTGAATTGCCACGCCTACGCCACCAGCGGCCACAAGTGGCTGCTGGGCCCCAAGGGCACCGGCCTGCTGTACCTGCACCCTGACGCCAAAGAGGCCATACAGCCCATACAGCGCGAAGACGGCCACGCCTTTGTGTCCCACTCCAGCGGCAGCGGCAGCTTACCGCTGGTGGCCGGCCTGGGCGCCGCTATCGAAGCGTTGCGCCAACAAGGCATGGCCAACGTGGAGGCCAGAGGCATCGCGCTGCGCAATCGCGCTTACGAGGGCCTGCGCCAACTGGGCAGCACCAGGCTGCGGCTGGTGGGTCCGCCGCCCGGCCCGCTGGCCACCCCCATGGTGGCCTTTGAGCTGGACGACGGCGTGGACAGCCGCCACCTGCGCGACGTGTTGCAGAACAAGCACCGCATCATCGTCAAGATGGTGGAGAAGCAGTGGTTCAACGGCCTGCGCATTGCCACCAATTACCTGAACACCGAGGACGATGTCGATGCGGCGCTGCGGGCGTTGCGGGTAGAGTTGGGGTGACCATGACCAGCGCACTCTTCGCCTTCCTGCACTTCGTCGCCGTCTTCGGCATCTTCGCCACCCTCTTCCTGGAGTGGCAGACCATGAGCCCCAAGCCCAGCCACGCAGAGGCCCGGCGCATGCAGCAGTGCGACCGCTGGTATGGCATGTTTGCCATGATGGTGCTGGCGGTGGGCTTCCTGCGCGTGTTCTATTTCGAAAAGGGCGTTGCCTTCTACACCGCCAGCCCGTATTTCCACGCCAAGCTGACCTTGTTCGTGCTGGTCGGGCTGCTGTCCATCTACCCTACCGTGCGCTTCATCAAGTGGCGGGCGTACGCCGACAAAGGCCAGGCGCCGCTGGTGTCCGATGCCGAATACCGCCGCATCCTCAACGTGCTGCGCGCGGAGATGCTGCTGTTGCTGGGCGTGGCGCTGTGCGCCAGCCTGATGGCGCGCGGCGTGGGACTGTGAGCCGCCGGGTAGCGATGGCTTCATCCAGGCCTACAAAAGAGCCAGCGCCATGGGACAGCAACCCGGGTTGCTGCCCCAGAGCGTGTTGCGGCATTTTCCTTAGACACCTGCCAGGAGGTTTTCCATGAAACTATCTCCCCTGCTCCCCCTCGCCATCAGCCTGGCCATTGCGTTGCCCGCCTTCGCCCAACAGGCGCCATCAACCGCCCTCACCTCCGGCATAGATGTCGGTGCCTTCGACCCCGGCGTGCGCCCGCAGGACGACTTCTACGCCCACATCAACGGCCGCTGGATGCAGGCCACGCCCATTCCAGCCAGCAAGGCGCGCTGGGGTACGTACGACGCGCTGCGCCAGACCGCTGCGGGCCAGGTGCGCGCCCTGCTGGACGACACTGTCAAGCACCCCGGCGCACCTGGCAGCGAGACGCACAAGATCGCCGATCTGTACCAGAGCTTCCTGGACCAGAAAACGCGGGATGCCCACGGCATCCAGCCCCTGCAGGCCGACCTGCACCGCATCAGCGCGCTGAAGGATAAAAAGGAGCTGCCCGCACTGCTGGCCTACCTGGCGCGCAGCGGCGTGCCGCTGCCACTGTCGCTGGACGTCGGCCAGGATGCCAAGGACGCCACCCGGTACGCGGTCTACGCGAGTCAGGCGGGCCTGGGCCTACCCGACCGCGAGTACTACCTGAAGGACGACGACGCCAAGCTGAAAGCCGCGCGCGAGGCCTATGTGAAGCATGCGGAGCGACTGATGACGTTGAGCGGGGACAAGGACGCCGCCACCCACGCCGCCGAGGTGCTGGCGCTGGAAACCGCGCTGGCCAGACTGCAGTGGGCACGGGTGGAGCTGCGCGATGCCGTCAAAGCCTACAACCCGGTGCCGTTGACCAAGCTGAGCGCGCAGGCGCCGGGATTTGACTGGGCCGCCTACCTGGATGCGCTGGGCCTGGCTGGCAAGATCGACTTCATCATCGTGCGCCAGCCCAGCTACCTCAGCGGACTGGCGGCGCTGCTGGACAGCACGCCCTTGCCCACCTGGCAGAGCTACCTGCGCTGGCACCTGCTGGCCAGCTACGCAAGCTACCTGTCCACCCCCATCGTGGAGGAGCGCTTCGCCTTCACCGGCCAGACGCTGCGCGGCGTGCCCGAGCAGGAACCGCCGTGGCAGCGGGCGCAGAACTTCGTCGACAGCGCCATGGGCGAAGCCGTGGGCAAGCTCTATGTGGCGCGCTATTTTCCACCCGAGAGCAAGGTCCGCGTGCAGGCCATGGTGGACAACTTTCTGGCCACCTTCCATGAAGGCATCGCTGCGCTGGACTGGATGGGCCCCGACACCAAGAAGGAGGCGCTGGCCAAACTGGCCACCTTCCGCCCCAACATCGGCTACCCCGACAAATGGCGCGACTACTCTGACCTGAAGACCACGCCGCACGACCTGGTGGCCAATGTGCGCGCCGCCCGCGGCTTCGCCTTCCGGCGTGGCGTCAACAAGCTGGGCCAGCCAGTGGACCGCGGCGAATGGAGCATGACGCCGCAAACCGTGAACGCCCAGTACAGCCCGCTGAGGAATGCCATCACCTTCCCCGCCGCGCTATTGCAACCGCCGTTCTTCAATGCCAAGGCCGAAGACGCGGTCAACTACGGCGCTGTCGGCACCAGCATAGGCCACGAGATCAGCCACGGCTTTGACGACCAGGGCAGCCAGTACGACGGCCTGGGCAACCTGCGCAACTGGTGGACACCCGAGGACCGCGCCCACTTCGACCAACGCGCCGCCGGCCTGGTGCAGCAATACAGCGCCTACAGCCCGGTGCCGGGCTACTTCATCAACGGCAAGCTGACGCTGGGCGAGAACATCGGCGACAACTCCGGCGTGGCCATCGCCTACAAGGCCTACCGCCGCTCGCTGGGCGGCAAGCCGTCACCGGTGATCGATGGCCTGACCGGCGAACAGCGCCTGTACATAGGCTTTGGCATCAAATACCGGTCGCTGCAGCGCGAAGACGCCGCCATCGTGCAACTGAAGACCGATCCGCACTCGCCCGGTGAATACCGCGTCAAGGGCACGGTGCGCAACCAGCCCGGCTTCTATGAAGCCTTCGGCATCCAGCCGGGCGACAAGATGTATCTGCCGCCGGAGCAGCGCGTCATCATGTGGTGAGGGCGCGGCACCGCTGCGCTAGACCAGCAGCGCCACCGCCAGCGAGAAGCTGAAAAACGCCGCTGCCGTGGACACCAGGATGATGCGCGCGATGCGGCCGTTGTCGGCGCCAAAGCGCTCGGCCAGCATGGACACATTGCTGGCGCTGGGCAGCGCCGCCACCAGCACCAGCGTGGTCAGCGCAAAGGTGTCCAGCGGCAGGCCCCATGAACGCGCCGTGCCGCCCACCGCCAGCACCAGCACCGGGTGCACCAGCAGCTTGAGCAACGCCACCGGCACGTCGTCGCGCCAGGGCAACGCGCGGTGGTGGCCGTGCGCGGCCAGCATCTGCGAGCGCGCCAGCACAGCGCCTATGGTGAACAAGGCCACCGGCGAGGCGGCGTCGGCCAGCATGCCCAGCGTCTGTGCCGCCGGCTTGGGCAACTCCAAACTCAAGGCCGACGACAGCGCGCCCAGCAAAATGGCCCAGGGCAACGGGTTGGTGGCCACGCCGCGCAGCGCCGCTCTTGCTGCCTTGCCGGCGCCGTGCTCGTCGGCGCCATCCAGGCGCGACAACGCGATGCACAGCGAAGTGGTGATGACCATGTCCACCAGGATGGTGCCAATGGCCGGCCCGGCGGCACGCGGCCCCAGCAGCGCCACCAGCAGCGGCACACCCATGAAGCCGGTGTTGGGGAAGGCCGCCACCAGCGCGCCAAAAGAAGCGTCATTCCAGCCTATGCGCGGGCCGCGGGTGACGGCCACGGTGAAAGCCACCATGCCCAAGGCGCACACCAGGTAAGCCACGAACACGGCGCCGTCCAGCAACTGTGCCAGCGGTGTGGTGGCGCCAAAGCGGTACAGCATGCACGGCAGGGCAAAAAACAGCACAAAGCCGTTCAGCCCCGGTATCGCCTCCAGCGGCAGCATGCGCCGGCGCGCGGCGACGTAGCCGCCCAGCACCAGTGCGAAAAAGGGAAAGGTGACCGACAGGATGTGCAGCAAAAGGCGTCAACTCAGAAGTGCAATGCCACCTCACTATACTTGCGCGGCCTTCATGCCCCGTCAGCCACCGGGTTGACGACGCGCCCGCGGAGCTGATGCCCTGTGCTGCAGGCCTCATTTGCCTAGCACAAAAGCACTGCGAATAGCCGCCAGAGGCAGCCGCTATGATGGCTGCGTCCACCTCCTTGTTGCGCTGTTTGCCTTCGCGTCTGCCGGGCTGTTCGCACGCCCTTTGCCTCTCTGTCCCGCATGTCCTCGTCTCCCGCCGGCCCCGGCCTGAACCTCGCGCAACAAGAAGCTGTCAACCACATGCACGGCCCGGCCCTGGTGTTGGCCGGCGCCGGCTCGGGCAAGACGCGCGTCATCACGCACAAGATCGCCCGGCTGATACAGACCGGGATGGAACCCAAGCGCATTGCCGCCATCACCTTCACCAACAAGGCCGCCAGCGAGATGCGCGAGCGCGCCAAGAGCCTGATAGGCCGCTCCGCCAAGGACGTGGTGATCTGCACCTTCCACGCCCTGGGGGTGCGCATGATGCGCGAGGACGGCAGCGTGCTGGGCCTGAAACCCAAGTTCTCCATCCTGGACAGTGACGACGTCACCAGCATTTTGAAAGACGCCGGCGGCACCACCGACGCTGCCACCGCTCGCCAGTGGCAGTGGACCATCAGCCTGTGGAAGAACATGGGGTTGAACGCGCAGGCCGCGCTGGCCCAGGCCAAGGATGCCGACGAGCAGTTGATTGCCCGCATCATGGCCCGCTATGAAGAGCGCCTAGTCGCTTACCAGAGTGTGGACTTCGACGACCTGATCGGCCTGCCGCTGAAGCTGTTGACCAACCACGCAGAGGTGCGCGAGAAATGGCAGAACCTGCTGGGCCATGTGCTGGTGGACGAGTATCAGGACACCAATGCCACCCAGTACGAGGTGCTGAAACTGCTGGTGGGGCCCAAGGGCCACTTCACTGCAGTGGGTGATGACGACCAGTCCATCTACGGCTGGCGCGGTGCCACGCTGGACAACCTGAAGAAGCTGCCGATCGACTACCCGCAGCTGAAGGTGATTAAGCTGGAGCAGAACTACCGCTCCACCAGCGCCATCCTGCGCGCCGCCAACAATGTCATCGGCCCCAACCCCAAGCTGTTTCCCAAAAACCTGTGGAGCGACCTGGGCGAGGGCGAACCGGTGCGCGTGGTGGACGCCGACAACGAAGAACACGAAGCCGAGCGCGCAGTGGCGCGCATCCAGAGCCTGCGCTCCGGCAACAGCGCCACCGGCGGCGCCGGTGCCCAGCAGCTGGAGCTGCGCGACTTTGCCGTGCTGTACCGCGCCAACCACCAGGCCCGCGTGTTCGAACAGGCCTTGCGCAAGGCGCAAATCCCGTACAAGGTGTCGGGCGGCCAGAGCTTCTTCGACCGTGCTGAAATCAAGGACCTGTGCGCCTGGTTTCGCTTGTGGGTCAACAACGACGACGACCCGGCCTTCCTGCGCGCCGTCACCACGCCCAAGCGCGGCATAGGCCACCAGACGCTGCAGACGTTGGGCGAGTTCGGCAGCCGCTACAAGCTCAGCCTGTTCGAGGCGCTGTTCAGCTCGTCGCTGGGCACGGTGCTGCCGGCGCGCGCGGTCGGCAGCCTGCACGAGTTCGGCCGTTACGTGAATGACCTGGAATTCCGCGCCCGCCACTGCGTCGGCGCAGAAGACGCCCGCGCGTTCCTGAACGACTGGCTGAAAGACATTGGCTACGAGAAGCATCTGCACGACGGCGAGGACAGCGAAAAGCTGGCCGCCGCGCGCTGGACCAATGTGATGGAGTTCTGCGACTGGATGGCCGCGCGCTGCGGCGGCCAGATCGACGACGCGGCCGGCGTCAGCACTGCCAGCGAGCGCAAGAACCTGCTGGAGGTGGCACAGACCATCTCACTGCTGTCCACCATTTCCGAGCGCGAGCAGGACCAAAACGTGGTGACACTGTCCACGCTGCACGCGTCCAAGGGGCTGGAGTGGCCGCACGTGATGCTGGTGGGTGTGAACGAAGGCCTGTTGCCGTTCAAGCTGGGCGAAGAGGGCGACAGTCCCGCGCACACCAGTGAAGGCATCGAGGTGCGCCTGCAGGAGGAGCGCCGCCTGATGTACGTGGGCATCACCCGCGCCCAGCGCAGCCTGGCGGTGAGCTGGACCAAGCGACGCAAGAAAGGCCGCGAGACGGTGGCGGCCATCCCCAGCCGCTTCATCGCCGAGATGGCGCTGGACAAGGCCACGGTGAAGGAAGACCCGCGCGAGAAGCTGAAAGCGCTGCGGGCGGAGTTTGCCAAGAAGGCGCAGGCCACTGCGGAAGCTGCCGCTACTGCTGCTGGCGCATCCCGGTCCTAGTCTCTGCTTTTGGCGTGCCAGCGCCACGAGCGCCAAGTGACCCGATGTCGCTGGGGCGCGTGGCGGAGGGAAATCAAGGGGGAGGCCGGAGGACATTCCCGTAGCCACGCGCACCAGTGGCGTCGGCAGCCAGCGAACCGCTCCGCGCAAGCAGCGCAAAGCGGGGCTGGAGAACGACTACTTGGTCTGCACAGGCGCTATGGCTGCAGCAGGCGGCGTGGCCACCTTCGCAACAGGCGAAGTCAGCACATCCAGCAGTGCCGCCGTCTGCGCGTCCGGGGTGCCGTCGAACTTGGTGTTGCGGTACTTCATCTGGAAGGCGCCCAGCACATTGCGCGTGGCTTCGTCCAGCTGGCCGGTGCGCGGCACGGCGTAGCCGAAATGGCCCAGCTTGTTCTGGAACCAGGCCACGTCGGGCAGGTTGGCCTCAAAAGCGGGCTGGCGGCGGGCGGCCTCCTGCTCGTCGGGCCACAGCACCAGGCCGGCGGCGGCCAGCTGCTTCCAGGGGAACAACGGGCCGGGGTCGGGCTTGCGCTGCGGCGCGATGTCGCTGTGGCCCAGCACGCGGTCGGGGGTGATCTCATGGCGGGTGACGATGTCCTTCACCAACACCATCAAACGGTCGATCTGGCCCTGCGGAAAAGGGAAATACACCCGGCCCTGCGGCGTGTCCTGGTAGCCCAGGTTGACGATCTCGATGCCGATCGAGCTGGCGTTCAGCCCGCCGTCCAGCTTCCATGAGCTGACGCCGGCCTGGTAGGCGCGGCGCGATTCGTCCACCAACGCCCAGACCTTGAACTCCGGCGCCTGGTCGTCCAACAGGTAATGCGCGCTGACCTGCTGCTGCGTCAGCGTCTTCAGCGACGTGGGTGAGTCCTGCGCGGTGTAGTGGATGATGAGGTAGCGCACCCGGCTGTCCTGCGCCACCGCGCTGAAGGATTTGTCCACCTTGTTGGGGCCGGTGGCACAGCCGGCCAGTGCGGCCACGGCCAGCGCCAGCAGCAGCCGCTTGGTCATCGTCATCAGGGTCATCATCATGATTGCAAAGCTCCAGAAATCGTTCGTTGAGGTGTTGGATTGAAGAAAAGCTTGTCGGATCGTTCAGCGCCCCAACGCCAGCGCCATGCGCGCGGCCGCCACATGGGCTTGCAGGTGGGCCACGCGCAGCTCACAGCCGGCGTGCAAATGGTCTTGCATGGTCTGCGCGATCAGCGGGTGCAGCTGCGCCACGCGGCCGCCCAGCGCCAGCGGCTTGACGCCAAAGCGCTGCACCAGCGCATTGCCCAGGCGCGCCAGCTCCTCGCCGGCACCGCGCACGATGGCCAGCGCCGCAGGGTCCACATCGGCAGTGGCGGCCACCGCCAGGGCCAGCAAACCCATGTCGCCACGGCCGGCGCCGTAAACCAGCTGGCGCGTCAAGGCCCAGTCGCTGCCGCCTATCCTGTCGAACACGGCCTGCGCCATGGGCGAATCGCGCCAGGCGCCGGGGCGCTCGTCCTCCAGGCGCCAGATGAGGCGCAGCGCCTCGCGCGCGATCCAGTAGCCACCGCCACCATCGTCCAGGATGCCACCACGCCCACCGGCGCGCTGGAATTCGCCGCGCTCGTCCACATAACCGGCAATCGAACCCGTGCCGGCATACACCAGGTAGCCCTGCCCGGGCGCGAACAGCGACAGGCAGGCCAACTCCATGTCGGTGCTCAGGCCCACGCGCTCGGGCGGCAGGCCCAGGTGCTGGGCCATCAGTGCCTGCAAATCGTGGCCGGCGCTTTCCTGCACGCCACCAAAGCCGGTGACACCGGCGTGCGCCGCGTACACGGCACCATGCGGAGCGATGGCGGTCGCCAGTGTGCGCAATACCTCGGCCACCTGCGCCGCGCCGCCGGGCTGGCGCAGTTGCAGGGCGGTGAAACCGTCCACAGCGCCCTCGGCCAGCACAGCGCCGTCGGGCGCAGCCAACGCCCAGCGGGTTTGCGTGCCGCCAGCGTCCAGCCCCAGGCCCAGTGCCGCGTTCATGTTCAATGTCACCCCAGGCGCGGGTTGGCCTTGGCCAGGTAGTACCACTCATGCCCGGCTTCGGCCTTGGCATTGGGGAACAGGATGTAGCCGTCCACCTCCGCATGCATGGCCGTGCCGTCCTGGCGCGTGCCAATCAGGTCACCGGCCTTCAGCGCATCGAAGCTGGACCAGGGCCGGCTGAACGTGTCGTCCACATGATCCTTGTCGATCACCTCATAGATACGCAGTGCCTCGATGTTCTTGGCTGGTTCGGGCTTCGCCGCATCGGTGATACCCAAGTGGGCCAGCGTGTTGACGATGGCGCGGTAGGCCACCTCCGGGCCGTGCGGGTCGTCGTGCTGGCCGCATTCCAGCGTCATGCAGTAGCCGCCGGTCGTTCGGAAGTACTCCGTGGTGCCGACGCCATAGCGCGGGTCCATGTCCAGCTGCTGCTGGCGGGTGGCGGCCACGCCAATCTTCTGCCGGCGCTTCTCGACGCCGCGCGCGTACGTGCTGAGCCAGCCGTCCACGAAGCGGTTGACGCCCAGGCGCAGCGCCATGGCCTCTTCCTCTTTCGCGTGGATGGTGGGCTCCAGCGGGCCGTCGTTGTTCTCCGGCCCCACCATCACGAAAGCCTGGCCCACGGCCTGGAAGGAATGCAGGTCCAGCAGCACCTCATGCCTGGCCATCAGCGGGCACAGCCAATTGGCGATGTGGTCCTCGAACTCCTGCGGGGTGTCGGTGGGGCCCAGGTTGCGGTTCAGGTTGCGGTCACCCACGCGGCGTTTCAGCGCATAGGCCATCGGGTTGGTGATGGGCACGAAGGTGACGCTGCCAGCCACCAGGGCGAGCGTCTTGGCCTCGATCTCGGCCAGCACCCGCTGTATGCCCTGGGTGCCGGCCGTCTCATTGCCGTGCACGGCACCCAGCACCAGCAGCTTGGGGCCGGGCTTCAGTGCCTGGAAGGAGACGGATTTGAAATGGTAGGGCGTGTCAGACATCAGAACTCTCGCTCAACAACAGAAGAAAACTAAGCCGCCTTGCGGCCGAACCCCGGGTCTATGCGCGTCAGCGATGCCGCGATGAAGGCGGGAATCGCCGACAGGCAAACCCAGATGAAGAAATGCGCATAGCCCACCTGGCTTTGCAGCCAGCCGCTGGCCATGCCCGGCAGCATCATGCCCAGGGCCATGAAGCCGGTGCAGATGGCGTAGTGCGCGGTCTTGTGCGGGCCGTCGGACACCATGATCATGAACAGCAGGTAAGCCGCAAAACCGAAGCCGTAGCCCAGCTGCTCCACCGCCACGCACAGGCCAATGACCAGGATGTTGGTCGGCAGCGCCAGCGCCATGTACACATACACCAGGTGCGGCACGTTGATGGCGAGCACCATGGGCCACAGCCAGCGCTTCAGGCCGTGGCGCGAGATCATGAAACCGCCCAGCAGGCCGCCCACCGTCAGGCACAGGATGCCTATGGTGCCGTAGACCACACCCACCTGCTGCGTGGACAAGCCCAGGCCGCCTTTGTCGGCCGCATCCAGCATGAAGGGCGTGGCCAGCTTCAGCAGTTGCGACTCGCCCAGCCGGTACAGCAGCAAAAAGGCCAGGATGCGGCCTATGCCGGGCTTGCGCAGGAAAGAGCCAAACACGCCGAAGAACTCGCGCACCGGCGAGCCCTCGGGCTTGCGCATCACGTCAACCGCAGGGCGCGGCAGCACCCACTGGTGCCAGGCACACAGCGCCAGGAACAAAACAGCCAGCACACCAAACACCAGCGCCCAGGCCAGCGGCACCTGGCCGGTGCGGGTTTCCATCTGGCCGGCAAAGAACACCAGGCCACCCTGGCCGGCGATCATGGCCAGCCGGTAGCAGGTGCTGCGCACGCCCACGAAGGCGGCTTGCTGGTGCGGCTCGGTGGCCAGCATGTAGTAGCCGTCGGCGGCGATGTCGTGCGTGGCCGAGGCAAAGGCCATCAGCCAGAACACCGCCAGCGTGACCTGGAAAAAATGCGACACCGGGATGCTGAAGGCCACCAGCGCGAAGGATGCACCGATCAGCAGTTGCATGGCCACGATCCAGAAGCGCTTGGTGCGGAACATGTCCACAAACGGTGACCACAGCGGCTTGATGACCCAGGGCAGGTACAGCCAGCTGGTGTACAGCGCGATGTCGGTGTTCGACACGCCCATGCGCTTGTACATGATGACCGACAGCGTCATCACCACCACATACGGAATGCCCTGGCCGAAATACAGCGATGGAATCCACCACCACAGCCCGCGCGGCGCCGGACGGGCGGCGGCCGCGAGGTCAGAAGAGGAGGTGGTGGATGTCATGCGTGGCCAATCAATCGGTTCAAGGGGCGAGGGGCGCGGTGTCGCCCTGTATCGCACGACGGTACAACGCGTCCAGCACCTTTTCTTCCCAAGGCTTGAAACTGGAATAGCGGCCTTGCAGCTTATCGGGGTCGGTGCCCACGCCACCGATGATGTACATCAAACCCAGGCGCCGCTGCGGATCAAACACAAACGCCGCATTCAGTCCGTAGGCGATGCCGATGTGGCCGTAGCCGGTCAGCCCGCCTTGCGCCACCAGACGATCGCCACGCCCGGGCGCGCCCTGATCCATGAAGTGCTGTAGCCCCAGGCCCCATGCGTTGAACATGCCCGCCCAGCCGTCGCCATTGCGGCGGTCAGGCGTGACGCGCCACTGGTCGCGCAGCATGGCGCGCACGGTGTCGGCTTGCAGCAGCCGCACGCCGTCGAGCTGCCCCTCGTTCAGCAGCAACAGCATGATGCGCCCCAGGCCGGCGGCGCTGATGCGCAGGCCACTTTGCGGGCTGAACGGTATTGCGTTGGTGCCGGGCACGTAATTCGCCAGCCCGGCGCGCGGCGCCGGCACCTTGCCCCGGTAGTCGTCCACCTGCGCCACCCACGGGCCTTGGGGGTTCCAGTCGGTCTCGCCGCTGCGCTTGCGGTACAGCACGGCCACGTTGGCCACTTCCTGCGGCGTCAGTTCCTCGGCGTTGTAGTGGCCGGCAATGCCCAGTGGCGCCAGCACGGCGGCCTTCATGTACCGGTCAAAGCGCTGGCCGCTGGCGGCTTCCATCACCGTGCCCAGCACGCCCCAGTTCAGGTTCACGTACTCGAAATACTTGCCGGGGGCGCGCTCGCCATCCGGGCTGGGCGCGGCCCATTGCTTGCCGCTGCCGTAGCTGGCACCGGCCGGGTCCAGGATGCTTTGCAGGCTGGGGCCCAGCGCGAAGGTGTAGCCACCGCCATCGCGCAGCGACGAGGTGTGCGACAACAGCATGCGGGTGGTGATGGCCACTTCGGGGAAATGCGGGTTGCGTAAGCGGAAGCCCAGGTAACGGCTGATGTCGGCGTCCAGATCCAGCTTGCCCTGCTCCACCAGCCGCATCGCGCCCATGGCCGTCACGACCTTCGAGATGGACGCCACCTTGAACAACGTGGCCGGCGTCACCGGCTGGTTGTTGACGGGGTTCGCGTTGTCGATCACGCGCCAGCCGAACTGGCCTTGATAAACCACCTGGCCGTCACGTATCGCCAACGCCGCCAGGCTGGCCAGCGGCTGGGCCGGGTCGCCCAGCACCGCTTGCAATTCGGTGTCCAGCAGGCGCAGGCTGGTGGGGGTGGGTTGGGCCATGGCAACGGCGCAGGCCAGCGACAGCGCCATCACCAGCAGTCGGCGTGACAGGGTGGCGAGCGGGGTTGTCATCACGGCGCCACCTTGCGCTCCGCCGCGCGCACCGCGTCCACCACGTCGGCCATGACCACCGGGCGTTGCTGATCATCCAGCTCCACCACCAGCACATAGCCCTGGTCCCGGCCGGTCGACGCAAAAGCCTTCAGCAGCGCCAGTTGGTCGCTGTACAGCAGGCTGCCATCGTCTTTGGACCAGTATTCCATCGCGATCATGCAGCCGGCCTGCGGCGGTGCCGGATAGAAGAGCTCACCCTGGTAGTAGGCCGGGTTGATGGCATTGCCGTGCAGCAGGATCTCGTCGCGCCCGGCCTGGCCGGCCAGATACGTCTCCCAGATCGGAAAATAGCCGCGCCACGACGCCGGCAGGAAAGCGGCATAGCGCTCGTCGCTCCATTCGCCAGCCACATCGGCATGCTCGAATTCGGCCACCGAGCCCTCGCGCGGCAGCAGCGACTCCAGGTAAGGCGTGGGGCCAATCCACGGGTTGGTCTGCGCGGTGCCGGTGCCACGCACCGCGAACAGGCCCTGCGGCGTGTTGCCGTTGGTGATGGTGCCGGGCAGGTTGGTGCGCGCCAGCGCCAGCTGGGCGATGCTGAAGTAGCTGCCATCGGCGTTGCGCACAAATCGGCCATCGGCACCGCGCACCAGGGCCAGGCCGGTGCGCTCGCGGTTGGCGCGCTGGAAGCTGTACACCACGGGGTAGCCGGGGCGCAGCGGCGCGGCGAGCAAATCCACCAGCGGTGGACGCTGCGCCAAATCGCCGGCGACACCCACCCACAAGCGCCGCTCCAACGCGCGCAGGCGCGGTTCCATTTGCCAGTCGGGAAAGCTCTTCAACAATTGGTCACGCAACGCCTGGCGCATCTCCACCTGCGGTTCAGCGCGCAGCACCGTGTACGCCGCAATGGCAAATTCGCGCGGCGTGGTCAAGGCTGGCAGCAAGGGTTTGATCAGCGGCGCGGCATCATTCCAGAACAGCGTGTGGGCAAAGCTCAGTACCGAGCGCTGGTAGGCCGGCGGCTTTTGGGCCAGCGCAGGCAGCGCCGCCATCAGTTGCTCGCGCGCCTTGGGCTTTTCCGTGTTGAACAGGGCCACCGCCTCCAGCGCGGCCGGCAGCCTCGCGTCCAGCTCCGGACCGGGCGGCAAGGCCAGCGTGGCGCGCGCAGCCTGCAGTTGCGCCTCGCGCAACGCTTGCTCGCCGGCGGCGGCGTTCTGGGGTGACTGGAAGTCGGCGGTCTTCAGCGCCAGCAGCTCGGGCACCGTGCGTGGGGTGGGCTTGCCGGTCTGCGTGGTTTGCGGCGCCTGCGGCAACTGCATGCAACCGGCAAGGGCGCAAGCGGCCAGGATCAGGACAACACGCATGGATTCTTTCAGGGCAGCCCCATGGCCCATCAGCGGGCCATCGCTCAGTGCGCTGCCGCTGTGCCGGGGGTGGCGGTGATTATAGGTATCACCCCCACGCCACCGGGTCGCGAGGCCAGCACTGCCCCAGGCGTGCGCGCCAGTCGTCATCGCCCCTCCTTGCCGAAGTTGTCGTCCACCTTGATGCACCAGGTGGCCAGGAAACAGGGGATGGCTGCCACGCAGACCCAGATGAAGAAATTGGCGTAACCCAGCTGCGCCTGTATCCAGCCGCTGAACATGCCCGGCAGCATCATGCCCATGGCCATGAAGCCGGCGCAGATGGCGTAGTTGGCGGTCTTGTGTTCGCCGTCGGAGTTCATGATCATGAACAGGATGTAGGCGGTGAAACCAAAGCCATAGCCCACCTGCTCCACCGCCACGGCGAGGGCCACCAGCAGCAGGTCGGTGGGCTGGGCCACGGCCAGCCACACGTAGGCCAGGTGCGGCACGTTGATGGCCAGCGCCATCGGCCACAGCCAACGCTTCAGGCCATCGCGCGCCACCAGCCAGCTGCTCAGCAGGCCGCCCACGGTCAGCGAGACCATGCCCAGCGTGCCATAGATCAACCCCACATTGGCGGTGGACAGGCCCAGGCCGCCTTTGTCCAGGCTGTCCAGCAGGAAGGGCGGCGCCATCTTCACCAGCTGCGACTCGCCAAAGCGGTAGCACAGCAAAAAGGCCAGCAGCAGGCCGATGTGCTTGCGCGCCAGGAACTTGGTGAACACCGCCACAAAGCCCCCCACCAGGCTGCCCTGGCGCGGCACCGCGCGGTCCGAGGCCGGGCGCGGCATGGCCCAGCGGTGGTAGGCGAACAGCAGCGTGAACATGCCCGCCAGCACGAAGAACACCGTGGACCAGGCCAGCTGCACCTTGCCACTGGCTTCCATCAGCTTGCCGGCCAGGAACACCAAGCCGCCTTGCGCGGTGAGCTTGGCCATGCGGAAGAACAGGCTGCGCACGCCGACGAAGGCGGCCTGCTCGTGCTGGGTCAGCGGCAGCATGTAAAAGCCATCGCTGGCGATGTCGTGCGTGGCGGCGGCAAAGGCCAGCAGCCAGAACACCGCCAGGGTGAGCTGGAAATAGCCTGGCATGGGAATGGCCAGCGCCAGCACCGCAAAGGCGGCGGCCAGCAGCGCCTCCAGCACCAGCACCCACAGGCGTTTGGTGCCGAACATGTCCACCAGCGGCGACCACAGCGGCTTGATGACGAAGGGCAGGTACAGCCAGCTGGTGTACAGCGCGATGTCGATGTTGGACACACCCATGTTCTTGTAGAACACCACCGACAACGTCATCACCGCCTCGTACGGCATGCCCTGGGCGAAATACAGCGTCGGTAGCCACCACCACACGCCCTTGCCGGGGGATGTTCGCTGCTCTACTTGCGCTGCGTATGACTGCATGGCCTGTTTATAGGGGATAACCGGCGTCCCCGACCGGGCTTCTCGTGGTGCGGCCAGACGGGGCCCACTCAGGCGCATTCCAGGGGGTTATGGTCTGCGCTCAAGCTTTCATCGCCCAGCGGCCCAGCGGCGCCCATCGGGTAAGCTGTGCCCCGGATCTGGACGCATACTGCTGCACCATGCTGAATACGGAAACCCCCAGTGCCCAACACACCCGGTTGGACGAGTACCCGGCGGACCAACTGGTCCAGGCCTTCATTGACGACCAACTCCACGCCGTGCAGGCCGTGCAGGCCGCCAGCGCGCAGCTTGCCGCCGCCGTGGCCGCTGCCGCGCCGCTGATCGCGCGCGGCGGCCGCCTGATCTACGTCGGCGCCGGCACCTCCGGCCGCCTGGGCCTGCTCGACAGCGTCGAGCTGTACCCCACCTTCTCCTGGCCCAAGGAGCGCGCGCTGGCGCTGCTGGCCGGCGGCCGCCAGGCCATGTTCGAGGCGGTGGAAGGCGCCGAAGACAACCGCGAGCAGGGTGGCGCCGACATCGCCGCGCTGAAGCCCGGCGCGCTGGACGTGGTGCTGCTGCTGGCCGCTTCCGGCGCCACGCCGTATGTGATGGGCGCGCTGCACGAGGCCCGACTGGCCGGCTCGCTGACCGTGGGCTTTGCCAACAACCCACAGGCACCGGTGACGCTGCAGGCCGACCACGGCATCACACTGGACACCGGCACCGAGGTGATCTCGGGCAGCACGCGGCTGAAGGCAGGCACCTCGCAGAAGATCGCGCTGAACACCTTCTCCAGCAGCCTGATGGTGAAGCTGAACAAGGTCTACGGCAACCTGATGGTGGACCTGAAACCCACGAACGCCAAGTTGTTCAAGCGCTGCATCAACCTCACCGTGCATGCCACCGGCGCCAGCGAGGCGGTGGCGCGCCAGACGCTGGAAGCCTGCGGCTACCAGGTCAAGGTGGCCATCGTGGCCATCGCGAAGGACGTCAGCGTGGAGCAGGCGCAACAACTGCTGGCCGCCAGCCAGGGCAGCGTGCGCCAGGCGCTGTCGTGAGACCTTGCGGGACAGACCCAAGCGAAGCGTAGCTCTGTCCTCAACTGATCGTCGGCTGTCGCATGAACAACAACAACACCCCCCAGCGCCTGAGTTCGCTGGACGCCTTTCGCGGCTTCACCATCGCCGCCATGATGCTGGTGAACAACCCCGGCGACTGGGGCCACCTGTACCCCCAGCTGGAGCACGCCAAGTGGAACGGCTGGACGTTCACCGACTGGATCTTCCCCTTCTTCCTGTTCATCAGCGGCATCTCCATGGCGCTGTCACTGGACCGGCTGCTGGGCCAGGGCGCGGACAAGGGCCGGCTGCTGCGCAAGTTGGCGGTGCGCGCGCTGTGGGTGTTCCTGATCGGCTTCGCGCTCAACCTGTTCCCGTACTTCAACTTCGCCACCGTGCGCATTCCCGGCGTGTTGCAGCGCATTGCGGTGTGCACGGCGCTGGCCGCACCCCTTGCCATCTGGTGCAACTGGCGCCAGCAGGCCGCCGCCATCGTGGCGCTGTTCGCGCTGTACAGCGTGCTGATGCTGTGCGTGCCGGTGCCGGATGCGCAGGGCGTGCTGGCCGCCGGTGTGCTGGAGCCTGGGCGCGACGTCGGCGCCTTTGTCGACCGCTGGCTGCTCAGCGGCCACCTGTGGGTGCAGTCCAAGACCTGGGACCCGGAAGGCCTGGTCAGCACACTGCCAGCCATAGGCAGCCTGCTGGCCGGCGTGCTGACCGGCCGTTGGCTGATGGCCGGTGCCGCCAACCGCGCGTCGCAAACGGTGTGGCTGCTGCTGGCCGGCCTGGCCTGCCTGTGGGTGGGCGAGGTGCTGGACAGCCTGCTGATGCCCATCAACAAGAGCCTGTGGACGCCCTCGTACAGCGTGTTCATGACCGGTTGGGGGCTGCTGGTGTTCTCGGCCTTCTACTGGCTGCTGGACGCGGCCGATGCGCCCGCTGTGCGCGCCGGTGCCGCCCGCCTGTTCAAACCGTTTGTCATCTACGGCATGAACGCGCTGTTCCTGTTCGCGTTGTCCGGCGTCATCGCCAAGCTGCTGGGGTTCTTCAAGTTCGTACAGCCCGACGGCAAGCTGCTGTCGCTCAAGGCCGTGCTGTATGCGCCCATCCAGGCGCTGCCACTGGCACCAGTGGACGCCTCGCTGCTGTTTGCCCTTTTGTTCAACGCGCTGATGTTCGCCATCGCCTGGCTGATGTGGCGCAAAAAATGGTTTGTCAAAGTATGAGCACACTGTCCACGTCGCGCCCGTCGTCACGTTACGGCGCCTGGGCCGGCGCCACCGCACTGGCGCTGCTGCTGGCCGCCTGCGGCACCGCGCCCACCGCGCAAGCCCCCGCCGGCACCGCCCCCATGCCTGTGGGCCTGCTGCCCTTCACCGGCAGCCCGCCGCCGGCCGACCCGCACGAGTTCCGCGCCGCCTGGGTGGCCACCGTGGCCAACATCGACTGGCCCAGCAAGCCGGGCCTGACGGTGGCGCAGCAAAAGGCCGAGATCCTGGCCATCCTGGACCGTGCCCAGGCCATGCGGCTCAACGCCATCATCCTGCAGGTGCGCCCGTCGGCCGACGCCATCTACCCGTCCGCGCTGGAACCGTGGACCGAGTACCTCAGCGGCACGCAAGGCCAGGCGCCACAACCGGCCTACGACCCGCTGCAGCTGTGGATCACCGAGGCCCACAAACGCGGCCTGGAGCTGCACGCCTGGCTGAACCCCTACCGCGCCCGCCACAGCAGCGCCAAGTCGCCGATTGCCGACAGCCACATCGCCAAGGCCAACCCCGGCATCGTCAAGACCTACGGCGACATGCTGTGGATGGACCCGGCCGAGCCCGCTGCCGTGAAGCAGACACTGGACGTGGTGGCCGATGTGCTGCGCCGCTACGACGTCGACGGCCTGCACATCGACGACTACTTCTACCCCTACCCCGTCACCGCGCCGGCCGCCGCCAACGCGGCGCCCCCAGCCCCCGGCACGCCCGCTGCGCCACTGCCCGAGGTGGACTTCCCCGACGAGCCGGCCTGGCAGCGCTACCTGGCCCAGGGCGGCAGCGCCAGCCGCGCCGACTGGCGGCGCCAGCAGGTGGATGCACTGGTGCAGCAGATGTATGCGCTGGCGCACCGCGACAAGAAGTGGGTGAAGTTCGGCGTCAGCCCCTTCGGCCTGGGCCGGCCGGACCGGCGCGCACCCGGCATTGCCGGTTTCAGCCAGTACGACAAGCTGTACGCCGACGTCGAACTGTGGCTGAACAAGGGCTGGATGGACTACCTCGCGCCGCAGCTCTACTGGCCGGTGGACCAGGCCGCGCAGTCATTCGCCGTGCTGCTGGACACCTGGGTGCGCGAGAACACCAAGCAACGCCACATCTGGCCCGGCCTGTTCACCAGCCGCATCGACGACAGCGCCCGCTCCTGGCAGCCCGACGAGGTGCTGCGCCAGGTCGCACTGGCGCGCACCCGGCCAGCCGCTAGCGGGCAGATCCATTTCAGCATGGCGGCGCTGTCGCAAAACCGCAAGGGCATCGCCGACCAGCTGGCCCAAGGCCCCTATGCCCAGGCCGCGCTGGTGCCGGCCACGCCCTGGCTGGCGGACCGGCCGGCGCCGGCCGCGCCGGGCCTGGTCAAAGGCGTGCTGCTGAACCAGGGCGCACAGCGCCCGGTGTTGGTGGTGCAGCATCCGCCGCGCGGTGAGCAACTCAGCAGTTACGCCATCTGGCGCCGCCAGGGCGGCCAATGGCGCTTCTCGGTGCAGGCCGCCGGCAAGGGGGAAACCGCGGTCAGCCTGGAGTCCGACGCCCAGCTGGGCAAGACGGATGCTGTGGTGGTGCGCGCGGTGGACCGCTTTGGCCAGCAAAGCGCGCCGACCGCCTTCAACCTGGCGCCCTGACGGCAAAGCGCGCCCACCGCCCGGGCATGTGGCGAAATGCCGACAAGCCGGTACGAATTGTTGTCACCGCAAGCGTAACAAATCCGCCAGTGGTTTTGCCGCGCGCCCGCCTGTCACGACGATTCCCCGAAGCGGTGCGCGACACCGCTTGCTGCGCCAGCAAGGGGCCAGAAACCCCTGGATTATTGACATGCATGCTACTGTTTAGATAGCTTGCAGGCTCAAACCCACACCGGCTTGGCACCCGCTTCAGGCACGCCGAAGGCGCGCGCGCACCACACTGGCCATGCTTAGCCACAGGCCGGCGACAGCTTCATGGCATTTACATTCCGCATGGTTATACATTTGAAACAAAATGTCACTATCCCGCATAGGGGGCCCGCCTTAGTCTTTCGATATCTGCTGACAAAACCAGCCCCCTCCAATAAAGGTTTTGCTGCAGCAAGTTCCGGCAAACAAGCGACCGGGCGTGGGGATTGGCCAAACACTCTGAAAGAGCAACACAGTGAAACTCAACAAAATCGCACAGTGCATCGCACTCATGGGCGCCACCGGCATGGCCCTGGCCCAGACGGCACCGGCACCCAATCTGGAACGCGTGGAAATCACCGGTTCCAGCATCAAGCGTGTGGCGGGCGAAGGCGCCCTGCCGGTGCAAGTCATCACACGGCAAGACCTAGTGCGCCAAGGCATCACCTCTGCCGAGCAGCTGATCAGCGTCATCAACACCAACGGCAACGGCCTGGACAACCTGGCCAGCAATGCCGACGTGGTGTCCGGCGCACAGCGCGGCAACAACGGTTCCACCGGCGCCAACCTGCGTGGCCAGGGCTCCGGCAGCACGCTGGTGCTGCTGAATGGCCGCCGCGTGGCAGCCTCCGGCCTGAACGGCGGCGTGGTCGACCTGAACATCATCCCCTTCTCGGCCATCAAGAGCGTTGAAATCCTGTACGCTGGCGGCTCCGCCGTGTACGGTGCCGATGCGGTGGGCGGCGTGATCAACTTCATCACCCGCAGCGACTACAACGGCCTGGAGGTCGAAGCCTTCACCGACGCCACCCAGCACAAGGGCGGCAACATCAACCGCATCAGCGTCACTGGCGGCACCGGCAACCTGGACACCGACAAGTACAACGTGATGTTCGCCTTCACCCACAAGGGCGCCCAGGCGCTGCGCGGTGACCAGCGCGACTTCGTCAACACCTTCCAGCCCACCCGCGGCTTGTCGGTGGACACCCGCGGCACGCCGATTGCCACGCTGTTCAACCTGAGCACGCTGTACACCGCGCTGTCCAAGGACAACCTGACCACCACCGGCCGCAACACCGGCCCGACGCTGCCTGGCGGCGGTACCCAGACCTACACCGGCATCAACGTGCTGAACCTGCCGGGCGGCGCCGGTTGCAAAACCATAGACGGCATGGACGCCTATGACGCGGTGCTGTGGGCCACCCCCAGCGCCAAGTACGGCTGCGCCTGGGACACCGGCCGCGCTGCCGTGCTGCAGCAACCTGTGGACACCAACGACCTGCTGGTGCGTGGCGCCTTCCGCATTGGCCAGCACCAGTTGACGGCTGAGTACTTCGGCTCGCGCGTGGACTCCGCCAAGACCTTCTCGGCCAACCAGATCTCCACCAGCACCTCCACCGCCAGCTTCTTCTACAACCTGGCCTATCCCAGCACCGGCCCGGCCTACAACGACATCTTCAACCAGCTGGTCAAAACCTTCCCGCAGCTGGAAGCCAACCGCGGCGCACCGCTGGCCTACCGCTGGCGCTGCCTGCCTTGCGGTTCGCGCGAGCTGGACACCAAGGCTGACGACCAGCGCTTCGCGCTGACGGCCGAAGGTCCGGTCGGCGGCGGCTGGGAGTACAAGGCTGGCTGGTCCACCGCCACCGACGACCGCTCCTCGCTGCTGGGCAACGGTTACTTCTACGGCAAGCCGTTTGCCGCGCTGCTCAACAGCGGCGTGCTGAATCCCTTCAGCCTGACGCAAACCCAGGCCGCGATGGACGCATTGAAAGGCGTGTCGGCCAACGGCGTGACGCTGTATGGCGGCAAGACCACGCTGAACCAGTTTGACGCCACCTTCAGCGGCCCGCTGTTCAAGATGGGTGGCGGAGACGCCATGGCCGCCTTCGGCGCAGAGGTGCGCAACGAGAAGTACAAGTTCAACGGCAATGCCACCGACCTGGCCACGCAGCAGGCCATCTTCAACGCGCCATTCGACAGCGTCAACACGCTGGACACGGTGACGCGCGACGTGCGCGCCGTCTACGCCGAAATCCTGCTGCCCATCACCAAGCAACTGGAAGCCAACTTCGCCGTCCGCCACGACAGCTACACCGGCTTTGGCAGCAGCAACAACCCCATGGTGTCGGTGAAGTTCAAGCCGGCGGACAACTTCCTGCTGCGTGGTAACTACTCCACCACCTTCCACGTGCCCAGCTTCAACCAGCTGTTCAACGGCGTGACGATCTCGCCTTACTCGGCCAAGGACCTGGCCGACCCGGGCAAGTGCGCGTCGCTGAAAGTGGACCCCGCCGTTCCCGGTTGCGAATCCATCACCCCCGACATCCTAACCGGCGGCCGCGCCGACCTGGGCCCCGAAAAGGGCAAAGTGGCCGGCGTGGGCTTTGTGTGGGAACCCAGTGCCAACACCAACTTCGGCATGGACTTCTGGAGCATCCGCCGCGAGAACAACATCGTGCTGCCGGCGCTGTCTGACCTGGTCAACAACTACGGCCTGTTCACCAACAACTTCCTGCGCAATGCGGCCGGCAACATCGTTGCCATCGACCAGCGCTGGGTCAATTCCGGCCAAAGCAGCACCAAGGGCGTGGACATCACGGCCGGCGCCAATGGCCGCATGATGGACGGCTCCTGGCGCCTGAACATGAACGGTACCTACCTGTTCGAGCGCAAGACCAAGCTGCTGGCCAATTCCAACTGGGGCCCGAGCGAAATCAGCGCGTTCACACGCTCTGGCGACCTGTACCTGCGTTGGAAGCACTCGCTGGTGGGCAGCTACACGACTGGCAACTGGACCACCACATTGCAGCAGCTGTACCGCAGCAGCTACAAGGATGCCCAGCTGCCCGGCGTGGCCAACGGCAGCATTGTGCCGAGCAACTACAACCCGATGGTGGATGCCTACGCGGTCTACAACCTCAGTGTGAGCTACAACGGCATCAAGAACCTGACGCTGACGGGCGCGATCAAGAACCTGTTTGACCGCATCCCGCCGTTCTCCGCCGCCTACGACGGCAACACCGGCGCCGGCAGCGACTGGGAGCCGCGCGTCGCTGACCCGCGCCTGCGCTCGTTGCAGCTGACGGCCAACTACAAGTTCTTCTGAACCGGGCGGGCCAGCGGCCCGCACCCACCAAGGACTCTCCAAGCTACCCCCTGGGGCAACCCAGGGGGTTTTTTTATTCAGAAACAATCGCTTACGAGGTTTACGCCGGCATCAACCAGGTTTCAAGCTGGCTCCGAATTGGGTAGTGACACTGGTCGGCATGCTCGAAACCGCAACCCCCGGCCCCCTCATTGGCGCAGCCACCCAGCCGGCATCTGGCCTGGCGCGCTGGGCCGCCCAGGGCTTCAACCTGCCCTTTGCCGCCGACATCCCGCATCAACTGGGTGAGGAGTTGTCAGGACTGTCGCCCAACGCGCAGCACAAGCTGGGCTGGCGCATCTGGAAGCGCCATGCCTGGCTGCACCTGTCCGGCCATGCCCGCCATCTGCGCCTGCAGATCCCCACAACCGCTACCAAGCTGCTCTGGATCTACACCTGGACCACGCTGGGCGATGCGGTGATGGACTTGTCCGCGCGCCACCTGTTCCCCGACACGATGGCCGTGGACCTGCACATCGCACCCCAGCTCGCCGGGCTGTTTGAAGCTGACCCGCGCTTTCACCGCGTGCACCACACGGACGACGTGGACCCAAGCTACGACTTCGTCATCCTTCAGGACCTGCATGCGGCATCGCTGCGCCTGAAACACCAGCTGGCTCCACGGGCGCCGTTTGCCAGCATGCTGGGCTACCTGCACGGTGAAATGTTCCACCGCGTGGTCTTTGCCCACCAACGCCTGGCGCAGCTGCTGGGCCAGGCCGACCCGCTGCTGCAGCCGCCGCGGCTGCATGGCATCGCGCCGCAAGGCATCCCGCTTCAGGAACAGGCCTGCGCGCGCATCGCGATCGCGCTGGGCGCGCGCGACGCCCGGCGCCGCTATGCCCACTGGCCATCGGTGTTGCGGCATCTGCTGGGCAACTGGCCGGCGCAGTGGCCGCTGCCCCGCTTCATCCTGCTGGGCAACGGCAACGCGCATGAAGACTTTGCCACGCTGGCCCAGGCCGGGCTGCTGCCGTACTGCGAGCTGCATTTGAGCTGCCCCTCATTGGGCGAGTTGGCGCAGGTCATCGCGTCCTGCGATGCCTTCGTCGGCGCCGACGGGGGGCCTATGCATCTGGCCCTGGCGCTGCAGCGGCCCGGGGTGGCACTGTTCGGACCGGTGCCGGCCCATCTGCGCCTGCTCAGCGGCTCAAGTCTGACGCCCGTCGCCAGTACGCATGGCATCAACCACATTGACCCGGCGCATGTGGCGGGCCTGGCGTTGAGTCAGCTGGTGATCCAGGGCGCCAGCAAGCGCCGCTGGCTGCAGTCCGCGCAGGGCCGTCCGGTGCCCGACAGGCCTCACTCCACCCGCACGTAATTCGCCCGCACCCTGTCGCGGTCGCCAAAATCAAAGTGCCACCACTCGGTGGAAATGCCGTGGAAGCCGGCCTGCGCCATGGCGTCGCGCAAGACTTGCCGGTTGGCCACCTGGGCGGGGGTGATGCTGCCCTCGGCCAGGAAGCGTGCCTCGTACTTGGGGTGGGAGCGGTCGCTCAGGTCGTCAAAGCCGGTGCCCATGTCCAGCTCCTGGCCCTGCGCATCCAGCAGCGTCACGTCCACCGCCATGCCGTAGGAATGGATGGAGCCGCGCGCCGGATCGGCCAGGTACTGGCGCAGGTCCGTGCCGTCCAGAAAATCCCACAGCTCCACCTGCACGCGGTGCGGCCGCAGCGCATCCAGCACCAGCAGCGCGGTGCCGGCCGGCGCGTGGTTGCCCAGCCAGGCAATGGCACGCTCCAGGCCGGCAGCGGCGTCACGGTGCAGCCAGTGGCAGTTCAGCTGGCCATAGAGGTCGCGGCCGACGAAATTGTCGGCACTGGCATAGCGCAGATCCACCCGCAGGCCAGCGATGCTGGCCAGCGGGCGGAAGTCGGGATTGTCGGCAATCAGTTCACAACGCATGACCGGGGCCGGCTCGCTCAAGCACGAGCACGGAGAACAACATCCATCACACCGCCAGGCAGCGCACCGCCTCTTCCCGTATGCACTTGACCAGGTGGCGGGTGGACTGCGACAGTGGCGCCGCATTGGCCGTCAGCAAGAACAGCTCCACCGGGATCTGCGGTGCCAGCAGCCGGCGCAAGGCCTTGGCGGGGTCGATCTGGGCGGCGGTGAAGGGGTCTATCACCGCCACGCCGACGCCGTTTTCCACCAGCGTGCGCGCCAACTGGTAGGTCTGCACCACCGTGTGGGCGTCCAGGCTGTGGCCCTGGGCCTCTGCGGCATTGGTCACCAGGCTGCCCAGCGGGTCGTCCACGGCCAGGCCAATCAGGTTTTGCGGCAGCTCGGTCACCGGCAAGGGCTGTCCGGCGGCGCTTTGCGGCCAGCTGCCCTTGGGCGCGATCACCGTCATGTAGCCCTGGGCCAGCGATTCGGCGCTGATGTTGGGGTTCTTGGGGTCGTGCAGCGACAGCCCCAGGTCGGCCTCGCCCAGCAGCAGCGCCGAGACAATTTCCGGCGTGTGGTGGGTGGAGAGCTTGCAGCGCACATCCGGGTACTTGGCGCGCCAGGTGGTCAGCGCCGAAGGCACCACCGCCATCGCCAGCGTGGGGGTGGAGACCAGCCGCACGGTCTGCGCCGGCCGGTCCTTCAGGCTGCTGGCCATGCGGCGCACCGCCAGCAGCTCGCGGTGCAGGCGGTCCACCTCGACGAACAGCTTTTGCGCCTCGGGCGTGGGGTACAGCTTGCCCTTGATGCGTTCGAACAGCGGCAGGCCCAGCTGCATCTCGCAGTGCTGCAGCACCTTGGTGACGGCGGGCTGCGAAATGAACAGCAGCTGCGCGGCACCGCTGATGGTGCCGGCTTGCATCACTGCATGGAAGACTTCGATATGGCGCAGGCGCATGATGAGGCGATCAAGAATTGGGGTTGCTACTGGCGATCTATTGGCGGTACACGTCTTTGAAATCCACACTGCCATTGGGCGCCATCACGAAACCCTGGATGTCGCGCACCATGGGAATATAAACCGTGGAATGGGCCAGCGTGATCCAGGGACGCTCGCGCTTGAAGATTTGCTGCGCCTGCTCGTACATCTGCTGGCGTCTGGCCACGTCGGTGACGCCGCGCGCCTCATGGATCAGGCGGTCGAACTCGGCGTTGCAGAATTTGACGCCGTTGGAGCTGGAGGCGCAGCTCAGGTTGGGCGTCAGGAACTCATCGGCATCGCCCGACTCGCCGGACCAGCCGCTCATGTAGACGTCGTGCTCGCCGTTCTTGGCCCGCTTCAGGTACTCGCCCCACTCGTAGGTCTTGATGTTGGCCTTGACACCGATCTTGGCCCAGTCCTGCTGGATCATCTGCGCCAGCAACTGGCCATTGGGGTTGGTGGGGCGCTGCACCGGCAGCGCCCACAGGTCCAGGCTGAAGCCGTCGGGGTAACCGGTCTGGGCCAGCAACTGCCTGGCGCGCACCGGGTTGAACTCGTTCTTCAGACTCTTGTCGTAGCCCGGGATGATGGGTGGGAAGGCGCTGACCGCCTGCATGGCGTCACCGCGCGGGAACAGCGCACGGAAGGCGGCGTTGCGGTCGAAGGCAATGTCCAGCGCCTCGCGCACCTCGCGCTTGGTGGTCGGCCCGCGCTTCATGTTGAAGGACAGGTAGGAGATGTTCAGCGCCTGGATCTTCATCACCCTGATGTCCTTGCGACCGGCGAACGAATCCAGGTCGGTGTCGCGTGCCGGGGCGGTGATGTGGCATTCCCCCCCCAGCAGCTGCTGGGCGCGCACGTTGGGATCGCGCGCGATCAGGAAGATCAGCTTGTCGGTGCGTTGCGGCTGGCCCCAGAAGTCGGGGTTGGCCTGCATGCGGACCACGAAATCCTTCTTGTACGACACGAAACGGTAGGGGCCGGTGCCCACCGGGCGGTTGTTGATGCTGGAGGCCTTGCCGGCTTTCAGCAGTTGCTCACCGTATTCGGCCGAATGGATGCCGGCGAACGCGGTGGCGAAAAAGCTGGCGAAGGTGACGTTGGCCTCCTTCAACGTGAAGCGCACGGTGTGGTCGTCCAGCTTCTCCATCTTGTCCACCATCTTGGCCAACCCCAGGTTTTGCGGGTAGATGAACAGCGCCGGAAAGGCGATGTTGAACGGGTGCTTGGCGCTCAGGAAACGCCCGAAGGTGAACAGCACGTCGTCGGCGTTGAAGTCGCGCGTGGGCGTGAAGTAGGGGGTGTGGTGGAAGCGCACACCGGGTCGCAGGTGGAAGGTGAAGGTCTTGGCGTCGGGCGACACCTCCCAGCTGCTGGCCAGCACCGGCACCAGCTCGGTGCCGCCGCGCTTGAAGCCCAGCAGGCCCTGGAACATCTGGTTGACGACCTGGTTGGTGGCCGAAGAGTCCCACAGGCCGGGGTCGAACCCTTCGGGGCTGGCGTCCGAGCAGTAGACGATGGCCTTGGCCTGCGCCCATGGCGCCGCCAGCACCAGCGTGAGTGCCAGCACGGCATGCCACAGGCCATGGGAAAGGCGGGAAATCAGCTTTGCATCCATAACGTTCGTTCAACAGTCCGGCAGGGCCGTTCAGGCCCCATGCGCCTGCAACCAGGCATCCACCGCCGCACCCAACGCCGGCACGCGCCAGTCGGTGGCGCACTGCGGGTTGGATGCATAACGCTGGCCCAGGTTCGACAGCCAGGCGATCAGGTAACGCCGTCCACCGGGCCCGGGCGCCTGCACCCAGCCGGCGTCGGAGACGTAATTTTCAGTGTTGCCGGTCTTGTGGGCGAAATGCAGCGGGCAAGCGGCATTCACGGCCCGCACATCCGGCGGGTAGCGGTAGTCTTCCACCTGCACGCCGCCATCGGCCGTGACCCAGCGCAGCGGCAATTGTGCGGGAATTCCGGCGCGCCAGCCAGGCACCCCTGCCAGCGCGGTGGACGACAACACCGCGTGCAGGCCCTGGTCGCTCAAGGCTTGCCACAGGAACTGCCGGCTGGCCGCCGACAACGGCGCCGGCACGCCGCCCGCCAGCCAGGGCGGCGCTGCCACCTGTTCGCCGCGCAGCAGCCACAGCAGACGCACGGTGTCCCAAGCCGTCATCTGCAAATGCCCCACACCTGAGCCGTCTGCATTGCGCCAGCCCCCGTCAGGCCGCGTATCGGCCAGGCGCAGCGTGGGCAAGCCCCATTGGGTGAACACCGCGTGCAGCGGGTCGTCGCCGCGCGCGCCCGCTCGCAACACGCCAGCCTGGTGCAGCAAGGCCACCATGGCGGAGGTGGCGTCATTGCTGCTGGCCACGACCATGGATTCTGTCCAGTCGGCCACGCTGCGCGTGGCAGCGCCGTGCGCCCACGCCTGCGCCCACTGGGCCTGGCCGGCATCCACCGCCCGGGCCACGCCCACCGCCACCATCAGCTTGACCAGCGAAGCCGGGTAAGGTGCCACGAACGACAGCGGGCCGTCGCCCCACAGCGGCTGCCACGACATGGCGGCCCAATCCGCATCCGGCAGCCAGGCCGCGCTGCGGCCCTGGGCGTCGGTCTGGTCAGCCAGGTAACGGATATTGCGCACCGCGCCGGCGTCCGGGCCGATGTCGGCCACCACGCCTTGCGGGTGTTCACGCGAGAACAGCACATTGGCCCACACCGGCGCACGCCCTTCGGGGAACGCCACCACCGCCAGGTCCAGGCTGGGAAAGTGGCGCAACGGCTGGCCGCCCAGCAGGCTGTCGGGCACCTGGTCAAAGCCCTGCTGGCGCACCGCCTGCAGTAGCGCCTGCGCCAGCCCGGCATGGCCCAGCGGCGCCGCCGGGCTCAGTTGGGCCACGTGAAGCCGTCCAGCGGCAACGGGCTGTGGCCCTGGCCCATCAGGCTGGCCAGGATGCTGCCGGTGCCGCAGGCGAAGGTGAAGCCCAGCGGCCCATGGCCCAGGTTGAACCACAGGCCGGGCACCGAACTGGGGCCGACGATGGGCGCGCCGTCCGGCGTGGCCGGGCGCAGGCCGGCCCAGGGGGTGGCCTGGTTGTAGTCGCCGGCCAGCGGCATGTCCTTGCGGGCGATGCGCAGCAGGCTGTCGACCCGGCTTTGGTCAATGCTGTCGTCTTCGCCCACCATGTCCACCATGGCGGCGATGCGCAGCTTGGCGCCGATGCGGGTGTACAACACTTTCTTTTCGAAATCGGTGATGCTGGTGGCCGGTGCCACATGTTGCGCGTTGATCGGCGCGGTCAGCGTGTAGCCCTTCAGCGGGTACAGCGGCAAGCGCAGGCCCAGCGTGGCGGCCAGGCGCCGGCTGCCAATGCCGGCAGCCAGCACAAAGGCGTCGGCGCCGCGCCTGCCACTGGCAGTGCGCAGCTCCAGCCGGCCGGTCGGCGACATCTGGAAGGCCTGCACCTCGTCAACGATCTGGCCCATGAAATTGGGGTGGCTGGCCAGCTGGGTCATCAAGGAGAGGCAAAACCCCTGGCAGTCGGCCACCGCCTCGTCGGACGTGTACAGGCCGCCGCGCAACTCGGGCTGCAAGGCAGCCAGCGAAGGCTCGCGGGCCACGCATTCCTGTGGCGAGAGCAGTTGCTGCACATCGGGCACCAGCGGGTTGCGGGTGACTCGCTCCCAGATGGAAGGCGTGCGGTACACCACCAGCTTGCCGGACTGCTTCCAGCCGAAATCGGGCAGGCCGTGATCCTGCATCAGCTGCGCCATGCATTCGCGGCTGTAAGCACCCAGGCGGGCCAGGCGGGCGGTGGTTTCGCGGTTGGCACGGCCATGGCAGCGCGCCAGGAAGCGCGCCAGCCACATCCATTGTTCCGGGTCCAGGCTGGGACGAAAGCGCAGCGGCCCATCGGTTTCGGTCAGCCATTTCAAGGCCTTGATGGGCACGCCCTGGTCTGCCAGCGGCGACACATAACGGTAGCTCAGTTGCCCACCGTTCAAATAGCTGGTGCCCGAGCCGACAACTTCTGACTTGTCCAGCAGGCTGACCTTCCAGCCCGCTTGCGCCAAATACCACGCTGTCGTGACGCCGACCACACCGGCCCCCACCACACACACTTCCCGCATCAATCCGCCCTTGCTTGAGGAGTCTTCGTTGAGCACACCGACACAAAAGGTCCTTCCCGCTGCAGGAAGGTTCGGTGCTGACCTACTGTGGCACAGACTGGCGGTGCCCGGCATCCTTCAAGCGATGAATGCTTGGGCGCAGCCCATAACCTGGGGGAATTGTTTTCGGCCAAGCCGTGATGCGGCAAAACACGCGCCGTGGGCAAAATGGGAAAAAGAACCCATCGCAGCCCATGAACACCCAACGCCTCTGGCTCATCGCCACCCTGTGGCTGGCCGTCCTGGCCCCGGCCCAGGCTCAAACACAGGCCCCGCTCCAGCCACCCACTCAGGAAGCGTTGCCCGACAACCTGCTGGCCGAGCTGCAAAAGGCCGGCTTGCCCAGCACCGCCATCAGCGCCCTGGTGCTGCCGGCCAACGGCGGCCCGGCCCGGCTGGCCTGGCTGGACCAGCGCCCGATGACGCCGGCCTCCACCATGAAACTGGTAACCACGATGGTGGCGTTGGACCAATTGGGCGCGACATTTCGCTGGCGCACCCAGCTGCTGACCGACGGCCAGCAACGCGGCAGCCGCTTGACCGGCAAGCTGTACCTGCGCGGCGGCGCCGACCCCAACCTGACGCCTGACAAGCTGCGCGGCATGCTGCGCACCCTGCGCGCCCAAGGTGTGCAGCAGATACGCGGCGAACTGGTGCTGGACCGCGGCCTGTTCCAGCCGCAGCGCCTGGACTTGGGGCCGCCGCCGTTCGACGAGACGCCCTACGCTTACTACAACGTGATTCCCGACCCGCTGATGTTCAACAGCAATGTGCTGGAGTTCACGCTGGAATCCGACGCCCACGCATTGAACGTGGCACGCACGCAGCCACCGCTGCAGGGGCTGAAGCTGGTGAACCACGCCACGCTGGTGGACACGCGCTGCGAGGACTGGGAACCCGAATGGAAGCCCGCCAACCTGCAACCGCAGCGCAACGGCGGCCTGCAGCTGGTGCTGGATGGCAACTACCCGCGCAATTGCAAGACCACCACCAGCCTGAACCTGATGGAACGCAACCAGTACATCCTGCGCTTCCTGCAAGCGGCCTGGAAGGAGCTGGGCGGCAGTTGGGCCGGCGGCAAGAACCCGGTCAGCGATGGCAGCACGCCCACCGGGGCCAGGCTGCTGGCCGAGCGCACGTCGGAGACGCTGGGCGACGTCGTCAAGATCATCAACAAGCCCTCGGACAACATGATGGCGCGCATGACCTTCCTGACGCTGGGCGTGCAGACCGCCAGCCCGGGGCAGGACACGCTGGCGGCATCAGACGCAGCGGTGCGCAAGTGGTTCACATCCCACGGCATTGCCACCGACGGCCTGGTGCTGGAAAACGGCTCTGGCCTGTCGCGCATCGAGCGCATCAGCCCGCGCCAGATGGCCGGCCTGCTGATGGCCGGCGCGCGCGGCCTGTGGTACCCCGAGTTCTCCTCCAGCCTGCCGCTGGTGGGCCTGGACGGCACCATGCGCCGGCGGCTGCGCGACCAGTTGGCGCCCGGCCAGGCGCGCATCAAGACCGGCACGTTGCGCGATGTGGTGGCGATTGCCGGCTATGTGCGCGACCGCGAGCAGCGCGACTGGATCGTCTCGGCCACCATCAACGACGCCCAGGCCAAGAAGGGGCGGCCGGTGCTGGATGCGCTGATCAGCTGGGTGGCGGCCGGCCCTGGCACTGCGCCCTGAACCGCCCTCAGCGCAGGCCGCGTGCGAAGGCTCGCGCAAAAGCCTGCGCCGGCGCCTGGTTCAGGCTGCTGCAGGTAGGCGACACGGCGGTGGCACCTTGCGCGCACGGCTGGTCGCGGTCCAACGACCAGTAGTGCAGCCCGGCCAGCCCGCGTTGCCGCGCGTAGCGGGCCAGCCGGTAGGCATCGTCCGGCGTGAAAACGTTATCGGTCACGTCGTTGACGCCCAGCATGGCGGTGACGGCGATGCGCCCATAGGGCACCGCATGCCGGCGGTGCAGGTTGTCCACCGCCTGGCGGGCAGAAGCTGCCATGTCGCAACGCCCGGCACGCACCACGCAATTGCCCCCGGTGGCCGGGCCGTAATTCATCACCATCAGGTTGATGATGGCCCGCTTGTCCAAGCCGTTGTTGCGCAAGGCCTGCATGACCTGTTGGCCATGGGCATTCAGGCCATGGCCGCTGCCATCGCTGGCCGCCAGCGTGGCCAGCGTGAAGCTCAGGCGCAGGCGTGGCCGTTGTGCCAGCGCCTGTGCGATGGCGTGCACCAGTGCGTCAATCTGCGCCTCGGTCTGGCTGGCTTCGATGTCGAAGTCCAGCCCCAGCAACGCCGGTGAGTCGTAACGGGTGATGAAGGCCTGCATGCCGGCTGCGCTGGCGCAGGTGAACACGCCGCCCTCGCCGCCGGTGGAAATGACGTAGCGCAGGCCTGCGCGTTGCAAGGCACCGATGTTGGCATCAGCCACCTGCTGGCCATCCAGCGCGCCCCAGTGCTCAGCGCCGCATTCACCTGAGGCGAAGGCCAGGGTCAGCACTTGCATGCCAGGTGCGAACTTGGCTGCCTGGGTGTTGATCAAGGGCAGGGGTACGCCGTCTCGCAACACACGGGCAACCGGTTTTGCCGGGTCCACGCCCATGTTGAGGTGTTTGTAGGGGCCAAACACAGGGCCGCCGGCCGGTGTCGCGGCCCGGGCCAGTCCGCCCGCCAACGCCAGTACACCGGCCATGAGCAGCCACCCGGCAGACACCTGCCAACCCCGTCGTGCCACGCGCCTGACCTGCATCCCGCTGCTCCGCTTGGCCATCTGGCCAACAGATGGCAAAAAAAAGCGGGACAAAAGCTGTCCCGCCAAATTTCAGGTCGCTCCCCACCCGGGTTGGCGACCTGTCCCTCTACCCCATGGATAAAACCAATTCAAAGCCAGTATAGCGATATTGGATGCCAGAAGGCTACCAATTTCTTGAAAATCAATGGTAAACCCCTAGAACTGGCAAATCAGAACAACAATTTGATGCCAGTAGAAGGCCAGTGATCGGTGCCGCTGCCGGACCCAGTCAAGCCTTCTCAGGGGGACGCACCCCGGCCAGCACGCCGCGGCGGTGTTCCGGGATGTGCGCACCGGGGTCCTGGCTCGCATCGAACACATAGTGCTGAAACATCGCCTGCCAGGCCGCCCGCTGCTCGGGTGGCAGCTGGCCCAGGTTGCGCATGCTGTGGATCAGGCTCTCGAAGGGGCTGGGGGGCGGGCTGGCCCCCTGTTCGGCTTGCGCGCCGCTGCGCCACCAGTAGTTGACCAGGATGTTGAACACCTCGAGCGACTCCACGTGGTGCCACCACAGCGTGGGGATGTACAAGGCATCGCCCGGCTCCAGCTCGGCCACCTGGGCAGCCGCCAACGCCTGGCGAAAGCGCGGAAAGCGCTGGAAATCCGGCGCGCGGAAATCCACCATACTGATGGGCGTCGGCGTGGGTGCATAGTCCAGCGGGCCGATGTACAGGTTGGCCACCTGCTCGGGCGGAAACAGCGTGAAGCGCCGCCGGCCGCTGACCACGCAGGCCAGGTTGTTGGATTCGTCGAAATGCGCCGGCGTGACGACCTCGTTGCCGATCCAGATGCGTGGCGCGATGGCTGCATCCAGAAAGGGCAGCACGTTGGCCTTGGCAAACCCCGGCAGGCACTCGGCGACCAAGGCACTCTGCACCGCCACCGCTGGCGCCTTGGCGAATTGAGAATAGCGTGCCAGCTGCTCGATCACCTTCGACAGCGGCTGGCTGTTGCGCAGGTAGTTGAAACCGTTCATGTCGGCTTGGTAGAACAGCCGACCACCCTCTTGTGGCGGCATCATCAGCGCGTCCACCGGCTGGCCGTTGTCCAAGGCCATCAGGTACCCGGCGATGGATTCAGGGCCTTCCCGCGCCTTGCTCACCGACGCCCAGTGGCTGACAAAGCCTTTCAACACGGCAGGGCGGTAGCTCGCAAGGATGTCCTGGCGAAAGCACTTCTCGTCCACATCGTGCCATTGCGCAATGGCTGCCAAGGGGGTCGTCATGGACATATGGTAAGCAATTCATGACCTCCGGCGACAGCCAGATCGCCAAAGAAAAAGGGGGGCAATCGCTCGCCCCCCGAACATTCTGATCGCCACCCCATGGGTCGGCGACCAGCCCCTCTAGCAATGAGGTACTGCAACCCGCTTAGAACTTGATGTGTGCATTCAAGTAGTACTGGCGGCCATTCTGGTAGATGGAACGCGGCTGGTCTTCGCTCAGCGCGTAGTACTTCAAAGTCGGGTTGTTCAGGTTCTGCGCATCAAAGGTCACGCTGAACTGCTCGTTGAACTTGTAGCCCAGCGATGCCGACACCACGCCCACGCCAGCCTGGTAGTAGGCAGTGGCGCGATCCAGGCCGCTGTAGAAGCTGGAGCGCTGGGTGTAGCTGATGCGGGCGTTGAAGCGTTCGTCCTCATAGTAGGCGCTGAGGTTGAAGGTGTTCTTCGAAGCACCCACCAGCGGGCCGCCGCCGGTTTCGCTGGCATCGGTGTAGGTGTAGTTGGTGGCGAATCCGAAGTTGGCGTTCAGCGGCTGCTCCCAGGCCAGTTCCACGCCTTGAACCTTGCCGCTGCTGTTGATCGGTACCGTCAGGTCGTACGTGGCGTCAAAGCCCGTCGGGTTGGCCGCGTTGAAGGTCTTGATGACCTGCGTCTTGCGGCCCAGGCCGACGTAGTTGTTCAGGTCCATGTAGAAGAACCCTGCCGACACCAGCGATCGCGGCGCGAAATACCACTCCCAGGTCGCGTCGAAGTTGGTCGAGCGAATCGGCTCCAGGTCGGGGTTGCCGCCGCTGCCGGTACCGCGGGCACCGGGTGCTGCCGGCGGACTGGTCGACACACTGCCTGCCAATGCCGAGTAGTCGGGACGGGTCATGGTCTTGGACAACGCCAGACGCACATCCATGTCCTTGCTCAAGATGAACTTGAAGTTGGCGCTCGGCAGGATGTCGTTGTAGGTGTGGTCAACCGGCACCTTCAGGAAGGGGCCGAACAAGGAAGTCTTGATGGCGCCCGGCGTCTGGTCCGACACGGCGGTGTAGTTCACCACATGCTCCTTGGTCCGCACGAAGCGCAAGCCCACATTACCGTTCCAACCGGCGCCGTCCAGGTTGGCCTGGATGTAGGCAGCGGCATTGTCTTCCTTCAACTCGTATTCCGACGAGAAGTTTTCGCGCGAACCATCCGTGGGGCGGTAGGCGTAGGCATTGGCGAAGGCATTCAACTGCGCCGCCGTGTAGTACCAAACGTTCTGCGGGAAGGTGCCGCCCAGGCCGCTGGCGAAATTGGACGGGTAGTTGGAGAACGTCTTGGGCCAGTTGGCCGAATTGAAGGCCGAGCCGTCCAGCGCCGGGCGCTGGTTCAGGATGCCGGTCAGATTGCGCTCATGGGTGTTCCAGCGGGCGCCAAACTTCAGCTTGTTCACGATGCCGGAGTTCAGGCTGTATTCGCCGTCGATCTGGGCCCACTTCTCCTTGTCGACCACGTCGTAGTTCATGTCGCCAAAGATCCAGTCCAGGCCTGCCATGGCGGACTGGTTGCTGGCGGTGGAATTGCCAAAGGAGAAGCTGGGCGCGCTGCCAGTGCCGTTGAGCTTGTAGCTGGCGCCGGTGCCCACGTGGGTGTCGGCCTCGAACACGTCCTGCACCGGCGTCTTGCCATGGCCCTCGGAGGTGCCGATCTTGGTCTTCAAGGTCAGCGCGTCGCTCAGGCGGAACTTGCCGTCGAAATTGAGGAAGGTGGAACTGGCGCTCTCATTGGGGCGCGAGATCATGTCGTAGATGCCGTACTGGGTGCCAGGCACGGCACTGAAAGTGGCTTGCACCAAGGTGTTGTTGCGCACCACGTAGCCGGCGTCAGGCGCCTGGCCAGGCATGAAGTGCGGTGTCCACAACAGGTAGTTGCGGTTGTAGTTGCTGGCGTTCAGATTGGACTTGAACAGCGTGAAATCCAGATCGACATCCTGGCTGGGCCGCAGTTGCAGGTCGATCAGGCCGCCCGTGCGCTTGCGCTCCTGTTCGAACAGGGCCGCGCCGATATCGTGCGGGTAATACACGCCCAACAGGTCCGGACGGGCCTTGACGGCCGCATCGCCGGCGCCGTACTGGTCATAGCCCAGCACTTCCACGCCATCGCGGCGCAGGTGACGGGTTTCGGAGAAAGCCTGCACCATGATGCCCATGGTCTTGGCGTCATTCTTGAAGTTCAGCAGGGCGCTGAACTGCGGGTCGGTATTGCCCGGCAGCGTGGCCTTGACCACGCCGGCGGACACTTCGGCGGAGAACTGCTTCTTGAAGTCCAGCGGCTTGCGCGTGATGATGTTCACCGTGCCCGCAACACCGCCTTCGACCAGGCTGGCTTCAGAGCTCTTGTGGATGATGACCTGACCCACCAGCTCGGACGGCAGCAACGTGTAGCTGACACTGCGGCCCACGGTGCCGGTCTGGTTCAGCACGAACCAGTCGCCGGAAGCCACGCCGTGGCCGTTGATCATGGTCTGCGTCAGGCTGGGGCTTGTGCCCCGCATGCTGACGCGGTCGTTTTCATCAAAGCCGCCTTCGGTGGCGCCAGCCGAGCTGATGGTCACGCCAGGCACACGCGCCAGGGAGTCGGCCACGTTCTTGTCGGGCATCTTGCCGATGTCTTCGGCCGTCAGCACGTCCACGTGCGAATCTGAATCGCGCTTGACGGTCAGCGACTGCTCAAGGGCTCCGCGCACGCCAGTCACGGTCACGGTGTTGAGTTCGGCCTTTGCCGCTGGTGCAGCAGTCTGTGCCTGAGACGTGGCCACGACGCCCATGAGGGCAAGCGCGACCGCCGAAGCGATGGGGGTGCGAGTGAGCTTCATATCTTCCTTTTCAAATTTTTGACCAATGCGTCGTTACGGCCCGCTGCAAACAGATACCCGCCTCCAACCGCCGTACCGGCCAGCGCGGGAATACCAGTTGACGATGGAAGTCGGCTGCCCAGATACCAGTTCATCAACAAGAAATGCCACTATGCTACCAATTTGAAAAATTGGCAAGATTCTTTAGCAAGAATGCGACAACTTGGGGACCAATGTGTTAAATCGGTAAAAACCGAGGGTTTTCACCAGGCTTTTGGTAGTAGATTTGTTGATAGGTGGTATTTTTATTACCTGGACGACAGTGCTCAAAACGCCAAGCTATGGGTCGGGCAACTGCTGGCTGGCCGAACCAGACCCCTCCAGCACTCAGATGTCGCAGGGGCTGGGCAACGCGGGCGAAGCCGCAGGCACGGTGTCTATGACGCTGGTGTGCGCCGCGCGCAATGCACCCACGGCTTGGTCCACCTGGGCTGGGGACAGTAGCTTGTCCTTGGCGTGGAACACCCAATCCACGTCCTGCTGGTAGATGCGCTGCGCCTGCGTGCCGGTCAACTGGCCGCCTGGCGCGAACCACAGGTTGAAGTTCAGCGACATGGGCACGACGGGGTAATTGCGCCCGCCGTGCTCGGCCACCTGCTGGCCGTCGATGAACAGGCGCGTCTTGCCACCCATGACCTGCATCATCAGCGTGTGCCAGCCGGACATGGAACGAAACTCCTGGTGCGCCGAGTTGTAGGCGTTCCAGGGGTTGAGCTGCACAGTCTGCCAGGCGATGCCATACAGCCGGGTGCGGGTATCGCCCCAGCCACCGTTGGGCAGGTACTCCCAATCGATCTCGCTGAACTGCGGGTCGAAATCAAAGCGCAACGGGCTGACCAGGTAGAAGCTCTGTATCACCACATCGCCGTCCGGCCCCTGCGTGGGTGTGTCGCTGAAACGCAGGCGCACGGCATAGGTGCCCTCCAGGTACTTGCGGGCATGGCACAGCTGGGCCTGGTAGGTGCCGGCGGCGCTGCCGTCGGTGCGCGCTTGCAGGCGCAGCAGGCGGTTGCCGGGCTGCTCAGGGTCGGCCACCAGTTGCACGGTGCCTGGGCCCCACTGAGCGCCCTCAATGCCGGGGTGGCCGGCCTTGCTGCGCAGCGACCAGCCGTGCTGCGTCAGGCTGCCGGTGTCGGTGTGGCTGAAGTCGTCGAAGAACACCTGCTCGCCTGCCACCGGTGGCAGACGCGCGTCACCGCCCGGGCTGCTCGCGCAGGCCGCCAGGGCCAGCGTCGCGGCGGCCACACCGCTTCGTGACGCCCATGTGGCCATTCAAGCCGACTCCGCCAACGCCGCGTCCTTGGCCGGCGGGCTCGCCGTGCCGGCATCCGGCATCTTGACGAAGAACAACGCCGCCAACGCCGGCAGGCCGCAGACCAGCGTCCACAGGAAGAAATGCTGGTAACCCAGCGCCACCTGGATGTCGCCGCTGATGGTCTTGGACAGGATGAAGCCCAGCTGCATCACGCCCGAGCCCAAGGCGTAGTGCGCGGTCTGGAAACGGCCCGGCGCCACTGCCTGCATGATGTACAGAATCATGCCGACGAAGCCGAAGCCGTAGCCGAACATCTCCACCGCCACGCTGACGCCGATGTGCCACATGTCGGTGGGCAGGCTCATGCTGAGGTAATAGAACACCGCATTCGGTACCGCCATGGCGATGATCAGCAGCGGCATGGCGCGCTTCAGGCTCAGCCAGGAGGTGAAATAGCCGCCCAGGATGCTGCCCACCAGGAAGGCCGCCGTGCCCACGGTGCCGTAGATGCCGCCGACCTGCTCGGTGGTCAGGCCCAGGCCGCCCTTGGCGCGCGACTCGATCAGGAACAGCGGCCCTATGGTCTGCACCTGGCCCTCGGCAAAGCGGAACAGCACAATGAACACGATGGCCATCCAGATGCCCGGCTTTTTCAGGAAGTCCCCAATCACCTCGGCCAGCGTGCGCGCCACGCCGGCCACGCTGATGTCCGAATGCGCGGTGTTCAGCGTGCCGGGCAGCGCCCAGGCGTTGTAGCTGGCCAGCAGCGCCAGCAACGCGGCCAACAGCACGAAGATGCCGGACCAGGCGTTGAAGACGCCGAATTGCTTTTCCAGGTGGCCGGCCAGCACCAGCAGGCCGCCCAGCGTCAGAAATTTCGATGCGTTGAAGAAGGCGCCCTGCCAGCCGGCATAGGCGGCCTGCTGCTTGGCGTCCAGCGCCGCCATGTACAGGCCGTCGCAGGCGATGTCGTGCGTGGCCGACGCATAGGCCAGCAGGAACAGCACCGCAATGCTGGCGGCAAAGTACATCGGCAGTTGCAACGCCAGCGCCAGCAGGGCCAGCCCCACGGCACCGGTGAACTGCATGGCCACCACGATCAGCTTCTTGCTGCGCGCCAACTCCAGGAACGGGCTCCACAACGGCTTGAAAGCCCAGGCCAAGCCCAGCACGCCGGTCCAGCGGGCGATCAGGTCATTGGGCACGCCCATGTTCTTGAACATCAGGCCGGCGATCAGCATGACGACGAAAAACTGCATGCCCTGCACGAAATACAGGCTGGGCACCCAGCTCATGGGTGGGCGCGTCTTGCCGGGGGGGCTGCTGGCCTGGCTCATCGTCTGGGCTCCTCGTGTTGTGGAATGTCGTGTTGCGGGCCGGCGCAAGACCAGGGTCGGCAGCCGGCCGTCAGCGCGCGGGTGGCGTCGCCATGGCCAGCGGCACCGGCAACTGCGCCGAGGCCTGCGCCTGGCCCAGCAACCAGGCCCGGGTGGCGGCCAGCGCGCCATCGGCGTGGCCCCAGGGCACCAGCGCCGGGGCGGCGATGTCCAGCACCTGGAACGGGTTCCACAGCAGCACGTGCAAATCCACCGGCGCGCCGGCCGCCGTGGCGGCATAGCGCTTGCGGTGGTTGGACACCAGCACGTTCAGCCGGCCATCGCGCGGCACGTCGCCGGCAGCCAGCTTGCTGAGATCGGGCACCTGCAGGTACTGCACGTCGCTGAAACCTTCAAACAGCGCCACCACCTTGTCGGCAGGCAGGCCGGCCTCGGACACGCCGTCGCTGATGACGCTGCTTTGCGTGATGACGCGCAATGCAGCGCCCTTGGCCGGAGGCTTGGGCTGCCCCACGGCGGCCAGGCCGCGCAGCCAGGCGGCACGCACCAGTGCGTCGTCGGCAGCGCGCTGCGCGGCGCTGTATGGCGTGGCCTGGGCCGGGAAGCGCCGGGCCAGGGCCTGCACACGCTGGCGCGCGCGCAACACGCGCTCAAGCATCAATTCGCCGTTGGCCAGAGCGGCCTCTATGGCCTGCAGGGCGGCCAGCTGCTCTTCGCGCGCCCCCTGGGCCAGCACCAGGTCGGCGCCGGCCTGCAGCGTCAGCACGGCGGCCTTGGCGTGGCCGTAGCGGTCGTGCACGGCCTTCATCATCAGCGCGTCGGTGATGACCACGCCGTCATAACCCATGGCCTCGCGCAGCACGCCGGTCAGCATGCTGTGCGACAGGGTGGCCGGGTGCTCGGGGTCGATCTGCGGGTAGACGATGTGCGCCGTCATCATCGCTGGCGCCTCGCCGGCCAGCGCACGAAACGGCTTCAACTCCAGCGCCTCCAACTCGGCCAGCGACTTGTCCACCGTGGGCAGTGCGTGGTGCGAGTCCACATGGGTGTCACCGTGGCCAGGGAAGTGCTTGACGCAGCAAGCCACGCCCTCGGTCATGGCGCCGCGCATCCAGGCACCGGCCAGACGGGTCACGCGCTCGGCGTCGGCGCCAAAACTGCGCTCGCCAATCACCGGGTTGGCGGGGTTGTTGTTGATGTCCAGCACCGGGGCGAAATTCCAGTTGATACCCAGGCTGCGCAGGCCGCGCGACACCGCCGCCCCGACCTGCTGGGCCAGCGCGGCGTCGTCGGCCGCGCCCAGCGCCATCGCCGCCGGCGCCTGCGGCAGCGAGGTGACGCGGGCCACCGAGCCGCCTTCCTGGTCAATGGCGATCAGCGCATCCGGCCCCATCACCGCGCGCAGGTCGGCGGTCAGCTTGCGCACCTCGTCCTCAGCGCCCAGGTTCTTGCGGAACAGGCAGATGGCGCGCACCTGGTGCTGGCGCAGGAAGTCGGCGGTGGCGGTGTCCAGCGCCGTGCCCTCCATGTCCACCATCACGACATGGCCGGCACGGAAATCGGTAGAAGCGTTCATGGTCTTGCTTGGGTGCTTGTGCGGCCGGCCGGAAGTTGTGCCGCCGTTCAGTGGGTGCGCGTCACCTTGGCCAGGTGACGCGGTTCGTCCGGGTTCAGGCCGCGGGCACGGGCCAGCGCTTCCACCATCGGGTAGAAGCTCTGGATCACCGAGATGGGGTCCAGTTCTATGGAATTGGTCTCCACCAGCGGCAGGTCGGCGTCGGCCACGTTGGCCGGCGCGGCCAGCAGCACCTTGGCGCCGCGCTGGCGCATCTCTTCGGCCAGCGTGATCAGGCCCTCCTGTGCCGGGCCGCGCGGGGCGAACACCAGCAGCGGGTAGCCTTCTTCAATCAGGGCCATGGGCCCGTGCTTGACCTCGGCGCCGGAGAAGGCCTCGGCCTGTATGCCGCAGGTCTCCTTGAACTTCAGCGCCGCCTCCATGGCGATGGGCAGGCCGGTGCCGCGGCCGATGACGAACAGCCGGTCGGCGTCCAGCAGCACCTCCACGGCGGCCGACCAGTCGGTGTTCGCGGCGCGCGACAGCGTGCCGGGCAGACCCGACAGCGCCGACTGCAGCACCAGGTCGTCCTGCCAGGCAGCCACCAGACGGGCGCCGGCCACCAACTGGGTGATATAGCTCTTGGTGGCGGCCACGCTGGTCTCGGCGCCGGCATGCAGCGGGAACACCCACTGCGCGGCCTTGGCCAGCGGCGACTCGGGGTCGTTGACGAAGGCGGCGGTGCGCGCGCCACCTTCGGTGAAGAAGCGCGTGGGCGCCACCAGGTCCGGGCTCTGGCCGGACTGCGAGAAGGCCATGGACACCAGGCCGTCGCAGGCGATCTGCGACTGGTACAGCGTGATCAGCGACATCGGCAGCGACGTCACCAGCCGGCCCAGCCGCGCCATGATCAGGTAGGCCATGAAATGCGCGGCGTGGTCCGAGCTGCCGCGCGCCACCGTCAACACCGAGCCGGGCGGCTGCTGGCGCAGCAGCGCGCCGAAGTCATGGTACTGCTGGTCATTGTTGGCCAATTGCGTGGCCACGGCGTTGGGTGCTTCCCTTGCTTCAAGAAGCATGCGCGTATTCAATTGAATTTCCCTCGACAAAAACATCTTTGAGTTGCAGATCGCGGTCCAGCACCACCACGTCGCCCCAGGCGCCGGCCAGCAGGCGGCCACGGTCGGTGGCGCCCACATAGTCGGCGGCATAGGTGGACACACGGCGCGAGGCGTCGCTGAGCGTCAGGCCCAGCGTGTCCACCAGGTTGCGCAGCGCCTGGTCCATGGTCAGCGTGGAGCCGGCCAGCGTGCCGTCGGCCAGGCGCACGCCGCCCAGGCATTTGGTCACGGTGTGGCTGCCCAGCTTGTAGTCGCCATCAGGCATGCCGGCGGCGGCGGTGGAGTCGGTCACGCAGTACAGGTGCGGGATGGCGCGCAGCGCCACCTTGATGGCGCCCGGGTGCACGTGCACCAGGTCCGGAATGATCTCGGCGTAATTGGCATGCGCCAAGGCCACGCCCACGGCACCCGGCTCGCGGTGGTGCAGCGCGCTCATGGCGTTGAACAGGTGGGTGAAGCCCACCGCGCCCTTGGCCAGCGCCTGCAGACCTTCCTCGTAAGTGGCCAGCGTGTGGCCGACCTGGATGCGGTAGCCGGCCTGCACCAGCGAGTCGATCACGTCCATGTTGCCGGGCACTTCCGGCGCCATCGTGATCAGGCGTATCGGTGCCAGCGCGTTGAGCTTGGCCAGTTCACGTGCATGCACGGGACGCGCGAAGTCGGGCTGGGCGCCCAGCTTGCCGTTGTTGATGTACGGGCCTTCCAGATGCACCCCCAGCACGCGGGCACAGCCGCGGTCGCGTTGCTGGGTGCAGGCGCTGGTCAGGCCGGCGAAGGCGGCCTCCAGGTCGCCCATGGGGGCTGTCATGGTGGTGGCCAGCATGGCGGTGGTGCCGTGGCGCGCATGCTGGGCCGACACCGTGTGCACGGCGTCACCGCCTTCCATGATGTCGCGCCCGCCGCCGCCATGCACGTGCAGGTCGATGAAGCCAGGCAACACCAGCGGTGCACCGGAATCACGCGCCAGTGCCTCGGCGATGGGCTCGCCGCGCACGGCATGCACCCGGCCGGCGGCGTCAAATTCGATCTGGCCCCTGACGAAGCCGGCAGGCGTGAGGATGTTGCCGGAAAGCTGTTTCATCCGTCGCGCCTCATTTCCGCCACGAAGTCGTAGTAGTCGCTGCGGCAGTAGGAATGCGTGAGCTCCACCGCCTGGCCCGAGTCCAGGTAGCCAATGCGGGTGATGAACAGCACCGCCTGGCGCTCGGGCACGCCAAGTTGTTCGGCCAGGCGCGGCTGGGCATTGAGCGCACGGATGTGCTGCAAGGCGCGCACCGGCGCGTTGTGGTTGCTGGCCAGGTATTCGTAGAGTGAGCTCTGCACCGCCATCGGGTCGGGCAGGATGGCTTCGGGCAGCACGCTGACCTCGTAGGCCATCACCACGTCGTCGGCCAGACGCAGGCGTTCCAGCCGCGCCACCTTGGCGCCCGGCGACAGGCCCAGGCTGAGTTGTTCGTCGATCATGGCCACTGCCACGGTGCGCTCCAGCCAGCGCGAGGACGGTTTGTAGCCGCGCTGATGCAGTTCCTCCGAGAAGCTGGTCAGGCGCGACAGCGGCTGCTCGATGCGCGGCGCGATGTAGTTGCCCGAGCCACGCCGGCGGATGATCAGGCCCTGGTCCACCAACTGGTCGATGGCCGAGCGCGCGGTCACACGCGACACGTCCAGCACCTCGGCCAGCACGCGCTCGGAGGGCAGCGCCTCATCAGGCTTGTAGCGGCCGTCGCGGATCGCCTGGCCCAGCTTGCGCGCCAGTTGAAGGTATAGCGGCGAGCTGTCGTGCGGATCGGGTTTGAATTCGAACATGGCGCCTTTTTTCATACCTGCGTCCCCAGGCTGTCTCTTGTCATCAGCAGGGCGCCGCCAGCGGCGTCCTGCTGCGCTTCCACACACCGTTGTTGCACGGCAGCCGGCAGGCGGCTGACCAGCATCTTGCCCACGCTGCCACACACGGCCAGCGGCAGTTCGCCCGCCGGGTCCAGCGCGCCGGCCATGATCTCCAGATCGGCGGCGGCCTGATTCAACAACGCTTCTGCGGCCTCGTCACCGGCCGCCGTGTCAAACACCAGCGGCGCCAACTGCGCGTAGGCAAACTGGCCGGCACGACCGCACCAGGCCTGCAAGGCATCGCGGTCCTGCCCGCATTGTTGCCACACCGCGCGCGCCAGCGGGCCTGCAACGGCGCGGCCGTCCATCGCGCACTGGGCCAGGCGCATGGCGCGCATGCCCAACCAGGCACCACTGGATTCGTCGCCGACCGGAAAACCCCAGCCGCTGACACCCACATGGCTGCCGTCGCGGCGCAAGGCCTCGCCCACACTGCCGGTGCCCACCGCGATCATGGCACCGGGCTGGCCACCGTGCGCGCCCAGCAGCATGGCGTAGCCGTCGGTTTCCAGGGTGATGCGGGCAAAACCAGGGTTGCCGGCTAAAAATTCGTCGCGCCAGGTGGGGTTGTGCACGCCCGACAGGCCGGCACCCAGTGCGCACTGGCTCCAGGAGGGAATTGGCACACCACCGGCTTGAAAGGCAGTGCGCAAGGCCTGTTGGATGGCACTCCAGGCCGGCCCTATGCCCTGACCCAGTGCCGAGGGGCCGGCTTCGCCGCGCCCGACCACGGTGCCGTCGCGGCGCTGCGCCAGCGCGCGCGTCCCGGTACCACCGCCGTCAACCCCCAGCAAAAACTCGATCATGAGATCCTCGTCCAGCAGCCGCGCCTTGCGACTCAGATTGGCCATTTATTGGCACGAACGCCATCATACCAATTTAATACCAATAATACCAGTTTTTCAACTGGTATTGATTATGTGGCTTTTTTTGCGAGTTTTCTGGAAAAAGGTGGCCTCATGGGGCACACCAATTCCGGCGATCAGGGTTGGATGTCTTCCGCCCTGTGGCAGGCGACCATGCGCTGGTCCAGCGGCCGCAACAGCGGCACCTCCACCCGGCAACGCTCCACCGCGTGCGGACAGCGCTTGTGGAAGGTGCAACCCGGCGGCGGCTGCAGGGGGCTGGGCAACTCGCCACCGATTTTGATTTTAAACCGGCGATCCTCTTCGCGTATAGCCGGCGTGGCGCTCATCAACGCCTGGGTGTAGGGGTGCAGCGGCCGCGCGAAGATGCGCGCCTTGTCGCCGTATTCAACACCGGCACCCAGGTACATCACCAGCAGTTCGTCGGCCACATGCTCCACCACGCTGAGGTTGTGCGAGATGAACACGTAGGCGGTGCCCAGCTCGTCCTGCAGGTCCATGAACAGGTTCAGGATCTGCGCCTGTATGGACACATCCAGTGCCGACACCGGCTCGTCGGCCACCAGAATGCCGGGGTTCAGGATCATCGCCCGCGCAATGGCAATGCGCTGGCGCTGGCCACCGGAGAACATGTGCGGGTAACGGCGCGCGTGCTCCGGCCGCAGCCCCACCTTGGCCAGCATGGCGGCCACGCGTTCGCCGCGCTCGGTGTGCGACAGCGCGCTGTTGATGTACAGCGGCTCGTCCAGCGCGGCGGCGACGTTCTTGCGCGGGTTCAGCGAGCCATACGGGTTCTGGAACACCATCTGCACCTTGGTGCGCAGGTCGCGCACGGCCGCAGCGTCCGCATGCGCCACATCCACGCCAGCGATCTCCAAGCGGCCGGAGGTGGGTGGCTCCACCATCGTCAGCTGGCGCGCCAGGGTGGACTTGCCGCAGCCCGATTCACCCACCACCGCCAGCGTGCGCTGCCTGTGCAGGTTGAACGATACCCCATTGAGCGCCTTGACCACCGCCTGCCCCTTGAGGAAGCCCCGGCTGACGCGGTAGTGGCGCGTCAACTCCTGTGCCACCAAGAGTGGGGCCCCCGACTCGCCCACTGCGTGTGGCTCGCTCATGTCGGCACTCCTTGCGCATTCAAGGGCGTGATGCAGCGCACACCATCCAGCAGCGCCGGGCGGGCGGTGCGGCAGGCGTCCTGCACGTATTGGCAGCGCGGCGACAGCAGGCAGCCCTGCGGCCGGTCGTATTGGCCGGGCACGATGCCGGGCAGTGCCGACAGCCGGCGCGCGCCCTTGTTGTGCTCGGGAATGGCAGCCAGCAGGGCTTGCGTGTAGGGATGGCGTGGAGCGTCGAACAACTGCTTGACGATGGCCGCCTCTACCACCTGGCCGGCATACATCACGCAGACGCGCCGGGCCATCTCGGCCACCACCGCCAGGTCATGGGTGATCATGACCAGCGCCATGTCGTGCTCGGCCTGCAGGCGCTTGAGCAGGTCCATCACCTGGGCCTGGATGGTCACGTCCAGCGCGGTGGTGGGCTCGTCGGCGATCAGCAGCTTCGGCTTGCAGGCAATCGCCATCGCGATCATCACCCGCTGCGCCATGCCACCCGACAGCTGGTGCGGGTAGGCGGCCAGGCGCGCCTGGGGGTCAGGTATCTCCACCATCTCCAGCAGCGCCAGCGCGCGCGCGTCGAGTGCGGCACCGCGCAGGCCCAGGTGCAGCTTCAATGCTTCCTTCAGCTGGTAGCCCACGGTGTACGACGGGTTCAGGCTGCTCAAGGCATCCTGGAAGATCATCGCGATGTCCTTGCCGACGATGCGGCGGCGCTGGGCCGGCGTCATGTGCAGCAGGTCCTGGCCGTCGAATGTCAGCGCGTCGGCGCTGACGCGGCCGGGGGCGTCCACCAGGCCCATCAGCGCCATCATGGCCACCGACTTGCCGGAGCCCGATTCGCCCACGATGCCCACCAGTTCACCGCGGTCGATCTCAAAATCCAACCCATCCACGGCGGGGAAAGGCAGGGCCGCCGGGCCGAACTCGACCCGCAGGTTCTTGATGGACAGCAGGCTCATGGCAGGCTCACGACAGGCGCTTCAGGCGCGGGTCCAGCGCGTCGCGCAGGCCGTCGCCCATCAGGTTGATGGCCAGCACCGAAATCAGGATCGCCAAGCCCGGCATGGTCACCACCCAGGAGGCCCGGTGGATGTAGTCGCGCGCGGCGCTCAGCATGGTGCCCCACTCGGGCGTGGGCTGCTGCACGCCCAGGCCCAGGAAACCCAGGCCGGCGGTTTCCAGGATGGCCGATGAGAAACCCAGCGTGGCGTTGACGATCAGCGGCGCCATGCAGTTGGGCAGCACGGTGAGGAACATCAGCCGCAAGGTGCCAGCACCGGCCAGTCGGCTGGCGGTGACGTATTCCTTGTTGACCTCGGCCAGCGCAGCAGCGCGGGTCAGGCGCACGTAGCTGGGCAGCGTGCCGATGGCGATGGCCAGCATGGTGTTGACCAGGCCCGGCCCCAGGATGGTGATGACGCAGATGGCCAGCAGCAGCGAGGGCAGGGCCAGCATGACGTCCATCACGCGCATGATCAGCGGGCTCAGGACCTTGCCGTAAAAGGCCGCCAGCAGGCCCAGGCAGACACCGGGGATCAGCGACATCAGCACCGACATGGCGGCGATGAACAGCGAGATGCGCGCGCCGTAGATCAAGCGCGACAGCACGTCGCGCCCGGCCTCGTCGGTGCCCAGCAGGAACTGCGTGCTGCCCTTCGCATGCCAGGCCGGCGGCTGCAGCATATGGCTGCGGAACTGCTCCACCGGGTCGTGCGGTGCCAGCCAGCCGGCAAACAGCGCGCAAAACACCATCAGAACAAACACCGCCAGCGCAACCACCGAGCCGCGTGAGGCCGAAAAGCTGAGCCAGAATTCCTTCAGCGGCGACGGAAAGTCCGCCGGCTTGGCCGTGCCGGGGGCCGGGGAGGCGCTTGCCGTGGTGCTCATGCGCGCGAACCCTTCGTCATTTGCCACCCCGCATGCGCGGGTTGACCACGCCGTACAGCAGGTCCACCAACAGGTTGACGCCGACGAAGATGCAGGCCGAAACCAGGATGCCCGCCTGCACCACCGGGTAGTCACGGCGCGCGATCGAGTCGATCAGCCACTTGCCGATGCCGGGCCAGGAAAAAATCGTCTCGGTCAGCACCGCGCCGGCCAGCAGGCTGCCCACCTGCAGGCCGATGACGGTGATGACCGGGATCAGCGCGTTGCGCAGCGCATGCACCACCACCACCCGCAGCGGCGCCAGGCCCTTGGCGCGCGCGGTGCGAATGTAGTCCTCGCGCAGCACCTCCAGCATGCTGGAGCGCGTCATGCGCGCGATCACCGCCAGCGGCACTGTGCCCAGCACGATCACCGGCAATATCAAATGCAGCACGGTGGATTTGAACGCCCCTTCCTCGCCCGACAGCAGGCTGTCGATCAGCAGCAGGCCGGTGCGCGGCGCGATGTCGTATTCCACGTTGATGCGGCCGGAGATCGGCGTCCACCCCAGGTCAACCGAGAAGAACATGATCATGATCAGGCCCCACCAGAAAATGGGCATGGAGTAGCCGGTCATGGCCACCCCCATCACGCCATGGTCCACCGGCGAGCCGCGCTTCAGCCCGGCGATGATGCCCACCGGCAGGCCCAGCAGCAGCGCGAACAGCAGCGCCGCCAGCGTCAGCTCCACGGTGGCGGGAAACAGCGCCATGAACTCGCTGGCCACCGGCTCACGCGTCACCAGCGACGTGCCCAGGTCGCCATGCGCCAGGCCGGTGACGTAATTCAGGTATTGCTGGTACAGCGGCAGGTCCAGCCCCAGACGGTGCGCCAGCGCGGCGTGCGTCTCGGCGTCCAGCGAGCGTTCGCCCACCATCACCTCGATGGGGTCGCCCGGCACCAGACGTATCAGCATGAAAGCCACCAGCGTGATGCCGATGAAGGTCGGTACCACGGTGGCCAGCTTTCTCAGCACGAACGCAAACATGCACACATCCTAAGCGCAGGCGCCCTCGGGTTCTTCTCGCCGCTGCATTATTGATTCGGGATCGGCCATTACAACAGGTTATCGCACCGCGTCGTGGACTTCGATCACACCGTTACGGCACCGCCAATGTGTCGTCACCACATTGAGATGCGCCGTCCAGCAACGAATACTGCGAAAGCCGGGCAAGCACCCGGCCGCCCGTCCTGCCGCACGCCCGTGCGCAGCCGGCAGCGACATAACGACCTAGGAGACACCATGACAGAGTTGAGAACAGCATGTTCGCTGGCGTCCGCCATTCTCGTGGCGACGGTCCTCACGGCCTGTGGCGGCGGCAGTGGCGGCGGCGGCGACACCCCGACCACGCCCACCACACCAACCACGCCCACCACGCCGGCTGCACCCCAACCGTTGGCTTGTGCTGCGTTGGCCGGCATGACCATTCCAGCGGCATCGATAGGCCTGCCCAGTTCGGGGGGGGTGGTCACCACCGCAGCGGTGGTGGCGGCCAGCGGCACCGGCGCGCGCGCGCTGCCGGAATACTGCCTGGTCAACGGCAGCATCGCGCCGGTGGACAAGGCGGCGCCCAACATCCTGTTCCGCCTGACCCTGCCCACCACGGCCTGGAACTCCAAGGTGGTGATGTTTGGCGGCGGCGGCTTTGACGGCAGCATCCCCAGCGTCGTCGGCAACGTGCCGCTGGGCCCGACCGACCAGTTGTTCCCGCTGGGCCGCGGCTACGCCACCTTCGCCAGCGACTCGGGCCACCAGGCCGGTGCGCTGGGCTCGCAAGACGGCAGCTTCGGCCTGAACGACGAAGCCACACGCAACTTCAGTGGCGACGCGCTGAAGAAGACGCGCGACGCCTCCATTTTCCTGATCAAGGCGCGCTACGCGGTGGACAAGGTGCAAAAGGCCTACTTCATCGGTGGCTCCACCGGTGGGCGCGAAGCCATCGAGTCCATCACCCGCTGGCCGGAGGATTGGGACGGCGCCATCGCCTGGTACCCGGCCTGGAACCAGACCGCAGCGGTGCTGGGCGGCCACCGCATGAACCGCGCGCTGGCCAAGCCGGGCGCCTACCCCAACACGCCCAAGCGCCTGTTGCTGCTGAACGCCGCCATGGCGGCCTGCGATGGCCTGGACGGCGTGGTGGACGGCCTGATCAGCAACCAGCTGCGCTGCAACGCGGTGTTCGACCCCTCCACCGCCTACTACAACGGCGCGCCGCTGCGCTGCCCGGGCGGCGGTGAAGGTGGCGACACCTGCCTGTCGGACGCACAGATCACGGCGCTGAAGGTCATCAACTCCGACACCCGCTTCAACTACACGCTGGCCAGCGGCGAAACCGGCTACCCGGGCTACAACGTCTGGGGCGCCGACCTGGGCATCACCAGCAACCCGTCACCGTTGCAACCCACCATCACCTTCCTGGCGCTGGGCACCTCGCAGCCCGTGCTGCCCATGCCCACCAGCGCGCCCTACATCAGCGTGATGGCAGACCAGTGGGCCAAGTTCATGGTCACCCGCGACCCGGGTTACGACTCGCTGTCGCTGGACCCGGAAAACCCCGGCCCGTGGGAAGTGCGCATCAGCCAGCTCAGCACCCAATTGGACCAGAAGGTGGACCTGAACGCTTTCGCCGCCAAGGGCGGCAAGCTGATCATGGCGCACGGCACGGTGGACGTGCTGGTCAGCACCCGCGCCACGCAGCAGTACTACCAACGACTGCAGGCCAGGATGAGCCCGACCGAAGTGGACAAGTTCGTCCGCTACTACGAAATCCCCGGCCTGGGGCACGCGGCCAGTTCCATCTTCAACCCCGCCTGGGATTCACTGACCACGCTGGAAAACTGGGTGGAAAAAGGCACCGCGCCTGCCAACCAGGTGGCAGCGGATACGGCCGGCGTGCCCGGCCGCACCCGGCCGCTGTGCGACTTCCCGAAATGGCCGCAGTACAACGGCACCGGTGACGTGAACAGCGCCGCCTCGTTCACCTGCGCCACTTACGACACGCCGCCGCCCACGCAGCGCCAGACCGCCTATGGCTCGGTGATAGGCACCGACCACTCGGCCACCAACGGCACCTACGCCTGGAAGGGCGTGCCCTTTGCCAAGGCGCCGGTGGGTGCGTTGCGCTGGCGCGCGCCGGCCGACCCGGACCCGTGGACCACGCCGAAGGCCACGCAGCAGTTCGGCAACGCCTGCGTGCAGGGCAGCCGCCTGTACGGCCCCGGCCTGAACAACAGGTACGACACCACCATCGGCACGTCGTTGGGCACCACGGTGGGCTCTGAGGACTGCCTGTACCTGAACATCTGGCGCCCGGTGGGTGCGGCCACCAACCTGCCGGTGGTCGTCTGGGTGCACGGTGGCAGCAACATCAGCGGCTACACCGGTGACCCGATGTACGACGGCGCCAACCTGGCCCGCACCGCCAACGCGGTGGTGGTCAGCGTCAATTACCGGCTGGGCATGTTCGGCTTCTTCAACCTGCCGCAGCTCAAGACCGGCAACGCGCTGGACGACTCGGGCAACTTCGCCATGCTGGACATCATCAAGGCGCTGAACTTCGTCAACAAGAACATCGCCAACTTCGGCGGCAACCCCGGCAGCGTGACGCTGATGGGCCAGTCGGCCGGCGCGGTGAACGTCTATGCAGTGATGACCTCGCCGCTGGTGGTCAACGCCAACCCGTCGCTGGTGCACCGGCTGCTGCCCATCAGCGGTGGCATCTCGTTGGCCAACCAGGTGCCGGCCGGCTCCATCGCCACACTGGCGCCGGCCTCGGCTTACCAGGGCCAGGGCCTGGCGCTCGCAGCCTTCCTGGCGGTGGGCGATGGGTTGACCAGTGCCGCCAACGCCAACGCCTATGTGGCCGCGCAGAGCAATGAGACTGTGGCCGCCTACATGCGAAGCAAGAGCGCCGACACCATCCTGACCACGGTGCTCAAATCCCTGGCGCCGCTGGGTGCTTCGGGCTCCGGGCCGATACCCGATGGCACGGTGATCCCCACCGACCCCATCGCCACCATCATGGCCGGCAAGGCGCTGAAGGTGCCGATGCTGGTGGGCAACACGCGCGACGAAGGCAAGCTGTTCCCGACGCTGATCCCGCTGGTGGCCACCGGACTGCCCAGCGCCCGGCTGCTGAACGACGCCACGGTGTTCTCCATCGCCTACAACAACGACCCCAACGCGCCGTCCACCTCGACGCTGGAGCAATGGATACCGGCCGCCTACCTGCCGGTGAACGCGCCCACCACCGGTTTCACCGCCCGGGCAGAGCAGCTGAACCGCATCTTCTTCCTCAACAGCCGCGACAGCGTGCTGGCGGCGCTGAAGACGCAGCAGAACAACATCTGGTACTACCGGTTTGACTGGGACCAGCTGCCCGCGCCCTACAACGACATCTACGGCGCCGCGCACGCGTTCGACCTGCCGTTCTTCTTCGGCAACTTCGGGCCGTCGCTGTTCGCCAACATCTCGTACTCCAATGCCAACCAGCCGGGGCGGCTGGCGCTGTCGGACGCGATGATGCGCACCATCGGCGCCTTCGCCCGCACGGGTGACCCGAACAACTCGGCGCTGGGGCTGACCTGGCCCACCTGGCCCTCCACGCTGCTGTTCAACGCCTCGCAGACAGCCAAGCAGATTTCGGTGCAGTGAGTTAAATCAAGGGCGCGCCGGCTCACCCGCGGCGCGGCCTGTTGCACTGGCCCCGGCAGTTGCCGGGGCTTTTTTTTAGCGCTGCACCGGCGCGCTCAGGCTCCACAACCGCAGCGCGATGTGCAGCTCCAGCGCGCGCGTGGCGCTGCCCCAGTAGCCCAGCAGTTCCTCCACGCTGGCCAGCCGCTGCCGCACCGTGTTGACGTGGATGTTCAGCCGCTGGCTGGTGGTCTTGGCATTCTGATTGCAGTCGAAATAGCTCAGCAGCGTGACGGTCAGCTCCGAGCCGCGTTTGTGGTCGTGCAGGATCAGCGGGCCTATGGTGGCGTCCAGAAAACCCTTCAGGCTGCTCTGATCGTGCGTCTCGAACAAGGTGGAATACAGCGCCATGTCGTTCTGCCCGACGATGTGCCCGCCCACGCCGATGCGGCCCAGGATGGGCAGCGCGCGCCTGAGCGTGGCGTACAGGGCCGGCACTTCCGCCGGGCCGGCCACCGGGCGCGACAGCACGCCGCGAAAGGCGCCGCCAAACTCGGCCCTGGCCTGGGCACAGAGGGCATCGCGCAGGTCGTCGGCCCGGGTGGCTGCGCACAGGACCGCCAGCAGGCCATCGATCTCGTCGAACAGCACATTGGGCACGGTGGCACCCAGCCCCAGGCGGCGCGCCGCATAGCCTGGCTTCACGTCGCCCATCTCCAGCAGCAGCAGGGACACCGGCTTGGCCAGGTCCAGGCCCAGCCGCTCGGCCCGGTTGGCCAGCAAAGCGGCCTCGTCCTGGCGGGCCGAGACGATGGAGCGCAGCAGCGTGGAGCCACTGCGGCTGCGGGCCGCCTCCATGCGCTCCTGCGACAGCAGCACGATGCCGATGACGCTGGCGCTGCGCTCGAAGGTGCGTATCGACAGCTCATCCAGATCCTGCCCTCGAAACAGCAGGATGGAGCCCAGCACGTCGTCGCCGCCGATCACGGCCACCAGCCGGCACAGCTCGCCATCGGCCTCATAGGCCAGCACCGAGCGGCCCACCTGGCGGCTTTGGCGCAGCGCCTGCGCCAGCTGCGCGCTGTGCTGGTGGCCAAACGGTGAATAGGCCTGCGCGCCGGGACCGGCATAGCCAGTGGCACAACCCCGGCTCAGCACCTGGGCGGCCTCGTCCAGCACCAGCACGCTGCCGCCCAGCAGCTCGGCAATGGTCTGGCACAGCGCGGACAGCGAGGCGCCGCGCGCCAGTTGCGAGGTCATCTGCTCATGCGCCTCGGCGGCGGCCTGCACATTGCGCGCGTGGCGCTCCAGCTCGGTGCGCGCCACCTCCACCTTGTGCAGCGCCGCGCGTGCCTGCTCGAAAGCACGCGCATTTTTGATCGCCACGGCGCCGTGGATGGCCAGCGTGCACAGGACAGAGACGTTCAGCGCGGTGTGCGCCCGGTGGTAGCGGTCGGCGACGAACAGCAGGCCGATGACCTCGTTGTCCCAGATCAGCGGCGCACCCACCAGTGCGGCGATGCCCTCGTCGCGGAAGGTGGCGTCCAGCTTGGCGTCGTGCGGGAAGCGCTTGTCGTGCAGGTAGTCCGGGGTGGTGAATGGCAGCCGGGTGGACATCACGATGCTGGCCACACCCAGATCGCGCCGCGCCACCATGCCTGCCGGGCCCTTGGACAGGGCGCCGTCGGCCACCATCACATGGAACTCGTCCTTGTCGCTGTCGTAGGTGGACAGCCAGGCCACCTGTGAGCCCAGCAGGTGGCGGGCACGCGACACGATGGCCTGCAGCAGCCCGGTCAGGTCCAGCCGGCCCGACAGATCCTGCGCCGATTCGATCACGGCCAGCATCCCGCGCTCGCGCTGCTGCTGCAGCTCCAGCCGGTTGCGCACCCCCATCGCCATGCGCACCAGCTCCACTTGCGCGGACTTGCCCGGTGTGTCATCGGCCAACTGGTCCAGCTGCGCCAGGCGGCTGGCGAACTCGTCGGCATGGGCTCCCAGGTGCAGCAAGCTGATCAACTCGGAGGCGACGTCTTTGGCGTCATCCAACAGAACAGCCTTCTTCACACTGATGCTCCTCATCGCTGATTGGAAATTGGGACGGCCGAGCGCGATCATCGTGCAATACAGGCAGCCGGCTTTGGCCGAAATGTCCGATCACATAGGATGGCGCCGCCCGGTGTGGGCCCACGACATTGGATTTTGCACCCGCAGCGGCGAGACTGCCTGCAGCAGGCCGGTTGGGTCTGCGCCACGGCCCGTCAGGGAGCAGCCGCGTCACACACCTCCGCATGAACATACTGGAATCACTACGTCCGCCGCAGGGTCTGCGGGTGCTCGTCACCGCCGGCGCCGGCGGCATAGGCGCCACCGTGGCCCGGGCCTTTCACGAAGCGGGCGCCCGGGTGCATGTGTGCGACATCGACCGCACCGCGCTGGACCGCATGAACACCGACACGCCGGGCATCACCTCCAGCACGGCCGATGCCTCGGTGGCCGACGACGTGGACCGCGTGTTTGACGATGTGCACGGCACCCTGGGCGGGCTGGACGTGCTGGTCAACAACGCCGGCATCGCCGGCCCCACCGGGCCGATAGAAAGCATAGACGCCAGCGGCTGGGAGCGCACCATCGCCGTCAACCTGAACAGCCAGTACTACTTCGCCCGCCGCGCCGTGCCGCTGCTGAAGGCCTCGGGCGCCAACCCCTGCCTGATCGCCATGAGCTCGGTGGCGGGCCGCCTGGGCTATGGCTCGCGCACGCCGTATGCGTCCACCAAGTGGGCCATCATCGGCCTGATGAAGTCGCTGGCCATCGAGCTAGGCCCGCAGGGCGTGCGCGTCAACGCCATCCTGCCGGGCACGGTGGAGGGCGAGCGCATGAACGCGGTGATCGCCGCGCGCGCCATTGCCATGGGCGTGAGCGCGCAGGCCATGCGCGAGGAATACATGCGCAAGATCTCGCTGCGCCGCATGGTCACGGCTGAGGATGTGGCGGCGATGGCGCTGTTCCTCAGCTCGCCGGCGGCGCGCAACCTGACCGGCCAGGCCATCAGCGTGGACGGCAACATCGAGTACCTGTGACACCATGGCCACCGAACGCGACAAAGTCATCATCTCCTGCGCCGTCACCGGCTCGGTGCACACGCCCAGCATGTCCCCCTACCTGGCGTTGACGCCGGGCCAGATCGCCGAGCAGGCGATCGAGGCAGCCCAAGCGGGCGCGGCCATCCTGCACCTGCACGCGCGCGACCCGCAGGACGGCCGGCCCAGTGCCGACCCCAAGGTGTTCGACCAGTTCGTGCCGCAAATCGCCGCGGCCACCGACGCCGTCATCAACATCACCACCGGCGGCAGCACCCGCATGACGCTGGCCGAACGCCTCGCCTACCCGCTGCAGGCGCAGCCGGAAATGTGCTCGCTGAACATGGGCTCGATGAACTTTTCCATCCACCCGGCGGCGCGCAAGATCACACATTGGCAGCACGACTGGGAGAAGCCACACGTGGAGGGCATGGAGGACGTGATCTTCCGCAACACCTTTCGCGACATCAAGCACATCCTGAAGGTGTTGGGCGAGGACTGCGGCACGCGTTTCGAGTTTGAATGCTACGACGTCGGGCACCTGTACAACCTGGCGCATTTTGTCGACGAAGGTCTGGTCAGCGGCCCGCTGTTCATCCAGAGCATCTACGGCATCCTGGGCGGCCTGGGTCCGGACCCGGAGAACCTGGTGGTGATGCGCACCACCGCCGACCGGCTGTTCGGCCGCAACAACTACCGCTTTTCCATCCTCGGCGCCGGCCGCCACCAGATGCCGCTGTTGACCATGGGCGCGGTGATGGGCGGCAACGTGCGCGTGGGGCTGGAAGACAGCCTCTACCTGGGCCGGGGGCAGCTGGCCAAGTCCTGCGCCGAGCAGGTGCAAAAGATTCGCCGCATCCTGGAAGAGTTGTCGCTGGAGATTGCCACGCCCAACGAGGCGCGCGCGATGCTGGGGCTGAAGGGCAAAGACCGGGTGGCGTTCTAGCGCGCCCGCCCCACGTCACCCTTCAAGGCTTGGTGCCGCTGACCGCGTTGGCGCGCGCGCTCAGTGTCAGCGGCCCGCCATCGTCCCGCACCCGGGCACGCACGTTGGCTTGCAGCGTGGCCAGTTCGTCGGCCGGCATGGTTTCGAACATGCTGCGCAACGTGTTGCTGGATGCGGCGCTGTTCCAGTAGTCGTCAAAACTGTCGAAACGGCGCTGCACGGTGAATTGCGTGCTCCGCACCTGTTGCAGCCCCGCCCCTTTCCACAGGGCCTCGGAAGCCTCCAGCGTGGAAGCTTGCACGCTGGGCGGCAGGCGTGGTGGAATGCCCAGCTTCATGGCCTCGGCGCCGATGTCGGCCAGCGGGAAGCCGCCGGCCAGGATGTCCCAGTGGTAGGCCGCCACCACACCACCGGAGCGCACCGCGCGGCACATCTCGGCCACGCCCACCGCGGGCTCGGGCACGAAGAACAACACCAGCGCCATCACGGCGGCGTCAGCGCTGGCATCACCCACCGCCGGCTTCATGGCATCGCCCTCGGCCCAGGTCACCGGCGCGCCGGCAGGCAGACGGGTGCGCGCATAGGCCAGCTGGCCGGGTGAGGGGTCGAAAGCCTGCACGTGTGCAGGCGCACAGCGCTCGACGATCTGCACGGTGAAGGCACCGTTGCCGCAGCCCACGTCCAGCCAGCGCGCGCCCGCGGGCACGGCGATCCAGTCCAGGAAGCGCTCGCCCACCAGCGCGCTCCAGCGTCCCATCATGTTTTCATAGGCGGCGCCATCGTCAAAGCGAATGGGTTGGTCTGTCATGCGATCACTTCCTGCAATGAATGCGTCGCGATGATAGCGCGCAAGCCGTACGCCGTACGTCATCGCAGGCACTGATGACGGCGATCGCCCACGCGTGTGATGGCAATCACGCACACCTGCAGGTGAGTTGCCGCGCAAGCGCCAAGCCGTTCCTAGAATGCGACCGCCGTGCACGGCATCTTCACTTTCACTCTTGTTTGTCATCTCGCTCTATTCACCATGTTTCGACCATTTCATTTCTTCGCCGCAGCGTGCGCGCTGCTGGCACTGTGCTTAAGCGCCTGCGGCGGCGGCAACGACAGCCCCACCACCACCACCCATGCCGACCTGCTGATGAGCTCCGAGCGCGGCATGGAGGGCATCACCATTGACAGCAAGGCGGCCTACATCCCGCTGTACACCGCCAAGGCGCTGGGCTCGGGCGTGCTGCGCGCCACCGGCACCTTGGGTGCCGGCACGTCCTGGCAGCCGGTCAACCTGGGCGGCTGCGCCCTGGGTGCGTATGGCGACAGCGGTTTCGCGCGCGCGGCGCGCCTGCGGTCCGCGCTGGGCGCGCTGTACCTGATGCAGTCCACCGGCTTCAACAGCGCCACCAACCCCGAGCATTCCCAGTGCGTGTTGGACGAGGCGACGCTGACCTTCAAGGTACAGGACCAGGGCCTGCATTCCTGCTACGGCACGTATTGCGACGTCATGTGGGCCGACGATTTGAAGGCGGTGGGCACGCGGTTGTATTCCAACGCCGGCGCCGACCTGAACCTGCTGGCGTCCGATGACAAGGGCGTCACCTGGCGCGCACTGCTGGGCCGGATGGAGGCGGGCATCTGCACCCACCAGGCCTTCCACGTGATGGGCAACAAGGTGCTGGTCGGCGGCGAGTGCCCGCTGGATGCTGCCTTCATCCGCGCCTACACGCTGAGCGCTGACGGCAAGGCCGTCACCCCCGCCACCACACCGTTGACCTTGCCCGAGCTGGACAACCGCAACGTGCAGTTCATCACCTCGGTGGCCAATGGCAACAACCCGCAGCGCGTGTTCATCGGTGTGGAAGGCGGCCTGCTGCGCAGCGACGATGGCGGCCAGGCTTTCAAGTTCGTCATCAAGAAGGTACAGGCCGACAACAGCTACCCCTACATCACCGCCTTCCTGTCGCCCGCCAACCAGCCCAACCGCGTCGTGGTGGCTGGCTTCGACAAGGCCACCGGCAAGCCCTACCTGGCCTGGTCCGACAACGCGGGTGACAGCTGGACCGACATCTCGTCGCTGCTACCGGGCTACCAGCGCGCGGCGAACAGCGAAGCGACGTCGCAGGTAACCGGGCTGGCCGAAGATGCGCAAGGGCGTATTTTGCTGACCGTCAATGAAGATCTGGGCAGCAAGGGGCGATTGATGCTGCTGACGCTGGGCACCCGCTGAGCGCGACTGAAATCGGAACATCTGTCGGCGGCCGCTTCTAGTGTTGGCTTGCGGGCAACTCTATGGTGAGGCCATCGAGCGCATCGGTCAACCCGATCTGGCACGACAGGCGGCTGTTGGCCCGGCGCGGCGCAGCGGTGAATTCCAGCATCGCCATCTCGTCTGGGGCGGGTGCGGGCAGCAAGCCGGCGTACGGCTCGCGCACGTACACGTGGCAGGTGCCACACGTCAGCAGGCCGCCGCAGTCGGCTTCGATGCCCGCCACGTTGGCGTCGACTGCGGCCTGCATGAGGCTCTGGCCCGTCTGACCTATGAACTGACCTGCGACGATCTCCCGGGCATCGGATATCGCTATGATTTTGATAGTGATTGACGTCATATGCGGGAAAAATACTCACGGCGCTGGAATTCGTCCTTGTCGTCGGCTTGCTCGTGGCGCAGCAGCTCCGACCGCTTGATGCGCGTGAAGTAGTTGATGAATGCCTCCCCAAAAGCGGCGTTGAGCGCGGCGTCGCTCTGCAGTGCTTCCAGCGCCTCACCCAGGCTGGTGGGCAGGCGGGCATCGCTGGAGGCATAGGGCGCGTCGGTGGCCGGCGCGGCCTTGAGCCGGCGCTCGATGCCGTCCAGCCCGGCGTGGATCTGCGAAGCCAGGTAGAGGTAGGGATTGGCCGCGGGTTCGCCGATGCGGTTTTCGATACGCGTGGCGGGGTCGCCGCATTCGCCGATCACCCGCAGCATGGCGCCGCGGTTGTCGCGGCCCCACAGCACCGACTGCGGCGCCAGCGCGTTGGGCCGGAAGCGTCCGAAGCCGTTGATGGTGGGCGTGCAGAACACGGTCATCGCGCGTGCATGCGCCAGCAGTCCGGCCAGGTAATGCTCGCCCGTGGCGGAGAGCGTGTGCTGCGCGTCGGCGGGCGTGCTCTGCGCGGCCGGCGACTCACGCTGCAACACGTTGCGGCCGTTGTCCTTGTCCACCAGCGACTGGTGCAGATGCCAGCCGCTGGACATGATGCTGGGAAAGGGCGGGCGGCACATGAACGTGGCGTGGTAGCCTGCGCGGCGCAAGGCCTGCTTCACGCCGTTGCGGAACAGCACCATGTTGTCGGCGGCCGTCATGGCGTCGGTCACGTCGAACACCGCTTCCACCTGGCTGGGGCCGAATTCGATCTCCAGCGACAGCAGCGGCAGGCCCAGCGCCTGCGCCGTGTGCTGCACGATGCGCATCGGTTCCTCGGCCATGTCGAACCAGCCTTCGGTCAGGAGGTTGTAGCCGGGGTGGACCAGGCTCACGGCGGGCGGTGGTCCCGGCCAGTCGGCCTGCATGGGATCGAGCTGCGCGGCGCTGTCCCTGATCCTGTAGATGTGGAACTCGACTTCCAGGCCGCATTGCATCGCGAAGCCGGCCTGCTTCAGCCGTGCCAGCGCGCGCTCGAGCACGCGGCGTGTGTCCAGCTCCACCGGCGTGCCATCCTGGAACCACGGCTGGGCGCGCACCCAGCCGGTCTTGTCCGTCCAGGGCAATTGCTTGAAGCTGGCGGGGTCGGCCAGCAGCAACAGGTTGTTGGCGAAGCCAAAGCCGCGCAGATCCGCCGTGCCTCCGGGCTCGAACACCTTGAACGCGGTGCGGTCCGAGGTGTCCTTGAGCATCAGGGTGCTGACCATGCCGACGCCGCCACGCATCGCCTCGGCTGCGGCGGACGCGACCAGCGTCTTGCCGCGCGTCACGCCGTGCACATCGCACCACGCGAAGCGCACCAGCTCCAGCCCGGCCGCGTCGATCAGGCCTGCCGTCTGCTGCAGCGCCCGCTCGCGCGCGGCATCGTGGATGCCGCAACGCTGGGCAAAGCTGTTCATGCGGTCACCGGCTCTGACGGTGACTTTTCGATCCAGGGCGCGCCGTCGCGCTTGGCCTTCACGCGCTCGCGCCACCAGGTGGGCCAGGCACCGGCTGGCGCAATGCCGTCCACCGTGTCGGGACCGCGCATCGCCGTCGCCTGCGCCGCATCTGCGGCGCCCGGCGCCGTGCCGCCAGCCTGCACCGCTTCGATCGCCTTGAGCAGCGTCCGGCGGTTGGCCATGATGACTTTGTCGCTGGTGCCCAGGTGCTCGCGCGTGCGGTCCTGGATCGCGCCCATACTCTCCACCGCCCACTGGTCGTGCACGTTGATGTCGTCCTCGCCCATGCCCAGATAGGTCTGGGTGCGCTGCTCGCTGGCGTTGAAACCCCAGTTGTTGTGGCGGCCCGACTTAGGTGTGTAATCCGGCAGGCTGATGTACTGCAGCCGCTGGTTGCGCATGGCCTCTTTGTCAACCGGGCCGGCGAAACTGGTGAAGACCGAGTACCAGTAGGTGTGCGTGTCGTCGACCGGCACGTGCATCTGCGTGATGGTCAGCGTCTCCGACAGGGGGATCACAAACGTGTGGGGAAAGATAGCCTGCGTGACGCGCACATGCGTCAGCTCCGGCGTCATCTGCCGCACAGCCGTCAGCTGCAGGCCCCAGGGTTGCGCCTCGTGACTGATGTCGGGCTGGTGAAACTCCCGCATGATCCGCGTCATCGGCCAGCGTTCGCCATCGACTTCACCGGCACTGGCGCTGCGGAACTGTTTGCCCGCCGCGTTGTCGCCGACCTGTTCCAGCGCCTCATCGTTGAGGAAGCGGTGCAGGAAGGACGGGTGCGCCGGGTCGATGCCCACCTCGAAGCACTGCAGCCAATTGGCGTTCCACAGTCCCTTGAACGCGAAGGTGTGCGTGCCAGGCGCGGCGAAGCAGTCGAATTCGGGAAAGGGCGGCGCCTTGCCCGGCTCGCCGAACCAGCCGAAGAGGATGCCGCTGCGCTCCAGCACCGGGTAGCTGCGCTGCTGCACGCGCTCGCACAGCTTGCTGCCGGTGGGCTCGGCTGGCGTTTCCAGACACCGGCCGGTGACGTCGAATTTCCACCCGTGGAATGGGCAGCGCAGGCCGTCGCCCTCGGCGCGGCCGAACGACAGGTCAGCTCCGCGGTGTGGGCAATCGCGGTCCAGCAGGCCCCAGGCGCCGGCCGCATCCCTGAACAGCACCAGGTCTTGGCCCATGACCCGCAGCGCCTTGACCGGACGCTGTGCCATGCGCGTGTCCAGCGCCGGGTTGAACTCGTCCACCAGGGCGACCGGCTGCCAGTAGCTGCGCAGCAAGGCGCCGCAGGCCGTGCCCGGACCGGTGCGTGTGAGCAATTCGTTTTGTTCGGCTCTCATGCTTGGCTCCTTAAAACGGTATCCCGAAATTAAAAATCAGTGTACATTAGTCTGATGAACTTGCAAGAGACAGTATTGATGCAGCTGCGCGACCTGATCCTGCGTGGCGAGTTCGCGCCCGGGCACAAGCTCGCCGAGCAGCAGCTGGCCGAGCGGCTGGGGGCGTCGCGCACGCCCGTGCGTGCCGCGCTCGTCACGCTCGAGCAGGAAGGTCTGGTCGAGGCCAATGAAACCGGAAAGTACCTGGTGCGCCAGTTCACGCCGCTGGAAGTGGCCGACGCGATCGCCGTGCGCGGCCACCTCGAAGGCATGGCCGCGCGGCTGGTGGCTGAGCACGGCCTGCCGCGCCAGCTGCAGCTGGAGTTGCAGGACTGCCTTGACGAAGGCGACCGGCTGCTGCTGGACAATCCACTGGGCTACGAGAGCTATGCCGCCTACGCGGTGATGAACGACCGCTTCCACGCCCTGGTGCTGGCCGGCAGCGGCAACAGGGCACTGCAGCGCGCCGTGGCGCTCAACAACAAGCTCCCGTTCGCCCCGGCGTCCGCCATGTTGCCGATGCAAGGCAGCGTGGCACTGGACCGCGACTGGATGCTGTACGCGCACCGTCAGCACCACATGCTGTTCGACGCGCTCAAACGCGGCGAAGGTGCGCGCGCGCAAGCGCTCGCGGTGGAGCACACCGAGGTCGCGCAGGTGAACATGCGCCTCGCGCTGGAGCGGCGCACCGAAGCCGAACAGTTGCTGCCGGCGATCCGTCTGGTGGTGGGCCGCTAAAGCGCCACCTGCAATGGCCATGCGCGACGAACAGAGCATGAACAGCCCCGCTTGCCTGTCCCTGTCCGGGGTCGGCAAAACCTTCGGCGTCGGCGCAGCCCAGACCGAGGCCCTGGGAGATATCGAGCTGGCAGTCCGCGAAGGCGAGTTCCTCGCCATCGTCGGGCCCTCCGGTTGCGGCAAGTCCACGCTGCTGCAGATCGCGGCCGGGCTGATGCAGGCAACCCGGGGCGTGGTGCAGCTCCATGGCCAAGCCGTCACCGCACCGCCGCCTGGCATCGTCTACCTGTTCCAGCAATACGGAAAGTCGCTGTTTCCCTGGCGCACCGTGATCGACAACGTGGCGTTCGCGGTCGAACATCGCCCCGGCATGAGCCGCGCCAAGGCGCGCGCCAGCAGCCGCCACTACCTCGACATGGTGGGGCTGGGCGATTTCGCCGGGCACTACCCCGCGCAGTTGTCGGGCGGCATGCAGCAGCGGGTGACCATCGCGCGTGCCCTCGCTGCGCAGCCACGGGTGCTGTTGATGGACGAGCCCTTCAGTTCCGTCGATGCGCTCACGCGGCTGGAACTGCACGCCATCGTGCAGGACCTCTGGCAAAAGCACGGCTTCACCGCGGTGCTCGTCACGCACGATGCCGACGAAGCCATCTTCCTCGCCGACCGCATCGCGGTTCTCTCGGCCCGGCCCGCGCGCGTGGTCCGCGTGCTGGAGACCGGATTGCCGCGGCCGCGCGACCGCCTTGAGACGCCGCAGACGCCGCGCTACCTGGAGCTGCGGCACGAGTTGCTCGCGATGCTTCTGGGGAAAGCGCCATGAGCGCGGCGATGCCACCCCGCAAACGGCTGCAATCCTGGCTGGGACCGGGCGTCCTGCTGGTGCTCGTGCTGCTGCTGGAGCTTGCCACGCGCACCAGCTGGATCGACCCCGTGCTGGTTCCGCCGCCAACCGCCGTGGCGCAACGCCTGTTCGCGGTGGTGACAGCCGGCAGCATCTTCGAACCACTGGGCCGCACGATGTACCTGCTGGTGCTCGCCTACACCATGGGCTGCATGCTGGCGATCGTCCTGGGTGTGCTGATGGGCCGGTTTCGCCCGGTGCATGGGCTGCTGGAACCGCTGGTCGAAGTCCTTCGCCCGCTGCCCAAGCCCGCCCTGCTGCCCCCGCTGATGCTGTTCCTGGGCCTTGGCGACACCATGAAGATCACCGCCGTCGCGCTGGGCGTGTTCTTCCCGGTGTTGATCAACACCATCCAGGGCGTGCGCGGCGTCGATCCCGTGATGGTGGACACGGCGCGCACCTTCCAGCACTCGCGCGCGGCGCTGCTGTGGAAGGTGGTGCTGCCGTCAGCCATGCCCCTGGTCCTGTCCGGGATGCGCATCGCCCTGGGCATCGCGCTGGTGCTCGTGGTGATCGCCGAGATGATGGCCGGCACCGGTGGCATCGGCTACCTGATCATCGACCTCCAGCGCTCATTCCGCATTGTCGACATGTACGCGTGGGTCGTGATCCTCGCGGTGCTGGGCTACGCGCTGAACGAAGTTTTTGTGCGCATCGAGCGGCGTGTCATCCACTGGTCCGGCACGCGCGCCGGCTGAAACGGTCCGAATTTCCCTTGTACCCACCCCACCAGGAGAAGACGTGATGAACAACCTCCCTCTGCGCCGGCGAACAGCCGCCGCCGCCATTGCAGCAACCGCCCTCGGCTTGGCCACACCGCTGGTTCGCGCCCAGACGACCAAGGTGCGGGTCAGCATCATCCCGATCATCGACATTGCCCCGCTGCAGGTCGCGGTCGCCAAGGGCTATTTCGCCGCCGAGGGCATCGAAGTGGACACGACCCCGACTCAGGGGGGCGCCGCCGGCATTCCCGCGCTTGCCGCAGGGCAGGTGCAGATTGTCTTCAGCAACGTGGTGTCGATCATCCAGGCCGCAAAACAGGGATTGGGTGTCGAGATCATCGCGCCGGGCAGCACCACAGGTGACGCGCCGCCAGACCAAGCCGCGCTGATTGCAAAAAAGGGCACGAACTACAAAACAGGCAAGGACCTGGAAGGCAAGCGGATCGCGGTGAACACGCGCAACAACATCATCTGGCTCTATGCGCGCGCCTGGGTTCGCGCAACGGGCGGCAACCCGGATGCCGTGACCTACCTCGAAGTGCCGTTCCCGCAGATGGTGGACGCGGTGCGCGGAGACCGCGTTGATGCGGCATTCGCCGTCGAACCCTTCGTGTCGGGGGCCGTCGCCGCCGACATGCAGGTGATCGCCTACCCCTACACCACGGTGCAAAAGCACATGCCCGTGGCGCAGTACGTGGCGAGCAAGGCTTACATCCAGCAGAATCCGCAGCTGATAGAACGCTGGGTACGCGCCTACCACAAGGGCGTCGATTGGATGAACCAGAACCTCAAGTCCGAGGAGCTTCACAAGATCATCTCCGGCTACACGCGCATGCCCACGGAAGTGATCGCCAAGCTTCCGTCCGCGCCATCCGAGAAGGTGATAGACCCCGCCGCCCTGGAGCCAGTGGTGGACCAGATGCGGCGCAACGGCCTGCTGGAGGGACCGTTCGACCCGAAATCCATCCTCCACCGCACGGCCACCCAGGCCTCGCGCTGAGGTGCCCATGGCGACGCAGGAACAGGTGCTGGTGACCGGGAACATCGTGACGATGGATCCGGCCCGGCCGCACGCGCAGGCCCTGGCGGCCCAGGGTGGCCGTATCGTGGCCGTCGGCACACTGGACGAAGCCCGCGCTGCGCTGGGCCCGACACCGCGAGAGGTGCACTACGGCGAAGGCACAGTGGTGCCCGGCCTGATCGACACCCACAACCACATGCAGTGGACCGCCATCCAGACGCGGTTGGTGGACCTGGCACCGGCCCGTTCGATTGCCGACGTGCAGGACGCGATCCGGGCCTATGCCCAGCGCAACCCGGACAGGCCCTGGATCACCAGCGGCAGCGGCTGGCATGTCGCGAGCCTGCGCGAGGGTCGCTACCCCACGCGACAGGAGCTGGATGCGGCGTGTGCGGACCGACCCGTCTACCTGCCCCGTGTAGGGCATGTGGGGGTGGCCAACACGCTGGCCCTGCGGATGGCCGGTATCGGCGCCGAAACGCCCGATCCTCCCGGGGGGCGCTTCGAGCGCGACGCCGATGGCCATCCCACCGGCTTGCTGCTCGAGCCGCCGGCGTTCGAGCAGGTGGCGCGTCTCGTTCCACCGAGTTCCGTGCAGGAGCAGGCCGATGCACTGCGCGGAATGCAGCGCGAGTACCATGCCGCAGGCCTGACCGGCATCATGGATCCGGGCGTCACGCCGGAGATGATGCGCCTGTACCAGATGCTGTGGCAGCGTGGCGATCTGACGATGCGCTGCGTGATGATGCCCCTGTCGGATTCCAGCTTGCCGTTGCAGCAGAACCTGGACCGCATCGCGCATGCGGGCTTAAGCGCGGGGTTCGGCGATGCGCGTTTGAAGCTGGGCGGGGTGAAGCTGTTTCTGGACGGCGGCGCGTCACTGGGCACTGCACTGATGCGCGAGCCCTATCCCGACGAGCGATGCAACTGCGGCATCCAGGTCACGCCCACGGAGTCGTTCCGGCAGATCGCGTGGGCGTGCGCCCGCGCCGGCTCATCGCTCGGCGTGCACGTGGTGGGCGGCAAGGCCATCGACATCGCGCTGGAGGTTTTCGCCGAGATCGACAAGGAAATCCCGCTGCGCCCGCTGCGTTTCAGCCTGATCCACGCCTATCTGTGGCCGGAGGAACGCAACATTCGCGAAGCGGCGCGGATGGGGATCACGGTGGCGACGCAGTGTTCGATGCAGTACACATTCGGGCCGCTGCTGGTGAAACGCTTCGGCACCTCGCTGATGGCGATCGCCACGCCCGTGCGCAGCTGGCTCGATGCGGGCGTCGTGGTGGGCGGTGGCTCCGACTCCCCCGTCACGCCCTACCAGCCGCTGCTTGGGCTGTGGCAGGCGCGCACGCGCCACATCGCGGGGACGGACGAGCCCGTGGGCCGCCTGCAGGCCGTGAGCGGTGAGGAAGCCCTGGCGCTTTACACGCGCGATGCGGCCTACGTGAGCTTCAGCGAACACGAGCGCGGCATGCTGCGGCCCGGCCTGCTGGCTGACTGGACGGTGCTGTCGGTCGACCCCGTCAGGTGCGATCCCGAGGCCTTGCGCAGCGCGCGTGTGCTGGCGACCGCAGTCGACGGGCGCTTGGTGTACGAGGCCTGACGCGTGCGCACCCGCTCGTACCGGCTCTGGGGTGTGCTGCTGCTGGTGCTCTTGCTGGTGCTTTGGCAGGTGTCCGCGCTGTGCTGCGTATCGAGCACCAACTGGCCGCCGGTGACTGACATCCTGCGCGCGCTCGCGACCGGGCTGGGTAGCGGTGAGCTGGCCCAGGTGTTCGCATCCACGCTGTGGCGGATGGCGGCCGGCTTCACCATCGGATCGGTCCTGGGGGTGCTGCTCGGCATCGCAATGGCGACATTCCCGCTCGTGAACGCCGCGCTGCGCTCCCTGGTGGAGCTGCTGCGCCCCATACCCATGCCGGCCATCGTGCCGCCGCTTATCCTGCTGCTGGGCATCGATCACGCGATGAAGGTGTTCGTGGTGTCGTTCGCCTGCTTCTTCCCGGTGCTGGTCAACACCATTGGCGGCGTGCGTGCGGTGGACCCGACCGCCCTGGACGTCGCGCGCACGTTCCAGGTGGGGCGCCTGCGCACGTTGGCGCAGGTGGTGTTGCCGGCCGGCCTGCCGTTCATCCTGGCGGGACTGCGCACCAGTTTGGCACTGGCGCTCATCGTGAGCGTCGTCGCCGAGATGATCGCCGGCTCCGAGGGCATCGGCTACTACATCATGACCATGCAATATGCCATGCGACCGAACGACATGTACGCCGCCATCTTCCTGCTTGCGGCAGTGGGCTATGGCATGAACCTCGCGCTGCTCGCGGTCGAGCGCCGGCTGCTGCACTGGTGGCAGCGAGGGGAAGGCTGAGTGTGTAACGACTTGGGATTCAACGACACCGCTTGAGCCGCTCTTTCGAGCTAAGTCCTTGATGCACAAGGACTTTGAACTAACTTGGGGTCGTTTGAGAAAGAAAGATGGTGGCCTGGGGCGGAATCGAACCACCGACACAAGGATTTTCAATCCTCTGCTCTACCGACTGAGCTACCGGGCCTGAGCCTTCAATTATAACCAGAAAAAAGCCGCCTTCCGGCGGCGCGCGTCAGCGGCCAAAAAAGGGCCGCCGCCCCTCACCCCGCGCGCTTGCCGCGCGTCAGGTCCACGCCCAATTGCTTCAGCTTGCGGTACAGGTGGGTGCGCTCCAGGCCGGTCTTTTCGGCCACCCGGGTCATGGAGCCGTTTTCCTTCGCCAGGTGGTACTCGAAGTAGGCTTTTTCGAACTCGTCGCGCGCCTCGCGCAGCGGCTTGTCCAGCGTGAAGTTCTGGCGCGACTGCGGGCCGCTGTCCATGTTGGCCACCAGCATGGGGCTGGTGGTGGTGGCCACGCTCACCGCGTGCTCCATGGCATGCGGCAGCGGCGGCGGCACGGGCTTGCGCGTGTTGCCGCGCGCCAGGCCCTGCTCCACCGCCTTCAGCAGCTTTTGCAGCGTGATGGGTTTTTCCAGAAAGGCCAGCGCGCCGATCTTGGTGGCTTCCACCGCGGTGTCTATGGTGGCGTGGCCGCTCATCATGATGACCGGCATGGTCAGCGCGCCGGTGGTGGACCATTCCTTCAACAGCGTCACGCCGTCGGTGTCGGGCATCCAGATGTCCAGCAGCACCAGGTCGGGCCTGTCGCGCAGGCGGGCGGCGCGCGCCTGCGCGGCGTTCTCGGCCACTTCCACGTTATGGCCTTCGTCATTCAGGATTTCCCACAGCAAATCGCGAATGCCCAGTTCGTCGTCCACTACCAGAATATTTGCCATGATGTGATGCGCGCTGTCCCTTGGTGACTAAGGCAAAGCCGGCGGCCCGCTGTTGTTGAATTCAGGCGGGCGCGGTTTCGTCAATAGCGAATGATAACGATACTTGGGCGCCCCGGAGCTCGCCGTCCACCACCCGGTTGACGATATCTACCCGGGTGCCATGGTCGTCGGCAATTTTCTTCACCACCGCCAGCCCCAGGCCGGTGCCTTTGGCCTTGGTGGTGACGTAGGGCTCAAAGGCCCGTTTCAGGATGCTGTCGGGGAAGCCGGTGCCATTGTCGACCACGCTCAGGCGCACCCGTTTCAGGGTTTCCAGCCACTGCGTCTTGATGGTGACGCTGTGCTCGCCCTCGCGGGCGGCAGTTTCGGTGGCGTCCTGGGCATTTTGTAACAGGTTGTGAACCACCTGGCGCAGCTGGTGCGAATCGCCCAGGATCAGCGGGCAGCGGCTGTCCAGTTCCAGCCGCAGCGGCACCGTGTCGCCGCCGCCATAGAGCTGCATCACCTCGGCCACCAGCAGGTTCAGGTCCAGCGGTTTCAGCTCGGCCGCCGGCAGGCGGGCGTAGTCGCGGAATTCGTTGACCAGGCGCTTCATGGCGTCCACCTGGTCGATGATGGTCTTGACGGACTTGGTCAGCAGCGCCTGCTCGGTGCCCCCCAGCTTGCCGGTCAGCTTCAGCTCCAGCCGTTCGGCCGACAGTTGGATGGGGGTCAGCGGGTTCTTGATCTCGTGCGCCAGCCGACGCGCCACCTCGCCCCAGGCCTGCACGCGCTGGGCCGAGACGATTTCGGAGATGTCGTCAAACACCAGCAACCGGTTGGCACCCGGTAACTCGGCGCCGCGCGCCACCAGCGTGATGGCGCCGCTCGAGGGGCCGGGCGTCTGGCGCGGCGCGGCGGCATCCAGTTCGAAGGACTGCTGCCAGTGGTCCAGCCCGTGCTCATGGTGGGTGCCCAGGAAGATGTTGAAGTGCGACTGCACGCTGCGCGCGAACTCCTGCAGGCCGTCAATGTCGGCCAGGTTTTTGCCCTCGCTGGCGGCCATGGGCACGCGCAGGATGCGGGTGGCGCCGGGGTTGGACGACTGGATCACGCCCTGCGCGTCCAGCACGATCACGCCGGCCGTCAGGTTATCCAGGATGGTCTGCAGGTTGGCCCGGGCAGCGCTGACCTGCTCCATGCTGGTCTCCACCGCGCGGCGCGCGTCGGCCAGTTGGCTGGTCATGTTGGCGAAGGCGCGCGTCAGCCCACCCAGCTCATCCTTGCCCTGCAGCGCGGCCTTGGGCGTCAGATCGCCGGCGGCCACCTGGCTGACGCCATCGGCCAGCAACAGCAGTGGTCGGGCGATCTGGTTGCCCAACAGCACGGCCAGCAGCACGGCGCCGAACACCGCCAGGAACAGGCACAACGTCAACGTGCCCAGGTACATGCGCTTGAGGCCTTCGCGCGCCAGTTGCCGCTCGCTGTAGCCGACCAGCGCCTGGCGCACCGCCAGTTCGTTGGTCACCAGCGTGGCCGACAGCGACTGCGTCACCAGCACAAAGCGCGATTCGCCCAGCTGGCCTATGCCCACATTGGGCACCAGCACCAGCGCCTTGATGCGGCCGTTGTCCGGGTTGTCCGGGCGCGCGGTGTCGTCAAACCCCTCGGCCCAGGTGTCGTACCGATTGACGCGGGCGGCGCGAAAGCGGCTGGCGCTGGGGTGTTCGGCATTGAGCAGCTGGAACTGCGACTGCCCCGCCACCGCCAGCACCTGGCCCGAGGAGCCGAACAGCGTGACGTCGCGCACGCCCAACTGATCCCGCAAGCGCTCCAGCGCCAGCCCGGCGGTGAGGCTGGGCGCATCGCCCAGTTGCACGGCGGCGGCGCGCGTGCGGTTGGCCAGGTCGGTCTGCAAGGTTTCCAGCGTCACCTGGCCCAGCCGCAGGCTGGCATCCAGCGCACCTTCCACCTTGACGTCGAACCAGCTGTCGATCGAGCGCGAGACGAAGTTGTACGACACCACGTACACCACCATGACGGGCGCGAAGCCCGCCAGCGCGAAGATGGCCGCCAGCTTGACCAGCAGCCGGCTGCCAAAGCGCCCCTGACGGAAGCGCACCGCCAGGCGCACGCCTATCCAGCCGGTGGAGATCAGCAAGACCACCAGAGCGGCAACATTCAGACCCAGCAGCCATTTGTAGTTGCTGACGTAGGTCTGGTGGTTGTCGGTGGCCTGCGTCAGCAGCAGCAACAGCACCAGCGACATGCCCACCATGCTGGCCGCCCCCAGGCCCACCGTCCAGCGCAGTGCGCGCGAATTCTGCAACGAGAACCAACTCAGCGGCCGGCCAGGGTCGGCGACGCTCATTTGCCGCCCTCAGGCAGCAGGCGCTGGGTGGCGGTGGCGGAAATGTTCCAGTCCGACTGGCCCAGCACCCCGATCTGGAAGGGCAGGGCCAGTTGCGACTGGTCGAGGTAGAACTTGAACTCCACCCGGTGCTTCTGCTCCGGGTCCAGCTCGGACACGTCGCCAATGCGCCAGCGCGAAAACCGCTGCACCGCGGCCATGGCCTCGGCCAGGCTGTCAAACCCACGCGAATTGCCCAGGCCGTTGCCGATGATGGGGCCGTCGGACACGCGCAGCCCCCAGCGCCGGGTGGTGGGGTTGTAGGTCAGCCGGAAGTGCCGCTGGGCCGAGATCACGGTCTTGTCGGTCCAGTACCAACGCTCGCGCTGCACCTGGGCCTCGGCGACGAAGAACAGCGTGGCGCCGCTGTTCAGCGCGCTTTCCAGCGCATTGCGCAACTCGAACTTGGCGAAGCCGCTCAAATACACGCCGTCGGGTGAACGCTCGACGCGAAACTGCTCGATCTCTACCGGTTCAGCCCGCGCCAAGGCCGGCCACAGCGCGGCCATCAGGCAGGCGCACAGCAGCCATACAGCCCGTTCAAACTGTATTTTTCTCCAGCAGCGCGTAAAAGAAACCGTCATGATCACTGCTTGGATTGTCCGGGACTGCGCCAGAGTTCAAGGTTGAAATAGGCAATAAATGCCCTGGCGACGCCAGCAAAGATGCCCCAGTGTTGTGCGCAACAAACGTTTGCACTTGCTGCTCGCCCTCGGCACGGAACACCGAGCATGTGCAGTACAAAAGCCGCCCGCCAGGCTTCAACAGCGGCCACAGCGCGGCCAGCATCCGGGCCTGCAAAACGGCCAGCTGCGCGATATCGGATTCGCGCCGCAGCCAACGAACATCCGGATGGCGCCGAACGATGCCCGAAGCCGTGCAGGGTGCGTCCAGCAGGATGGCGTCGAACAAGCGGCCGTCCCACCAGCCGGCCGGCTCGGCGGCATCGGCCACGCAGACCTGGGCCTTCAGGTTCAGCCGCTGCAGGGTCTGGCGCAGGCGCTCGGCGCGCTGGGCGTCCACCTCGAGCGCGGTGACGTCATGGTCGCCCAGCTCCAGCAAGTGGGCGGTCTTGCCGCCCGGGGCGGCGCAGGCGTCCAGCACGCGCAGTGGTGCCCTGTTTGCCACGTCATCTGCCAGGCCATCCAGCAGCAAGGGGGCGGCCAGCTGGGCCGCGGCATCCTGCACCGACACCATGCCTTGGGCAAAGCCCGGCAGCGCCGTCACCGGCACCGCCTGCGCCAGCGTGATGCCGTAGGCGCCATTGGCCACGCCGGACAAACCCACGTCGGCCAGGCGGGTCAGGTAGCCGGCCACGCTGGACTGGCGAACATTGACGCGCAGCGTCATCGGTGCGCGCCGGTTGTTGGCCTGCACGATCTGCTGCCACTGGGCCGGGTGGTCGGCCTTCAGCCGCTTGATCCACCACTCCGGGTGGTTCCAGCGCGCCACCGGGTTGTCGTCGGTGGCCTGCACCTGCGCGTCGCGCTCACGCAGGAACCGGCGCAGGCAGGCGTTGATGAAGCCGGATTGGGCCCGCAGCGCCGGCGTGCGTTTGGCCGCCTCCACCGCCTGGTCCACCAGGGTGAAGGGCTCATACGGCGCATCCTCGGGCTGCCAGGCCAGCGCCAGTGCGCTGCACAGCAGGGCGTCGGGCAAGGGCGCCGGTGCGCGCGGCGCCAGCCGCTTGCGCAAGGCCTCGGCCCGGCCCAGCGTGCGCAACACCTGGAACAGCAGCGCCTGCACGCCGGCTCGCAACTCGGCGGGCACCGGCTCCAGCGCGGTGCTGCTGGAGCTGCCAGCTCGCACCGCCGCCACCGCCTGCGCCACCTGTTGCAACTGCCGCCATAGTGGCGGCCCGCTGGCGGGGGCGGTGGGCGCGTTCATCGCGCTCATTTCGGCAGGGGGCCCACAGGGCGGGCCGGTTTGAAGGAAAACAGCCAGGCCAGCAGCACGGCCGGAAACTGGGCCACCGCCTCGTTGTAGGCGGTCACCTTGTCGTCAAATTCGCGCATGGCCGGCACCAGCTGTGCGTCGATGGCCTCCCACTGCGCCAGCAGCGTCTGCGGCAGCAGCTCGCCCGCCAGGTCGGGCGCGGCCGCCTGCATGCGCTGCCAACTCTGGCGCAGCGTGTGCAGGGCGGTGTGCAACGGCTCCATGGCGCTGGCGTCCAGCGGTCGGGTGCGCAGCAGGTTCAGCGAGGCCTCGAACTGCTGGCTGGCGCCGCCCAGGCCCAGCCACAGTTGGTGGGTGGCCGGCGCACCGCCTTGCAAAGCCTCGGGCAGTTGCGCCTGCACCAGGGCAATGCAGCGCTGCAACTGCAGGTCCATGGGCGCGAAGGCGCCAATGGCCTGCGAGCGCATCTTCACCAGCCGGTTGTAGGCACCCAGCGCCCAGAACACCAGCACGGCCAGGCCGCCCCAGATCAAAAAAGAAGTCTTCATGGCATGTGCTCAAGCGCGCGCGCCAAAAAAAACGCCCCCGCCCTGGAGACCAGGAGCAAGGGCGTTTTTTGGGGTTCGCGCAATGCGCTTACTCGCCGGTGGCTCCCGCGTCGACGGCGTCGGCAGAGACCTCGCCGCCTGCCAGTTCAGCCGCTTCGGCGTCAGCAATGGCGCGGCGCTCGGCGTCGTCCATGCTCTCGCGCACCTTGCGTGCCTGGTGGTAGGCCAGGCCGGTGCCCGCCGGAATCAGGCGGCCGACGATGACGTTTTCCTTCAGGCCACGCAGCTCATCGCGCTTGCCCATGATGGCGGCTTCGGTCAGCACGCGCGTGGTCTCCTGGAAGGAGGCGGCGCTGATGAAGCTGTCGGTGGACAACGAGGCCTTGGTGATACCCAGCAGCAGGTTGCTGAAGGTGGCCGGCGTCTTGCCGTCGGCGCGCAGCGCGTCGTTGGTGTTGAGCATCTCGGAACGCTCCACCTGTTCACCGGCGATGTAGTTGGAGTCACCCACGTTCTCCACCACCACGCGGCGCAGCATCTGGCGCACGATCACTTCAATGTGCTTGTCGTTGATCTTCACGCCCTGCAAGCGGTACACGTCCTGCACCTCGTCGACGATGTAGCGGGCCAGCTCTTCCATGCCCAGCAGGCGCAGGATGTCCTGCGGGTCGGCCGGGCCGTCCACCACGCTTTCGCCCTTGTTGACCACCTGGCCTTCGTGCACCAGGATGTTCTTTTCCTTCGGGATCAGGTCTTCCCAGACCTTGCCTTCCGGATCGGTGATCTGCATGCGAATCTTGCCCTTGGTTTCCTTGCCGAAGGACACCGTGCCGGTCATTTCGGCCAGCACGCCCTTGTCCTTGGGCGAACGGGCTTCGAACAGCTCGGCCACTCGCGGCAGACCGCCGGTGATGTCGCGCGTCTTCTGGCCTTCGACCGGGATACGGGCCAGCACTTCGCCGGGGCCCACGTCCTGACCGTCGCGCACCTGAATCAGCGCGCCGATGGAGAAGCCAATCGTCACCGAGTGGTCGGTGCCGGGGATCTTCACCTCGTTGCCGGAGGCATCGATCAGCTTCACCTGCGGGCGCACCACCTTGGCGGAGCCGCGGCGTTTCGGGTCGATCACCACCAGCGTGGACAGGCCGGTCACTTCGTCGACCTGCTTGGCCACCGTCAGGCCCTCTTCCACGTTCTCGAACTGCGTCTTGCCGGCGAATTCGGTGATGATGGGGCGCGTCAGCGGATCCCAGTTGGCCAGGATGGTGCCGGCCTTGACCTGCTGGTCGGGCTTGACCGTCAACACGGCGCCGTACGGCACCTTGTGGCGCTCGCGCTCGCGGCCGTGCTCGTCGTGGATGATGATTTCGCCGGAGCGGGCGATCACCACCAGTTCCTTCTTGCTGCTGGTCACATAGCGCATCGTGGCGTTGAAGCCGATGATGCCGTTGGACTTGGCTTCCACGCTGGAGGCGATGGCGGCGCGCGAGGCGGCACCACCGATGTGGAAGGTACGCATGGTCAGCTGCGTGCCGGGTTCACCGATGGACTGCGCGGCAATCACGCCCACAGCCTCACCGCCGTTGACCAGGCCGCCACGGCCCAGGTCACGGCCATAGCACTTGGCGCAGATGCCGAAGCGGGTGGCGCAGGTCAGCGCCGTGCGCACCTTGACCTCGTCCACGCCTTGCGCTTCCATCATCTCGATGACGTCTTCGTCCAGCATGTCGCCGGCCTTGGCCAGCACCGAGCGGTTTTCCGGGTGCACCACGTCCTCAGCCGCAACACGGCCCAGCACGCGGTCAGCCAGCGACTCGATCACTTCGCCGCCCTCGACGATGGCGCGCATCAGCGAACCGTCCGAGGTGCCGCAATCTTCTTCCGTCACCACCAGATCCTGCGTCACGTCCACCAGACGGCGCGTCAGGTAACCGGAGTTGGCCGTCTTCAGCGCGGTATCGGCCAAGCCTTTACGCGCACCGTGGGTGGAGATGAAGTACTGCAGCACGTTCAGCCCTTCGCGGAAATTCGCGGTGATGGGCGTCTCGATGATGGAGCCGTCAGGCTTGGCCATCAGGCCGCGCATACCGGCCAGCTGGCGGATCTGCGCTGCGGAACCGCGGGCGCCGGAGTCGGCCATCATGTAGATGGAGTTGAAAGACTCCTGGTCCACTTCATTGCCGTGACGGTCGATGGTCTTTTCCTTGGCCAGCTGGGCCATCATGACCTTGGACACTTCGTCGCCGGCCTTGCCCCAGATGTCCACCACCTTGTTGTAGCGCTCACCGGCGGTCACCAGACCCGAGGTGTACTGCTGGCCGATTTCCTTCACTTCCTTCTCGGCGCGCTCGATGATGCCGTGCTTTTCCTTCGGCACTAGCATGTCGTCGATACAGATCGAGATGCCGGCCTTGGTCGCCAGGCGGAAGCCGTTTTGCAACAGCTTGTCGGCGAACACCACGGTCTCTTTCAAGCCGCACTTGCGGAACGAGGCGTTGATCAGCTTGGAGATTTCCTTCTTCTTCAGCGCCTTGTTGATGTTGCTGAAAGGCAGGCCCTTGGGCAGGATTTCCGACAGCAGTGCGCGGCCGGCCGTGGTTTGCACCAGCTTGGTGGCCGACTCGAACTCGCCGGTTTCCTTGTTCTTGGTGTACTCGGTCAGGCGCACGTTGATCTTGGCGGTCAACTCCACCTCGCCGGCGTCCAGCGCGCGCTGCACTTCACCGGTGTCGGAGAAGATCAGGCCTTCGCCCTTGCCGTTGATGCGCTCGCGGGTCGTGTAGTACAGGCCCAGCACCACGTCCTGCGAAGGCACGATGGAGGGGTCGCCGTTGGAGGGGAACAGCACGTTGTTGGAGGCCAGCATCAGCGTGCGGGCTTCCATCTGCGCTTCCACCGACAACGGCACGTGCACGGCCATCTGGTCGCCGTCGAAGTCGGCGTTGAAGGCGGCGCACACCAGCGGGTGCAGCTGGATGGCCTTGCCTTCGATCAGGATGGGCTCGAACGCCTGGATGCCCAAACGGTGCAGCGTGGGCGCACGGTTCAGCATCACCGGGTGTTCCTTGATGACCTCTTCCAGGATGTCCCACACCACCGGCGTGCCGGATTCGACTTCCTTCTTCGCCGCCTTGATGGTGGTGGCGATGCCCATGGCTTCCAGGCGGGCGAAGATGAAGGGCTTGAACAGCTCCAGGGCCATCAGCTTGGGCAGGCCGCACTGGTGCAGCTTCAGCGTCGGGCCCACCACGATGACCGAACGGCCCGAGTAGTCGACGCGCTTGCCCAGCAAGTTCTGGCGGAAGCGGCCGCTCTTGCCCTTGATCATGTCGGCCAGGGATTTGAGCGCGCGCTTGTTGGCGCCCGTCATGGCCTTGCCACGGCGGCCGTTGTCCAGCAGCGAATCGACAGCTTCTTGCAGCATGCGCTTTTCGTTGCGGGCGATGATTTCCGGTGCCTTCAGTTCCAGCAGACGGCGCAGGCGGCTGTTGCGGTTGATGACGCGGCGGTACAGGTCGTTCAGGTCCGAGGTGGCGAAGCGGCCGCCGTCCAGCGGCACCAGCGGACGCAGATCCGGCGGCAGCACGGGCAGCACGTCCAGCACCATCCACTCGGGCTTGATGCCGGATTTCTTGAAGGCTTCCAGCACCTTCAGGCGCTTGGCGTTCTTCTTGATCTTCAGCTCGGAGCCGGTCAGGTCATTGCGCAGCTTCTCGATGGAGCCGTCGATGTCAATGGCTTGCAGCAGGTCCTTGATGCCTTCGGCGCCCATCTTGGCGACGAACTCGTCGCCGTATTCCTTGATCTTGGCGTCGTAGTCGTCCTCGGACATGATGCTGAACTTCTTCAGCGGCGTCATGCCGGGGTCGGTCACCACATAGGCTTCGAAGTACAGCACGCGTTCGATGTCACGCAGCGTCATGTCCAGCACCAGGCCCAAGCGCGACGGCAGGGACTTCAGGAACCAGATGTGCGCGCAGGGCGCGGCCAGGTCGATGTGACCCATGCGCTCGCGGCGCACCTTGGTCTGGGTGACTTCAACGCCGCACTTCTCGCAGATCACGCCACGGTGCTTCAGGCGCTTGTACTTGCCGCACAGGCACTCGTAGTCCTTGATGGGGCCGAAGATCTTGGCGCAGAACAGGCCGTCACGCTCGGGCTTGAAGGTCCGGTAGTTGATGGTCTCGGGCTTCTTCACTTCGCCGAACGACCAAGAACGGATTTTCTCGGGCGACGCCATGCCGATGCGAATGGCATCGAAGTGCTCGTCCGGCGTGAACTGCTTGAACAGGTCGAGTAATGATTTCATTTGATTTCCTTAATCGGTTTCACGCTGACTGATTAGCTGCGCTCGAGTTCAATGTCGATGCCCAAGGAGCGGATTTCCTTGACCAGCACATTGAACGATTCCGGCATGCCGGCTTCGATCGAGTGTTCGCCCTTGACGATGTTCTCGTAGACCTTGGTGCGGCCTTGCACGTCGTCGGACTTCACCGTCAGCATTTCCTGCAGCGTGTAGGAAGCGCCGTAGGCTTCCAGCGCCCACACTTCCATCTCGCCGAAACGCTGGCCGCCGAACTGTGCCTTGCCGCCCAGGGGCTGCTGCGTCACCAGGCTGTACGGGCCGGTGGAGCGTGCGTGCATCTTGTCGTCCACCAAGTGGTGCAGCTTCAGCACGTGCATGTAGCCAATCGTGGTCGGGCGCTCGAAAGCGTCGCCACTGCGGCCGTCAAACAGGTTGGCCTGGGTGCGCGTCGCCGTCAGGCCCTTGGCCTTGGCGATGTCATCCGGGTAGGCCAGCTTCAGCATGCCGCGGATTTCTTCTTCCGAAGCGCCGTCAAACACCGGTGTGGCGAAGGTGGCACCCTTGGCCACGTTGGCGGCCATTTCCAGCACCTCGTCGTCGCTGAGCTTGGACAGGTCTTCCTTGCGGCCCGAGCCGTTGTACAGCTGGTCCATGAACTTGCGCAGCTCGGCCACCTTGGCTTCGGCTTGCAGCATGTCGCCAATGCGCAGGCCAATGCCCTTGCCGGCCCAGCCCAAGTGCACTTCCAGCACCTGGCCCACGTTCATGCGCGAAGGCACGCCCAGCGGGTTCAGCACGATGTCGCACGGCGTGCCGTCGGCCATGTAGGGCATGTCTTCGACCGGAACGATCTTGGACACCACACCCTTGTTGCCGTGGCGGCCGGCCATCTTGTCGCCGGGTTGCAGGCGGCGCTTGACGGCCAGGTAGACCTTGACCATCTTCAACACGCCAGCCGGCAGCTCGTCGCCCTGCGTCAGCTTCTTGCGCTTTTCTTCAAACGCCAGGTCGAAGCTGTGGCGCGTCTGCTCCAGCGAGTTCTTGATGCTTTCCAGTTGCGAGGCCACTTCCTCGTCGGCCGGGCGGATGTCGAACCAGTGGAATTTCTCCACCGAGGCCAGGTAGGCCTTGTCGATCTTGCTGCCCTTGGCCAGCTTTTGCGGGCCGCCGTTGGCGGTCTTGCCGGTCAGCAGCTTCTCGATACGGTCGAAAGCGTCGGCTTCGACGATGCGCAGCTGGTCGTTCAGGTCCAGGCGGAAGCGCTTCAGTTCATCGTCGATGATCTGCTGGGCGCGGCGGTCACGCTGGATGCCTTCGCGGGTGAACACCTGCACGTCGATGACGGTGCCTTGCGAGCCCTGGTCAACACGCAGCGAGGTGTCCTTCACGTCGCTGGCCTTTTCGCCGAAGATGGCGCGCAGCAACTTTTCTTCCGGCGTCAGCGTGGTCTCGCCCTTGGGCGTGACCTTGCCCACCAGCGTGTCGCCGGGCATGACTTCGGCACCCACGTAGATGATGCCAGACTCGTCCAGGCGGTTCAGCTGCTGTTCGCTCAGGTTGGGGATGTCGCGGGTGATTTCTTCCGCGCCCAGCTTGGTGTCGCGCGCCATCACCACCAGTTCCTCGATGTGGATGGAGGTGTAGCGGTCATCGGCCACCACGCGCTCGCTGATCAGGATCGAGTCTTCGAAGTTGTAGCCGTTCCAGGGCATGAAAGCCACCAGCATGTTCTGGCCCAGCGCCAGCTCACCCAGGTCGGTGGAGGCGCCATCGGCGATCACGTCACCCTTGGCCAGCACATCGCCCTTCTTGACGATGGGGCGCTGGTGGATGTTGGTGTTCTGGTTGGAACGCTGGTACTTGATCAGGTTGTAGATGTCCACACCCACTTCACCGGCCACGGCCTCGGCGTCGTGCACGCGGATCACGATGCGGGTTGCGTCCACATAGTCCACCACGCCGCCACGGGTGGCGGTGACCACGGTGCCGGAGTCGACCGCGGAAACGCGCTCGATGCCGGTGCCGACGAAGGCCTTTTCCGGGCGCAGCACAGGCACGGCCTGGCGCTGCATGTTGGCGCCCATCAAGGCGCGGTTGGCGTCATCGTGCTCCAGGAACGGCACCAGGGACGCCGCCACCGACACGATCTGCGCCGGCGACACGTCCATGTACTGCACGCGCTCGGCGCCCACCAGGATGGATTCACCCTTTTCGCGCGCCGACACCAGGTCGCCGGTCAGCTTGTTGTCCTTGTCCAGCAGCGCATTGGCCTGCGCGATCACGTACTTGCCTTCCTCGATGGCGGACAGGTAGTCGATCTCGTTGGTGACCTTGCTGTCTGCCACGCGGCGGTACGGCGTCTCGATGAAGCCGTATTCGTTCAGGCGCGCATACAGGGCCAACGAGTTGATCAGGCCGATGTTCGGGCCTTCCGGCGTCTCGATCGGGCACACGCGGCCGTAGTGGGTGACGTGCACGTCGCGCACTTCAAAGCCGGCACGCTCACGCGTCAAACCGCCCGGGCCAAGGGCCGACACGCGGCGCTTGTGGGTGATTTCGGACAGCGGGTTGGTCTGGTCCATGAACTGCGACAGCTGCGAGGCGCCGAAGAACTCTTTCAACGCCGCCGAGATCGGCTTGCTGTTGATCAGGTCGTGCGGCATCAGCGGCTCTTGCTCGGCCTGGCCCAGACGCTCCTTGACGGCCTTCTCAATCCGCGCCAGACCGGCACGGTACTGGTTCTCGGCCAGTTCACCGACGCAACGCACGCGGCGGTTGCCCAGGTGGTCGATGTCGTCGACTTCGCCGCGGCCGTTGCGCAGGTCCACCAGGATCTTGACCACGGACAGGATGTCCTCATTGGTCAGCACCATCGGGCCGGTGGCCTCGTTGCGGCCCATCTTGGCGTTGAACTTCATGCGGCCAACGCGCGACAGGTCATACGTGTCGGGGTTGTAGAACAGGCGCTGGAACAGCGCTTGCACGGCGTCTTCGGTCGGCGGCTCGCCGGGGCGCATCATGCGGTAGATGGCCACGCGGGCGGCGAATTCGTCCACCGTTTCGTCGCTGCGCAGGGTCTGCGAGATGTAGGCGCCCTGGTCCAGCTCGTTGGTGTAGATGCACTGCAGCTCTTGCACACCGGCCGTGCGCAGCTTCTTCAGCAGCGCTTCGGTCAGCTCGTCGTTGGCCTTGGCGATGATCTCGCCGGTGTCGGCGTCGACGATGTTGCGTGCCACCACGCGGCCGACCAGGAAGTCTTCCGGCACGCTGATGTGGGTGGTTTGCGTCTGCTCCAGGTCACGCGTGTGACGGGCGGTGACGCGCTTGTCCTTGGCGACGATGACCTTGCCGCTCTTGTCGGTGATGTCAAAGCGGGCCACTTCGCCACGCAGGCGCTCGGCGACGAATTCCATCTGCGCGCCGCTGTCCATCAGGCGGAAATTGTCGTTGACGAAGAAGTTCGCCAGGATGGACTCGGGGTTCAGGCCGATGGCCTTCAGCAGGATGGTGACCGGCATCTTGCGACGGCGGTCGACGCGGAAGTACAGGATGTCCTTGGGGTCGAACTCGAAGTCCAGCCAGGAGCCGCGGTAGGGGATGATGCGGGCCGAGAACAGCAGTTTGCCCGAGCTGTGGGTCTTGCCCTTGTCGTGCTCGAAAAACACGCCCGGCGAGCGGTGCAGCTGCGAGACGATGACGCGCTCGGTGCCGTTGATGATGAACGAGCCCTTGGTGGTCATCAGGGGCACTTCGCCCATGTAGACTTCCTGCTCCTTCACTTCCTTGACCACCTTGTTTTGCGACGTGGAGGACTCACGGTCGTAAATGATCAGTTGCACCTTGGCGCGCACGGCCGAGGCGAAAGTCAGGCCGCGGGTCTGGCACTCGCGCACATCGAAGGCGGGCTTGGCCAGGTTGTACTCGAGGTACTTCATCTCGACAAAACCATTGTGCGAGACGATGGGGAAAGCGGCGTCGAACGCGGCCTGCAGACCCTCGGTGGTGCGTTTCTTCGGAGCTACGTCGGCTTGCAGGAACGCCGTGTAGGCGTCTTTTTGCATCTGCAGCAGGTAGGGGATTTCGAGCACGCTGTCGCGGTTGCCGAAACTTTTGCGAATGCGTTTGCGTTCGGTGTATGAGTAAGCCATGAGGTCTCCGGGCAAAGGCTAAGGAATCCTGGGGGGTCCTAGGCGACTGACGTGTTGAGCCACACTCAACAGGCTTGGTGGTTGGCCACTACCAACCATTGGCGGACGATTGCGCGTTGCACGCAATCCGTACCAAGTCGTCTTCTGCAGTCGAGTCAGAAGACACTAAAAAAACACGTCGCTGACGGGGCTTTTTAGTGCGCTCTTACAAGCGCCAAAGGCTGGGGGCCCTTTCGAGCACCCCAGCCTTGGACAAAGGGGAACTTACTTGAGTTCGACCTTGGCGCCGGCTTCTTCCAGCTTCTTCTTGGCGGCGTCGGCGTCAGCCTTGGCCAGACCTTCCTTGACGTTCTTCGGAGCGCCGTCCACCAGGTCCTTGGCTTCTTTCAAGCCCAGGCCGGTGATTTCTCGCACGGCCTTGATGACCTGCACCTTGTTGGCGCCGGCTTCCAGCAGCACAACGTTGAATTCGGTCTTCTCTTCCGCAGCAGCGGCAACAGCGCCACCAGCAGCAGCGGGGGCGGCCATGGCGGCAGCGCTCACGCCAAACTTCTCTTCAATGGCCTTCACCAGGTCATTGAGTTCCAGGACCGTCATGCTGTCCAGAGCGGTCAAAAATGCGTCTTTATCGAATGCCATTTTGAATTTCCTTCAATCAGTTGGGGGCGGTTCGTCGAATTACGAAGCCTGTCCCGCCAGGTTTTGTCTTACAAGTGCGCTGCTGCCAGATCAGGCGGCAACGGCTTCTTCGGTCACGGCTGCGCCAGCGCCCTTTTTGTCCGCCAGTGCGGCCAGCACACGTGCTGTACGCGAAATGGGGGACTGCATCAGGCCCAGCAATTGCGCCAGCAACACTTCCTTGGAAGGAATGTTGGCCAATTGCTTCACACCGGCGACGTCCAGGGCTTTGCCACCGAAGGCGCCGCCGCGAATCACCAACTTGTCGTTGGTCTTCGCGAAATCGGCCACCACCTTGGCGGCGGCCACAGCGTCAACGGAGAAGCCATAGATCAGCGGGCCGGTCATCTGGTCAGCTGCCACTTCAAACGCGCTGCCAGCAACCGCGCGACGAGCCAGGGTGTTCTTCAGAACACTCAGGTTCACGCCTTGCGCGCGGGCGTTGGAACGCAGCTTGGTCATGTCAGCCACCGTGATGCCGCGGTACTCCGCCATCACCAGCGTTTGAGCTTTTGCGGCGAGGCTGGTCACGTCGGTGATGACCGCTTCTTTCTCACTGCGATTCAGACTCAAGGTCTACTCCTTTTGAATGTGCCTTCGGGCCAAAGCCCTCAGACACGCCACATTGCAGCGACCAACTGTTTTCAGGAAACTCTCACATTCCATCTGCAGCGGGATCGCCATCTGCGTTGGCCTGGCGCCGGGGATTTTTCAACCCCCATTGCCGTCGATTAAGCGCCTTGCGGCACACCAACGGTCTTGGATGGCCCACCGGAATCTTGCAACCCCGGCGGCCCACCACATCGGGCCACCCTTGCGAGGCGGCCCAAATCACTCACGCGATCACGCCGAGATGGATTGGACGTCCACACGGACACCCACACCCATCGTGGACGAAACCGCCACTTTCCTCAGGTACACACCCTTGCTGGAGGCCGGCTTGGCCTTGGTCAAGGCTTCCATCAACGCAGCCAGGTTGCCCTTGAGCTTGTCGGCGTCGAACGAACGGCGACCGATCGTGCCGTGCACGATACCGGCCTTGTCGACGCGGAACTGCACCTGGCCAGCCTTGGCGTTCTTGACGGCGGTTGCCACGTCCGGCGTGACCGTGCCCACCTTGGGGTTGGGCATCAAACCGCGCGGGCCCAGGATCTGGCCCAGCGTACCCACCACACGCATGGCGTCCGGCGCGGCAATCACGACGTCGAAAGGCATGTCACCGGCCTTGACCATCGCGGCCAGGTCGTCCATGCCCACGATGTCGGCGCCAGCGGCCTTGGCTTCTTCAGCCTTGGCGCCTTGGGCGAACACCGCCACGCGCTTGGTCTTGCCGGTGCCATGGGGCAGCACCACGGCGCCACGCACCACCTGGTCCGACTTCTTGGCGTCGATGCCCAGTTGTACGGCCACGTCGATGGACTCATCGAACTTGGCGGTGGCGTATTCCTTGACGATGCTCAGGGCATCAGCCAGCGGGTACAGCTTGTTGCTGTCGATCTTGCCCTGTTGGGTCTTTTGTTTTTTGGTCAGCTGGGTCATGTCACACGCCCTCCACAGTCACACCCATGGAACGGGCGGAACCGGCAATGGTACGAACGGCGGCGTCCAGATCGGCAGCCGTCATGTCCTTCATCTTGGTCTTGGCGATTTCTTCCAGCTGCGCGCGCGTGATCTTGCCGACCTTGTCGCTGTGCGGCTTGGCCGAACCCTTGTCCAGCTTGATGGACTTCTTGATCAAGGTGGTCGCCGGGGGCGTCTTGATGATGAAGGTGAAGCTCTTGTCCGCATAGGCGGTGATCACCACCGGCAGCGGCAGACCCGGCTCAACGCCTTGCGTCTGGGCGTTGAACGCCTTGCAGAACTCCATGATGTTCAAACCGCGCTGACCCAATGCGGGGCCAATCGGCGGCGACGGATTGGCTTTACCAGCTGGCACTTGCAGCTTGACAAAACCGACGATTTTTTTCGCCATGCTTTTTCTCCTTACGGGTGATAGCGCTGCGGCCTAGGCCAGAGCTCCCCGAGGGTTGACGACTCTTTTTAACCAAACATCCGCGCCGAGTCGGGAAAAGCGCGGAATCACAAAACTTGCAAGCTCCCGGTGGAGCCAGACCATCAGGTCTTTTCGATCTGGGAGAACTCCAGCTCGACAGGGGTGGAGCGGCCAAAAATGGTCACAGCCACACGCACCTTGCTCTTTTCGTAGTTGACCTCTTCCACCGAACCATTGAAGTCGGTGAACGGGCCGTCCTTGACGCGCACATACTCGCCCACCTCGAACTCCACCTTGTGGCGCGGCTTTTCGGTGCCTTCCTGCATCTGGTTGACGATCTTCATCACCTCGGCCTCGGAAATCGGGGCCGGGCGGTTCTTGGCGCCGCCCACGAAGCCGGTCACCTTGTTGGTGTGTTTCACCAGGTGCCAGGTGTCGTCTTCCATCACCATTTCCACCAGCACATAGCCGGGGAAGAACTTGCGCTCGGTGGTGCGCTTCTGGCCGTTCTTGATTTCCACCACTTCTTCGGTGGGCACCAGGATGCGGCCGAACTTGCCTTCCATGCCCGAGCGGTTGATGCGCTCGCGCAGGTTGCGCTCCACAGCCTTTTCCATGCCGGAATAGGCATGCACCACATACCAGTGCAGGTTGGGGTTGACGGGGGCCGCTGCGGCCGGGACGTCACCTTCAGGGGTTTCGACGGTATCGGTCATTATTTCTTCCACCCCAAAATCAAGTCGTAGAACAGCCATTCCAGCGTCTTGTCCGAGGCCCACAGGAACAGCGCCATCAACACGACGAAGCCGAACACATACAGCGTCATCTGTATGGCTTCTTTGCGCGCCGGCCACACGACCTTGCGCACCTCGCGCCAGGAGTCACGGCCAAAGGCGAACAACTCCTTGCCCGGCTCGGAGGTGAAAAACACCACCACGGCAACCACCAGGGCCGCCAGCAGGGCACCCCACTGCGCCAGTTGGCCCTGCTTGCTCAGCAGGTAAAACGCCGCCAGACCGGCAACGACCAAAGCCGCCGCCAGGGCGAGCTTGGCTTTGTCAGCGCCGGTGCTGACGGTTTGAACTTGCGACGTGGCCATGTGTTACTACAATCTCGCGCTTTTTTGATGCTTACCAACACACCACCCTTGAGACGCTGAAGCCCGCCGGTTGCGCGGCGGGCTTTTTGTGGGCTCAGCGCCTCAGGTGGCAGGGGCAGTAGGAATCGAACCTACAACCTTCGGTTTTGGAGACCGACGCTCTGCCAATTGAGCTATACCCCTACTAAACCAAAATACCTCTAATCAGCCGGGGGAAAACCAATCGCCTTACGCGATGATCTTGGCCACCACACCGGCGCCCACGGTCTTGCCGCCTTCGCGGATGGCGAAGCGCAGGCCTTCTTCCATGGCGATGGGGTTGATCAGCTTGACCGTGATGGTCACGTTGTCACCAGGCATGACCATTTCCTTGCCTTCGGGCARCTCGATGGCACCGGTCACGTCCGTSGTGCGGAAGTAGAACTGCGGGCGGTAGTTGTTGAAGAAGGGCGTGTGGCGACCGCCTTCGTCCTTGCTCAACACGTAGATTTCGCTGGTGAAGTGCGTGTGCGGCTTGATGGAGCCGGGCTTGCACAGCACTTGGCCGCGCTCGACTTCTTCACGCTTGGTGCCGCGCAGCAAGATGCCGACGTTGTCGCCAGCCTGGCCYTGGTCCAGCAGCTTGCGGAACATTTCCACGCCGGTGCAGGTGGTCTTGGCGGTGGCCTTGATGCCGACGATTTCGATTTCTTCGCCGACTTTGATGATGCCGCGCTCAACCCGACCGGTCACGACGGTGCCGCGCCCAGAGATGGAGAACACGTCTTCGACGGGCATCAGGAAGGCACCGTCCACTGCGCGCTCGGGCAGGGGGATGTAGCTGTCCAGTGCTTCGGCCAGCTTCAGGATGGCGCCTTCGCCCAGGTCACCCTTGTCGCCTTCCATGGCGAGTTTGGCGGAGCCGTGGATGATGGGGGTCTTGTCGCCGGGGAAGTCGTACTTGTCCAGCAGTTCGCGCACTTCCATTTCGACCAGCTCGAGCAGTTCGGCGTCGTCGACCATGTCGCACTTGTTCAGGAACACGATGATGTAGGGCACGCCGACCTGACGGGCCAGCAGGATGTGCTCGCGGGTCTGGGGCATGGGGCCGTCGGCGGCGGAGACAACCAGCACGGCGCCGTCCATCTGGGCGGCACCGGTGATCATGTTTTTCACATAGTCAGCGTGGCCGGGGCAGTCGACGTGGGCGTAGTGACGGTTGGCCGTCTCATACTCGACGTGGGCGGTGTTGATCGTGATGCCGCGGGCTTTTTCTTCCGGGGCGGCGTCGATCTGGTCGTAGGCCTTGGCTTGGCCGCCGAACTTGGCTGCCAGCACGGTGGTGATGGCTGCGGTCAGCGTGGTCTTGCCGTGGTCAACGTGACCGATGGTGCCGACGTTGACGTGCGGCTTGGTCCGCTCGAATTTCTCTTTACCCATTTCAATTCTCCAACAGGATGCGAAAAGACTCTATGCACTACAACCCGATTCGCGGGGTGCCGGGGCTACTGCCCAGCACACCCGGAATTGGTGCCCATTGCGGGAATCGGACCCGCGACCTCTCCCTTACCAAGGGAGTGCTCTACCACTGAGCCAAATGGGCTATTAACCTAACTGTCTACCGATAACCAAGCGCCAACTGATTTGTGGAGCGGGAGACGGGAATCGAACCCGCGTCATTAGCTTGGAAGGCTAGGGTTCTACCATTGAACTACTCCCGCAGTTCACCTTCGCTCTACAAATCAACCTCCGCGTTGGTGGAGAGGGCTGGATTCGAACCAGCGTACTCGTAAGAGGGCAGATTTACAGTCTGCTGCCATTAACCACTCGGCCACCTCTCCTTCGGAGAACCACGGATTATGCCATGGTTTTATGACCTTGGACAAATCTTGCGAGAACAGGATGCTACCAGCGAACCAATTCCCCTCCTGCCGACTGTAAAAAGCGGTTGGCTTCGACGAAGTGGTCACAGCCAATGAAGGGCATGGGCGGGCGCAGCGCCGACAACGGCGACGGGTGGTTGGCGATCAGCACCAGGTGTTGCTTGCCGGCACCGGATTCGGCAATCGCGTCGCGCCGCTGCTGCGCGTGCGAACCCCATAACATGAACACCACCGGCTGCTCAGATTCAGCCACGGCACCGATTACTTTCATAGTAAGCGCTTCCCAACCTTGATTGGCATGGCTGTTGGGCTGGCCTTGCTCCACTGTCAGACAGCTGTTGAGCAGCAGCACACCCTGCTTTGCCCAGCATAGCAAGGAACCGCGTTCAGCCCGGGCGTCCGGCGCGGCCGGCATGTATTCAGGATGTTGTTGGCGCGACCGGGTGATTTCCTGAAAAATGTTGCGCAGCGAGGGCGGCAGCATCTGGCTGGGCGGCACCGAAAACGACAACCCCTCGGCCTGGCCCGGCCCATGGTAGGGGTCTTGTCCGATGATGACCACGCGTACCTGGTGCAAAGGCGTCAATGCCAACGCGCGCAATGGCAGTGGCGGATACACCACCGCGCCCTGGTCCAAGCGCGATTGCACGAAATGCCCCAGGCGTTGCGCGGCGGGACTGGCAAGAAAGCGGTCGACCAGCGGTTGCCAGTCGGGTGCCACGGGCCAGTGCGCCGGGTCCCAGGCCCGCAGTTGCGTGTCTGGCTTGTCGCCGGTCGGCTCATGCTCCACGGCCTGCAACGGCAGCACAGAAGCAACGGGGCCTTTCTGGACGGCTGGCGCAGCTGCTTCGACCTGCGCCGGGGTGTCAAACGGCAGCCCCAGTTGCGCGCCAGGCACCTTGCTCTTGCGCGTCGCCATCGCCGCCGCCCGTGTGTTCAACCGAACAGGGTGGCCAGCGCTTCGCCCGGCTCCTTGGCGCGCATGAAAGCCTCGCCAACCAGGAAGGCGTTCACCCCGGCGTCGCGCATCAGCTTCACGTCAGCGGGCGCCAGGATGCCGCTCTCGGTCACCAGCAGGCGGTTGGCCGGCACGTCCTTCATCAGCGCCAGCGTGGTCTGCAGGGACACCTCGAACGTCTTCAGGTTGCGGTTGTTGATGCCCACGAGCGGCGTCTTCAGCTTCAGCGCGCGCGCCAGCTCGGTGCTGTCATGCACCTCCACCAGCACCGCCATGTCCATGCTGCGGGCGATGGCCTCGAACTCGGCCATCTGCGCATCGTCGAGGATGGCGGCAATCAGCAGGATGCAATCCGCCCCCATCACCCGCGATTCATACACCTGGTAAGGGTCGATCAGGAAGTCCTTGCGCAGCACCGGCAACTGGCAGGATGCACGCGCCTGTTTCAGGTAGTCCACGCTGCCCTGGAAAAACTGCTGGTCCGTCAGCACCGACAGGCAGGCGGCGCCGAACTCCGCATAGCTTTGCGCGATGTCGGCAGCGAAAAATTCCTCGCGCAGCACGCCCTTGGACGGACTGGCCTTCTTCACCTCGGCAATCACCGCCGGCTGGCCGGCCGCGATCTTGGCCTGCAGCGCGCCCACAAAATCACGCGTCAGCACGCGCGACTCGGCGTCGGCACGCACCGCCTCCAGCGATTTGCGCTTGATGGCGGCAGCCACCTCCTGCCGCTTGACGGCAACAATCTTGTCCAGGATATCGCTCACATGCTCTCCTTGTCAGCAGCCAGGCACATCACGCTGCCTTCAGTTTTTGCGACAGGGCGGCCAACTCTGTCAGCTTGGCCTTGGCCGCGCCGGATTCTATGGTGCGCCGCGCCAATTGGATGCCGGCGACCATGCTGTCGACCACATTGGCGGCGTACAAGGCCACGCCGGCGTTCAGCACCACGATCTCCTTGGCCGCGCCGGCCTCGTTGTCCAACACGCCAGCCAGCATGGTCTTGGACTGCTCGGGCGTTTCCACCCGCAGCGCGCGGCTGCCGGCCATGGTGAAGCCAAAGTCCTCGGGGTGGATTTCGTACTCGGAAATCTCGCCGTTTTTCAGCTCGCCCACCATGGTGGCCGCGCCCAGGCTGACCTCGTCCATGCCGTCCTTGCCATAGACCACGATGGCGTGCTCGGCACCCAGCCGCTGCAAGGCCCGCACCTGTATGCCCACCAGATCCGGGTGGAACACGCCCATCAGGATGTTGGGCGCCGAGGCCGGGTTGGTCAGCGGGCCCAGGATGTTGAAGATGGTCTTGATGCCCAGCTCCTTGCGCACCGGTGCCACGTTCTTCATGGCCGGGTGGTGATTGGGCGCGAACATGAAGCCCACGCCGACCTGCTCTATGCACTGGGCGATGGCCGCCGGTGGCAGGTTGATGTTGATGCCAAATGCCTCCAGCACGTCGGCGCTGCCGCTCTTGCTGCTGACGCTGCGCCCGCCGTGCTTGCTGACCTTGGCGCCAGCGGCGGCGGCCACGAACATGGAACAGGTGGAAATGTTGAAGGTGTGCGAGCCGTCGCCACCTGTGCCCACGATGTCCACCAGGTGGGTCTTGTCGGCCACAACGACCTTGGTGGAAAACTCGCGCATCACCTGCGCGGCGGCGGTGATCTCGCCGATGGTTTCCTTCTTCACCCGCAGGCCGGTGATCAGCGCGGCCATCATCACCGGCGACATCTCGCCGCTCATGATCATGCGCATCACGTGCAGCATCTCGTCGTGGAAGATTTCGCGGTGCTCTATGGTGCGCTGCAAGGCCTCTTGCGGCGTGATCTTGACGGCTTGAATCATGGTGCGAACTCCTCGTGCAGCGCTTATTTGTTGTTGAAAAAGCCGCGGATGGCGGCAATGGCGTGGTCCACGCCGGCCGCGTCCACATCCAGGTGGGTGACGAAGCGCAGCTTGTACAGGCCCGTGGCCAGCACACCGCGCTCTTTCAGGTACGGCATCAGCTCGGCGGCTCGCGCCTTGGCCGGCCCCACCAGGTCCACGAACACGATGTTGGTGTGCGGCGCCTCCACCTGCACGCCGTCCAGCCCGGCCAGGCCTTCAGCCAGCCGCCGGGCCAGCGCGTGGTCGTCCGCCAGACGCAGCACATGGTGCTCCAACGCATGCGCAGCCGCAGAGGCCAGCACACCGGCCTGGCGCATGCCGCCACCAGCCATCTTGCGCACCCGGTGCGCCTTGGCAATCAACTCGCGGCTGCCGCACAAGGCAGAGCCCACCGGCGCGCCCAGCCCCTTGCTGAAGCATACCGACACACTGTCAAAGCACTGGGCAATGCGGCGCGCCTCGGCATAGGCATCGCCACCGGTCTGCGCGGCTTGCGCCACGGCGGCGTTGAACAGGCGCGCGCCATCCAGATGGCGGGCCAGGCCCTTGGCTTTGGCCAGCGCGGTGGCCTGCTCTATGTAGGCCATGGGGATCAGCTTGCCGCCCAGCGTGTTTTCCAGCGCCAACAGCCTCGTGCGGGCGTAGTGCGCGTCGTCGGGCTTGATGGCGGCCTCGATGTCGGCCAGCGCCAGCGTGCCGTCGCTCTGGTGCTCCAGCGGCTGCGGCTGGATGCTGCCAAACACCGCGCCGCCGCCGCCTTCCCAGCGGTAGCAATGCTGGAACTGGCCGGCGATGTACTCGTCACCGCGCTGGCAATGGCTGAGCAGCGCGCACAGGTTGCTCTGCGTGCCGGTGGCCATGAACAGCGCCGCCTCGAAGCCCAGCATCTCCGCAATCTGCTGCTGCAGCGCGTTGACGCTGGGGTCGTCGCCAAACACGTCGTCGCCCAGCGGCGCGTTGTGCATGGCGTCGCGCATGGCCGCCGTGGGGCGGGTGACGGTGTCGCTGCGCAAATCCACAATGCTGCTGCTCATGGCCGGGGCCTCCTCATTGCAAAAAGTTCTTCAGCATGGCGTGGCCATGCTCGGTCAGTATGGATTCGGGGTGGAACTGTACGCCCTCCAGCCGCACCGCATGCGCCAGGCCGCTGTGGCGCACGCCCATGATCTCGCCGTCGTCCGTCCAGGCGGTCAACTCCAGCTCAGGCGGGCAGCTGGCGCGCTCTATCGCCAGCGAGTGGTAGCGGTTGACGGTGAACCGCTGCGGCAAGCCGGCAAACACCCCCTGCTGCGTGGTGGTGATGACCGAGGTCTTGCCATGCATCAGCACTTGAGCCCGCACGATCTTGCCGCCCAGCGCCGCGCCTATGCTCTGGTGGCCCAGGCACACGCCCAAAATAGGCAGCTTGCCCATGAAGGCCTGTATCGCCGCCACCGAAATGCCGGCCTCGGCCGGCGAGCAGGGGCCGGGCGACACCACCAGCCGGTCCATCTGGCCGGCGGCCAGGCGCTGGCCCAGTTCGTCCACGCTGATCTCGTCGTTGCGGAACACGTCCACCTGGGCGCCCAATTCGCCAAAGTACTGGACGATGTTGTAGGTGAAGCTGTCGTAGTTGTCGATCATGACCAGGCGCAGCGCTGGTTGGGTGGTCGTGCTCATTCCAGGCCCTCCTCGACCAGCTCGCTGGCGCGCAGCAGCGCGCGCGCCTTGGCTTCGGTCTCTTTCCACTCCAGCTCGGGCACCGAGTCAGCCACCACACCGGCCGCCGCCTGCACATACAGCGTCTGATCCTTGATGATGCCAGTGCGTATGGCAATGGCGAGGTCCATGTCGCCGGCGTAGCTGAGGTAACCGCAGGCGCCGCCATACAAGCCGCGCTTGCTGGGCTCCAGCTGGTCTATCAATTCCATCGCATGCACCTTGGGCGCGCCAGTCAGCGTGCCGGCGGGGAAGGTGGCCTTGAGCACATCCATGCTGCCCAGCGTGGCGCCTTCCTTCTGCGTCAAGATGCCTTCCACATTGCTGACGATGTGCATCACATGGCTGTACCGTTCGACGCAGAAGGCGTCGCTGACCTTGACGCTGCCGATTTCCGCAATGCGGCCGATGTCGTTGCGCGCCAGGTCGATCAGCATCACGTGCTCGGCCCGTTCCTTGGGGTCGGTCACCAGTTCCTGCTCGGCGGCCTGGTCCAGCTCGGGGTTGGCGCCACGCGGGCGGGTGCCGGCCAATGGACGTATGGTGATTTTTTGCGCCGATCTGTCGTCCACGACCACCTGTTCCTGGCGCACCAGGATTTCCGGCGAGGCACCCACCACATGGAAGTCGCCGCCGCTGCCGTCGGCGCCGCTGAAGTTGTAGTAGTACATGTAGGGCGACGGGTTCAGCGAACGCAGCGCGCGGTACAGGCTGAGCGGGGACTCGGTGTAGCGTTTCTTCAGCCGCTGGCCCACCTGCACCTGCATGAAGTCGCCGGCGGCGATCAGCTCCTTGGCGCGCACCACCGCGGCCAGGTAGTCGGCCTTGGCAAACTCGCGCTCCACCGGGTAGGACTGGCTGGGCTTGACCACCGGCGCGCTGACGGAATAGCGCAGCTTCTCCTTCAGCTCGCGCAAGCGCTTCTTGGCATTGGCGAAGGCCTCGGGCTTGGCCGGGTCGGCATAGACGATCAGATACAGCTTGCCCGACAGGTTGTCGATGACGGCCAGTTCCTCGCATTGCAGCAGCAGCACGTCAGGGCAACCCAGGGTGTCGCTGGGGCAGGTGGCGGCCAGCTTCTTCTCGATGTGGCGCACCGTGTCGTAGCCGAAGTAGCCGGCCAGGCCGCCGCAAAAGCGCGGCAGGCCGGGGCGCAGCGCCACCTTGAAGCGCCGGTGGTAATCGGCGATGAAGTCCAGCGGGTTGTCGGTGGAGGTTTCCACCACCTGGCCATCGGTCACCACCTCGGTGCGCCGCTGTGCTCCAAAGCCGCTGGCACGCAGCAGGGTGCGCGCCGGCAGGCCGATGAAGCTGTAGCGGCCAAAGCGCTCGCCGCCCACCACGGATTCCAGCAGGAAACTGTTGGCGCCGCCGCTTTGCGTCAGCTTCAGGTACAGCGACAGGGGCGTTTCCAGGTCGGCAAAGGCCTCCAGGATCAGCGGGATGCGGTTGTACCCCTGGTCGCTGAGGCTTTTGAATTCAAGTTCGGTCATCACGGCATGTGGCCTTTCGTTCCGCACCCCGCGCCATGTGGGCGGCTGGCGGGGCGTTGCGCGCACCGCAACCGGTGCAGCGCGCATTCACTCAGGGAGTGCCATGGCGGCGTCACATGGCGGGCGGAATGGGGAATGTGGGCGGACACAGGTCCGGGGCATGCGACGCAGTCGCCTCACCACCCACCGGCCGCCCTGGGTCTCAAGCCTCAGGCGCGAACGCGGGCGGCCACGCAGGGCCAGGCTCGCCAGGGCCAGGCTCCCCGGTCGCTACAACCCGTGATGCTGATGCGGTGAATGAACATGATGAGACCCCAGTGTAACAAAGAAGACCGGCGCACCCGCTTGCCCTTGTAAACCCTGTTGCGCCCGGCGCATGACGGGGCAACAATGGACGCCCGTTCCCAACACAAGGGCCGCGGCGCACACCGGCGCGGCATCAAGCACACCGATGACATCACGCAGCATCCGCACCCTGCTGGCCCTGGCGGCCAGCCTGGCTTTCAGCACCGGCAGCGCCTGGGCCGCCACGCAGACCATCAACGGCGTCAAGGTAGAAGACAGCGCCGACGTCGGCGGCACCAAGCTTCAGCTCAACGGCGCCGGTACGCGCTACAAGTTCGTCGTCAAGGTGTACGTCGCCGGTTTGTACCTGACCAAGAAGGCCAGTAGCCTGGACGAAGTGGTGGCCGCGCCCGGCCCCAAGCGTGTGCTGGTGACCATGGTCCGCGACATCGACTCCGCCGAACTGGGCAAGCTGCTGACCCGCGGCATGGAAGACAACATGGGCAAGGCCGAGATGTCCAAGATGATTCCCGGCCTGCTGCGCATGGGCGAGATGTTTGCGGCGCACAAGAAACTGGTGGCCGGCGACACCTTCTCGCTGGACTGGGTACCCGGCAAGGGCAGCGTGGTCACCGTCAAGGGCCAGGTGCAGGGTGAGCCGTTCAAGGAACCCGAATTCTTCAAGGCGCTGCTGTCCATCTGGCTGGGCTCTTCGCCGGCAGACTACCAGTTGAAAGAGGCCATGCTGGGCTCGCCCGCCACCCGCTGAACACTGCGCCAACCGCAGCCCTGCAGCAACCGCCGCGCGCCACCTGGATGCGCGGCGGTTTTCCTTGATCGCTCCCCTTTTGCTAGCAGCCGGGCGGGATGACAAGCCGCCGGAAAAGGACTACATTGGTTGCAGGCACTCCCGGGGTTGACAGTGCCGCCGGGGATTTGTTGCCTGCAATCACCAAGAGGACGCGGTTCATGAAACTCAGTCTCAAACTCCCGCTGGCCTTCGCGGCCGCCATAGGCCTGTTGCTGCTGGGCGGCCTGTTCGGCATCCTGCAGCTCACCAGCTCGGTCAACTTCTACCAATACACGGTGATGAACGCGGTGGCCGCTGACCGCACCGCGGCAGACGTGGACTCGCACTTTTCCACCGCCATCCAGGAATGGAAAAACGTGCTGCTGCGCGGCAAGGACCCCAAAGACCAGGAGAAGTACTGGGCGTCGCACCTGAAGGAAATCGGCGAGGTGGAGAAGCAGATGCGCGCACTGGACAAGCTGCTCTCACCCGGCCCGGCCAAGGAAACCCTGAAGAAACTCGACCCGGCGCTGAAATCGGCTTCTGAACGCTACAAGAAGGCCTTTGAAGCCTTCAAGGCCGCCGACGCCGACCCGGCGACGGGGGACAAATCGGCCCGCGGCGCCGATCGGGACGCTGCCGCGTTGCTGGAAGACCTGAGGAAGGTGCTGGCCAAGGATGCAGAGGACGGCTCACAACAAGCCTCCACCAGTGGTCAGCGGGCCAGCAGCATCGCGCTGACGGTGATGGTGCTGGCCGCCATCGGCGGGCTGGTGGGCAGCATCGTGTTGAGCCGGGTGCTGGTGCGGCCGATTGCCGACGCCGCCCGGCTGGCCGGCAGCGTGGCCCACGGCAACCTGAACAACGCCATCCACATCGGCAGCAAGGACGAGGTGGGCGAACTGCTAACGGCCTTGAAGGACATGCAAAGTAGCCTGGCCAAGGTGGTGGCCCAGGTGCGCCAGGGCTCGGAAAACGTAGCCTCGGCCAGCTCCGAGATCGCCCAGGGCAACCACGACCTGTCGGCACGCACCGAACAACAGGCCAGCGCACTGGAGGAAACCGCCGCCAGCATGGAAGAGCTCAGCTCCACCGTGCGGCAAAACGCCGACAACGCGGCCCAGGCCAACCAGCTGGCGCAGCTGGCCAGCAGCGTGGCCGTCAAAGGTGGCGACGTGGTGGGCCAGGTGGTGCTGACCATGAAGGGCATCAGCGACTCGTCCAAGAAGATTGCCGACATCATCAGCGTCATCGACGGCATCGCCTTCCAGACCAACATCCTGGCGCTGAACGCGGCCGTGGAAGCCGCCCGGGCCGGTGAACAGGGCCGGGGCTTTGCCGTGGTGGCCAGCGAGGTGCGCAGCCTGGCCGGGCGCAGCGCCGAAGCCGCCAAGGAGATCAAGACCCTGATCAACACCAGCGTCGAGCGCGTGGACCAGGGCACCACGCTGGTGGACCAGGCCGGCAGCACCATGAGCGAGGTGGTGGCCAGCATACGTCGGGTGACCGACATCATGGGCGAGATCAGCGCCGCCAGCAGCGAGCAGTCGCAAGGCGTCAGCCAGGTGGGCGACGCGGTGACCGAAATGGACCAGACCACGCAGCAAAATGCCGCGCTGGTCGAGCAAATGGCGGCCGCCGCCAGCAGCTTGAAGGGCCAGGCACGCGATCTGGTGCAGGCCGTGGCGGTGTTCCGCCTGGGGCATGAGACCCATGGGCTGGGCCATGGGCCGGCGTTGCCGGCGCTCGGCGCCAGCTAACGGGTCAGGACACCAGTCGGGACAGTTCGTCCAGGCTGTCCAGCCAGCCGTCCGCATCCACCGCGCGCACCGGCTCGCCATGGTTGTAGCCATAGGTGACCAGCACCACCGGGCAACCGGCGGCGCGCGCCGCCTGGGCATCGTTGCTGGAATCGCCCAGCATCAGCGTGCGCGCAGGCAACGTGCCCAACGCGTCGCAGGTTTTCAGCAGCGGCATGGGGTCGGGCTTCTTGCGCGGGAAGGCATCGCCACCAAACACCACTTGGAAATACCCGGCCAGTCCCTTGGCTTGCAACAGGCCTTGCGCGAACTCGGTCGGCTTGTTGGTCAGGCAGGCCAGCTTCAGGCCACGCGCATGCAGCCATTGCACACCCGCCAGGGCACCGGGATAGACCTCGGAATGCCGGCCGTTGATGTGGCGGTAGTGGTCCTGGTAAGCCTGCCAAGCTCGCGCGTAGCCATCCGGCGCGTCCATGCGCGCCTCGGACCAGCCGGCCAGCGCCAGCACGCCTCGTATCAGGTGCTCCGAGCCCTTGCCCACCAGGCGTTCCACCGTGACGCGGTCCACCGGCGGCAGGGCCAGGTCAGCCAGCATCAGATTCAGCGTGGCGGCGAAATCGCCCAGGGTGTCGACCAGCGTGCCGTCGAGGTCGATGACGGCGGCTTGCAACGCGTCAAGACGCAAGGCCATGGTGTTCAAAAAGGGAGCGCATCGTGTTACTCCAGTCTAGCGCAGCCCCAAGCGGACTATTTTTGTGTTGCCAGCTGCTCAAGCTGCTCCACCGCGTTGGTATTTCTGGGGTTCAACTCCAGCGACTTCTTGTAGTTCTGGACGGCCAGGGCGGTCTCCTTGTTCGTCGCATAGCCCTCCGCCAGGCTGTCGTAGACATTGAAGCTGGCGGGATACAAGGCCACATTGACTTTGAAGACTTCGATGGCCGCCTTCACCTGGCCCGCCTGCAGCAGGTTGTAGGCCCAGCGGTTGAGTTCGTTCTCCGGCAACTGGAATTTGGGCTCCAGTTTTCTGTAGCTGTCCAGCACCTGCTGGGCGTTGGAAAAGCCCTGGCTGTACAGCTGTGCCGCGAAGGACTCCAGCGTCGGCGGCGCCCCTTTTGCGCGAATCACCTCCACCGTGCTCATGTGGGGCGGCGCGCCATTCACTGTGGGCGCATTGCTGAAAAACACTTCTCCGCTGGCGTCACCCTTGAGGCGGGCGTTGAGAAAATTCAGCACGTAGCGCGCCATCCAACTGTGCGCTGCGGACACCTCGTCCAGCGAATACTCCTTGAAACGCGCCGGATTCTGGGTATGCAGACCGCTGGAAGCAAAGTCACCATGCTCCATGGGCCACATGGTGACGCGATAGACGTCCGAGTACTTCATGGCATTCATGAAATTGAAGCTCAGGTCATATTGGCCTTGCATGACCTCCATCGATTTGGGCCGCGCCGCCATGTACAGCAACGGCACCGCCACGCGCGCGGGGGTGACGTAGGGCGCGGCCTCCTTGCCGGAGTCGACCAACTGTGGGAAGTACCGCACCGAGCCATCCAGGCTCACCAGCGCCTTGATGCGGTTGTCCTTGGCCGCCGCCATCACATTGGCCAAACCACCCCAGCTGAAGCCCATGACCGCGCTTTTGCCGAGATCGACTTGAGCGAGGGTGTGGGCGTGCGCCATGGCAAACCCAATGTCGCTCACCTGCGCTTCCAGCCCTTCCAGGTCTGTGGACTGCCCATGGCTGTGCGTTCCCATGCTGGGAATGGCGATGACAACATAGCCGTGGCTGGCCAGATACTCGCACAAATCCACATTTTCCGATGCCGTGCTGCTGAAGCTGGCAGCATAGACCACCAACGGAAATTTGCCCGCCGCGGCGGGCGCATCGCGCACTGCGCGCATGGGGCGGGCCAGCTCCTGGCTGGCCAAAGCCGCACTGCCCTTGGAAGCGACAATCCGCTTGACCCTACCCTGGTACACGCGCTCAATCTCGTCTTCCTTCAGCGCGATGTCGTCCTCCGTGCCGTCCAGGCGGATGTAGTCGCCATAGCTGACGGCTTTGCCGGCTTTGCTCGCGGGGTACCACACCAGCATTTGCATGGGCCTGGCCCGCTCACCGGTATTGGCCAGGCCGGTGTTGATGTCCAGCACGGGCTTGAAGGCGCGCGTGTAGTCGTACTTCTGCACAGCCTTGAGGCCCACCGCGTACGGGCCGGGCGGGCCGGAAAACTCAAAGCTGCCGGCAGCATGGGCACCCAAGGCCACGGCTGAAAAAACAACGGCCACAGCAAAGCGCGAGAAGACTGAATCTGTCATGTGGGTCGGATCGCCATCGAAAGTTAACGGAGACCCACTTTAACCAGCAGGGTCGCTGCAAGCGAGCCAGGCGCGATGGGTTGCAGATTCAGGTGCACAGGATGCGTGCGCGTCCACCGCAAGCACCCCGGCATTCAACGCAGCGCGATGGCGCGCGAAAGCAGCGCCGCACAGCGCGGCCCCTCACTGGGCAGGCTGGTCTTGCCAGCGCCCGGCAATGTTCTTCAACAGCGTGTTCAGCGCCGCCAGCTCCCGGTTGCGCACCGACAGCAGGCTGAGCTCGCTGCTGAGTTCGGCCGTCTGCGCTGCCGCCACGTTCAAGTAGCTGACGGTGCCCTGGCGGTACTGCTCCATCACGATGGCCAGGTTGTCCTGCGACAGTTTCAGTGCTTCGCGCTGCAGCTGCGCCTCGGCGCGCAATTGCTCGGCCAGCACCAGGTTGTCTTCCACTTCTTGAAAAGCGGTCAACACGGTCTGGCGGTAGGTGGCGGTGGCCTGGTCGGCGTTGGCGCGCGCCTGGGCGGTGGCCGCGCGGCGGGCGCCGCCGTCAAAAATGCCCTCGGCCAGCGCCGGGCCTATGGACCAGAAGCGGTTGGGCGCGCTGATCAGGTCACTCAGGCTGGTGCTGCGGTAGCCGGCGCTGGCCGACAGCGTCAGCGTCGGGAAATACGCCGCCTTGGCGACGCCAATCTGCGCATAGGCAGCGGCCACCCGGCGCTCGGCAGCGGCGATGTCGGGGCGGCGTTGCAACAGCGTGCTGGGCAACAGCGTCGGAATGGCGGGCGAGGCCGGCACGCCGGCCGTACGCGGCAGGCTGAAGCCCGACGGCGGCAGGCCCAGCAGCACCGCCAGCGCGTGCTCCAGCTGGGCGCGCTGCGCCTTGGCCTCGGCCAGCTGGGCCTGGGCAGATTTCAACTGCGTCTGCGCCTGCAGCACGTCGGTGCGGCCGACCACGCCGGCGTCGTAGCGTGCCTGCGTCAGTGATGCCGAGCGGCTGTAGGCCTCCAGGTTGCGCTCATACAGCGCCTGCTGGGCCTCGAAGGTGCGCAGCGAAAAATAGGTCTGCACCAGCAGCGCCTGGGCCGACAGGCGGGCCGCCGCCAGGTCGTCCACGCTGGCCTGGTAACGCGCCTCGCTGGCGCTGGTGGCCTGCGACAGGCGGCCCCACAGGTCCACTTCCCAGCTGGCGCTCAGGCCCAACTGCACGCTGTTGCTGGGGCCGTTACTGCGCGCCACCGTGGGGTCGGTGACGGCGGCCGCCGCGCCGGTGGGGCTTTGGCTGCGCGTGCCGCTCAAGCCCACCCCCAGCGTGGGGTATTGGGCGGCACGCGTGCTGTCCAGGCTGGCGCGCGCCAGCGCCACCTGGGCCAGTGCGCCTTTCAGGTTTTCGTTGCCGATGACCAGCTTGCCCTGCAAGTCATTGAGCACCGGGTCGCTGAACAGCGTCCACCAGTCGTCCGGCACGGTGGCCTGGCTGGTTTGTGCCTGCTGCCACAGCCCGGTTTCCTTGAACTGCGCCGGCGCTGCGGTGGGGGCCGGCGGCGACTCGGCGGTGACGGCGCAGCCGGCCAGCAGCAAGGCCAGGGCCAACGGCGCCAGGCGTGTGGGCACAGCGCGAAATGGGGTGACGGTGGAAAGGAACAGGGCAGGCATGGTCATTCAGCTCAGGCAGGGTGGGCGGCGGTGGCTGGCACGCTGGCGGCCTTGGCCGCCTTGCGCTTGCCGCGCCGGCGCAGCCTGTCCATGCAAACAAACACCACCGGCGTGGTGTACAGGGTCAGCAACTGGCTCAGCACCAGGCCGCCGACGATGGCAATGCCCAGCGGCTGGCGCAGCTCGGCGCCGTCACCGGTGCCCAGCGCCAGCGGGATGGCGCCAAAGATGGCGGCGGCGGTGGTCATCAGGATGGGCCGCACGCGCAGCTGGCAGGCGCGGTAGATGGCGGCGCCAGCACTCACCTCGTTGCCCAGTTCGCGCGTGCGGGTCTGCCGGGCGATGGCGAAGTCGATCATCATGATGGCGTTCTTCTTCACGATGCCGATCAGCAGCACCACGCCGATGAAGGCAATCACGGTGAACTGGGTGCCGAACATCATCAGCGCCAGCAGCGCGCCGACGCCGGCCGACGGCAGTGTGGACAGGATGGTGATGGGGTGGATCAGGCTCTCATACAGGATGCCCAGCACCAGGTAGATGGCCACGATGGCCGCCAGGATCAGCATCGGCTGGCTGGAGAGCGACGCCTGGAAGGCGTTGGCCGCGCCCTGGAAGCGGCCGCGCACCGACACCGGCACGCCGACGCTCAGCATGGCGCTGTCCACCGCCGCAGTCGCCTGCGACAACGACACGTTTTCCGGCAGGTTGAAGCTGACGGTGGAGGCCGGCGTGCCACTCTGGTGGTTGACGGCCAGCGGCGTGAAGGTGGTTTCCACCTTGGCGATGGACGCCAGCGGAATCTGCGCGCCGCTGCTGGACGTGAACAGCAGGTTCTTCAGCGCATCGGGGCTTTGCAGGTACTCGGGTGCCAACTCCATCACCACGCGGTACTGGTTCAGCGGGTTGTAGATCACCCCCACCTGGCGCTGGCCGAAGGCGTTGTTCAGCGTGTTGTCGATGGTGCTCATGTTGAGGCCCAGGCGGGCGGCGGCGTCACGGTCGATGTTCAGCGAGGTCTGCACACCCCGGTCCTGCTGGTCGCTGTTGACGTCCACCAGCTCGGGCAACTGCGACAAGGCCTGGCGGATCTTGGGCTCCCAGGCGCGCAGGTCGGTCAGCTCATCGGCTTGCAGTGTGTACTGGTACTGGGCATTCGACTGGCGCCCGCCGATGCGGATGTCCTGCACGGGGGTGAGGAACAGGTTGGCACCGGGCTCGTGGCTGAGCTTGGCGCGCAGCCGCGCCACGATGGCGTCAGCCGACAGGTTGCGCTCGCTCAAGGGCTTGAGTGAAATGAACATGTTGGCGCTGTTGCGCTGGCCGCCACCGGTGAAGCCGGTGACGCTCTCCACCGCCGGGTCGGCCTGCACGATACCCATGAAGGTGTCCAGCTTCTTCTGCATGGCCTGGAAGGAAATGCCCTGGTCAGCCTGCACGCCGCCGACCAGCCGGCCGGTATCCTGCTGCGGGAAGAAGCCCTTGGGGATGATGGTGTACAGGTAGACGTTGACGCCCACCACCGCGGCCAGCGCCAGCAGCGCCACCGGCTGGTGCCGTAGCGTCCAGCGCAGGCTGGCACGATAGCCGCGCTGCACCGCGTTCTGCACGCGCGTGGCGGCACGGGCAAAGCGGCTGGGGGTGAGGTTCTTCTGCCGCGGCTTCAGCAGCAGCGCGGCCATCATGGGCGTGGTGGTCAACGACACCACCATGGACACCAGGATGGCCACCGACAGCACGACCGCGAATTCGCGGAACAGCCGCCCGATGATGCCGCCCATGAACAGGATGGGGATGAAGGCAGCGATCAGCGACAGGCTGATGGACACCACGGTGAAGCCGATCTCTCGCGCGCCGGCCAGCGCTGCCTCGCGCGGCGACTTGCCGTGCTCCATGTGGCGGGTGATGTTCTCCAGCACCACGATGGCGTCGTCGACCACGAAGCCGGTGGCCACCGTCATCGCCATCAGCGACAGGTTGTCCACGCTGTAGCCCACCAGGTACATCACGCCGAAGGTGCCGGCCAGGGAGAGCGGCACCGCCACACTGGGCAGCAGCGCCGCGCGCACGCTGCGCAAAAAGGCATACACCACCACGATGACCAGGCCAAAGGCGATCACCATGGCCCGCTCCACCTCGTTGATGGAGGCGCGTATGGTGGGGCTGCGGTCCACCACCACCGCGGTGTTGATGGCTGCCGGAATCGACGCCTTGAGCTGCGGCAACAGCGCGCGCACCCGGTCCACCGCCTCGATGATGTTGGCGCCCGGCGCCTTGTTCAGGATCAGCAGCACCGCCGGCTTGCCGTTGGAGGCGCCGTAGTTGCGCACGTCCTGCACCGAGTCGATGACCTCGGCGACGTCGCGCAGGCGCACCGCCGCACCGTTGCGAAAGCTCACCACCAACGGCGCAAAGTCGGCCGCCGTGCGGGCCTGGTCATTGGCACCGACCTGCCAGTAGTTGGTGTCGTCCTCCACCGAGCCCTTGGGTCGGTTGGCGTTGGTGGCCGTCACCGCCACGCGCACCGTGTCCAGCGAGATGCCGTTGGCCGACAGGCGGTTCGGGTCCAGCTCGATGCGCACCGCCGGCAGCGCGCCGCCGCCTATCGACACCTGGCCTATGCCGTCCACCTGCGACAGCCGCTGCGCCAGCACGGTGCTGGCGGCGTCATACATCTGACCGCGCGTCAGCGTCTCCGACGTCAGCGCGATGATCATGATGGGCGCATCGGCCGGGTTGACCTTGCGGTAGGTCGGGTTGCTGGGCATGCCGCTGGGCAGCATGGAGCGTGACGCGTTGATGGCAGCCTGCACGTCGCGGGCGGCGCCGTCGATGTCGCGGTTGAGATCAAACTGCAGCGTGATGCGTGAGCTGCCCAGCGACGACGACGACGTGATCTCGTTGACGCCGGCAATGCTGCCCAAGGCGCGCTCCAGCGGCGTGGCCACGGTGGCGGCCATGGTGTCGGGGCTGGCACCGGGTAGCGAGGCGGACACCGAGATGGTGGGAAAGTCCACCTGCGGCAGTGGCGCGATCGGCAGCAGCTTGAAGGCAATCGCGCCGGCCATGGCCAGCCCCAGCGACAGCAGCGTGGTCGCCACCGGCCGGTTGATGAAGGGCGCGGACAGGTTCATGCCTTGTCGCCCGTCTTGGCGGGTTCCGGTTCCGTCGGCGTGGCCATGCCCTCGGGCGACAGCGGGTCGCCGAAGCGCCGGCGCAGCTTGTCCGACAGTGCGTCAAAGCCCAGGTAGATCACCGGCGTGGTGAACAGTGTCAGCAACTGGCTGACGATCAGCCCGCCCACCATCACCACCCCCAGTGGATGGCGCAGCTCGCTGCCCATGCCGCCACCCAGCATCAGCGGCAGCGCGCCGAACAAGGCCGCCAGCGTGGTCATCAAAATCGGCCGGAAGCGCAGCAGACAGGCCTGGTGGATGGCGTCGCGCGGCTTCATGCCGTGCTCGCGCTGGGCCTCCAGCGCGAAGTCGATCATCATGATGGCGTTCTTCTTCACGATGCCGATCAGCAGCACGATGCCGATGATGGCGATGATGCCCAAATCGAGCCGGAAAATCAGCAGCGCCAGCAGCGCGCCCAGGCCGGCCGACGGCAGCGTGGACAGGATGGTCAGCGGGTGGATGTAGCTCTCGTACAGCACGCCCAGCACGATGTACATGGTGATCACCGCCGCCACGATCAGCAACAGCGTGTTGGTCAGCGAGGCCTGGAAGGCCAGCGCCGCGCCCTGGAAGCTGGTCTCCACGCTGGCCGGCAGCTGTGCCTCTTTCTCGGCCGCCTTGATGGCCGAGACCGCCTCGCCCAGCGACACACCCGGCGGCAGGTTGAACGAGATGGTGGCGGATGGGAACTGCGCCACGTGGTTGACTGCCAGCGGCGCGGAGCGCTCGGTCAGTGTGGCCACCGAGGTCAAGGGCACCTGCACGCTGATGTTGCCCGTGCCGTTCGGGTTCGGCGCGCTGCCCGCCACGTACAGGCCGTTGAGCCCCTGCATGCCGCGCCGGAACTCGGGCGACACCTCCAGCACCACGCGGTATTGGTTGGACTGGGTGAAGATGGTGGAGATCAGCCGTTGGCCGAAGGCGTTGTACAACGCCGAGTCGATGGCCGCCACGGTGACGCCAAAACGCCCAGCCGCATCGCGGTCGATGTTCACATAGGCCTGCAGGCCTTCGTCCTGCACGTCGCTGGCCACGTCCACCAAAGAGGGGAGCGTGCGCAGCTTTTCCTGCAGCCGCAAGGTGGCCTTGGTCAGCTCGGCCTGGTCGGGCGAGCTCAACGTGAACTGGTACTGCGTCTTGGACACCCGGTCTTCAATCGTCAAGTCCTGCACCGGCTGCATGTACAGCGAGATGCCCGGCACGTTGGCGGTGGCCTGGTTCAGCCGGCGTATCACGTCGCTGGCACCTATGCGGCGCTGGTCCAGCGGTTTGAGGCTGATCAGCATGCGCCCGGCATTCAACGTGGCGTTGGCGCCATCCACACCGATGAAGGACGACAGCGACTCCACCGCCGGGTCTTTCAGGATAATCTCGGCCAGCGCCTGCTGGTGCGTGGCCATGGCCGCGAACGAGGTGGATTGCGAAGCCTCGGTGATGGCCTGGATCTGCCCGGTGTCCTGGATGGGGAAAAAGCCCTTGGGCACCACCACGTACAGCAGCGCCGTCAGCGCCAGCGTGATCCCGAACACCAGCAACGTCCAGACCTGGCGGTCCAGCACCCAGTTCAGCAGACGGCCGTATTCGTGGATGGTCTTGTCGAACGCCCGGCCCACCCACTGGTACAGCTTGCCATGGCTTTCCTCGGGCGTGTGCTTCAGCAGGCGCGCGCACATCATGGGGGTCAGCGTCAGCGACACGAAGGCCGAGATCAGGATGGACACCGCCAGCGTGATGGCGAACTCGTGGAACAGCCGGCCCACCACGTCGCCCATGAACAGCAGCGGGATCAGCACCGCGATCAGCGAAATCGTCAGCGAGATGATGGTGAAGCCGATCTGCTTGGAGCCGGTGAAGGCGGCCTGCAAGGGCGACTCGCCCTCTTCCACGTAGCGCGCGATGTTCTCGATCATCACGATGGCGTCGTCCACCACGAAACCGGTGGAGATGGTCAGCGCCATCAGGGTCAGGTTGTTGATGGAAAAGCCCATCAGGTACATGACGCCGAAGGTCCCCACCAGGGACAGGGGCACCGCCACCGCCGGGATGATGGTGGCCGACACGCTGCGCAGGAAGACGAAGATCACCATCACCACCAGCGCGATGGACAGCATCAGCTCGAACTCCACGTCGTCCACCGAGGCGCGTATGGTCACCGTGCGGTCGCTCAGCACCTTGACGTCGATGGACGCCGGCAACGTGGCCTGCAACTGCGGCAGCAGCGCCTTGACGCGGTTCACCGTCTCGATCACGTTGGCGCCGGGCTGGCGCTGCACGTTCAGGATCACGCCGGCGGTGGTGTCGGCCCAGGCCGCCAGGCGCAGGTTCTCGGCGTCGTCGACGATGGTGGCGATGTCCTTCAGCCGGATCGGGTTGCCGTTCTTGTAGGCGATCACCAGGTTGATGTAGTCGTTGGCGGTCTTCAGCTGGTCATTGGCGTCGATGGTGGAGGCGCGCGTGGCGCCATCGAAACTGCCCTTGGCCTGGTTGACGTTGGAACTGGCGATGACGGTGCGCACATCGTCCAGCGACAGGCCCAGGCTGGCCAGCGCCTTCGGATTGGCCTGGATGCGCACGGCCGGCCGGCGACCGCCGGCGATCGCCACCAGGCCCACACCCGACACCTGCGAGATTTTTTGCGCCAGGCGGCTTTCGACCAGGTCATGCACCTTGATGACCGGCAGCGACGGTGAGGTGATGGCAATCGTCATCACCGGCGCGTCGGCCGGATTGACCTTGCTGTAGGTCGGCGGCATCGGCATGTCGCTGGGCAGCAGGTTGCCACCGGCATTGATGGCGGCCTGCACCTCCTGCTCGGCCACGTCCAGCGACAGCGTCAGCGAAAAGCGCAGCGTGATGACCGAGGCGCCACCCGAGCTGCTGGACGACATCTGCGCCAGCCCCGGCATCTGGCCAAACTGGCGTTCCAGCGGCGCGGTGATGCTGGAGGCGATCACGTCCGGGCTGGCGCCCGGGTACAGCGCCGTGACCTGGATGGTCGGGTAGTCCACTTCCGGCAACGCCGACAGCGGCAGCAGCCGGTAGGCCAGCAGGCCAGCCAGCAGGATGGCCACCATCATCAGCGAGGTGGCGACCGGGCGTTCAATGAAGATGCGTGACGGGTTCATGTACGTGTGAGAGGAGGTGAATCGCCGCCGGGCCGCCCCAAGGCGATTGCGGCCCCCTCGGGGGGCAGCGAGTACACGCAGTGACGAGCGTGGGGGCCATGTTTACTGGTTACCTTGCTGGCGCTGGCGCTCCTCGCGGCGCTTCTGTATCCAGGCTTCCCGCTCCTGCGGGCTCATGGCCTTGAACTTTTCCTGCATCTCGGGTGGCAGGCGGCTGAACCAGGGCGGCATGTCGCCACCGCCGGCATTGGCGCCAGGGGGCGGGCCGTCGCCGCGTTGCGGCGGTGGGCCATCGCCACGCGGTGGCGGACCCTCACCCGGGCGGCCGCCGGGACCACCGGGTCGACCCTCTCCACCGGGCCCACCGGGTCGACCCTCCCCACCCGGCCGACCTTGGCCGGCCTCAGCACCGGCCGGCGAACGGCGCGTACCGCCTTCGCCAGCAACTGGTCCCGCGCCCGGGCCAGCGTCCGCGCCCGCAGCCGCCGGACCACCGGCACCGCGGCCACCAAAATTGCCGCCGCCAGACGCACCGCTGGCACCCCCTGCTGGCGCACTGGCACCATCGCGGCGGCGCCCGCCAAAGCCGCCGCTCGGGGCCAGCGGCACCACCACCTCCACCTGGGCACCTTCGCGCAGGCGGTCAGCGCCATCGGTCACCACCTTGTCACCCGGCTTCAGGTCAGCCTGGATGCTGACCCAGTCGCCGTCATTGGCGCCCACGCGTATGCGGCGCACGCTCACCGTCTTGTCGGCATTCACCAGGTACACATAGGTGCCTTGCGTGCCGCGCAGCACGGCCGCGCTGGGCACCGCCAGCGTGTCGGAAATGTTGTCCACCTGCAGCCGCACGTTGACAAACTGGTTGGGGAACAGCTCGTCCTTGGCGTTGGCGAACTGCGCCTTCAGCTTGATGGTGCCGGTGGTGCTGTCAATGCTGTTGTCGGTGCTGGCCAGCACGCCGTCGGCCAGTTTGTTCTTCTGGTCGCGGTCCCACGCTTCCACAGCCATGGGCTTGGCGGCCTTCATCTGCTTCTGAATCTGTGGCAACTGGGTGTCGGGCACGGAGAACACCACGTTCACCGGATGCGTCTGCGCGATGCTCAGTACGCCGTTGGCGTCACTGGTCTGCACGGTGTTGCCCACGTCCACCTGCTTCAAGCCGGCCAGGCCGGAGATCGGCGCCGTCACACGGGTGTAGGACAGTTGCAGCTTGGCGTTGTCCACCTGCGCCTGGTCGGTCATCACCGTGCCCTCCAGCTGAGCCACCAGGGCCTGCTGGGTGTCGAGCTGCTGCTTGGGCGCGGCGTCCTTGGCGATCAGGTCCTTGTAACGGGCCAGGTCCAGCCTGGCATTGGCCAGCTGCGCCTGGTCACGCACCAGCGTGCCCTGGGCCTGGGCCAGTGCGATGCGGAAAGGTTGCGGGTCGATTTCGGCCACCACCGAGCCCGCCTTCACCAGCTGCCCTTCCCTGAAATAAATCGCCTTCAACTCACCGCTGACCTTGGCGCGCACCACGGCCGTGTTGGCCGCCGCAATGCTGCCGATGGCGTTGACCGTCACGCGCACGTCCTGGCGCCGCACCGTGCCCACGCTGACCGGCTGGATGCGGTTGGCGCCGCCAAAGCGGCCACCGCCCCCTGGGCCACCGGATCCACCGCCGGGGCCACCCGCCCGGCTGGCGCTGCCGGCCGGCACACTGGCCGCGCCCGCAGGCCCGGCGCCACTGGCGCTACCGCGCGACGACCAGTACCACCAACCGCCAGCGGCCAGCAGCAGCGCCACCACGATGCCAGCCACCAGTGCTGGCTTGGCCGCGCCGGATTGCCCTTGGTGGCGGATAAAAACAGAAGCCGTTCTTGCAGAAATGTGTTTTTTCATAGGACTGCGTTATTTATTGTTCTGGCCAGGGCAGCTTGACGCCGAGCGATCCACATCGCCGCACCCCATCGCGATGATACGGCGCATGGTGAATCGCAATGTGCGCGGGACCACAGTCCCTCCCTTGCCTCACCGCTATTAGACAAGCTCGGCATGCCATCTCTGTTGGCCGTGCGTGAAGCCTTTGTAAAGTAAAGTTCGCGCCCAGGCACCATAATCCGCCAACCCGTCATGCTTGGCAAAGGATTTCCCGTGAAAAAAGCTGTCTGCACCCTCGCCCTCGCCTTCGTACAAGCCAGCCTGGGGCTGGCCCACGCCCAGGTCGCCCGCACCGACCCCGCGCTGGTGGCCGCTGCCGCGGAGCCGGGCGCGGTGGTCAGCGCCACCGGTGTGGTGTACCGCGCGCTGGTGGAAGGCAAGGGCCCCAGCCCGATGGCGGTCGACCGCGTGCGGGTGCACTACCGCGGCACGCTGCCCAACGGCAAGGAGTTCGACAGCTCCTACAAGAACGGCGCACCGGCCGAGTTTCCGCTGAACCGGGTCATCAAGTGCTGGACCGAGGGCGTGCAACACATGAAGGTGGGTGGCAAGGCCAAGCTGACCTGCCCCGGCGCGCTGGCCTACGGCCCGAATGGCGTGCCCGGAGAAATTCCCCCGAACGCCACGTTGATCTTTGAGGTCGAGCTGCTGGCCGTCCTGCGCTAGCGGGATAAATCCCCGCCGGGCCGCCCCAAGGGGATTTGCGGCCCCCTCGGGGGGCAGGGAGCTACACGAAGTGAGCGACCGTGGGGGCTAGCGCGTACGCGCCACTATCCAGGCTGTCATGTCAGCGGCCTCCATGGGCTTGCTGTACAGGTAGCCCTGGCCACGGTCGCAGCCCAGTTGCAGCATCAGCGCCGCCTGCTGCGGCGTCTCTATGCCTTCGGCCACGGTGCTCAGGCCCAGCGTCTGCGCCATGCGCATGGTGGCTTCGATCAGCACCCGGTGGTAGGCGCTGCTCTCGGCCTGGCTGACGAACGAGCGGTCAATCTTCACCGTGTCCACCGGCAACTCGTGCAGGCATGACAGCGACGAGTAGCCGGTGCCGAAATCGTCCAGCGACAGCGTCACGCCCAGCGCCTTGATCTGGCGCAGCACTTCCTTGACGGCATCGTCCTGCGCCGCCAGGCTCTCGGTCACCTCCAGCTGCAGTTGGCTGGGCGCCACGCCGCTGCTGCGCAGCACGTCCAGCACCTCAGAGGGAAAACCGTCCTGGCGCAGCTGGGCACGCGACACATTGACCGCCATCTTGGGCGGCGCGCGCCGGCCCAGCTCAGCCTGCATCTGCGCCAGCTCGCGGCAGGCGGTCTCCAGCACGAAGCGGCCCAGCGGCGCGATCAGCCCACTGGCCTCGGCCACGGCGATGAACTCCACCGGCGACACCAGGCCGCGCTCGGGATGGCGCCAGCGCGCCAGCGCCTCCATGCCTGCCAGGGTGCCGGTAGTCAAATCGATGAACGGCTGGTAGACCACGAACAGCTCGCCGCGCTCCAGCGCCAGGCGCAGGTCGTTTTGCACCGTGACGTCGTCGCGCACGCGCTTGCGCATGCTGGGGTCGAACATCTCGTAGCGGCCGCGCCCGGCGCGCTTGGCCTCGTACATGGCGATGTCGGCGTCGCGCAGCACGCTGTCGGCGTCGGCGGCGGCGTGCGCCGTGGTGACGATGCCTATGCTGACGCTGGAGTTGACGCGATGCGACCCGATGTCGTAGGGCTCGGCCAGCACGTCCAGCAGCCGCCCGGCCACCACCTGGGCATCGAGGTCGCCGCGGATGTCGTCCAGCACCACCACGAACTCGTCGCCGCCTATGCGCGCGGCGGTCTGGCCGAAGTCGCTGGTGCGCACAAACGAATCCCCCGGGCGCAGGCTGTGTTGCAAGCGCTGCGCAATCTGGCGCAGCAGCTCATCACCCACGCTGTGGCCCAGCGTGTCGTTGACCTGTTTGAAGCGGTCGAAATCCATGAACAGCACAGCGAAGTTGTAACCCGGCGAGGCAGCGCCGCGTGCCAATGCCGTGCGTATCAGCTCCAGCACCACACTGCGGTTGGGCAACTGGGTCAGGTTGTCGGTGCTGGCTGCGGTGCGCAGCTGGCTTTCCAGCGCCTTGTTGGCATTCACATCCAGCCCCACGCCGGCCATGCGCAGCGGTGCGCCGGCCGGGCTGCGCATCACCACGGCGCCGGACAGCAGCAGCCAGTTCCAGGTGCCGGCGGGCGTGCGCATGCGCACCTCCATGCGCAGCGGGTGTCGCGGGTTCACCAGGTGCTCGCGCACCGATGCGCGCCAAGCCGGCGCGTCTTCGGGGTGCATCAACCAATTCCAGGTCTTGGCGGCCATGTCCAGCTGGCCACGCTGGTAGCCCATCATGGCCAGCATGCGGTCGTTGGCCGTCATGTCGCTGGTGACGATGTCCCACTGCCAGATCCCCAGCCCGGCGCCGTCCACCGCCAGCGTCAGCAGCTGCTGCTGGGCGCGCAACTCGGTCAGGTCGCTGTTGACAATCACCCAGCCCGCCAGCGCACCCTGGGCGTCGTGCAGCGGCTGCACGTCGGACTCCACCCAGCGCAGCTGGCCGTCCTTGGTCAGGATGCGGGCATCGGCGCTAATGCCCTGCCCACCGCGCATGGCGTGGGCGAAGCGCTTTTGCATCACCGGGTCGGACGCCTCGCCGCGCAGCAGGTCGATCAGCCGCTGGCCCACCGCTTCCTGTGCGCTGTAGCCATTCATGCGCTCGAAGGCCCGGTTGACCCAGACCACGCGCTGCGAAGCATCGGTGACCAGCACCGCGTTCGACGTGCGCTGCGCCACCATGGCCAGGCGGCGCAGCTCGCCGGCCTGGGCATCCAGCGCCCGGTATTGGCGGTTGACCGCGCGCGCCGTGGGTTCGGCAATGACCAGGGCCAGCAACAGCAGCAAGCCCAGCGCCACCAGCGTCCACAGCAACGCGGCCTGGGTGCTGCGCCGGCTGCGCTGTTGCGCCGCCTGGCGCACGCTGTCTTCCAGTTCGCGCGTGATCTGCAGGTTCTTCTCCACCTCGACCTGCACCGCGGCGACGCTGTCCAGCAGGCCAGCAGCGCCAGGGCGCTCGCTGTGCGCCAGCAGGGCCTGCACCTGCTGCCACAGGCGTTCGCGCCCTTGCTGCCAGGCCGCCAGCGCCTGCTCCAACGCGGGGTTGTCGTCGTCGCCCTGCAAAGCCGCCTGGGATCTCAGCAGCCCTTCAAAGCCCAGCGCCTGGGCCTGTGCAACATTGACCCCATCGCCCAGCGCCTGGCGCTGCTCTTCCACGCGGCCGCTGGGCAGGCCCAGCAGCGCGGCCGTTGTGCCCAGGCGCTGCGTCAGCGTGCTCTGGCGCGCGGCGGACTGGATGATTTCGGCGTCGGTCTTGCGCACCGCCTCAAACTGGTCAGCCTGCCAGGCCTGGACGGCGAACACCGCGCCCACCAGCAACAGCATGCCGTACATGGACAGCCGCACCCGCAGGTGCGCTGGCAGCTCACCCAATGCGACGGCACGCCAACGGGCCAGCCACCACGCGCGCAGGGCCTGCGTCAGGGAACGACGGGAAAATGCGGGGGGCATCTGCGCGTGTCAGGCCGCGAGGGCCGCGCGCATGGCGTCTATCTGCACCTTGTAGTCCGCCTTGCCAAAAATGGCGCTGCCCGCCACGAAGGTGTCGGCGCCGGCATCGGCCGCGCGCCGGATGTTGTCGGCCTTGATGCCGCCGTCCACCTCCAGCCGTATGTCCTTGCCGCAGGCGGTGATGCGGCTGCGTACCGCCTGGATCTTGCGCAGCGCGGAGTCGATGAAGCTCTGGCCGCCAAAGCCCGGGTTCACGCTCATGATCAGCACCAGGTCGATGTCATCAATCACCCAGTCCAGCACATCCAGCGAGCTGGCGGGGTTGAACACCAGGCCCACTTGGCAGCCCTTGGCCTTGATGCCCTGGATGCTGCGGTGCACATGGGTGCTGGCATCGGGGTGGAAGCTGATCAGGTCGGCGCCGGCATCGGCAAAGGCACCCGCCAGCGCATCCACCGGTTGCACCATCATGTGCACGTCCAGTGGCACCGCCCTTCCGTCAGCGGTCTTGGCATGGGGTTTCAGCGCCTGGCAGATCATGGGGCCGAAGGTCAGGTTGGGCACGTAGTGGTTGTCCATGACGTCAAAGTGGATCCAGTCGGCGCCAGCGGCGATGACGTTCTTCACCTCTTCCCCCAGGCGGGTGAAGTCGGCGGACAGGATGGAGGGAGCGATGCGGTAAGTCATGAGAGTGGTGATTTTGGCCCAGCTTGGACTGGGCGTATTTTCGCAGGTAGCATGGCGGGCTATGCCCAAGTTGCAATTTCACGTGGAAGTGCGTCCCCGCTACCTGCCCGAGCAGTCCCGCCCGGGGCAGGGCATGTATGCCTTTGCCTACACCGTCATCATCACCAATGTGGGTGAGGTCACCGCCCAGGTGATCTCGCGCACCTGGAACGTCAACGACGCCAACGGCCACACCGAGCGCGTGCGCGGCCTGGGCGTGGTGGGGCAGCAACCGCTGCTGCGACCGGGCGAAGCCTTCGAATACACCAGTGGCACGCGCCTGGGCACGCCCACCGGCACCATGCACGGCAGTCTGTTTTGCGTCAGCGAAGAGGGTGACAAGTTCGACGCCGACATCCCGATGTTCGTGCTGGATGCCTTGAGCGCCGGCGACAGCCGCACCTTGCATTGACGCGATGTCATGGGTGAATTCGACCTGATCGCGCGCTATTTCCAGCGCCCGCCGCGCCAGGCCGCCGTGGGCGTGGGTGACGATTGCGCGTTGTGGCCGCAGCGTGCCGGCATGCAGCTGGCGGTGTCCAGCGACATGCTGGTGGAGGGGCGCCACTTCCTGTCCACCGTGGACCCATTCCGTTTGGGTCACAAGGCGCTGGCGGTGAACCTCAGCGACCTGGCCGCCTGCGGCGCCCGGCCACTGGCCTTCACGCTGGCTCTGGCCATGCCACGCGCCGACGAAGCCTGGCTGCAAGGGTTCTCAGCCGGCCTGTGGGCGCTGGCCGATGCGCACGGCTGCGAACTGATCGGCGGCGACACCACCCAGGGCCCGCTGAACATCTGCATCACCGTGCTGGGCGAAGTGCCGGTGCTGGACGGGCGCAGCCAGGCGCTGCTGCGCTCGGGCGCGCAGCTGGGCGACGACATCTACGTCAGTGGCCACCTGGGCGACGCCCGCCTGGCGCTGGAGCAGTTTCGCGGCCGGCACAGCCTGCCGGCCAAGGTCTTCGAACTGGCGCGCGCACGCATGGAAACCCCCACGCCCCGGGTGGCGTTGGGGCAGGCGCTGCGCGGCATCGCCACCGCTGCGATCGATATCAGCGACGGCTTCCTGGGCGACCTGGGCCATGTGCTGAAGGCTTCACAACTGGGCGCGGTGATCGAGGCCGAGCTGGCCCGGCCACTGCTGGCCAGTGCCGCGCTGCAAGACCCGCCGTGGGCGCTGGCGCCCGAACTGCAACTGGAGTACGTGCTGGCCGGCGGCGACGACTACGAGCTGACCTTCACCGCCCCGCCCGCATTGCGCGCCCAGGTGGTGGCGGCCGCACAGGCCAGCGCGACCCCCGTCACGCGTGTGGGCCGCACCACCGAAAAAGGCCAGGGCCTGCACGTGCTGGGGGTGGATGGCCAGCGGGTCAGCGGCCGCTTCGCCTCCTTCGATCACTTCGCCTGATCAGCGTGTGCCTGCGCGATGCGCGCCAGCCGGCGCGCCTGTTGCGTCTGGCCGCCATACCCCCAATCGGTGGCGGGCAGCTCATGCACGGCGATGTAGCTGGCCTCGGCCAGCGGCTTGCCACTGCCAATCTGCTGCTGCATTTCGGCGTACACCGCTGCGATGAACTCTGCCTTCTCGACCTCGGTATTGGTGCCTGCGGTGACGCTGATGTCCAAAAAGAAAGTGGCAGCCTGCGGTGGCTGGCCGCCAATGTACCAATGGCCGGTGGGCAACGCCTGGATTTCCACTGCCGTGACATCAAACCGCTTGCCCAGGTGCCAGGCGGTCAGCCGGCTGAGCGACTCCGCCAGGTGGGCGTAGGTTTCGGCATGTTGCGGGGGCGAGACTTTCAATTGCAGGATGGGCATGGGGTGCTCCGGGCTGGTGAATGATGTTCATCACTTTATTGATATAAGCAGCAGAGCGAAATAGCTTTCAGCAGCAATTGGTATTGCAAATTTTGCAATACCAACCCACAATCCCGCCATGCAACTGCAGTTAGACGACGCCGCGCTGTTCGTGCGCATCACCGAGCTGGGCACGCTGTCGGCGGCTGCGCGCGAGCGCGATGTGCCGGTCAGCCAGGTGACCCGGGCGCTGGCGCGGCTGGAGGCCGGCTGCGGTGTGCGCTTGCTGCACCGCACCACCCATGGCCTGAGCCTGACCGATGAAGGCGACACTTTTCTGGCCTACTGCCGCCGCATGCTGGAGCTGAGTGCCGAACTGAGCAGCGAACTGACCGGCAAGCTCGCTGGTCCCCGTGGCTGGGTGCGGGTCGGTGCCAGCCAAGTGCTGGCCAGCCATGTGCTGGCACCCAGCCTGAACGGCCTGTACGAGCGCCACCCCGAGTTGCACATCGAACTAGCCGCGGACGACCGCCTGGCCGACATGGCGCGCGATGGCCTGGACATCGCGATCCGTACTGGCGATATCGGCAGCGACACGCTGGTGGCGCGCCGCATTGGCGCCTACCAGCGCAGCTTGTACGCAGCGCCAAATTACCTGGCACGCCATGGCACACCGCAACATCCGGACGACCTGAAAGCGCACCGCCTGCTGGCCAACAGCGCCAGCCCGGTATTGAACCAATGGGGCCTGACGCCCAAGCCGGCTGGCCCCGGCGGCAGCCTGCAGGTGGCGGGCCACACGCGCGCCGACAGCACGGCGCTGCTGCTGGCGCTGGTGCTGGGCGGGGTGGGCATAGGCCGGCTGGTGGACCTGGTGGCGCGGCCGCTGGTGCATACTGGGCAGCTGGTGCCGCTGCTGCAGGCGCATTTCTCCGACCCGCAAGTGCCCATCCACGCGGTGATGCTGAGGGAACGCCAGCGCCTGCCCAAGATTCGCGCCTGCATAGACTACTGGGAGCAATGGCTGAACCCCGCCGGCTGAGGCGCATGAACGAACCACACGATTTTTCCGACCCCGCCCGCATGGTGCAGGCCATGCAGCAAGGTGCTGCCGCGCCGCAAGTGGCCACGGCGCGCTTCATGCTCGCGCACCCGGCACACCTGCTGGCGCTGGGCGGCGGCTCGGGCCTGAGCCCGGTGGCCCCGGGCACCGCCGGCACGTTGTGGGGCTGGCTGGCTTACCTGGTGCTGTCGCACTGGCTGAGCCCGGCGCAGTGGGGCGGGCTGATCGCCATCTCGCTGTTGCTGGGCTGGTGGGCCAGCAGCACCACCGCACGCCACCTGGGCGTGCAAGACCCCAGCAGCGTGGTGTGGGACGAGGTGGTGGCCTTCTGGCTGGTGCTGTGGCTGCTGATGCCGGCCGGCCTGGTGGCCCAGGCCATCGCCTTCGGCCTGTTCCGCTTCTTCGACGCCGTCAAACCCGGCCCGGTGGGCTGGGCCGACCAGCTGTTCCACGGCGTGGACCCGGCCACCGACCCCCATGCCTGGCACAAGGCCGGCCTGGGCATCATGCTGGACGACCTGGTGGCCGCCTTCTGTGTGTTGCTGGTGTTCAGTTTCTGGAGACTGTTGTGAGCCCATCCCCCGCAGCTTCCCCCGCACCGTCCACCGCCGAGCTGGTCGAACAGCTGGCCCACCTGCTGCTGCACAAGGGCCACAAGCTGGCCTGCGCCGAGAGCTGCACCGGCGGCCTGATCGCTGGCGCCTGCACTGAGCTGGCTGGTTCCAGCAACTGGCTGGAGCGCGGCTTCGTCACCTATTCCAACGAGGCCAAGACCGAGATGCTGGGCGTGGAGGCAGCCATGATCAGGCGCCACGGTGCCGTCAGCGAGCAGGTGGCGCGCGCCATGGCGCGCGGCGCGCTGGCGCATTCGCATGCCCAGGTGGCAGTGGCGGTCACGGGCGTGGCTGGCCCCACGGGCGGCAGCGCCGCCAAGCCGGTGGGCACGGTGTGGTTCGGCTTTGCCGCGCCGGGCTGGCTGCTGAGCGAGACCATGCTGTTCCCCGGCGACCGCGCCGCCGTGCGCCAGGCCACGGTGCAGCATGCGCTGGCCGGCCTGATCAAACTGCTGGGCTGACCACCACGCCGCAGTGCACCAGTGGTACGCTGAGCACCCTCGCGCATCAAAAAAACCAGGACGCCCATGAACACCCACGAACAAAGCCTGACCCGGTTCTACACCGCCTTTGCCGCGCTGGACGCCGCCACCATGGCACAGGCCTATGCCGACAACGTGGAATTCGACGACGAGGCGTTCTCGCTGCGCGGCAAGCAGCAGGTGGTGGGCATGTGGACCATGCTGTGCGAGGCCACCAAGGCCAAGGGCGCTGACGTGTGGAAGCTGGAATACAGCGGCATTCAAGCCAGCGGCAACACCGGCAAGGCCCACTGGGAAGCGGACTACCGCTTCAGCGCCACCGGCCGCATGGTGCACAACATTATCGACAGTGCCTTCACCTTCAACGACCAGGGGCTGATCGTCAAGCAGCTCGACCGTTTCAACTTCTGGCGCTGGTCCAGCCAGGCGCTGGGCGCGCCGGGCATGCTGCTGGGCTGGTCATCGATGCTGCGCAACAAGGTGCGGGCCACGGCGGCGGGCAACCTGGCGAAGTTCTTGCAACGGCAGGGCTGACTTCCGAACCAGGGCGTTTGGTTTGGGGATCAGGCCGACGCGGCGCTCGGCATCAACAAACTCGTCATCCCGGCGGCGTCGGCCGGGAGAAGCCCCAGATCACCCGGCTCCGTGGCACTTCTTGTATTTCTTGCCGCTGCCACAATGGCACAGGTCATTGCGCCCCGGCGTGGCTTCCTTGCGCACGGTCTCCACACGCGGGCCGAAGCTGAGCCACAGTTCACGCAGGTCGTACACCGCCCAGATGGCCTCGCCAAAGGCGTTCAGCCGCTGCTGGCTGACGCTGGGCGGGCCGTCCTCGCTGAACACGCTGAGCGTGGGCTTGCCGGTGTCGTCCTCGGTGATGGCCACGATGGCCTCCAGCGCGGCGTTCAGGATGCCGGCGGCTTCCTTGTCGCGCGGCGCGGCCCATTCTTCGGGCCAGCTCTCCACGGCGAACATGAAGCCCAGCGCCCACACCTGGGCGAAATAGGGCAGCACCTCGGACGCCATCTCGGCCCGCTCGGCCTCGTCCAAGGCGGCCACCGAACCGCGCACGTCCAGCACCTCGGGGTGGTAGGCCTGGTCGTCCTCCAGGTTGCGCACGTCGGCATCCAGCGCGGCCACCACCTCCTGCCAGCGGCGCTGCCACAGGTCCATGAAGCGCTGCTGCTGTGCAGCATCGCTGAACGAGCCTTCGTTGTCACCTGACGTGCAGCCCACGTCCAGCAGCACCGGCAAGTATTCCTCGGCAGCGATGGGGCGCCGGCAGCAGACCAGTGCAGCCATGAAGCCTTCGCAAAACTCCCACTGCGGCGTTTCGTCGTAGCGGGTGCGCAGGTCGTCCAGGATGCTGTCCAGCTCATCGAACGCTTCTGGTGGCAGGGGCTCGGCGGCGGTGGGGGTGACGGGGGTGTTCATGGCGGAGGAAGGGATGCTTGGGGCCGTGTCAGGCCGGGCAAGGGGTGCGACCGGCTGGCAGCTTTGACCAGGGTCGTGCAGTTTACCGCGCCTGCCCGCTTGAGCGGCTAGGGAAAAGGGCGTCGCGCAAAGCGCGGCTTTCTGGCACAGTGCGGAGCACGCCCAGCCGCCTTGCCCCAGCGCCCAACAGGTAACCGCCCATGCTCGACTACTTGAACACCCTGTTCCCGATCCGCTACACCGTCATGGGCCTGTGCGTGTTCGCGCTGCTGCTGTGCGGCTTCAGCCTGGCGGTGTTCGGTGTGGGGCTGCCATTGGCGCTGCTGTTCGGGCTGCTGGTGGGCGTGGGCCTGTACGACCTGAGCCAGAAGCACCGTTCCATCCTGCGCAACTACCCCATCATCGGCCACCTGCGCTTCATGCTGGAGTTCATCCGGCCCGAGATACGCCAGTACTTCCTGGAGGCCGAGAACGACGCCACGCCGTTTTCGCGCGCACAGCGCTCGCTGGTCTACCAGCGCGCCAAGGGCGACCCGGACAAACGCCCCTTTGGCACCCAACTGGATGTGCATGCCGAGGGCTACGAATGGATCAACCATTCGGTGGTGCCCACCCGGTTGAAGTCGCATGACTTCCGCATCCTGATTGGCCCCGACCGCGCCCAGCCTTACAGTTGCAGCGTGTTCAACATCTCGGCCATGAGCTTTGGTGCTTTGAGCGCCAATGCCATCCTCGCGCTGAATGCCGGCGCCAAGCGCGGCGGCTTCGCGCACGACACCGGCGAAGGCTCGATCTCGGTGCACCACCGCGTGCATGGCGGTGACCTGATCTGGGAAGTGGCCTCGGGCTACTTCGGCTGCCGCAATGACGACGGCAGCTTCAGCGCGGAAAAATTCACCGCCAACGCGCGCGATCCACAGGTGAAGATGATTGAGCTCAAGCTCAGCCAGGGCGCCAAACCTGGCCATGGCGGCATGCTGCCCGGCCCCAAGGTGACGCTGGAGATCGCCGCCGCGCGCGGTGTGCCCATGGGGGTGGACTGCGTGTCGCCGGCCTCGCACAGCGCCTTCTCCACGCCGGTGGAGATGATGCAGTTCATCGACCGCCTGCGTGAGCTGTCCGGCGGCAAGCCCACCGGCTTCAAGCTGTGCATTGGGCATCCATGGGAATGGTTTGCCATGGTCAAGGCCATGCTGGCCACCGGCATCACACCGGACTTCATCGTGGTAGACGGCGCCGAGGGCGGCACCGGCGCGGCGCCGCTGGAGTTCACCGACCATGTGGGCTCACCGGTGCAGGAGGGCCTGCTGCTGGTGGACGCCACGCTGCGCGGTGCCGGCCTGCGCGACAAAATCAAGATCGGCTGCGGCGGCAAGGTGGTCAGCGCCTTCGACATCGCCCGTTTCATGGCGCTGGGCGCCGACTGGTGCAACAGCGCGCGCGGTTTCATGTTCTCGCTTGGCTGCCTGCAGGCGCAGACCTGCCACACCGGCCACTGCCCCACCGGCGTCACCACGCAGGACCCGTTGCGGCAGAAGTCGCTGGTGGTGGCCGACAAGGCACAGCGCGTGTTCAACTTCCACCAGCAAACCCTGCACGCGCTGCAAGAGCTGGTGCAAGCCGCCGGTGTGGACCACCCCCAGGACATCACGGCGCACCACATCGTGCGCCGCGCCGCCGACGACAAGGTCAAGCCGCTGGCCCAACTGATGCTGACGCAGTTTCCCGAGGGCGCGCTGCTGCAGGACGATCTGAGCAAGCTGCCACTGATTTTTCAGCAGACCTGGCCCTACGCCAGCGCCAACAGCTTCAAGCTGCAATCCTGATACCTTGCGGGACAGACCGGAGCAAAGCGGAGCTCTGTCCTCAACACTTTGTCGGATGCCGGCTGCTCCTTGCGGGGCAGACCTCAGCGCAGCGCAGCCCTGTCCTCACCCGAGGGTCGGTTGCACGCGCACGCCGGCTGTCAGCAGCCGCTTGGCCAGGCGCAACACCATCTGGTCCTTGCTCAACAACAGGGCCTGGTGCGCAACCGCCAGGTCGATGAACTGCTGGTCGTCCGAATCCTTGCACACAAAGGCGGTCCTCGGCGCCGCGTCCACCAGTTGCGACCACTGGTCAAACCCCGCCAACACCTGTTCGGGCGCCAAGTGGTAGAAGCCCAGGCGCGGGGCGATTTGCGGATAGCCCAGCACCCGCTGCAGCTCAACCCGCATGGCGCTGGTGGCCAGCCATTGCAGGCTGCCGCTTTGCAAAGCCTGAAGCAAAGGCTGGCTGGCCGGATCCCCGAACACCAGCAAGTCCAGCACAATGTTGGTGTCGATCACGACCACCCCAGGAGACCTACCGGTCATGAACACCCCCGCTCAAAGCATCCGCCGCATCATACGGCGCCCCCGGCTGCTGACCTCGTCCAGCGTAGGCCTGGTGACCTTCTTGCTGCTGTTGCCGTCCATGAGCGTGGGTCGGGCGTTGCTGATTGGTTTTGACATTGGCGCCGCGCTGTTCCTGGCGCTGATGGCGGCGCTGATCACCGGCGTCACCCCCGACTCCATGCCGGAGCGCGCGCGCGTGCAGGACGATGGCAAGTGGACCGTGCTGCTGATCAGCATGGGCATTGCCGCAGTGGTGCTGGCGGCGCTGTCGCATGAGCTGCACGGCGTGCGGGACAAATCCCCAACCGACATCGCGCTGGCCATAGGCACCCTGCTGTTGTCCTGGCTGTACGTGGCCGCCATCTTTTCGCAGCACTATGCCCACGCCTACTACCTGAAGCCCGACCAGCTGGTGTTCCCTGGCACGCCGGAGCCGGATTATTGGGATTTCGTCTACTTCGCCACCGTGCTCAGCATGTGCTGCCAGACCTCGGACGTGGCCGTCACTTCCGGCGAGATGCGCAAGCTGGTGACGCTGCAAAGTCTGGTGTCGTTCTTCTTCAACGTCATCATCATTGCGATCACGGTCAACGTGGTGGCGGGCGTGTTGTAGCCAGTGGCACCAGACAGCCCGTCTGCGCCCTGCCGACGCCGCTGGTGCGCGCGGGACAGCCGCGGAGCGGGGTGCCGTGGCGGCCTGATCCCGCAAACCACTCTCGTGGTTCGGTCCGCGATCAGGTTTCGGCGGCAGGTTTAGCGCGTGCCGAGCCCTTGACGAGATCAAACTTGAACAGCCGGCATTCGATCGGCCCGTTCCACATCGGCACGCGGCGCGATTCCTTCAGCCGCATCTTGCTGGGCAGCTTCAGGTCCGGCGTCAGCATCCAGGCGGTCCAGCCGCTGTAGTTCTTTTTCCAGTGCGTGGCCAACTGGCCGAAGAACTCGCCGCCGTCTTCGGTGTAGGCGCTTTCGCGGGCGCGCGCGCCTGCCACCCCGCCGGCCTCGATGCGCTCGCCGTAGGGTGGGTTCAGCAGCATCAGCGCTGGGGCCTCGCACGGCGGCATGCGCTGCAAGGCGTCGCCGCCACGGAACTCGATGACATCGGCCACGCCGGCGCGCTCGGCATTGCGCTGCGCAAAGTCCACCATGCGGTGGGCCACGTCGCTGCCGAAGATGATGGGCTCCACATCATGCGGGCGCACCACCTCGGCGTCGGCGGCATCTTGCCGGATGGCCTCCCACACGTGCGCCTGGAACGGCAGGTACTTCTCGAACGCGAAGCGCCGGCGTGAGCCAGGCGCCACGCGGCAGGCAATCTGCGCTGCCTCGATAGCGATAGTGCCGCTGCCGCAGCAGGGGTCGTACAACGGCGTGAGGTCACCCTCGCCGTCGGCCCAGCCGCTGGCGGCAATCATGGCGGCGGCCAGCGTCTCTTTCAACGGCGCCTCACCCTTGTCTTCGCGCCAGCCGCGCTTGAACAGCGGCTCGCCCGAGGTGTCGATGTACAGCGACAGCGTGTCGGTGGTCAGGTGCGCGTAGATGCGCACGTCGGGCCAGGTGGTGTTGACGTCGGGCCGCACGCCGCCGGCCTTGGCGCGGAAGCGGTCGCACACCGCGTCCTTGATCTTCAAGGCGGCGAAATTCAGGCTGGTCAGCGGGCTGTGCTGGGCTGTCACCTCGACCTTGATGCTTTGCTTGGGCGTGAACCAGATCTCCCAGGCCACCTGGCTGGCGGCCTCGTAGAGGTCGTTCTCGTTGCGGTAGGGCGTGTGGGACAACTGCACCAGCACGCGCTGGGTAAGACGGCTGTGCAGATTCAACAGCAGGGCGTCACGCCAGGAAGCGTTCAGCGACACACCGCCGCGCCGCTTGTCCAGCGCCTCGGCGGGCAGGCCAGTGATGAAGCCGGCCTCGGCCAGCAGGTAGTCCTCGACGCCAGCGGCGCAAGGCAGAAACAATTGCAACTGGTTCACGGGGAGATCCCTTGGCGGCGCTTACAGCGCCTTGCGCAAGTTGGTAGGCGCTATGCGCAGGCTTTCGCGGTACTTGGCCACGGTGCGGCGCGCGCACTCGATGCCCTGCTCCTTCAGCATGTCGGACAGCTGGCTGTCGCTCAGCGGCTTCTTCGGGCTTTCGGCCGCCACAAATTGCTTGATCAGCGCGCGCACCGCAGTGCTGGAGGCATTGCCACCCGATTCGGTGCCCAGCGCCGAGCCGAAGAAGAACTTCAGCTCGAAGGTGCCGAACGGTGTGGCCATGTATTTGGCGGTGGTGACGCGGCTGATGGTGGATTCGTGCAGCCCCAACTCATCCGCGATCTCGCGCAACACCAGCGGGCGCATGGCCAGTTCGCCATGGGTGAAGAAGTTCTTCTGCCGTTCCACGATGGCGGTGCTGACGCGCAGGATGGTGTCGAAGCGCTGCTGGATGTTCTTGATGAACCAGCGCGCCTCCTGCAGGCGCTGCTGCAAGGCGGCGTAGTTGGAGGCTTCCCGGCCGCCGCCCTTGTGCTGCTTCAGGGCATTGGCATAGATGTCGTGCACGCGCAGCTTGGGCATCACGTCGGGGTTCAGCAGCACGCGAAAGCGCGCCTGCGCGCCATTGCTGATCTTGGTGACCAACACATCGGGCACCACCACGTTGCGCTCCACATCGATGAAGCGGCGGCCCGGCTTGGGCTCCAGGCGGGCGATCAGCGCGATGGCGTCGCGCACGGCGGCGTCGTTGCAACCGCACAGCTGCACCAGGCGCTTGACGTCGCGGCGCGCCAGCAGGTCGATGGGTTGCTCGCAGACGCGCAGGGCCAGCGCCACCGCCATGGCGGTGGGCACGTCCAGGCGAATGTTGCGCTGCATGGCGTGCAATTGCAGGCTCAGGCACTCGGCCAGGCTGCGCGCGCCCACGCCGGCCGGCTCCAGGTTGTGCAGCAGGCTCAAGGCCATGGTGAAGCTGTGCACCAGGTTTTCCACCTGTTCCTCGTCGCCACCGGCCAGGCCGCGTGCCAGGTCTTCCAGCGGGTCTTCCAGGTAGCCGTCGTCGTTCAGCGACTCGATCAGGAAGCGCAGCGCGGCACTGTCGGCCTCGCTCAGGCGCAGCGCCAAGGCCTGGCGGTGCAAATGTGTTTGCAGCGACTCCTGGCTGCGCGCCAGCTCACCGGCATCGGCGTCTTCGTCGCCGTTCAGGTTGTTGCCGTGGGCCTTGGCGTCGCCGCCCCACTCGCCGTCGTCGGGCGACATGTCCAGCGTGCCGTCGCCCTCCCAATCCTGGCCGTCGTCGGCGGTCAGCGGCGTCGCTTCGTCATTGGTCGTGGTGGAGGTGGAACTGTCGGTGTACTCTGTCGCGGCGCCGCTGGCGGCGAACTCGGCGTCGCGGTCGTCCTCACGCACGGGCGTGTCGACCTGGGCGATGCCGAAGTCGCTGCCCGGCGCCTCGTCATGCGCCAGCTCCAGGAAGGGGTTGTCGTCCAGCATCTGGTCGACTTCCTGGCTCAGCTCCAGCGTCGACAACTGCAGCAGCCTGATGGACTGCTGCAGCTGTGGCGTCAACGCCAGGTGCTGCGATATCTTGAGCGAGAGACCGGGTTTCATCACATTTTGAAGTGTTCGCCCAGATACACACGCCTGACATCGGCGTTGTCCACGATCTCGGAGGGTGTGCCCTGGGCCAGCACATGGCCGTCGCTGATGATGTAGGCGTGGTCGCAGATGCCCAGCGTCTCGCGCACATTGTGGTCGGTGATCAGCACGCCAATGCCGCGCCCCTTGAGGAAGCTGATGATGCGCTGGATCTCGATGACGGCGATCGGGTCGATGCCGGCAAACGGCTCGTCCAGCAAGATGAAACGCGGCTGCGTGGCCAGCGCACGGGCGATCTCCACGCGGCGGCGCTCGCCGCCGGACAGCGCCAGCGCCGGCGAATCGCGCAGGTGCTCCACCCGCAGTTCCTGCAGCAGGCTGGTCAAGCGGTGCTCGATCTCGGGCTTCTTCAATGGCTCGCCGGCCTCGTCGCGCTGCAGCTCCAGCACCGCGCGCACGTTGTCTTCCACATTGAGCTTGCGGAAGATAGAGGCCTCTTGCGGCAGGTAGCTCAGGCCCATGCGCGAACGCCGGTGTATGGGCATGTGCTCCACCGACTGGCCGTCGATGCGGATGTCGCCCGAGGTGGCACGCAGCAACCCCACGATCATGTAGAACGAGGTGGTCTTGCCGGCACCGTTGGGGCCCAGCAGGCCGACGACCTCGCCCTTGCCCACGGCCAGCGACACGTCCTTCACCACCTCGCGGCTGCCGTAAAACTTCTTCAGGTTGCGGGCTTCAAGGCGGCTGCCAGCGGCGCCCGCATCCACAGTGCCGCCCGTTGCGGGCACAGGAGAAGCCACCGTCACTGCTTGTCCCCGCTCAGCGAGGGGCTCGGCCGCAGCCGGACGCCGGAAGCGGCCGGCAGGGTGGGGGCTGCCGGCGTGGCTGGCGAACCGGGCGCCTGCCCGCTGGCGGCTTCGCCCTTGGGCGTCATCATCACACGCACGCGGCCACCGGGCTGCGGGACGCCGTTCTTCACCGTGGTGCCGTCGATGTTGAAACTGTCCTTGACGTTGTCCAACAGGATCACGGCGCCGGTCATCTCGTCGTTCAACTGGGCCCCCTTGAGGCGACGCATGATGGCCTTGGTGACGAACTTGACCGTGTCAGCGCGGCCGTCGTAAATGATGGTCTCGGCCTCGCCCTCGATGAACTCGTCCACCCCATCGCGCTTTTGCCGGAAGAAGGCCAGCTTGCCCGGCTCGGCGATGACGGTGCCGTATTGGTAGCCCTGCGCGTCCTCGCGGTAGGTCAGCTGGGCGCCGCGTATTAGCAGCGTGCCCTTGCTCAGCACCACATTGCCGTTGAACACCGTGGTCTGCTTCAGATCGTCCGCCACACCCGTGTCCGCCTCGATGTTCATCGGTTTGCTGCGGTCGGCTTTTTCTGCTTGTGCAGTGCAACAAAATCCTGCCAACAGCAGGGCGAGCAGAGGGGTGATGGGATGTGGCGTCATAGGCGGCATGAATCTTGCATCACATTGTAAGCGCGTGACGCGTTCCTGCGGTCCGTGCCGCTGCAAATAGGGGATTTTTTTGCCAACAGAAGGGGAAACATCCCCCCTTTGGCCACGCCCGGCTCAGCCGTCGTTGTTGATCTGGGTGATCAATTCCTGCAGCACCGTGGTGGCCTTGTTGTTGTCCACCTGGCAGGTGCCGGCGTTTTCATGGCCGCCACCACCGTAGTAGAGCATCAGCCGGCCGATGTTGGTCTTGGAGCTGCGGTTGATGATGGACTTGCCGGTGGCAAACACGGTGTTTTGCTTTTGCATGCCCCACATCACGTGGATGGAGATGTTGGTCTGCGGGTACATCGCGTAGATCATGAAGCGATTCACCGCGAAGATGACCTCCTCGTCGCGCAGGTCCAGCACCGCCAAGTTGGCAATCACCGAGGTGCAGCGTGCAATCTGCTCCTTGGCCTTGGCCGCATGCTCGTTGTACAGTTCCACGCGCTCCACCACATCGGGCAGGGCCAGGATCTGCGCAATGCTGTGGTCCTTGCAGTACTTGATCAGATCCATCATCAACTGGTAGTTGCTGACGCGGAACTCGCGGAAACGGCCCAGGCCGGTGCGCGAGTCCATCAGGTAGTTCAGCAGCACCCAGTCGGTGGGGTTGAGGATTTCTTCGCGGGTGAACTGCGCCGAATCGGCCTTGTCCACCGCCGCCATCATGTCGGCCCAGGCCGCCGGAAAACGCGCCGTGCCGCCGTAGTGCTCGAACACCACGCGCGCCGCCGACGGCATGTCGGGCAGGATGATGTGGTTGGGCCGGTCGCCGGTGTTGCGCATGGTCTCCGACAGGTGGTGGTCGAAGGCCAGGTGCACGCCCGGCACATAGGGCAGGTTGGTGGTGATGTCGCGGTCGGAAATCTCTACCTTGCCGTCCTGCATGTCCTTGGGGTGGACGAACTTGATGTCGTCTATGAGCTCCAGCTCATTGAGCAAGACGGCACAGACCAGCCCATCAAAATCACTGCGGGTGACCAGGCGAAATTTCTCGGCGGACATGTAGTTCTCCACAACGGTGCAATTTGCAAAGCATTCTATGCCACGCCCGCAGCGCGGCGCAGCGCTTGCGCGCGCTTTTTGCAGCAGTCCTACAGCCGACCGGCGCGCAACTCGCCAATCAGGTAATCGCCCACGGCCAGCACTTGCGGCATGCCGCCGGCCATGCCGCCGTCGGTGATGTAGCGCCCGCCGAAGGCCATGGTGGGCACCCCTTCCAGCCGGAAGCTGTTTTGCAGCTGCGCCGCCCGGCTGGCCTTGGTGGAGGCGCTGAAGGACTTGTACTGGTCCATGAACTTGGCGCGGTCCACGCCCTGCTTGGCCACCCAGTCGGCGATCTGGTCCGGTGTGGTCATGGGCACGCGCTCGCTGTGGTAGGCCAGGAACACCTTGGTGTGCAGCTTCTCCAGCAGACCCATAGCCTCCAGCGCGTAGTAAAAACGCTGCAGCAGGCCAGCCTCGTCAGCGAAAGACACTGGCACGCGCTTGAACGCCACGTCCTTGGGCAGCTTGGCCACCCAGGGCGCCAGGATAGGCTCGAACGAGGCGCAGTGCGGGCAGCTGTAGCGGAAGAACTCGACCACCTCGATCTTGCCGGGGGTGTCGGTGGGCTGGCGCTGGTCCAGCTTCTTGAACTGCGCGCCCTCGCGCGGCTGGGCCAGCACTGGGTTGCTGGTCAATCCCAGGCCAGCCGTGGCCAGTGCGCCCATGGACAGGGCCGAGAAATCCCTACGCTTGATCATCTGTGTGTGCTCCGTCAATGCCATGAAATCGGTTGAAATGTGGGGAGGACGTCGCGCGCGCTCAGCGGCCGGCGCGCACCTGCGCCACCAGGAAATCGGCCACCTGCAGCATGCGCGGCATGGTCTTGGAATAGTCGGCGTCCACATAGAAGCGCCCGGCAACGCCAATGGCCGGCACGCCCTCCACCTTGAAGGCGTCCTGCAGCTGACGCACGCGCAACGCCTTGGCATCGGTGGCCGGCGCGTTGTATTGCGCGATGAACTTGGCGCGGTCCACGCCCTGCTTGGCCACCCAGTCGGCGATGGCGCCTTCGCGTTCCAGCACCACGCGCTCGGCATGAATGGCGTGAAAGACCTTGGCGTGCAGGCGGTCGAGCTGGCCCAGCGCCTCCAACGCGAAGAACAGCCGCTGGTGCGGCACCCATTCGTCGCGGAAGGCGGCCGGGATACGGCGCACCACCACATCCTTGGGCACACGGCGTGCCCAGGCGTCGAAACTGGGCTCGAAAGCATTGCAGTGCGGGCAGCCGTACCAGAAGAACTCGACCACCTCGATTCTCCCGGCCGGCACTTCCACCGCCACCGGCTTGTCCAGCGTCAGGTAATCGGTGCCGGATTGGGCTTGCACCTGGGCCAGCGCATTCGCGGCAGGCCAGCACAGCATGGCAACGCCGGCCCCAACGGCCAGCGCGGAAAACTCACGTCGATTCATGTACCCATCTCCAGCAAGGGAACCGGTCAGAGCAAGCGCTGCGTCAAAAAGTTCAACACCGTGGGCCGGCCTTCAGCGGGCCACGCGTATCAGCGCGGTTTCCAACCCCGAGGCCTCCAGCCTTTCCTTGGATTTCTCGCCATCTTCCTTGTGCTCAAACGGTCCCACGCGCACGCGATACACCGTGCGCCCGGACTGCTCGCGCTCGGACACCTTGGCCTCCACGCCGGCCAGCGCCAGCTTGGCACGCTGCGCTTCGGCGTCCTCGGCGGTGCGGAAGGCGCCGACCTGCACGTAATAGGTGAAGGGATCGGCGGCGGCACCCATCTTGGCCTTGGCCAGTTCGCCCAGCGGGTCGGCCACCGCAGCCACCACGGCCTTGGAGGCGGCCACGGCCACCGCGGGAGCGACCGGTTGCTTGGCCGGGGCAACGGCCGGCACCACCGCCGAAGCAGCCGGCGCGGGCGTGATGGCACCGGAAGCCGCCTGCGCCGCCTTGGCGGCCTGCTTGCCGTACAGCGGGGCGTTGGGGTCCCAGTCCTTGTTCTTCTTGGCCTCGGCGGCATCCTGGTCCGGGGTGCGGGACTGGCCCTTGCTCATGAAGGGCACCGGCACCTTGGTGACGTAGACCGCCACGGCCAGGGCCGCCGCCAGCCCCACCACCACACCGATGATGAAGCCCAGCAGCGTGTTGCCGCGTTGCGGCTGCGGCTTCATGCGCGGCCCCTTGTTGTCGTCTTGACGTGTCGCCATAAGCTTTCTTACATTTTCTGCGGGGCGCTGACACCCAGCACCGCCAGGCCATTGTGCAACACCCGGGCGGTGGCGGCCACCAGGGCCAGCCGGGCCAGCTTGACCGGCTCCTCGTCCACCAGGATGCGCTCGGCATCGTAGTAGCTGTGGTAGCTGGCGGCCAGTTCGCGCAGGTAGAAGGTGACGTCGTGCGGCGCGAAGCCCTCGGCGGCAGCCTTCAGCATCTCGGGGTACTTGGCCAGCAGCAGCATCAGTGCCAGCGCCTGCGGGCTCTGCAATGGCGACAGGTCCACCTTGGCCAGCGTGGCCGCGTCGCCGCCCCAGGTCGTCAGCACCGAGCAGATGCGGGCGTGGGCGTACTGCACGTAGTACACCGGGTTCTCGTTGTTCTTGGCCAGCGCCAGGTCGACGTCGAAGCTGTATTCGGTATCGGCCTTGCGGCTGAGCACGAAAAAGCGCACCGCGTCCTTGCTGGTCCAGTCGATCAGGTCGCGCAGCGTCACATAGCTGCCGGCGCGCTTGGAGATCTTCACCTCGCTGCCGCCGCGCATCACCCGCACCATGCTGTGCAGCACGTAGTCGGGGTAGCCCTTGGGGATGCCCACATTGGCCGATTGCAGGCCGGCGCGCACGCGCGCGATGGTGCCGTGGTGGTCGGTGCCCTGGATGTTGACCACCTTCTCGAAGCCGCGCTCCCACTTGGCGATGTGGTAGGCCACATCGGGCACGAAATAGGTGTAGGTGCCGTCGCCCTTGCGCATCACCCGGTCCTTGTCGTCGCCAAAGTCGGTGGTGCGCAACCACAGCGCGCCGTCCTTCTCAAAGGTGTGGCCGCCGGCCTGCATGGCCGCCACCGCCTTGTCGACCCGGCCGCTGGAGTACAGGCTGGACTCCAGGTAGTAGTTGTCAAAGCGCACCTCGAAGGCCTGCAGGTCCAGGTCCTGCTCGTGGCGCAGGTAGGCGACGGCGAACTCGCGTATGGCGTCCAGGTCGTCCACATCGCCCTTGGCGGTGACCTCGCGGTCGTCGGCCTTGACGGTTTTCTTGGCCAGGTAGTCGATGGCAATGTCGGCGATGTACTCACCGTTGTAGGCCGACTCGGGCCACAGCGGGTCGCCCGGCTTGACGCCCTTGGCGCGCAGCTGCGTGCACTGGGCCAGCGTGGCGATCTGCACGCCGGCATCGTTGTAATAGAACTCGCGGTACACGTCCCAGCCCTGGGTTTCATACAACGTGCAGATGGCGTCGCCCAACGCGGCCTGGCGCGCGTGGCCCAGGTGCAGCGGGCCGGTGGGGTTGGCGGAGACGAACTCCACCAACAGCTTGTGACCGTTGGCAGCCTGCCAGCCAAAGCGCTCGCCCTGCGCCAGCACCTCGGCCACGATCTGCTGCTTGGCCTGGGCTTTCAGCCGGAAGTTGATGAAGCCCGGGCCGGCGATCTCCACGCTGTCCACCCAGCGGGCAAAGGCGGCGTTGGCCAGCAGCGCGGCACGCAGCGTCTCGGCCAATTGGCGGGGATTGAGTTTGAGCGGCTTGGCCAACTGCATGGCGGCCGTGCTGGCGAGGTCGCCATGCTCGGCCATCTTGGGCGATTCGAAGGCCGCTTTGGCGCCGGCACCGGGCGACAGCTTTTCAAGCTCTTGGCCCAGGGCGGCGAGCAATTCGTTCTTGACAGACAACATAGTCCTGATTTTACGGGCCACGATGTCGTCACAATTGCCAGCAGCGGCGTTATATGCTGGAATCCAGTCGCCAGTCCCTAAAACCACTGTTTCAAAAGGAAACATCATGAAGAAGCTGCTCTCGCTGATCGCCCTGGGCGCCTGCCTGTCCTTTGGTGTCGCGCATGCCGATCCGGCTGCCGACTGCGCCGCCAAGTCGGCCGAGAAAAAGCTGGCTGGCGCAGCCAAGAAGAGCTTTGAGAAGAAGTGCGTCGCCGACGCCGGTGGCGCCGCGGCCACCGCCAGCCCGGCCTGCGAGAAATCCGCCGCCGACAAGAAGCTGGCCGGCGCCGCCAAGAAGAGCCACATCAAGAAGTGCACGGCCGATGAGGCGGCCGCCGCCAAGCCGGCCGCCGCTGCAAAGCCTGCCGATGCCAAGCCTGCAGCCGCCGCATCTGGCGCCAAGAAGTAAGCCAGCCAGCGCCGGCATGTGGCCGGCACAAAAAAACCCCGCCCCCACCGGTGAGCGGGGTTTTCTTTTGGCATGATGCGAGCCATGACGCCGCGTTCCGAAGCCAGCCCCAGCATTTCCTGCGTGATGCCCGCCTACAACGAGGCGCGCAACCTCGCCCGCGTGGTGCCGGAAACACTGGCCGCATTGCGCGCGCTGACCGACCAGGTCGAGCTGATCGTGGTGGACGATGGCAGCCGCGACGACACCACGGCGGTGATGCAGACGCTGTGCGCCGGTCACCCGCAACTGGTGTACCTGAAGCTGTCGCGCAACTTCGGCAAGGAGGCGGCGCTGACCGCCGGCATAGACGCCACCCGGGGCGAGGTGGTGGTGATGATGGATGCCGACGGCCAGCACCCCAGCAGCCTGCTGGCCGACATGCTGGCCAAATGGCGTGAGGGCTTTGACGTCGTCTACGCGGTGCGCAGCACGCGCGACGACCAGTCGCGCCTGCAGGCCAGCCTGACCGGCATGTTCTACAACCTGGTCAACTGGGGCAACCGGGTGCAGATTCCGCCGCACGCCGGTGACTTCCGGCTGATGGACCGCCAGGTGGTGGAAGCCCTCAAGTCCCTGCCTGAGCGCAACCGCTTCATGAAGGGCTTGTATGCCTGGGTGGGCTTCAACAGCACGGCCATGGACTACGAGCCGTTGGCGCGTGCGGATGGCGTCACCAGCTTCGGCTTTCGTGGCGCGATGTCGCTGGCCATCACCGGCATCGTGGCGTTTTCCACCGCGCCGCTGCGCATGCTGACCTTCCTGGGTCTGTTGCTGTCAGTGGGCGCGCTAGGCTACGGCACCTGGGTGGTGGGCGAATACTTCATCACCGGCAGCACGCCGCCGGGTTACCCCACCATCGTGGTGGGCATGATGTTCTTCAGCGGCATACAACTGCTGTCCATCGGCATACTGGCCGAGTACGTGGGCCGCATCTATGAGGAAGTGAAGCGCCGGCCGCCTTACCTGATCAGCCGGCGCAATGGCCAGGGCCTGCCGGCGCCGCAGCCGGTGGAAAGCGCCTGGGCCCACGAGCAGGATGCCTCGCTGCTCTGAGCCGCCGGCAGCGCCCCTTTACGAATGAAGTCTTCCGGTCTCTGGTTCCTGGTGGTGGGTGGCAGCGCCGCGCTGGTGCACATGGGCGTGTTCGAGCTGGCACACCGCGTGATGGTGCCCGAGCTGGCCAATGCGGTGGGCTTTTGCGTCGCTTTTTTCGTCAGCTTTGCCGGCCACCGTTTCTTGAGTTTTCGCGACACCAGCACCGGCGTGAAGGAGAGCTTCGGCCGGTTTCTGGTGACCGCCGTGGCCGGTTTCATCAGCAACGAGCTGGTGTTCAGCCTGCTGCTGCGGGCTGCGGGCTTGCCACCGCTGCTGGCCCTATTTGTTGCGCTGGTGTTTGCAGCCGGCCAGACCTTTGTGCTGAGCCGCTTCTGGGCTTTTAAGCGCTGAACCACCCGACTTGTACAGGTTGAAGCCGGTGCCCTTTTGCATCAGTGCCCAGCCGGCGGGCGGCTGCTCAGTCTGACCCACGTGACGCACCAGCAGCCAGTTGCCAGGCTGGGTGGCGGCCTGCACCAGCACCTCGGGCAGCTGCAACACCTGGGCGGCGCCGGCATCGAAATCCGCACCGTCGAACAACTCTCGCCGCCAATCGTCGCCAGCCTCCTTGCGCTGGCGCGCCCAATCCTGCACCACCACCAGCGGCTTGGCGGCCTGGATGTAGAACGGCAGCTCATACGGGTAGTCGCTGCCAGCCACATAAATGGTATCGGCGGGGCTGGCCTCACAGGCCAGCAGACGGGCCACGTCTTCGGAGCGCCGGTCCTCAGCTACATGCGCCACGGACAGGTCTATGGTCAGCGCGGTACCCATGTTCAGCAGGCACAACGCGGCGAACGCCGGCCCAGCAGCACGCGGCCAGCGCCGGCCCACCACCTGGCGCCAACCCAAAGCACCCAGCAGCGCCAAGGGCGGCACAACCGGCAGGATGTAGCCCACCAACTTGGAGTTGGGCACCGAGAAAAACACCAGGATGGCCAGCAACCAGGACCAGCACAGCGTCCAGGCGGCGTGTGGCAACACATCTTCACCCGGCCGAGGCAGGCCGCGCCGCACCTGGCGCAGCGCAAAGAAAGCCCAGGGAAACAGCAGGCCGGCCAGCACCACGACATAGAACCACCAGGGCTGGGCGTTGTTGAACACCTTGGCCGTGAAGCGGCTGACCTGCTGGTTGACAAACATGTAGTCCAGGAACTGCGGAAAGGCCAGTTGCTCGACCACGAACCACGGCGCGGCGATCAGCACAAACAAGCCCAGGCCGCTGAACCAGGGCAGGTACAGCACTTTCTTGAACTGGCGGCTCCAGATCAGCCAGACGAACAGCGCCAAGCCCGGCAACGCAAAACCGATCATGCCCTTGCTCAACATGCCCAACGCACAGGCCACGAAGCCCCAGCGCGCCAGGGCGGCGTCTGGCTTGTCGCCCGCCAAGAAGGAAAAGCCGAAACACCAGATGGCCACGCCTATCCAGGTGGCCACCACCATGTCGTGGTTGACATACTGGCCGCCAATCAAAAAGGCCAGGCTGCTGCCCAGCATCAGCGCGGCCAGCCGCGCGATGTGCTCACCGCACAGCCGACGCGCCGCCAGGTACAACGCCACCATCATCAGCCCGGCGTGCAGTGCCGGCACCAGGCGCAGCGCCACCTCGTTCACACCGAAAGCACCCAGCGACAGCACCTGCAGCCAATGCACCAGCGGCGGTTTGTGGAAGAAGGGGATGCCGTTGAGCCGTGGCGTCAGCCAGTCGCCGCTTTGCAGCATCCAGCGGCCGATCTCGCCGTAGCGGCCCTCATCGGGCACCGCCAGCGGGCGCAATGAGGCCAGCACCAGCAGCAGCAGCCATAGGCCGGCCATCAGCAGCCACGATGTGCGCTGCCCGCCCGGCGGCAGGGCATTTACAGAAACTTGCTTGTCAGTCACCGGCGGATTTTAGGCGGCAGCGCCACGCACCAGGCGGACAGCGGCCTCTTCCAGCTGGGCGGGAAAGTCGCCGCTGCTGAGGTAATCGAATTCCCACACCCGGGCGACGCCGATCTCATCGTCCTGCTCCAGGTGGGTGGCAGGGTGGCACATCATCAACGCGCGCTGCGGCAAGGCGTGCAGCCACTGCGCCATGTGCTGGGCATACACCCCGCCGCGGGTGGAAAAATCGTACACGCCGGTCAGCGGCTCCAGCACCGGGATGCCGGCCTGGGCCGCCAGCCGCTGCAGCGCCGAGGCCCCCATGGCGGTGATGACCCGGCTCTTGAAACCGGCCTGCTTGTCAACGATGCGCGACACGCGCACATAGGGCTTCTTGCCGGGATAGCGCTTGGCCAGTGCCGCCACCAGCGCCTGGCGTATGCCGGCAAACTGCTGCACATGCTGGTGGCCGTCAATGTGGTCGGGCGGCGCCTTCCATTGCGCCTCAAAAGCGTCCAGCTGGCGCTCGATCACCGTGCGGGCTTGGCGCGCGTCCACGCCGCCCAACAGCGCCTGGCGCATCATCGCGCCCAAAGGCCGACCGTGACCGGCGGCGCGGGCGAAGTCGCTGGTCCAGTCCAGGTGCAGGCCCACGTCCATCCGGCCGCGCAGCTCGCGCAACAGCGCCACGTCCATGCCCCAGCGCGGCGACAGCACCATCACGCTGGTGGCGCTCAGACGACCGACGCGGCCCAATTCAACGATGGCGCGCGACGCGGCTTCGTTCATCGCGTAGTCGTCGGCGCAAAGAACCAGTTGTTTCATGTCAGGGGCAGTGCTCACGCATTGTGCACCGGGGCATGCCAGAAATCCGGCTGGCTGTAATGGTGCTTCAGGAAGTCTATCCACAAGCGCAAGCGCAGTGGCAGGTGTTTGCGCTGCGGAAACACCGCATAGATGCCATTGGGCGGAGCGGCAAACTCCTCCAGCAGCGGCACCAGGCTGCCGGCCGCCACCTCGGCCTGCACCTCCCAGGTGCTGCGCCAGGCAATGCCCCAGCCGGCCAGGCACCAGCCGTGCAACACCTGGCCGTCGGAGCAATCCAGCGGGCCGGCGGGCTTCATGTGGATCAGCTCACGACCCCCGCTTGCGCCCTCTTGCGGAACCTGGAAGGCCCAGCCCCGCGTTTGGGAGGCGTCGCTGGACAGCGTCAGGCAATCGAAGCGGGACAGGTCCTGCGGGTGCTTGGGTGCGCCGTGGCGCTGCAAATAGCTGGGCGCGGCCACGCACAGGCGCCGGTTGTCGGCCAGGCGCACGCTGACCAGCGACGAGTCTGGCATGTCGCCAACCCGCACCGCGCAGTCAAACGCCTCGGCGCCAATGTCCACCACACGGTCGCTCAGGTTCAGCGACAGCGTGACATCTCCATGCTGCTGGCGAAAGCGCGGCACCAGCGGCGCCACGTGGCGACGGCCGAAGCCAGCCGGCGCGGTGATGCGCAAATGCCCGCTGGCCTTGACGCCGCCGGCCGACACGCTGGCCTCGGCATTGCCCAGATCGGCCAACAGGCGCTGGCAATCCTCCAGAAAGGCGCTGCCCTCGTGCGTCAGCGAGATGCGCCGGGTGGTGCGCAGCAGCAGCTTGACGCCCAGGCGCTCCTCCAGCGCATCCAGCCGCCGGCCCATGATGGCCGGCGCCACGCCCTCGGCCTGGGCCGCCGCCGTCAGGCTGCCGCGCGTGGCCACGGCCACGAAGGACTCCAGTTGCTTGAGCTTGTCCACCATGCCGCGCCTAGGTGAGGGTCAATTTTTCAGGCCACCACGCCGTCGGCGTGCAGCTGCGCGATCTGCGGCACCGTGTAACCCAGCGCCTGCAACAGCACCTCGCTGTGTTCGCCCAGGCGCGGCGGGTCCAGCCGCAGCCCGGGGCGGTGGCCGTCCAGTGTGAAGGGGAACAGCGGCACCTTGGTGGTGCGGCCGTCGGGCAGGGTCATGGGCGCCAGGCCGCCGGTGGCGTTCAGGTGCGGGTCGTCCATCAGCTCATGGGGCTTGGTGATGGGCGCGAACGGCAGACCCAGTTGCTCGAACAGCGCGCTCAAGCTCGCGCCGCTCCTGTGCGCCAAGCGCTGGCGCAGGTCGGGCAGCAGCCAGTCGCGGGCGCGCACGCGGTCGTTGTTGCTGGCCAGGCGGGCATCCAGCTTCAGGTCCTCGAAACCAAAGCCCTCGCAGAAGATGCGCCACTGCGTGTCGGTGACCACGGCCAGGAACACCTGGTCGCCCTGGGCCACGGTGAACACATCGTAGATGCCCCAGGGGGAGATGCGCGCCGGCATGGGATTGGCTGGCTGGCCGGTGACGGCGTACTGCATCATGTGCTGGGCCACCAGGAACACGTTGTTCTCGAACAGCGCGGATTGCACCTGCTGCCCCTTGCCGGTCTGCGCGCGCTGCATCAGCGCCGCCAGCACGCCGATGGCGCCGAACATGCCGCCCATGATGTCGTTGACGCTGGTGCCTGCGCGCAGCGGGTCACCGGGGCGGCCGGTCATGTAGGCCAGGCCGCCCATCATCTGCACCACCTCGTCCAGCGCGGTGCGGTGGTCGTAGGGGCCGGGCAGGAAGCCCTTATGGCTGACATAGATCAGCCGCTCGTGCAGGCGGCTCAACGTGGCGTAGTCGAAGCCCAACTTGTGCATGGTTTCGGGCTTGAAGTTCTCATTCACCACGTCGGCCGTCATGATCAGCTTCAGCGCCACCTCCTTGCCGGCGGGCGAGTGCAGGTCCAGCGCAATGCTTTTCTTGTTGCGGTTGAACATGACGAAAAAGCCCGCACCCGCACCCAGCAGCTCACGCGTGCTGTCGCCGCGCAACGGCTCCACCTTGATGACCTCGGCCCCCAGGTCGGCCAACACCATGCCGCAGGTCGGCCCCATCACCATGTGGCTGAACTCCACCACGCGGATACCTGACAGCGGCAGCGCCGTGGGCGGCACGGCGGGCAGGGTGGCGGCAGCGGGGTCGTGGCTGAGGGTGCTCATGTCTGAACCTGTGGGTGGCCGTTCGATTAGGTACTATTTTGTCACTAATCAATGAATTTTTTGCCTCTTAATAAACTATCAAGGATGAAATACAGTCTCTTCATGGGCATCTGGCCAGGCGCATGGGCAACACGCTGCGCGACAGCTTGTCTACGCTGGTCTGATCCGGCCCACCGAATTCGTTTAGTCTATTTTTGATTCAGGAGCACACCATGTCCCATCCCCTGCCCGCCGGCATGCAGATCAATGCACCGATATTGCCCGGCTTCGAATCCATACTGACATTGCCCGCACTGGAATTGGTGGCCAAGCTGCACCGCGCCTTCGAACCGCGCCGCCAGCAGCTGCTGGCCGAGCGCGTGGCCCGCGCCAAGCGCATCGATGCCGGTGAAAAGCTGGACTTCCTGCCGTCCACCAAGGCCATCCGCGAGGGCGACTGGAAGATTGCCCCGATACCGCCAGCCCTGTACTGCCGTCGTGTGGAAATCACCGGCCCGGTGGAAGCCAAGATGGTGATCAACGCCTTCAACTCCGGCGCCGACAGCTACATGACCGACTTCGAGGACAGCAACTCGCCGGTGTGGGCCAACCAGATCCAGGGCCAGATCAACCTGGGCCAGGCGATCCGTCGCACGCTGACGCATGAGAGCAAGGGCAAGAGCTACAAGCTGAACGACAAAATCGCCACGCTGCAGGTGCGCCCGCGCGGCTGGCACCTGGACGAAAAGCACGTGCTGGTGGACGGCCAGCGGGTGCATGGCGGCATTTTCGACTTCGCGCTGTTCATGTTCCACAACGCCAAGGAGCAGATCGCGCGTGGCGCCGGCCCGTTCTTCTACCTGCCCAAGATGGAAAGCCACCTGGAAGCGCGGCTGTGGAACGATGTGTTCGTGATGACGCAAAACGAGTTGGGCCTGCCGCAGGGCACCATCAAGGCCACGGTGCTGATCGAGACCATCCTGGCGGCGTTCGAGATGGAAGAAATTTTGTACGAGCTGCGCGAGCACAGCGCCGGCCTGAATGCCGGCCGCTGGGACTACATCTTCAGCTGCATCAAGAAATTCAAGCTGGACAAAAACTTCTGCCTGGCCGACCGCGCCAAGGTGACGATGACCGCGCCCTTCATGCGTTCGTACGCGCTGCTGTTGCTGAAGACCTGCCACAAGCGCGGCGCGCCAGCCATTGGCGGCATGAGCGCGCTGATCCCGATCAAGAACGACCCTGCGAAGAACGAGATCGCCATGGCCGGCATCATCGGCGACAAGCGCCGTGACGCCACCGATGGCTACGACGGCGGCTGGGTGGCGCACCCGGGCCTGGTGGAAGCGTCGATGAAGGAGTTCGTCGCCGTGCTGGGTGACAAGCCCAACCAGTTTGAAAAACAAAAGCCTGAAGTCAACGTGGTGGCGGCCGACCTGCTGAACTTCCAGCCCGAGACCCCCATCACCGAAGCCGGCCTGCGCATGAACATCAACGTCGGCATCCACTACCTGGGCGCCTGGTTGGCCGGCAACGGCTGCGTGCCCATCCACAACCTGATGGAAGACGCCGCCACCGCCGAAATCTCGCGCAGCCAGGTGTGGCAGTGGATTCGTTCACCCAAGGGCGTGCTGGACGACGGTCGCAAGGTCACCGCCGACATGGTGCGCGCGCTGGTGCCCGAAGAGCTGGCCAAGATCAAGGCCGGCGGCTTCGAGGGCAAGTTCGACCGCGCGGCCGACATCTTCACCACCATGAGCACGCAGGAAGCGTTCGAAGAATTCCTGACGCTGCCGCTGTACGAGGAAATCTGACGACGAGGGGGAGGGGAGCCATCCCCTCCAGCAGCTGGCTGTCCTGGTGGCAGCGCTAGCTGCGTATCGCGGCGGTGTTCACCACGCTCTCTGCCTTGGGCGCCAGGCGCTGAAAGAACGCCAGCCGCGGCGCCACGAAGGAGGCGGCAAACAACTCACCCTTGCGCACGGCCATCCAACCCATGCCGTTGAGGTGCACGCCGTCGCTCTTGCGCGTCAGCGTGAATTCGAAGCGCACCCCTTTTTCACCGGCGAACACGGTGGGCTCGACCTTGCTGATGGTGACGATGGAGCCGTCGTTCGCGTACATGACCTCGAACAGGTTGACCAGCTGGTCGGCCTGCATGCCGGCCTCGAACGTGGGCAGACGGCGCTTCTTCTGCTCCGCCGTGGCGCCGGGGGGCAGGGCGATCAGGCTCTGACCCGACGGCACCGCCGCCCACAGACGCAGGTGGTCCAGCGTCAGGCCTTCCTGCGTCCAGGTTTCATAAGGCTGCGGGTCATTGGGGATGACGACCTTGTTCCAGGCCTCACTGACCCGCACCGTCATGCGGTTGTTGACCAGCTGGTCGCCCTCCACCTTGACCATCTTGGCCGCGCAACCCGCCAGCAGGGCTACCCACAGCAACACCAGGATCTTTTTCACAGCTTCACCTCCGAAATGTAGTTTTTGATGATGCCGGCGTCGGCCGCGTCAGGCGCCACCGCCAGGTATTTTTCGAACGCCTGGGCCGCCCTTGCCGAGTCGGCCTGCTGGCGGTAGACCAGGCCCAGCGAGCGGTAGGCCTGAGCCGGCGGCGTGGCCTGCCGCGTGGCTTCCACCAGGTCGGCCAGCGACTTCTGCGCATCACCGCTGCCGGCGCGCAAGCGGTACACCTCGCCGCGCGCGAACAGAAGCTCGGCGTCACTTCCGTCAGCCTTCAGCAGGCGTTCCAGCAGCACCAGGCTTTCCTCGTACTGGCCGCGCTTGATCTCGTCCTGCAGCCAGGCCAGCCGGTGCGCCGCGATGGCTTGTCGGTACGGCTGCGCCTGGGTAACGCCGGGGCGGTCGCCCGCCAGCCTCAGCAGGTCGTCGCGCCGCGTTTCGGTCGGCGGGTGGGTGGCCATCATCGGGCTGCGGCGGCCGGCGTCCTCGCCGCCGGTGATCTTCAGTTCACCCAGCAGGTTGTCCCAGACCTGAGCCGCCTGCCGGCCGTCGTAGCCGGCCTGCTGCATCAGCTTCATGCCCAACTGGTCGGCCCGGCTCTCGTGCTCGCGGGAAAATGAGAACGACCCCGCCAGCACGCCCAGCTGGCCCAAGGCCCCCACCGCGCCAAACACGCCCAAGAACTGCGCGAAGGCCAGTCGGCTCTTGGCATCGCGCAGGCGCTCCAGCGAATGCCGTTCCAGGTAGTGCCCGATCTCGTGCCCCAGCACCGCCGCCAGCTGGGCCTCGTTTTCGGCCCGCAGCAACAGGCCGCTCCACACCTGCATCATGCCGTTGGGCGCCATGTTGGCGTTGAACAGTGGCGTGCGCACCACGTAGACCCGGATGTCCGAGCAATGGTCGCCGGACAGCCGGCAGCTCAGGTCCTGCACATAGGCGGTCAAGGCCTTGTCGCGCACCACGAATGGACTGCGCCGCAAACGGGTCTCCTCGCGGTCCATCAGCGCCCACAGCCCGCCCTCGTCGGATTCCAGGCTGGGACGGGCGAAGCGCGCGCCGGTCAGCGACGACGCCCCGGCAGGGCTGTCGGTTGCGGTGGGTGGCGCCATCGTTTGGGCCAACGCCGGCATGGCGCCGGCCAGGCCCGCGAAGCCCAGGCAATGCCGGCAGCCCCAGCGCAGCGCGGCGCGGCGGCTCAGGGCCGTGGCGGGCATCACTTCTCGGCGGGGAAGCCGGTCAGCAACGTGCCCACCGTCTCGCGCGCCGACGGCGCGTCGCGCAGGTCGCCGCTGGCGCGGCGCAGCGTGTTGAACCAGACCACGCGCCCGGTGTTCAGGTCCACCAGCGACGCATACCCGACCTGGACCCCACCCGCCACGCCGACGCGCAGGATCGCCATGGCGACCATCGCCATCTTGCGCTCCGCGCTGGCATAGCTGTCGCGAACCCAGATGAACAGCGCATAGTCGGCGCCGGTCTTGTCCTTCAGCGGCTTGACGGCATCGCCCATGGACCAGTCCAGTGTGTCGTTCTTGGTCGGCAGCTTGACGGCGCCCAGCATGTGGTGGAAGAACACCGACTGTGCCACCGCGCCGTGCAGCGCGTTGATTTCGGCCAGATCGTCCAGATCCTTGTCGTCCAGTTCCTGCAGGTTGGCACCCAGTTGGTCCTTGCGCGCGTGCAGCGCCTGGCGAAAGTGCTTGCCCGCCGCCTCGGTCCAGTCGGCGCGCGGTTCCTGCACACCACCCCCGCTGATGGAGAACAGCTCCAGATCCACCGGGACAATGACGAGCTTGGAATTGGTGGCGCGCTGCGTGAACCCCGGCGCCAGATTTTTTGACGACTGCGCGTGCGCCAGACTGGCGAACACGACCATCAGCGCGCACACCACGCGTGCGGCAACACTAGGCTTGACCATGCCTGACCTCCCTGCTTTTTTGATATCTGTCTGTGGCGGATTCTAAGGAACGGGCACCAAGACCGGCAAGAACCGGCGCGTGGCATGACCCCTGAAAACAACAGATGGCGCACCACCGCCCTGCCGCTGGCACCCCACAATCTGCGTTCCGTCGCAGCACCCGGCCTGGGCAATTGACCCTGGCCCAGGTGCGCCGCTATCGTGCCGGCCATGCTTCGCAAACTCCTGCCCATCGGGGTGGCCACACTGCTGTTGGCCGCCCATGCCCTGGCACAACCGCCCACAGCTGGCCAGCAACTGCCGCCACTGCTGTCCATGCCCAGCGCCCGCCTGGCGCCGGGTGAATCCATTGCGCTGGATGGCAGCCTCAGCCACCCGGCCTGGCAGCGCGCGCCGGTGTACAACAGCTTCATCGAGCGCAACCCCACGCTGGGCGCCACGCCGCAATTTGAAACCCGGGTGCAGGTGCTGGTGGGTGAGCACGCGCTGTACGTGGGCGTGACCGCGCTGGACCCGCACCCCGAGCTGATACAGGCGCTGCCGGTGCGCCACGACCAGGTGGACCGCACGCACGATTTCGTTATGGTCTACCTGGACACCATGGGCCGCAAGAAGATGGCGCAGTGGTTCGGCGTCACCGCCGCTGGCAGCACGCTGGACGGCGTCAACACGGCGGAGGACGACAACGAGGACAACTCGCCCGACTTCGACTACGACGCCGCCGTGCAGCGCACTGCCCAAGGCTACACGGCGGTGTTGCGCATCCCCTATTCATCGCTGCGTTACAGCAAAACCACCGGCGTCAATCCCGCCGCGGGCTGGCGCATGATGGTGGTGCGGCGGGTGCCGCGCGAGCAACCGTATCTGCTGATGTCCGTGCCGCTGGGTCGCGACGCCGCCAGTTTCATCGATGCCTTGCAGCCGCTGGACGGCGCGCCGGCACCCAGTAACGACAGCTTCCTGCAATTGCGACCCAACTTCACGCTGCGCCGCAGCACCGATCAGCAGCCCGGCCAACCCATGACGGCCGACAACAGCCTCAACGTGGGGCTGGACATCAAATGGCGGCCGCGCCCCGAACTGGTGGTGGACGCGACGCTGAAGCCCGACTTCAGCCAGGTGGAGCTGGACGTGCCGCAACTGTCGCGCAACACCCGCTTCGCACTGTATTTGCAGGAGAAACGACCCTTCTTCCTGGAAAGCAGCGACCTGCTGCGCTCGCCCACCGACGCGCTGTACACGCGCAGTGTGTCGCAGCCGCGCTGGGGCGTGCGCGCCAGCTGGCGCGACGACAGCCTGGCCGCCACCAGCTTTGCCATCCATGACCTGGGCGGCGGCTTGGTGCTGCTGCCTGGCCCCTACGGCACCGGCACCGCCTGGCAACCGGCTTCTGACAGCGCAGTGGCCCGCTTCCGCCTGGACAGCAGCGACCTGAGCTGGGGTGGCATCGCGTCGCTGCGCAGCTATGACGGCAACCTGGGCCAGAATGCCGTGGCCGGCCCGGACATCAGCTGGCAGGCCACGCCCAACCTGCGGCTGCGCGCGCAGCTGTTGGCCTCGCACACCACGGCACGGCCCGACGCCACCGGCCAGCTGGTGAACGCGCCAGCGCAAGACGGCACGCAGCTGTTCATGAGCGCCTTCTGGCGCTCAGAGCCGTATGAGGCGGGCGCCGTGGTGGAAAACCGCAGCCTGGGCTTTCGCAACGACAACGGCTTTGTGACGCAAACCGGCGTGCGCCGGCTGGCGCTGGATGCGCACCGCGTGTGGCGCAACACCGGGCCGTTCAACGAGATCTGGCTGAACCTGAACTCCGAGAACATCCAGGACCGCGCCACCGGGCACACCATCTCCAGCTCAGTGACGCCGGGCTTCTACTTCAGCACCAGCCAGAACACCGAATTCACGCTGGAGTACCGTGGCCTGTCACGCCAGCGCGTGGCCGCCAACACTGCGTTGCACCAGGAACACTACTGGCATTGGTCCATGACGCGCAACCTGGGCGCGTGGGCGTCCAAGGTGCAGATGGACCTGGACCACGGCCAACTGATGGACGTCACCGCCAACCAGGTGCGCCCCGGCACAAAGCTGACACTGTTGGCCAACCTGCGGCCCTGGCGCACGCTGGAGTTGCTGCCCAACTACTCGCTGGCCCAGCTGCAGGCTCCCGGTGGTGGCCAGGCTTACCGGGAAACCGCAGCGCAATTGCTGACCATCTGGCACCTGGCGCCGCAACAGACGCTGCGGCTGATCCTGCAGCGCAATGGCGCCGACCGCTTGACCGAACCGGCGCTGGGCATCACGGCGTTCAGCGACCGCGACCGCACGCAAAGCCTGACCTACACCTGGCGGCGCAATGCCGGCACCATCTTCTACCTGGGTGCCAGCCGCGGCAACAACGGGGTGGCACCCCTGGAAAGCCGGGGCACCGAGGTGTTTGCCAAGCTGCAGCTGGACGTGGACCAGTGGCTGGGCAAATAGCGCGCGCAGCCTAGGGGTGGCGTAGCCACCAGGCGAAGGCCAGGCCCAGCAGCACCAGCACAACCACTGCACGCAACAGTCCGGTCGAGCGCCGCACCTCGCCCGGCGCCAGGTCGCCAGCCTGCGCTGGCTGCCCTGCCGTCTGCGGCAACGCGTCCACCACGTCCTTGGCCTCCTTCAGGCCCAGGCCACTGTGCTCGCGCAACAGGCGTATGGCTTCAATCTTCTGACCCTGGTGCAAGGCCGCCAGCACCGCCGGCGGCACGCCGGAGAAGCTGGCGCTGCCCGGCGATGACGGCAGGGACGGCGGTGGCCTTCCTTGCAGATGCGCCTCCACGACTTCTTTGGCTTCTTTCAGCCCCAGACCGGTGGCGGCACGCAAATGCTTGATGGCCTGGATGGGGTCGTGCCGCGCCAGTGCCTCCAGCACCTCGGCGGGCAGGGCGGATGTGCCAGACGCCATGGCGCCGGCGCCGGGCGGTGGGTTGGCCTTGCTCATGCCGCACCGCCAAAACGCGCGGCCCACTCGGTGGTGTCCTCGCGTATCGCGTTGTGCAACGCCGCCAGCATGGGCTGGCGCAGGCGCAGCTTGGTGGCGGTGAAGGCGGGCAGGTTCAGTTGCAGCAAGCGGGCAGCGGCGGCACGCGCGGCGGTCGCCAGGTCGTCGGCCGGCACCACCTGGTCCAGAAAACCAGCCTCCACCGCCTCATGCGGTGCATAGGGCCGGGCGGTGACGGCGGTCAGATTGAGATGGGCCGGGCTGAGCCGCTGGCGGCACACCTCGATGGCAAAACGCGGCAATGTCAGGCCGATCTGCACCTCGTTGGCCTGCAAGCGCGTGCCGGACGTGTCCACCCCCAGCCGCACATCGGCGCTGAGCAGCAGGAAAACGCCCATGGCAATGGCGTGGCCGCTGCAGGCCGCTACCAGCGGAAGCGGGAAGGACAGCATCTTTTCGGTGATGCGCGCGCCCGCCTCCAGCATCTGGTATTGCTGCTGCGCGTCGCCTTGTTTGAAAACGCCCAAGTCAAACCCGCCAGAAAACATGCCGGCGCGCCCGGTCAACACCACCGCGGCCTTGTCCACCAGCGCACGGTCCAGCGCGGCACCCAGGGCCTGCAACATGCGCAGGCTCATCACGTTGGCCTTGCCGTCGTCCAGTGTGACGGTGGCAATGCCTTCGCTCAGCGAATAGGTCAACAGGTTGTCCATGCGGGTCTCTCCCTTTCACGTTGCGCCACCCAAACGGGGAGGCTACGCTGCCATCACTTCGGCGGCCAATGCCGCGCAAAGACGGCGGCCACCGCCGGATGTTGCTCTGTGCGCTCCAGCGTGGCGAAAAATCCCGGCCGGTGCTGGCGCAGATGGGGTCGGCTGCCGGCCCATTTGGACACCACCGCCGCCAAAAAATCCAGTCCCCCAGGTTGCTGACCGCTGAGAAACGGTTCGCCGCCAAACTGGTCGGCAAACATCTCCCAGTGCAGGTGCAGGCGCTGTCGCGCACCCTGGCGTATGCGCTCCTTGGTGGCGTCATCGGCGTCCAGACACCAGCGCTCGGGGAAGTCGATCACGCTGACCGCGCTGTAGCAGTTGGCGGCGATGTACACCAGGCCACGTATCGCCTGCGCGCGCTGCACCGGATCGGTGGGCAGGATGCCGGCTTGCGGATGCGCCAGGCCCAGGTGAATGAGAATGGCCGCGCTCTCGGTCAGCACCTGGCCACCAGGCAGCACCAGCGTGGGGATCTGCACCAGCGGGTTGAGCTTTTTCAATTCGTCCAGAGCGGCAAAGCCCGGCTCCCAGGAAGCCGCGTCCACGCAACGGTAGTCGGCGCCGCTGATGGCCAACGCCACCTCCACGGCGGCCGAACCGGCGCCTGGGAAACCGTACAAAGTGTAGTGCGCCATGCTTTTCCCCGTTTGCGGCTGCAGGCGTCAGCCGCCCGTGTGCTTGGCGTACAGCTTTTGCAGCCCGCCCAGCCAGCGGTCGTAGTCTTGCCCCTTGTTACGGAAGTATTGCAACACTTCGGGATGCGGCAACACCAGGAAGGTCTCCTCGCGCATCACATCGACCACGCAGCCGGCCACCTGTTCCGGCGTCAGAATGCCGTCCTTGCCGGCCGAACCGCCATCGCCGGTCACCATGTCGGTCTGCACCGACTGCGGGCACAGGCAGGACACCTTGATGCCGCGCTTGCCATACGCCACGCGCAGCCATTCGGCAAAGGCCAGCGCGGCATGCTTGGTCACCGCGTAGGGGGCGGACTCGACGATCGTCAACAGGCCGGCGGCCGAGGCCGTGACGAGAAAGTAGCCGTCACCGCGCGCCAGCATTTGCGGCAGCACCGCGCGCGCGGCCCACACATGGGCCATGCCGTGCACCTGCCACATCTGCTGCCATAAGGCGTCTTCGAGCTCTATGCCACCGGGCTGGCCCAGGATGCCGGCGTTGGACATGTAGATGTCCACCTGGCCGAAGCGCTGGGTCGCGCCGGCCACCAGCGCCTGAATGTCCGCCTCGACGCTGACGTCACAGCGCACGGCCACCGCCTGCGCGCCTATCTCGTCGGCCACGCCTTGCGCGCGCGCCAGGTTCAGGTCAGCCACCACGATGCCACGCGCGCCATCGCGCGCAAAGCGCAGCGCCAAGCCGCGGCCTATGCCGCTGGCGCCGCCGGTGATGACGGCCACCTTGCCTTGAATGTCCATGTCTGAACTCCTTTGCCGGCGAGTATCGCGGTGGGGGCAAAGCGCGCTTGGCGCGCAGGCGACAGGCTGGCGCGGGCCCGCCCCCTGGCCGGCCTTCAGAACTGGCTGCGCCGCGGATGCGTGGACGGTGCGAAGCGGCGCCGGCGCCGGCGGTTTTCCAGGCCTCGCAGGTAGCGCAGCGTGGTGCGCCAGGCCATGGCGATACCCGCCAGCACCAGCAGGGTGATGGCCCAGGGCCGGATGTCGGCAATCAGTTTTTCCATCCCGGCGGCGGCCATCATGCGGTCGTGCTCGACTTGCGCCGCTGTCCGGGGTGGCGGGAGGAACTCGACGCTTGCGCTGCTGCCAAAGGCCCCGCTGTCACCGGAAGAGGTGTTGGCAGATTCCCCTTCCTTGGACTTGCCAGTTGTCTTCGCGCCATCGGCAGGGGTAGTGCTATCGGCTGCTGGCTTGTCCTTGTCATCGACCAATTGCGCTTTCAAATCCGCCTTCAGGCCACGCACCGCGTCGGCGATGCCGGTTTTGGAAATTTCGTCGTACAGCGGGCGCGCCGCCTCTTTCAGTAGGTCGGGCTCGGTGGGCGCCGGGTTGGCTGCCTCTTTGCCAAGCTGCGCCCCATTGGGCGCCTCACTGATGCCACCACCTGGCTGCCGTGACGGGGACTGGGCTGCTTGTGGGCGCTGCCCCTGCTGAGGCTGCAGGCCCAGGGCCGCCAGCGCGGCACGCCGGTCGGCATTGGCCTTGGCGGCGACGGCAGCTTCCCGGGCCGGGTCTGCGTCGAAGGCGTCAAGGACCGAGCGCTCGCCACCCTCCGACGCGCGGATGGCGGCCGTCACGCTGTCCTTGGTCGACGTCACAGGCGCTGCCGGTGCAACCGACACCGGGTCGGCCAAGGCCACCGGGCCGCACGCCATCGCCCACGCGGCAATCACGGGGATTGCCACCTTTTTCAGCGGGCGCATCAGATCCGTACACATACGAACAATTGGGTTTGAAGTGAAATTATCGCGGGTTTCGCGGCATGTGGGCACAGGCTATGCCCTGGTTTACAGCAATCCGCAGTGCCTGTTGCTGGCCGTGCGAGCTTGCCAGAGCGCACCATGACATGGTTTTCGCATTCCACCAGAGCATGCAAACGATTCCAAATCGTCGTTTGTCAGTGGAGTTCTTTCCGACTACATTCATTCTCAATTCGCATGTAGAAGGGAACCCATCATGATGAACTCAAGCAACCACGTGGAAATCAGCCTGGACGCGCGCGGCATGTTCAGCGTGCCTGACGCGGCAGGTGTGCACTTCACCTGCCGCCAGGGCTCGGTGTGGATCACGCTGGACGGCGACACGCGCGACATCGTGCTGGGCGATGGGCAGGGATTCAGCAGCCCGGAGCACCGGCGCGCGCTGGTGTATGCGCTGTCGGCGTCACAGGTGGGCATGGACGGGCCCGGCGGCGCAGTGGCGCCCGCACCACGCGCCAGCCGGCGGCCAGCCGCCCGCGGCCTGGTGTTCGAGCAGGTACTGGCGTGACATCCGGCACTCCCCACCGCTACCCGGTGGAATGGATTGACCGGCTGACGTTGCCCGATGGGCGGCTGATCACCATACGCCCGGTGCTGCCGCAGGACGACACGCTGGAGCAAGCCTTCGTGGCCCAGGGGATGACGGCGAAGTCGCGCTACCTGCGCTTCCTGATCGGCCTGCACGAACTGCCCGACGCGCTGGCCCAGTCGTTCACGCGCATCGACTACCACAACCACTTCGCGCTGCTGGCCGAGTGGTTCGACAACGGCACCGAGGTACAGATTGGGGACGCCCGCTTCGTGCGTGTGGACCCGGAATCCGGCAGCGCCGAGTTCGCCATCGCCGTGGCCGATGCCTGGCAAGGTTTGGGCATTGGCGGGCACCTGCTGCGCCTGATCGTCAAAGCCGCGCACGCCCATGGCGTGCAGCTGCTGCATGGTGACCTGCTGCACGAGAACCGGGCCATGCTGTCGCTGGCCACCGCCAATGGCTTCACGCAGCGCCGCCATCCCGAAGACGCGCGGCTGGCCCGGGTGCAACGCGACCTGCGCGTGAACCCGCCGGTAAACGAGGGTGACCAGGCCGCGCAGGCGGTGCTGGCCCGCGCCATGCAGGCCCAGATGCCGACGCAGCCAACATCGGCCGAAACCGTGGCGGCGCTGCCCGAGTCGACAGCACGCCGCGATTGACCCGCCGTACGCCCGTCACCATTGAAATCGCGCTAAGCTGCTCCCACTTGCCATGGTGAAGTGGTTGCGGCGGGCATGGGGCCTGAGGCGCGCCGCCGTGGAGCGCGCATGCCGCCGGCCCTGATTGTCATTTTCCTGTTGGTGTTGGTGTACGTGCTGTGGCTGGCCTATGGGCCGGCGCTGGTGCGCTGGCGACGCCAGCGGGTGCGCCGCCAGCCCTTTCCGGATGCCTGGCGCGACATCCTGAAGCGGCGCGTGCCGCTGTTTCGCACGCTGCCGGCAGACTTGCAACTGCAGCTCAAAAAGCACATCCAGGTGTTCCTGGCGGAAAAACCCATCATCGGCTGCCGCGGCCTGGTCATCACCGACGAGATGCGCGTCACCATCGCCGCCCAGGCCTGCCTGCTGCTGCTGAACCGGCGCAACCACTACTTCCCGGGGCTGCGCCAGATCCTGGTCTACCCCGGTGCCTTCATCGTCGACCGCAAGCACATGGACTACGACGGCGTGCTGCAGGAGCAGCGCCAGGTGCTGGAGGGCGAGTCGTGGGAGCAGGGCCAGGTGATCCTGTCCTGGGAAGACACGCTGGAAGGCGCCGCCGTGCCGGACGATGGCCGCAACGTGGTGATCCATGAATTCGCCCACCAGCTGGACCAGGAGAACGGCGAGGCCAATGGCGCGCCGCCCATGGGCCGGCGCAGCCATGTCAAGCGCTGGGCCAGGGTGATGGCGCGCGAATACGCACAACTGCGGCGCGTCAGCCGGCTGCAGGTGGACACGCTGCTGGACCCGTATGGCGCCACCAGCCCGGCCGAGTTTTTCGCCGTCATCTCCGAAACCTTCTTCGAGCAGCCTGGCCCGCTGGCCGAACAGCACCCGGCGCTGTACGAGGAACTGAGCCGCTACTACCGCATCAACCCGCTGAGCTGGCACTGAGTGCCGCTGGCCCGGCCGTACCGGCTGGGCATAATGGCTGCTGGACGCCGCACGCCGCCGCCATGACTGCTGCCACTTCTCCCCCTTCTTCCACCACCTCCGCTGCGTTGAACGCCACGCTGTGCCCCCTGTGCGGCCAGGCCAACCAGTGCGCGATGGAAGTGGAGAAGGCCACCGGCCAGCCGCAACCGCCGTGTTGGTGCACCGCCACCGACCTCAGCTTCAGCGAGGCCCTGCTGGCGCGCGTGCCCGCCGACGCGCGCCGCAAGGCTTGCATCTGCGTACGCTGCGCGCAGGCATCCATCGAATCATCCAACCCCTAACGTTCATTGAGGACCACACCATGCCCACCTACCACGTCGAGATGATGGAAGGCCGCACCCTGGAACAAAAGAAAAAGCTGGTGGAGGAGATCACCCGCGTCAGCGTGGAAGTGCTGGGTGGCAGCCCGGAGTCGGTCGACATCCTGATCACCGACATCAAGCGCGAGAACTGGGCCACCGGCGGCAAATTGTGGAGTGAGCGAACGTGAGACCTTGCGGGACAGACCACCGCGCAGCGGTGCTCTGTCCTCAACTGATCAACGGTTCCCCGTGACCCGCCCCGCCACGCTGGAGGAGCTGACCCGCCACCACGGCGAGCGCTACCGCTGGCTGTTGCTGCTGGCGGTGATGGTGGGCACCATGGCCTCGGTGATGTCGTCCACCATCATCAACGTGGCGGTGCCCGACATGAGCCGGCACTTCGCGCTGGGGCAGGAGCGCGCCCAATGGGCCGCCTCCAGCTTCATGGTGGCCATGACGGTCTCCATGCTGACCACGCCCTGGCTGCTGGGCCGCTATGGCTACCGCCGCACCTACATGGGCACCATGCTGTTGCTGTTGGCCGGTGGCGTGGCCGGCGGCCTGGCCAACGACTACATGCTGGTGCTGGCCGCGCGGGTGGCCGAGGGGCTGGCAGCTGGCGTGGTGCAACCGATACCAGCCATCATCATCATGCGCGCCTTCGAGCCCCATGAGCAGGGCCGCGCCAGCGGCATCTTCGGCATGGGCGTGGTGCTGGCACCCGCCATTGGCCCCAGCGTGGGGGGGTTGCTGGTGGACTGGTTTGGCTGGCGCTCCATCTTCTTCATGGTGGCGCCGTTCTGCCTGGCCTCGCTGTGGCTGGCCAGCCGGCTGGTGCCCGTCACCACCCCCAACGGCACCCCCGCCAACCGCCAAGGCCCGCCATTGGACTGGCTGGGGCTGCTGCTGGCCAGCAGCGCCACGCTGTGCCTGCTCAACGGCCTGGTGCAACTGCATGCCGGCTCCGGGCTGGCCGTCGCGCTGTTGTTCACGCTGTCGGCCACCACCGGCACCGCTTTTGTGGTGTGGCAGCGCCGGCTCAGCCAGCAGCCCGGGCGCCACCGCAGCGAGCCGCTGATGAACCTGGCGCTGTTCGGCTCGCGCACCTTCACCATGGGCAACCTGGTGGCTTTCACCTATGGCATGGCCTTGTTCGGCTCCACCTACCTGCTGCCGGTGTTCATGCAGCAGGCGCTGAACCTGTCGGCCTCTTACGTGGGCACCATCCTGCTGCCGGCCGGCCTGGTGCTGGCCGTCACCATCGCCGGCGTGGGCCGGCTGGCCGACCGCTACCCGGCGCGCTGGCTGGTGTGCACCGGCCTGGCGGCGTTGGCTGCCTCTTTCGCGTTGATGATGCTCGTGGGTACCGCCACCGCGCTGTGGCTGCTGGTGGGCTGCGCCGTGCTGGGCCGCATCGGCCTGGGCTTCATCCTGCCGTCGCTGAACCTGGGCTCGGTGCGCGCGCTCAAGAAAGAGCTGATCTCGCAGGGCGCCAGCGTCATCAGTTTCATCCGCATGCTGGGCGGGGCGGCAGGGGTCAGCCTGTGCGGCATCGTGCTGGAGTGGCGCCTGGGCGTGCATGGCGACTCCCTGGCCAACCCGGCGACCAGCCCGGCGCGGCTGGCGGCTTTTCACGAGTCTTTTGTGTTGTTGGCGGCGCTGTGCACGCTGGCACTTGTTGCGGCCTGGCAATTGCGCGAACCCCTGACCCAGGAGTAAACTCGTCACAAATGTGTCAATTGTTAGGAATGAACAGCCGCTTGCCGGCGAGCCTGACGCTGAGCTTCACCGGTTTCACGCAACGCGGTGGCTGCACCGACCACCATTCCGACGGTTGGGGCATTGCCTTCTTCCAGAGTGATGGCGACCAGCCCGGCAAGGGCGCCCGCTGCTTCGTCGACACTGAAAGTGCCTCCACCTCCGCGCTGGCCGGCATGCTGCGCAGCTACCCCATCAAGAGCCACAACGTGGTGGCCCATGTGCGCAAGGCCACGGTGGGCCATGTGGCGCTGGAAAACTGCCACCCCTTCGTGCGCGAGCTGTGGGGCCGCTATTGGGTGTTTGCCCACAACGGCGACCTGAAAGACTATTGCCCGCGCCTGCATGGCAACTTCAAGCCGGTGGGCAACACCGATAGCGAATTGGCCTTTTGCTGGCTGATGCAGGAGCTGTCCAAATCCCATGCCACCGTGCCCAATGTGGAAGAGTTGACGCACACGTTGCAAGAACTGGTGCCGCACATCGCCAAACACGGCACCTTCAATTTTTTGCTCAGCAACGGCCAGGCGCTGTGGGCCCATGCCAGCACCAAGCTGTGCTACCTGACACGCCAGTACCCGTTTTCCGAGGTGCACCTGAAGGATGAAGACGTCAAGGTCGACCTGGCCGAGTTGAACGGCCCCGAAGACCGCTTCACCATCATCGTCACCGAGCCGCTGACCACCAACGAGAGCTGGACATCCATGTCCCCGGGCGAACTGAAGCTGTTCGTCGAAGGCGAGCCGGTGGCGCTGGCACCGTTGCGACTGCGCGAGAGTCTGCTGGCCGCCTAAGCCGCGGCCGCCTCCAGCGCATCCACAAACATCGCCGGCACATCAAACCCGCTCTGGTCGGTGATCTCCTGAAAGCAGGTCGGGCTGGTGACATTGATCTCGGTCAGCGTGTCGCCAATCACGTCCAGCCCCACCAGCAGCAGGCCGCGCGCCGCGAGGATTGGCCCCAACGCATTGGCAATCTCGTAATCACGCACCGTCAATGGCCGCGCCACACCCTTGCCGCCGGCTGCCAGGTTGCCGCGCACTTCGCCGCCCTGTGGGATGCGTGCCAGGCAATGCGGCACCGGCTTGCCACCGATCACCAGCACACGCTTGTCGCCATCGGCAATGGCCGGCAGGAATTTCTGCACCATCACCGTCTGCGCGCCATCGCGGTTCAGCGTCTCGATGATGGCCCCCAGGTTCAGTCCATCGGCCTTGACGCGGAAGATACCGGTGCCCCCCATGCCGTCCAGCGGTTTGAGGATGATGTCCTGGTGCTCGGCGTGGAAGCGCCGTATCTCTGCCGCATCGCGCGTCACCAGCGTGGGTGCGATGAATTCGGGAAACTCCAAAATCGCCAGCTTCTCCGGGTGGTCGCGCAGCGCACGGGGCTTGTTGAACACCTTGGCACCCTCACGCTCGGCGCTTTCCAGCAGGTGGGTGGCATAGAAATACTCGGTGTCGAACGGCGGGTCCTTGCGCATCACTACGGCGCCGAAGTCCTTCAACGGCCGCTGCGCCTCTTCCACCACGGTGTACCAGTTGTCCGGCTGGCCGGTCAGCTTGAGTTGCTGCACATGGGCCTGCACCAGACCGCCGCGCACCCACAGCATCTGGCGCGGCTCGCAGGCCCACACCGTGTGGCCGCGTCGGTGCGCCTCGCGCATCATCGAGAAGGTGGTGTCCTTGTAGATCTTGAACGTGTCCAGCGGGTCGGCAACGAAGAGGATGTGCATGGCTGTCGGTCTCTGTGGTTTTGCTCAGCCTGGCGGCCGGACCCGTACTGTTGCACAAAATGCGCAGCGGTGCTGGTGGGTGAGGGGAAATCCGGAGGCGAGAGTTGATCTTCAATTGGGCGGCGCCGCCGCATCGGAAATTCTGCTGTTGATCAAGGAGGCGGGATGACGGGTTGGCGATGGTCCGAGCAAATTGCCAACGAAAGAGCTTCACGCCAACAGCGCCACGATAGCCAGGGAGCAGCGTGACAGCGGGGAAGGGACAATTTCCCCGCTGTCGCGCTGCGGAGCCTTCAAGCCGAGATCAGATCTCGATCTTCGAACCCAGCTCAACGACTGAGTTGTTAGGCAGGTTCAGGAAATCCGCCGCCCCGCTGGCGTTGTGGTGCATTTGCGCGAACATCTTCTCGCGCCATGGCGCCATGCCAGTGCCCAGCGTGGGCACCACGGTGTCGCGCGACAGGAAATAGCTGGTCGTCATGGCCTGCAGCTCGCAGCCCCGGCCCTTCATCTGCAGCAGCGCCTTGGGCACATCGGGGTCGTTCTTGAAACCGTAGTTGATCACCACCTGCCAGCAGTCGTGCCCCATGGCCTCGATCTCCAGCCGCTTGTGCATGCCTATCCACGGCACCTCATGGTTTTTGACCGTGACAAACAGGTTGTTCTCATGCAGCACCTTGTTGTGCTTCAGGTTGTGCAGCATCGCATTGGGCACCGTGCCCGGCTCGGCCGTCAGAAACACCGCCGTGCCCTCTACCCGCACGGGCGGGCTGACAAACACCGCCTCGAGGAAACTCTTCAAATCGATCGCGTCGGCCCGCAGCTTCTCATTGAGCAGGCGCCGACCGTCCTTCCAGGTCATCATCAGCGTGAACACGCAGCCGCCAATCAACAGCGGGAACCAGCCGCCTTCCAACAGCTTCAACAGGTTGGAGGCAAAGAAGGCGAAGTCCACCACGAAGAACCAGCCGGTGGCGGCGATGCACAGCGCCAGCGGGTAATTCCAGCCGTAACGGATGACGTAGAACGTCAGGATGGTGGTGATCAGCATGTCGGTGCACACCGCAATGCCGTAGGCCGCCGCCAGGTTGCTGGACGACTTGAACATCACCACCGCCAACACGATGGCGACGAACAGACTCCAGTTGACCAGCGGAATATAGATCTGGCCGGTGTCACGCACGCTGGTGTGCTGGATGTTCAGCCGCGGCAGATAGCCCAGCTGTATCACCTGCTTGGTGACGCTGAAGGCGCCGGTGATCAGCGCCTGCGACGCGATCACCGTGGCCAGCGTGGCCAGCAGTACCAGCGGCACGATGGCCCAGTCGGGTGCCATCATGAAGAAAGGGTTCTTGACGGCTGCCGGGTTCCTCAGCAGCAGGGCGCCCTGACCGAAGTAATTCAGCGTCAGCGCGGGCATGACCACGCTGAACCAGGCCAGGCGTATCGGCTTCTTGCCGAAATGCCCCAGGTCGGCATACAGCGCCTCGGCACCGGTGACGCACAGCACCACCGCGCCCAGGATGATGAAGGTGACCAGCGGGTTGTTCCACATGAACATCACCGCGTAATGCGGGCTCAGCGCCCACAGGATCACCGGGTGATGGGCAATGTGCGATATGCCCAACGCCGCGATGGTGAAAAACCACACCAGCGTGATGGGCCCGAAGAATTTACCTATGCCGCTGGTGCCGCGCCGCTGCACCATGAACAGGCACAGCAACACCACCAGCGTGATGGGGATGACGTACTTGGTGGAGGCGGGCGACACCACCTCCAGGCCTTCCACCGCCGACAGCACCGAGATGGCCGGGGTGATGACGCCGTCGCCGTAAAACAGCGAGGTGCCGAAGATACCCAGGATCAGCAACTTGCGACGCAATTGCGGCTTGCCCTTGACCGCCTGCGAGGCCAGCGCCAGCATGGCGATCAGCCCGCCCTCACCGGCATTGTCGGCGCGCAGCACCAGCACCACGTACTTGATGGAGACGATGACCGTCAGCGTCCAGAAGAAGATGGACAGGACGCCATAGATGTTGTCGGTGGTGAAGGGGACGTGGCCAGCGCCGAAGACCTCCTTGACGGCATACAGGACACTGGTGCCGATATCGCCGTAGACGACACCGATGGCGCCCAGAGTCAGCGCCATGAGGGAAGATTTGCTAGCTGATGCCACACAACAACCCCTGCCAATAAAAGTCTGGCCGGGGTTCCGTTTCTTTAGGGAGTGCTATTGTGCGCCCGCCCACTGGCCGCGCAAGTGGGCTTAGGCACCTAAATGAAGCGCCTTTTGGATTTGTTGCGCCGCAGCAACTGGCCGGCGCCAGCGCCCAAAAGCCGCTTGACGCCCGGTTGATGGGCTGTCAGGCGGCCTCGTAGATCTCGCGCTCGGGATCCGTGGCCTCCAGCTCGTAGCTGGCCGAGACCATGGCCAAACGACCGATGACGCCATACATGTAGAAGCGGTTGGGCGCGCTGGCACCGGGCTTCATACCCGGTTGAGGTAAGTGCGTACTCTCGGCAAAGGCCAGGGGAACAAAGGTAGAGCCCGGAATGTTCAAATTCTCGTCCACGCCGCGATCGGCATGGACGCGGTAGAAGCCGCCGACCACGTAGCGGTCCATCATGTAGACCACCGGCTCGGCCACGGCGTCGTTGATGCGCTCGTTGGTCAGCACACCTTCCTGAACGATGTAGTCGTTCACGTGCAGGCCATCCTTGGTCACGGCCATCTTGCTGCGGGCCTTTTTCGTCAACGCCTCCAGGTCCTTGACGTCGCGCACCGTGATGACGCCCATGCCATAGGTGCCGTTGTCGGCCTTGACGACGGCAAACGGCTTTTCCTTGATGCCGTATTCCTTGTACTTGCGCCGCACCTTGGCCAGCACGCTGTCCACCTGGGCGCTGAGGCGCTCCAGACCGGTGCCTTCGTCGAAGTTCACGTCGGCGCACTTCTCGAAGATGGGGTGGATCAGCCAGGGATCCACACCGATCAGCTTGCCAAAGCGCTTGGACACCTCTTCGTAGCTCTTGAAGTGGTTGCTCTTGCGCCGCGTGGACCAGCCGGCATGCAACGGCGGCAGCAGGTATTGCTCGTGGATGTCTTCCAGGATGCCGGGCACGCCGGCGGACAGGTCGTTGTTCAGCAGAATGGTGCAGGGGTCGAAGTCCTTCAGCCCCAGCCGGTGTTTGCCGCGAATCACCGGCTCCAGCGTGATGCTGTCGCCATGCGGCAGCTCGATGGTGGTGGCCTTTTTGACCTCGGGGCTGATGGAGCCCACGCGCACGTTCAGCCCCGCCATGTGGAAGATGCGGCGCAGCTGCGCCACATTGCTCAGGTAGAAGGTGTTCTTGGTGTGGTTCTCGGGGATCAGCAGCAGGTTGCGCGCTTCTGGGCAGATCTTTTCGATGGCGGCCATGGCCGCCTGCACTGCCAGCGGCAACATGGCCGGCGTCAGGTTGTTCCAACCGCCAGGGTACAGGTTGGTGTCCACCGGCGCCAGCTTGAAGCCAGCGTTGCGCACGTCCACCGAGCTGTAAAAGGGCGGGGTGTGCTCCATCCACTCCAGGCGGAACCAACGCTCGATGGCCGGCATGGAGTCCAGCACACGCTGCTCAAGTTCGCTGATGGGCCCGGTCAGGGCGGTGATGAGGTGGGGAACCATACGGTCCTTTGCGGGCGGGAGGAAGGGAGGCTGATGAGAATTCTAGGGACATTTAAGGGCGGCCACTTCCCTTTGCAAGCCGCTGGGGGCCGTTTCCGGCCGGATTTCCGTCAATTGCCGCCAGGTTTACAAAGTCCCGGGCGGGTGCGAACCGTCAGCTGCGGATTTCACCATCGCCCAGCACCACATACTTCAGCGACGTCAACCCTTCCAAACCCACCGGCCCGCGGGCGTGGAACTTGTCGGTGCTGATGCCGATTTCGGCCCCCAGCCCAAACTCGAAGCCATCGGCAAAACGCGGGCTGGTGTTGACCATCACGCTGGCCGAGTCCACCTCGCGCAGGAAGGCCTGGGCGTGCATGTGGTCGCGGGTGATGATGGCATCGGTGTGGTGGCTGGAGTAGTGGTTGATGTGGGCAATGGCCTCGTCCAGCCCAGTCACCAGCTTGATGCTGATGATGGGCGCCAGGTACTCTTCAAACCAGTCCTGCTCGCTGGCGGCAACCAGCTTGGCGGCGGGAACGGCGGCTTGCAGCAGGGCCAGCGACTCGGCGTCGCAGCGCATCTCCACCCCTTTGGCGGCAAAGATGGCGCCAATCTGCGGCAAAAACTCGGCTGCCACGCTCTTCGCCACCAACAGGCCCTCGATGGCGTTGCAGGGGCTGTATTTCTGCGTCTTGGCGTTGTCCGCCACACGCACCGCCATGGCGATGTCGCAGGGGTCGTCCACATACACATGGCAGTTGCCGTCCAGGTGCTTGATCACCGGCACCTTGGCCTCGGCGCTGATGCGCTCAATCAGCCCCTTGCCGCCGCGCGGGATGATCACATCCACATACTGCGGCATGGTGATCAACTGGCCCACCAGCGCGCGGTCAGTGGTCTGCACCAGTTGCACACCATCCACCGGCAAGCCGGCTTGCGCCAAGGCCTGCTGCACCAGCAGCGCCAGCGCCTTGTTGGATTCGATGGCCTCGGAGCCGCCGCGCAGGATGCAGGCGTTACCACTCTTGATGGACAGGCTGGCCGCTTCAATCGTCACGTTGGGCCGGCTCTCGAAAATCATGCCAAACACGCCAATCGGCACGCGCATCTGGCCCACGCGTATGCCGCTGGGCTGCTGCTTCATGCCGATGATTTCGCCGATGATGTCCGACATGGCGGCCAATTGCTCGCAGCCCAGCGCCATGGTCTCGATGATCTTCGGCGTCAGCTTCAGCCGGTCCACCATGGGGGCAGCCAGGCCGGAAGCCTGCGCGCGCTCCAGGTCCTTGGCATTGTCGGCCTGCAAGGCGGCTACATTGGCGCGCAACAGGCCAGCCAGGTGTTTCAACACCGCATTCTTGCTGGCTGACGAAGCCTTGGCCATAAGCGCCGAGGCAGCCTTGGCCTGCAGACCCAGGGTCTGCGCGTATTCGGTCAGGTTCAGCGCGTTCATGGCGTGATTTTCTCATGCCCGCCGGAAACTGCCCTGAGACACCTTTGGCGATCTGCCGACGCCGCTGAGGCGCGTGACTCCGCGAATGTCCTCCGGCCCTGCGGGCCTCCCCCTTGATTTCGCTACGTCACGCGCCCCAGCGACATCGGAGCCGTTCGCAGGCGCAACGCTCGAATGCCGAATACCAGATTCCGCAAGTCAACCATGTTCGCTGGATCAGGTCGTCATGGCACTCTGCGCAGCGGCATCAAGGAGGAGGCCCGAAGGGCCGGGGGACAGCCGCGGAGCAGAGCGCCGTGGCGGCCTGATCCCCGCCAATGCCGGTGGCAATGCTCGGATATTTCCGGGCTTCAGGGAGCCTAGCGAGCCCGCTGCGTTGCCGGCGCCGCGCACTGCTGACACAGCTGCATGGCCAGCCGGTGCAGCGCCTGCCAGCCGTTGGCCGGCCAGTCGGGCTGCTTCAGGCCCTTGACGATGCCATCCACCTGGTGGGCCGCGTGCAGCAAGTTGTCCAGCATGGTGTCGGTCAGGCGTGGCAGCACCCGTTCGTACAGCCGCTCCTTGATGCCCCAGACGCGTTGCTCGCGCAGCGCCATGGGAAGCGGGCGGCCGGCAGCCATCGCGTCTTTCACGCGCTTCAAGGCGCGGATGTCCTCGCTCAGCGTGTAATGCACCAGCACCTCGGCCTCGCCCTCGGCCTGCAGGCCGTCCAGCATGCGCTGCACGCGCACGCTCTGGCCGGCCAGCACCGCCTCAGACAGCTTGAAGACGTCGTAGCGCGCCACGTTCAGCACGGCGGTCTCGATCTGCTCGAAACTCAGCGTGACGGGTGCCTGCTCCCTGCTGCCCGGCGCGGCGCCACCATGCAGCAAGGCCAGTTTCTGGATCTCCTGGTGCGCCGCCAGCAGGTTGCCCTCCACCCGGTCGGCAAAGAACTGCAGGCTGCGCTGGCCTTCCTCGCCATCGGCCACACGCAGGCCCTGCTGGGCCAGACGCTGGGCGATCCAGGGCGGCAGTGCCGCGCGCTCCACCGGGTCGATCTGCACCGTGACGCCGTGGCCGTCCAGCGCGGCGAACCAGGCGGCGCTGCGGGTCATCTTGTCCAGGCGCGGCAGCATCACCAGCGTCAGCGTGCTGTCGTTGCCGTCGGCCGCCTCGGCCAGTTGTTGCAAGGCCGGGCTGCCATCCTTGCCCGGCTTGCCCGAGGGGATGCGGATTTCCAGCATCTGACGGTCGGCAAACAGGCTCATCGAGCCGCCGGCAGCCAGCACCTCGCTCCAGTCGAAGTGCGCGCCAGCCACGGTGTGTGAGGTGCGTTCGGTGTAACCCTGGGCGCGCGCCGTCTGGCGTATGGCGTCGGCCGCCTCTTGCAGCAGCAGCGGCTCGTCGCCGTGCAGGGTGTACAGGCTCTTCAGACCGCGTTGCAGATGCTGGGAGAGCTGGCCGAAGGCAATTTGCATGGGCCGCAGTTTAACGGCTGCTTGGCTGAGTGACGACTCCAAATTCCCGCCGGGCCGCCCCAAGGGAATTTGCGGCCCCCTCGGGGGGCAGGGAGCTACACGGAGTGAGCGACCGTGGGGGCTACATTCAGGCCGCCCGGCGCAGCGTGCGCCGCTTGCCGCGGCCCATGGCGGCGCCAAACAGGTCCTTGGGATCGTCCATGGTCGGCACCAGATCGATCTGCCGACCCACGCCCTTGAGCTTGGCCAATTGGTGCACATAGCGCAGCGCGGACAGGTCTTCCAGCGCGAAACCCACCGAGTCGAACAGCGTGATTTGCGCCGCATGCTCGCGCCCCGGCAGTTCACCGGCCAGCACGCGCCACAGGGGGGTGACGGCAAAGTCGGCCGGCATCTGCTGCAGCTCACCCTCGACCCGGGTTTGCGGTTCGTACTCGACGAACACCTTGGCCGCATGCAGCACGGCGGCCTCCATCTCGGTCTTGCCGGGGCAATCGCCACCGACGCCGTTCAGGTGCATGCCGGGCTCCAGCATGTCGGCGGTGAGTATCGTGGCGCGGGCCTTGTCAGCGGTGACGGTGGTGACGATGTCGGCGCCGTGCACCGCCTCGCGCGTGCTGGCGGCGCGAATGATGCGCAAGCGCCCGGCGTCCACATAGGGCAGCAGGTTGGCCATCAGCTTGTCGGTGGCGGCCGGGTCCACATCGAACACCCGCAACTCGTTGATGCCCAGCAGCGCCATGAAGGCCAGCGCCTGGAATTCGCTTTGCGCGCCGTTGCCGATCAGCGCCATGCTGCGCGCGCCGGGCCGGGCCAGCGCCCGCGCCGCCAGTGCCGAGGTGGCGGCAGTGCGCAAGGCGGTGGTGATGGTCAGCTCACCCAACAGCAGCGGGTAGCCAGTGGCCACCTCTGCCAACACGCCGAAGGCCATCACCGTGGGCAGGCTGCGCAGCGGGTTCTTGGGGTGGCCGTTGACGTACTTGAAGGCGAACAGCCGGTCATCCGCCACCGGCATCAATTCGATGACACCGTCGGCGCTGTGGTTGGCCGTGCGCGGGCTTTTCTGGTAACTGTCCCAGCGCAGAAAATCCTCGTGAATGTACTGCGCCATCTCCACCAGCAGGCGTTCCGGCCCGAGCTGGCGGACCAGCTGCTGCATGTCGGCCACGTCGACATAGCGGGTCATGGGGTTCTCCTGATGCTTAATCAGAAGTCTAGGCCCGGACACGCTCCAGAAAGCGACGTTATCCGCAGCGCAGGGCGCGCTAACGGCAGGTTTCTGCAGTGATTACTACCGTTTCGGAAGTTACTGCCCGCAGTCTGGCGGGCGCCGGGCAACGCCTACTTCAGGCTGTTGGACAGGAAGGCCCGCAGCCGCTCGCTGCGCGGGTTGCCCAGCACCTCGGCGGGCATGCCCTGTTCCTCGATGCAGCCCTTGTGCAGGAACACCAGCTGGTTGCTGACCTCGCGCGCAAAGCCCATCTCATGGGTGACCACGATCATGGTGCGGCCCTCCTGGGCCACCGCGCGCATCACGCGCAGCACCTCGCCCACCAGCTCCGGGTCCAGCGCCGAGGTGGGCTCGTCGAACAGCATCACCTTGGGCTCCATGGCCAGCGCGCGGGCGATGGCCACGCGCTGCTGCTCGCCGCCGGACATGTGGGCCGGGTAAGCGTCCTTGCGGTGGTACACGCCCACCTGCTCCAAATAGTGTTGGGCGCGTTCCAGCGCCTCGGCCTTGCCGAGTTTGAGCACATGCACCGGCGCTTCGATGACGTTTTGCACCGCCGTCATGTGCGCCCACAGGTTGAAATGCTGGAACACCATGGACACCTGGGTGCGCAAGCGCTGCAATTGCGCCGCCTCCCTGGCCTGCAGCAGGCCGGCGCGGTCTGGCACCAGCGCCAACTCCTCGCCATCCAGCACGATGCGCCCGGCATTGGGCTGCTCCAGCAGGTTCAGGCAGCGCAAGAAAGTGCTCTTGCCCGAACCGCTGGAGCCGATCATGGAGATCACATCGCCCTGGTGCGCGGTGATGCTGACGCCCTTGAGCACCTCGTTGGCGCCAAAGCGTTTGTGGATGCCTTCGGCCAGCAGTTGTACGGGCGGTTGCGGTGGGTTCATCGTGGTCGGTATTGTCGCCTGGGCGGCTGCTTCGGGCCGCTGCTCAGGGCGCCAGCAGCTTGCCCGTGCGCGCCAGCGTGGTGCCCGCCACCTTGGCGATAACCTTGCCAGGGGGTGCCCAGCGCGAGGCCACACCGGCATAGAACACACCGGCGGACTGGCAGCGCAAGGGCGTGCAGGCACCGGTTTCGGGGTCCAGCAGGTCGGCGATCAGGTCACCCGCGACCACCCTTTCGCCCACTGCCCGGTGGAACACCACCACGCCCGCATGCGGCGCCACAATGGGCTCAGACGCAACCAGCGGCGTGGGCGCGCACAGTGGCGTCGGCAACACGGGCCGTTCACCGCCCAGCACGCCGCGCAGACGCAGAAAGGCCACCAGGCCCCGGGCATCCTGCTCGGCCAGGTCGTGGCGCACATCGGTTTCGCCACGCAGTTCCACCGTGGTGCTGAAGCAAGCCAGCTCAATGGGGTGGTTGGGAAACAGTTGCTGCAATTGCAACCAGGGCCGGCTGCAGGCCTCGTCGAACGGTGAACCCCCGGATTCTTCCGCCATCAGCATCGCCTGGGCACCCAGCAGCGCACCCAACTCGCGGGTCATTTCCACCTGGGGGCTGAGCGCGTACAGATGCAGCACCGATTCGGAGTCGCAGTGCAGGTCCAGCACCACGTCGGCATCGGCGGCCAGGCGCAGCAAATGGTTCTTCATGTCCTCGGCCGGCGTGTTGGCCGTCCGGGCAGCCATGACGTCGCGCATGGCCTGGCGAATCAGCTGGGTGTTGGCCCGGGCATCGCTGCCCAGTTGCTCAGCCACGCGGGGCGCCACCAGCGCCGCCAGATCGGCGTACTCGCGGTTGAAATTGATGCCGTCACGGACGTCAAAGCGGCCCGCCAGGTAGCCCAGCACCTGCTGCGCCAGACCGATGGGGTTGGCATAAGGCACCAGCACCACCTGGCCCAGCAGCTGGCCCTGCGCTTCCAGTGCCTGCAACTGCTGTTGCAGCTTCTGCGCCACCAGCAATGCCGGCAGCTCGTCGGCATGCAGCGCCGCCTGGATGTAGGCCTTGGGCCGGGCGTCTGCCGCGCCGAAGCGCAGCACCCGCAGGCTGTAGCGCTGGCCCGGGGCGCCGGCTTTGAGCGTCAAGGTGTCGGTCTGCATGGTGCGCGGGGTGTTGTGGGGATGTGAAGGGTGCTGCCGGCCTCAATCGTCGCCCGACGCCGCCAGCGGAAAGCCGGCGAATTCCTTCACCGTCTGCAGCTCGGTGTTGGTGACGATCTTGTCGATGCCCAGGCCCACATTGTCCAGCCAGGCGTCGCTGAGGTCGCGGTAGTGCGCCAGGTCACGGCAGGCCAGGCGCACCAGGTAGTCGTAGCGGCCGCTGAGCAGGTAACAGGCGATCACCTCGGGGCAGGCGACCATGGCCTTCTCAAACCGCTGCACGGTGGCGCGGCGTTGGTCCTTCAGCGCGATCTCGGCGAACACCGACACGTGCGGGTCCAGCGCGTCGCGGCTCAGGATGGCGCGGTAGCTGGCGATCAACCCGTCCTCCTCCAGCCGGCGTATGCGGTTCAGCGTCGCGCGCGCCGACAGGTTGACCGCCTCGGACAGCGCCTGCGCGCTGATGCGGCCGTCACGCTGCAGCAGGTCGAGCAGGGTGCGGTCCACGCGGTCCAAGGTGGCTCCTTACAGCGCTTTGATGGCGGCCAGCCGGCGCATCAACTGCTGCACGATGTCGGCCTGCATGTCCTTGTACAGGTTGTTCTCTTCGGTTTCCTTGGACAGCACGGCCGTTTCGTTGAAGCTGATGTCGCGCTCCTGCAGGATTTCGGTGGGGCCGATCAGCTCCTTGCCCTGCGGCGTGCTCAAGCGGAACTTCAACCGCGTGCGCAGCTGGAATTCACGCACCTGGCCGGCCGCGTTCAGCGCCACCACGGTCTTCTCGCGCTGCTCGCCCAGGATGTCCAGCACCACGTCGGCACCGGGGCGCTGGGCGGCGTCGGTCAGCACCTGCACGCTGCCGATGGCGCGCATGTAGCGCTTGAGTTCATTGGCGATCAGCGACTTCTCACCAACGCCGGTGTACATGGTCTTGAACGCAAATTCGGGCGCCTGGCGCAGCTGAAAACCGCAGCCTGACAGCGCCAGCACGGCCGCACCCAGCACCGCACCCGTCAACCAACGGCGCCGGCCAGCGGCGACGCGCAGGGTGGTCTGCGAAGCCGCCGCGACAGCGCGCATCACAGCACCACGTTGACCAGGCGCCCAGGCACCACGATCACGCGTTTGATGGCCGCACCAGCCGCCTGGCTCTGCACCTGCTCGCTGGCCGCCGCGATGGCCTCGATGGTCTCCTTGCTGGCAGTGGCCGGCACCCGGATGCTGCCGCGCAGCTTGCCATTGATCTGCAGCATCAGCTCCACCTCGTCCTGGTGCAAGGCGCCTTCGTCGGCATGCGGCCAGGGCGCATCCAGCAGGTCGCCCTGCGCCTTGTCGTAGCCCAGCGCCTGCCACAGTTCGTGCGCAATGTGCGGCGTGGCAGGATACAGGCAGCGCAGCAAGATACCCAGGCCCTCGTGCAGCGCAGCCGCGTTGCCGGCAGCGCCATCGTCCTTGAAGTCTTCCAGTGCATTGAGCATCTTCATCGCACCGGAGACCACGGTGTTGTACTGCATGCGCTGGTAGTCGTAATCCACCTGCTTGAGCACGGTGTGGATCTCGCGGCGCAGCGCCTGTGCCGCCTTGCCGTAGCTGGCGGGCGCCTCGGCCGTCACCCCGGCAGCATGCAGCTTAACGCCGAAAGCCCACACCCGACGCAGGAAACGGTAAGAGCCTTCCACCGCAGCGTCGTTCCACTCCAGCGTGGCCTCGGGCGGGGCGGCGAACATGGTGTACAGGCGCGCCGTGTCGGCGCCGTATTTCTCGATCAGCTCCTGCGGGTCGACACCGTTGTTCTTGCTCTTGCTCATGGTGCCCAGGCCTTCGTAGGTCACCAGGCTGCCGTCGCTCTTGAGCTTGGCAGTCGTCACCTTGCCGTTGGCGTCCACCACGTTTTCCACGTCGGCCGGCCAGAAATACTCGATGCCGCCCTTGTCGGTCTTGCGCGAGTAGATGTGGTTCAGCACCATGCCCTGGCACAGCAGCTTGGTGAAAGGCTCATCCACCGTCACCAGGCCGATGTCGCGCATCACCTTGGTCCAGAAGCGCGCGTACAGCAGGTGCAGGATGGCGTGCTCGATGCCGCCAATGTACTGGTCCATCGCCATCCAGTAGTTGGCGCCCTGGGCCACCATGTGCTCGCTGTTGGACGGGTCGCAGTAGCGCATGAAGTACCAGGACGAATCCACGAAGGTGTCCATGGTGTCAGTCTCGCGCCGCGCCGCCTTGCCGCACACCGGGCAGGTGACACCGGCATGGAAGCCCTCATGCTTGGCCAGCGGATTGCCGCTGCCATCCGGCACGCAATCCTGCGGCAGCACCACCGGCAAATCCTTCTCGGGCACCGGCACGGCGCCGTGTTCGTCGCAGTGGATGATGGGTATCGGCGTGCCCCAGTAACGCTGGCGGCTGACGCCCCAGTCGCGCAGGCGCCAGGTGGTCTTTTTCTCGCCCAGGCCGCGCGTTTCCAGCGCGTGGGCCACGGCGGTCACCGCCTCGGTGTAGGACAGGCCGCTGAAGCTGTCGGAATTGATGGTGACGCCGCGCTGTTTGTCACCGTACCAGTCCTGCCAGTGGTCGTAGTCGTATTCCAGGCCGTCCACATGCACCACCTCGAAGATGGGCAGGCCGTATTTCTTGGCGAAGATGAAGTCGCGCTCGTCATGCGCGGGCACGCCCATAACGGCGCCGTCGCCATAGCTCATCAGCACGTAGTTGCCCACCCAGACATCGATCTTGTGGCCGTTCAACGGGTGCGTGACCTGCAGGCCGGTGGCCATGCCTTCCTTCTCGCGCAGTGCCAGCTCGGCCTCGGTGGTGCCGCCCTTTTTGCAGTCCTCGATGAACTGGGCGATGGCGGGGTTGTGCCTGGCAGCGTGCTGGGCCAGCGGGTGCTCCGGCGCCACGGCGCAGAAGGTCACGCCCATGATGGTGTCGGCCCGGGTGGTGAACACGTACATCTTGCCGTCACCGATCAATTGGCCGGCGTCGTCGTGGATGTCGTGCGTGAACGCAAAGCGCACACCCTCGCTCTTGCCGATCCAGTTTTCCTGCATCAGCTTGACGCGCTCTGGCCAGCCGGCCAGGCCACTTTGCACCTGGCCCAGCAACTCGTCGGCGTAATCGGTGATCTTCAGGTAGTAGCCGGGGATCTCGCGCTTTTCCACCGTGGCACCGGTGCGCCAGCCCTTGCCGTCGATGACCTGCTCGTTGGCCAGCACGGTCTGGTCCACCGGGTCCCAGTTGACCACCTGGGTCTTGCGGTAGGCAATGCCCTTTTCCAGCATCTTCAGGAACAGCCACTGGTTCCACTTGTAATAGCTCGGGTCGCAGGTGGCGACCTCGCGGCTCCAGTCAATGGCCAGGCCCATGGACTTCATCTGCCCCTTCATGTAGGCGATGTTGTCGTAGGTCCACTTCGCGGGCGGCACGCCGTTCTTCATGGCGGCGTTCTCGGCCGGCAGGCCAAAGGCGTCCCAGCCCATGGGCATCAGCACGTTGTAGCCGTTCATGCGCAGGTAGCGCGTCAGCATGTCGTTGATGGTGTAGTTGCGCACATGGCCCATGTGCAGCTTGCCGCTGGGGTAAGGCAGCATGGAGCAGGCATAGAACTTCTTGCGGGCGGCGTCTTCCGTCACCCGGTAGGCATCACGGGCGTTCCAATGGCCCTGGGCAGCGGGCTCTACGGCTAAGTGGTTGTATTTATCTTGCATGGCAAAGGGGGTCCAGCGCCCAAAGGGGGCGCGAAAGGACAATTTTAGGGGCAAGGCCTTGCTAAGGCTTGGCAGGGGCCGGCGGTTGCGCCACAAAGCCTATGCGGTTCAGGCCGGCCTGCTGTGCGGCGCCCAGCAATTGCACCACCTGACCGTAGGGCACGGCCTGGTCGGCGCGCAACTGCACTTCGGCCTGCGGATTGGCAGCGCCCAGTTCGGCCAGCCGGCGCTGCAGCTCCGGCCCAGACACCGGCTGATCGCCCCAGTAGGCTTGGCCGGACGCCGTCAACGCCACGCTGGCAAAGGCCGGCGCCTCGCGCGGCACGGCGCCGCCAGCGCGTGGCAGGTCCAGCCGCAGCGTGCTGGCCAGCAGCGGCGCGGTGATGATGAAGATCACCACCAGCACCAGCATGACGTCGATCAGCGGCGTCATGTTGATGTCGCTCATGGGCGTGGCGCCCTGGGCGCGCTCCAGGCGGCCAAAACTCATGATGTGGGCGCCGGGCTCGTTGGCGAGGACGCAGGTGCCAGCAGGTCGCGCAGATCCAGCGCAAAACCTTCCAGATCGGCTTCGATGCGGGCAATCAGGCGGCCCAGCACGTTGTAGGCCAGCACGGCGGGAATGGCCACGGCCAGGCCACCGGCGGTCATCACCAACGCCTCGCCCACCGGGCCGGAAATCTTGTCAATGGTGATCTGGCCGGCGCCGGACATGCCTTCCAACGCATGATAAATGCCCCAGACGGTGCCCAACAGGCCCACAAACGGAGAGGTGCTCCCCACCGTGGCCAGCAGCACCTGGCCAAATTGCAGCCGGTTCAACACGCCGTGCAGCGCATCCCGCAGCACCCGCGTCAGACGTTGTGAGCGTTCACCGACTTGGCCCAGCGTGGTACCGACACCTGTTTGCATGGCGTTCACGCTGGCCACCACCAACGGCAGCACCATGCCACTGCGGTCAAACGCCTGCACACGGGCCTGCGCGGCGTCCAGCGATTCAGCCTGCCAGAAAGCTGCCGTACCGCGTGCCACATCCGCCAGCGCCCGCCGCAGCAGCCAGGCCTTCCACAGCAACACCACCCAACTGCCCACCGACATCAGCAACAGCAGCAGCAGCACGCTCTTGATGACCAGATCACCCTGGGCGAACAGCTGCCAGAAGCTCATGGTGTCAACAGCGGCGCGCTACTTCAGTTGCAGGACGTCAGCCATGTCGTACAGGCCGGGCGGCTTGCCCGCCAGGAAACGCACCGCGCGCAGGCTGCCCTGGGCGTAGCCGGCGCGGCTGGAGGCCTTGTGCGAGATCTCGATGCGCTCGCCGGTGCCGGCGAACAGCACGGTGTGGTCGCCCACGATGTCGCCACCGCGTATGGTGGCAAAGCCTATGCTGGAGGGGTCGCGCTCGCCGGTGACGCCTTCGCGCGCGTACACCGCGCAATCCTTCAGGTCACGGCCCAGAGCATTGGCGACGACCTCGCCCATCTTCAGCGCCGTGCCCGAGGGCGCGTCCACCTTGTGGCGGTGGTGCGCCTCGATGATTTCGATGTCGTAGCCGGTGGACAGCGCCTTGGCGGCCATTTCCAGCAGCTTCAAGGTGACGTTGACGCCCACGCTCATGTTGGGCGCCATGACAATGGCGATGTCCTTGGCGGCGGCGGCGAATTCGGCCTTTTGCGCGTCGGAAAAACCCGTGGTGCCCACCACCAGCGCCACGCCCAGCTCGCGGCACAGCGCCAGGTGCGCCAGTGTGCCTTCGGGGCGGGTGAAGTCGATCAGCGCCTGCGCGCCAGCCAGGCCGGCGCGCACGTCGGCGGTGATGGCCACGCCGCTGTTGCGGCCCAGGAAGGCGGCGGCGTCAAGGCCCAGCGACGGGTTGCCGGGCACGTCCAGCGCGCCACTGAGGCGGCAGTCGTCGGCATGGCTGATGGCTTCCACCAGCATGCGGCCCATGCGGCCGCTGGCGCCGGCCACGGCCACGCGGTGCTGCGCTTGCGGCTGCGTCATGACCATCAGCCCCTGGCTCAGCGCCCGGCGGTGGTTTCGAGCGGCGGGTAGGCGGCCGGCAGCGGCGGCAGCTCAGCCTCGGGCTTCTTCGGGGCCACCGGGAATTTCTTCAGATCTTCTTCGCTGGCCGTCAGGTTGCGGTTGGGGTTGCCCTTGACCTTGATGCGGCCGGAATCCAGCGTGGCGACGAATTCGGCTTCGGTGGGCAGCGCATCGGCCTCGAAACGCTCCATCGCGTCACCCTTGAAGTAGACGGTGACGCGGCGCGACTGCGAGAGCACGCCCTGGCGCTTGAAGGTGAACACGTAGTCCCAGCGGTCGGCATGGAAGACGCTGCTCAGCAAGGACGTACCCAGCAGATCGCGCACCTGCACACGGGTCATGCCGGGCTTCAGGGCTTCGACCTGTTCCTTCGTGACCACGTTGCCCTGCACGATGTCCATCTTGTAGGGCTTGATCACGCCCGCCACGCTGTTACTCATGCTGTCGAAGCTGGTGCAGCCCGCCAACGCCACGCCCATGGCGGCAAGCAGGCAGGTCCGGGTGAAACGGCGTTGGAAATCAGGCATGGGGCAGGCGGTAGCGATATGATCGGCCATTGTAGTAGCGGCGCGGCCCGCGCGGACGTAAAGACGGCCAAAGGCGGAAAGACCCCTCATGAACAGCATAGAAGACCTCAAGAACACTGGCTTGAAGGCCACCCTGCCGCGCCTGAAAATCCTGGAAATCTTCCAAAAGGGCGCGCAACGCCACATGACGGCCGAAGACGTGTTCCGCGTGCTGCTGGACGACCGCTCGGACGTCGGCCTGGCCACCGTCTACCGGGTGCTGACGCAGTTTGAGCAGGCCGGCATCCTGAGCCGCAGCCATTTTGAAGGCGGCAAGGCGGTGTTTGAGCTCAACGAGGGCCAGCACCATGACCACCTGGTGTGCCTGGATTGCGGAAAGGTGGAAGAGTTCTTCGACGCCGAAATCGAAAAGCGCCAACAGGCGGTGGCCAAGGCCAAAGGATTTTCCATCTCGGACCATGCGCTCAGCCTGTATGCCACCTGCACCAAGGACAAGTGCCCCAACCGGCCCGTCAGCGGCCCGCGCGGGCACGCGGCACACGGTTAACTGCCTCCCCGCTCCATCGCCTTGCGGTGGCGCTCGACGAATTCCTGGTAGGTGTCAATGCCGCGCAGCTGCAGGATGGTGTTGCGCACGGCGGCCTCCACCAGCACGGCGATGTTGCGGCCGGCCACCACCTGGATCACCACCTTGCGCACCGGCACGCCCAGCACGTCCTGGGTCAGCGGCTCGTAGGGAATGCGCTCGTATTCGCGCTCCAGGGTCTCGCGGCGCACCAGGTGCACGATCAATTTGAGGCGCATCTTGCGGCGCACCGCCGTCTCGCCAAAGATGCCGCGGATGTCCAGCAGGCCGATGCCGCGCACTTCCAGCAGGTTTTGCAGCAGCTCGGGGCAGCGGCCTTCGATGGTGTTCTGGTTGATGCGGAATAGGTCGACCGCGTCGTCGGCCACCAGGCCGTTGCCGCGTGAAATCAGCTCCAGCCCCAGCTCGCTCTTGCCCAGGCCGGATTCGCCGGTGATCAGCACACCCAACCCCAGGATGTCCATGAACACGCCGTGCATGGAGGTGCGGTCGGCAAAGTGCTTGGACAGGTAGGCGCGCAGCACGTCGATGACAAACGCCGACGAGCCCTGGGTGGCGAACATGGGAATCTGCGCCCGCTCGCACATGGACAGCAGCGCGTCCGGCGCCGACTGGCCGTCGGCCAGGATCAGCACCGGCGGCTCCAGCGTGACGATGCGGGAGATGCGCCGGGCGCAGTCCTCCGGCGTGGCATTGGTCAGGTAGGCGACCTCGCGCTCGCCCAGGATTTGCACCCGATAGGGGTGGATGTAGTTCAGGTAGCCCACCAGGTCGGCGCCAGAGCGGGCGGCACGCACCGCCACCTCGTCAAATCGGCGCTCGGAAGCACCCAGGCCGGCCACCCACTCCCACTTCAGGCTGCCGCGAAATTCCTCAAACAGGACATCGGCACTGACGACGGTGGGTTTCACATCAAATGCGGGTCGCGGCGCGTCAGCGGTGGGTCAGGCCACCTGGGCCGATTGCCAACCAGCAATCAGCCCATGCAGTTCGGCAGCGCTGGCGCTGGCATTGAGCTTGTCGCGCAAGCCGGCATCGCTCAGCAACTCAGCGATCTCGGACAGTATTTCCAGATGCCGCTGCGTCGCCGCCTCGGGCACCAGCAGGAAAATCAGCAAGCCGACGGCCTGTTCGTCCGGTGCATCAAACCCAATCGGGTGGGCCAACTGGAACACCGCGGCCATGGGGTTCTTCAACCCCTTGATGCGGCCATGCGGAATCGCCACGCCATGGCCCAGGCCCGTGGAGCCCAGCCGCTCGCGGGCGAACAGGCTGTCGGTGACCAGGGAACTGTTCAGGCCATGCTGGTTTTCAAACAACAGGCCAGCCTCCTCGAAAGCGCGTTTCTTGCTGGTGGCCTCCAGTTGCGCAAGGACATGCGTAACGGGCAGTATGGATGCGAGACGGTTCATGGTGCAGTACAGCAGAAGATTATGCAAGAAAACCGTCAAATAACGCGCTTGCGCGGTCAGCCGGGGACCGGCTTAGGTAAAACAGTCGAAAAAAAGCCGCACTGGGTGCAGTGCGGCTTGACAAGGGCGAGAACCCTGTCCCTGTCACAAGGTGCCTGTTCACAACAGGCACCTTACATCACATCAAGCGCTTCGGGGCCTCGTGGTGGTGGTCCTTCAGGCGCTGCTTGTGGCGGCCGACCTGGCGGTCCAGCTTGTCCACCAGTTCGTCGACGGCAGCATACAGATCAGCATGGGAGCTTTCAGCAAACATGTCGCTGCCTTTGACATGGATGTTGCACTCCGCACGTTGTCGTCGTTCCTTTTCCTTCTGCTTCTCAATGCACAGCAGGACTTTGACGTCGACAACCTGGTCAAAGTGTCGGGTAATGCGATCAAGCTTGGTCGTAACGTAATTGCGCAGCGCTGGGGTAACTTCTAAATGGTGACCGCTGATCGTCAAGTTCATGAATGACCTCCTGTTGTCATCAGGTTGAGAAAGCCGCCCGCAGAAAAAACGGGGCGACACGGCGAAAAACTTTTGCGATGGGTGTGCTGCGGGCCAACATGCGTTTTACAGGGAGACAGGAGTGGGAAAAGGCAGGATGTGACGCGAAACCGAAACCTGGGAAATGAAAACAAAACCGTTGGGCCGTTGAATTCACTATGCGCCCGAAGCGGTCGAAAAGCAATGGCTTTTGGACTGACGCAAGTCAAAATTTTGTAATAAGTCACGACACGCCGGCAGATTTCATCAATAGTTTTGGATGAATGCACAGCCTGCGCTTGCCAGGGGCCTGTACATATCCGCAAAATCCCTCTGCACCACAAGGTTTGCACCCGATAAGATTTTTCAATGAGCCTGGATACTGTCATTTCTGCCGGATTGACCCGCCCCCAACGGCCGGCCAGCGCCCTGGTGCTGATGGGCGGTGGTGCCCGCACCGCCTACCAAGTCGGTGTGCTGCGCGCCTTGGGCGCGCTGCTGCGCAACGAGGCGCGCGCCCCCAAACACTTTCCATTTCAGATCCTGGTGGGCACCTCGGCTGGCGCCATCAACGCCAGTTTCCTGGCTGGGCAAACCGCACGCGGGCTGGACGCCTTCAGCCTGCTGGCGCAGTTCTGGGGCAACATACGCTCAACCGATGTGTACCGGCTCAACGTGCCCTCCTGGGTGCGCCACAGCAAGGTGGCGGCCGCCTTTGCTCTGTCGCGTCAGGCGCGCTTGCATGGCGCCATCCTGGACACCGCACCGCTGGTCGATACCTTGAAAAAATGCATTGCGCTGGATGGCATCGAGGACGGCTTGCGCAGCCGCACGCTGGCGGCATTGGCCGTCACCGCGTCCAGCTACAGCACCGGCACGCATTGGACGTTTTGCCATACCGCGCAGGACGATCCTTTCCAGGGCTGGACACGGCCTGGGCGGCGGGCCGAGTTCCACGCCATCACCATCGACCACCTGATGGCCTCCAGCGCCATTCCTTTCCTGTTCCCCGCCACCGCCATTGCCATGCAGGGCCGCAACGAATACTTTGGCGACGGCTCCATGCGCCAGGTGTCACCGCTGTCGCCGGCATTGCACCTGGGCGCGCAAAAGGTGCTGGTGGTGGGTGCTGGCCAGCCGGAGCGCTCGGGGCTGGGGGCGGTGGGTGAGGCGTCTGCCCGCCGGCCCACGCTGGCCAATATTGCCGGCCACGCGATGGCCAGCGTGTTCCACGACACGCTGCAGGCCGACGTGGAGCAGACCCAGCGCGTCAGCCAGACCTTGAAGCGCATGCCGCGCGAAAGCGCTGCCGCCATGCCTTACCGCAGTGTGGACGTGATGGCCATCCAGCCTACGCAGTCGCTGGACGCCATGGCCCACCAGCACGTGATGGAGCTGCCCACCGCCACCCGCCACGCACTGGCCGGCCTGGGTGTGCTGCGCGGCGGCGGCGGCGCGCTGGCCAGCTACCTGCTGTTCGAGCCCGGGTTCATCCAGTCGCTGATCGCGATGGGTGAAAGCGACGCCCATGCGCGTAAAGCTGAGTTAATGGCATTTTTCAACACCCCTTGACCGCCGGCCAGTGCGATAATTTCCGCAACGCCACTTCGGGACACTCCCATGGAAACCAGCCCTTCTCGCGGCCGGTAGCGTGACGAATTCAATTGGGGTCAGATTCCAATTATTCGGCAGCGACCGGCCCACCCCCTTCGTTGCCAACAAATAATTGGAATCTGACCCCAAATGCTGAACATTTTCTCGCTGGCCAATGGCCGGCTGTTTCAAGAAGAGATCGAGTCGCTGGAGGAGCTGTCGCGCTTCCAGCCCATCTGGGTGGACCTGGAAGCACCCACGCCCGAAGAAAAGCGCTGGGTCAAACAGTACTACGGCCTGTCCATCCCGGAAGACGCGATGGACGAGGACATCGAGGAATCCGCCCGCTTCTACGCCGAGGACAACGGCGACCTGCACATTCGCAGCGACTTCCTGGTGGCCGACGACGCCGACCCGCGCGCGGTGCGTGTAGCCTTCATACTGAACCTGGCCAATGACGAGCTCAAGAGCAAGGGCGTGCTGTTCTCCATCCACGACGAGGACGTGCCGGTGTTCCGCCTGTTGCGCCTGCGCGCGCGACGCGCGCCCGGGCTGATCGAAGACGCCAAGGAAGTGCTTCTGAAGCTGTTCGACGCCGACGCCGAGTATTCGGCCGACACGCTGGAAGGCATCTACGACGAGCTGGAACTGGTCAGCCGCAAGGTACTGGCCGGCGGCGTCACCGACGCCATCGCCGGCGAGGCGCTGGCGGCCATCGCGCGCCACGAGGACATGAGCGGGCGCATACGCCGCAACGTGATGGACACGCGCCGCGCGGTCAGCTTCATGATGCGCAGCAAGATGCTCAACGCCGAGCAGTTCGAGGAGGCGCGCCAGATTCTGCGCGACATGGACTCGCTGGACTCGCACATCGCCTTCCTGTTCGACAAGATCAACTTCCTGATGGACGCCACCGTGGGTTTCATCAACATCAACCAGAACAAGGTGATCAAGATCTTCTCGGTGGCCAGCGTTGCCCTGCTGCCGCCCACGCTGGTGGCCAGCATCTACGGCATGAACTTCAAGTACCAGTGGCCGGAGACCGATTCGATGTGGGGTTACCCGGTGGCCATCACGCTGATGATCGCTTCCGCCTGGATACCCATGTGGTACTTCGGCAAACGCGGTTGGCTGAAATGACCCCCACGGTCACTCACTGCGTGTAGCTTCCCCTTGGCGGCCCGGCGGGAATTCAGGTCTTCACAACCGCCTTAGCAGGCCTTCGACCGTGGCCAACGCATACCGGCTGGCTACCTCAGCCACAAACTTGGCGAAGTCCAGGTGCGCCTGGTCGTCGGCGCGGTCCGAGATGGTGCGCACGGCGGCGAAAGGTATGCCATAGTCATGGCACACCTGGGCCACGGCGGCGCCTTCCATTTCCACCGCCAGCGGCGCCCAGCCGGCGTTGCGCAGGGATGAGCGCAGCGCCAGCGCCTCTTGTACGCCATTCACAAAGCGGTCGCCGGTGGCCACCAGGCCGCGGTGGACCTGCGGCGGTGCGCTGTTCAGCTGGCTCTGTTGCAGCAGCTCACTGGCGCCCAGGCTTTGCAGCGTGTCCGCCGCCGCCTCGGCCAGCAACTGGGTGAGCGCGGCGTCGCAGTCAAAGCCGGTCTTGTCGTACAGCGGCACCTGGTAGCGCGGAAACAGCGGGGAAGCGTCCAGGTCATGCTGCACGAACGTCTCGGCCACCACCATGTCGCCCACCCGCACGTCTTGCCCTATGCCGCCGGCCACGCCGGTGAAGACGATGCGCTGCACGTCAAACGCCTCGACCAGCGCGGTGGCGGTGGTGGCGGCGGCCACCTTGCCCACGCGCGACAGCGCCAGCACCACCGGCCGGCCATGCAAGTCACCGCGCCAGAAGTCGCGGCCGGCGCGCTGCAACTTTTGCGGCGCGTGCAGCAGTGCCAGCAGGCCGTCCTGCTCCTCGCGCAAAGCGCTCAATATTGCGGTGGTCATGGCATGTACGAAACGGTGTCCAAAAAACAAAAGGCGGCACGTGGCCGCCTCTTGCATGGTACAGGATGGTAGGGGTTGGTTATTTTTCTCGCAGCTCCCGGCGCAGGATCTTGCCCACCGGCGTCTTGGGCAACTCGGTGCGGAACTCCACCACCTTGGGCTGCTTGTAGCCGGTCAGGTTTTCGCGGCAATAGGCGCGCACCTGCTCTTCGGTCAGGTTGGGGTCTTTCTTGACGATGACCAGCTTCACCGCCTCACCGGTCTTGGCGTCGGGCACGCCCACGCAGGCGCATTCCATCACGCCCTCAAGCTGCGCCACCACATCCTCCAGCTCGGTGGGGAAGACGTTGAAGCCGCTGACCAGCACCATGTCCTTCTTGCGGTCGACGATCTTGAAGTAGCCGCGCTCGTCCATCACGCCGATGTCGCCGGTCTTGAAGTAGCCGTCGGGCGTCATCACCTTGGCGGTCTCGTCCGGGCGCTGCCAGTAGCCGGCCATCACCTGCGGGCCCTTGATGGCGATTTCGCCGGACTGGCCCTGCGGCACCTCGTTGCCGTCGTCGTCCAGCAGCTTCAGCCAGGTGTTGGGCATGGGCACGCCGATGGAGCCGCTGTACTCGGTGGCCGTGGCCGGGTTGCCGGTGGCGGTGGGCGAGGTCTCGCTCAGGCCATACCCTTCCAGGATGGGGCGCCCGGTCTTCTCCAGCCACAGCTTGGCCACCGCGCTTTGCACCGCGGTGCCGCCGCCGGTGGCGGCCACCAGGTGGCTCCAGTCCACCAGCTTGAAGTCGGGGTGGTTGGCCAGGCCGTTGAACAGGGTGTTGACGGCAGGGAAGATGTGGATCTTGTGCTTGGACAGCTCTTTCAGCGAGCCGGCCAGGTCGCGCGGGTTGGCGATCAGGATCAACTGGCCGCCCGAGCGCATGGCCAGCATCATGCAGTAGGTGAAAGCGAAGATGTGGTACAGCGGCAGCGCGCACACCTCCACCAGCTGTTGGCCGGCCGGCACCTGGTCCAGCAGCGGCTTGGCCCAGATTTCGTTTTGCAGCACGTTGGCGATCAGGTTCTTGTGCAACAGCACCGCGCCCTTGGACACGCCGGTGGTGCCGCCGGTGTACTGCAGCACGGCGATGTCGTCGGCCTTGATGGCCGGTGCATTCAGCTTGCCGCGCGCGCCGATGGACACGGCGTCGTTGAAGCGCACGGCGCCAGGCAGGTTGTAGGTCGGCACCATCTTCTTGACACTGCGCAGCACATAGTTGACCAGCGCGCCCTTCAGCAGGCCCAGCTGGTCGCCCATGGCGCACAGCACCACGTGCTTGACGGGGGTGTTGGCAATGCACTTTTCCAGCGTGACGCCGAAATTCTCAAGAATGACGATGGCCTTGGCGCCGGAATCCTTCAGCTGGTGCTCCAGCTCGCGCGGCGTGTACAGCGGGTTGATGTTGACCAGCACCAGCCCGGCGCGCAGGATGGCGGCCACCGCCACCGGGTACTGCGGGCAGTTGGGCATCATGATGGCCACGCGGTCGCCGCGTGCCAGGCCCAGGCCCTGCAGGTAGGCGGCAAAGGCCTGGCTCAGCGTGTCGGTCTGCCCGAAGCTGATTTCCTTGCCCATGAAGTTGTAGGCGGTGCGGTCGGCGTACTTCTTGAAGCTTTCCTCCATCAACGCCACCAGCGAGGTGTACTGCGCCACGTCGATGTCGGCGGGCACGTCCTTGGGATAGGCCTTCAGCCAGATGCGTTCTGTCATGCGAGTGTCTCCAATTTTTTTCAGCCAGACTGCGGCATTGTCCCCCGCTGTGCTGGCGGCGCCGGCCTAGGTTTTCCCTAGTTTAGAGGCGCACACCCAGACCCCGGCAACACCGGGGCATGGGGCGCGGCTACGGCTACGCTTCCAGCGCCTTGCCCATGTCCTCGACCACCTTCTTGGCGTCGCCAAACACCATCATGGTCTTGTCCATGTAGAACAGCTCGTTGTCCAGGCCGGCATAGCCTGCCGCCATCGAGCGCTTGTTGACGATCACGGTCTTGGCCTTGTAGGCCTCCAGGATGGGCATGCCGTAAATCGCGCTGCCCTTGGTGTGCGCGGCAGGGTTCACCACGTCGTTGGCGCCCAGGATGATGGCCACGTCCACCTGGCCGAATTCACCGTTGATGTCTTCCATCTCGAACACCTGGTCGTAGGGCACCTCGGCCTCGGCCAGCAGCACGTTCATGTGGCCCGGCATGCGCCCGGCCACCGGGTGGATGGCGTACTTGACGCTGATGCCCTTGTGCGTGAGCTTCTCGGCCAGCTCCTTCACCGCGTGCTGGGCGCGCGCCACCGCCAGGCCATAGCCGGGCACGATGACCACGGTTTCGGCATTGCCCAGCACGAAGGCGGCATCATCAGCGCTGCCGCTCTTCACCGAGCGCTGCACCGCCGCGCCGGCCGCCGCCGTGACGGCCTCGCCGCCAAAGCCGCCCAGGATGACGTTGAAGAACGAGCGGTTCATGGCCTTGCACATGATGTAGCTCAGGATGGCGCCCGACGAGCCCACCAGCGAGCCGGCCACGATGAGCATGGCGTTGTTCAGCGAAAAGCCGATCCCCGCCGCCGCCCAGCCGGAATAGCTGTTCAGCATGGACACCACCACCGGCATGTCGGCGCCGCCGATCGGGATGATGATCAGCACGCCCATCACGAAGGCCAGCGCCAGCATGGCAAAGAAGGCCTCCCAACTGCCGGTGAACATGAAGGTCAGCCCCAGGCCCAGCATGGCCAGGCCCAGCACCAGGTTCAGCGGGTGCTGGCCGGGAAACGTCACCGGCGCGCCCTGGAACAGGCGAAACTTGTAGGTGCCCGACAGCTTGCCAAAGGCGATCACCGAGCCGCTGAAGGTGATGGCGCCAATGGCCGCACCCAGGAACAGCTCCAGCCGGTTGCCGGTGGGGATGGGGTCAGGAATACCAAACGCTTTCGGCTCGGCCACCGCCGCCACGGCGATGAACACCGCCGCCAGGCCGATCATGCTGTGGAAGAAGGCCACCAGCTCGGGCATCTTGGTCATTTCCACCGTCTTGGCACGGTAGGCGCCGTAGCCGCCGCCCACCACCAGGCCGACCAGCACATAGCCCAGGCCTTCCAGGTTGCCCTGCGACAGCTTGAAGATCAGCGCCCCCGTGGTCAGCATGGCGATCGCCATGCCGGTCATGCCGAACACGTTGCCGCGTATCGACGTGGTGGGGTGCGACAGGCCCTTCAGCGCCTGGATGAAGCAGACGCTGGCCAGCAGGTACAGCAGCGTGACAAGGTTCATGCTCATGGCTTGTCTCCTGCGGGCGCTGCTTTCTTTTCTTTCTTCTTGAACATCTCCAGCATGCGCCGCGTGACCAGGAAGCCGCCGAAGATGTTCACGGCGGCGAGTGCCACCGCCAGCACGCCCATGCTCTTGCCCAGCGGCGTGACGGTCATGGCAGCCGCCAGCATGGCGCCGACGATGACGATGGCGGAGATGGCGTTGGTCACCGCCATCAGCGGCGTGTGCAGCGCGGGCGTGACGGTCCACACCACGTGGTAGCCCACATAGATGGCCAGCACGAAGATGATCAGGTTGGTGACGGTGGGAGACAGGATGTCCATGGTGCAGTGATTCCTCGTCCAGTTCTTCTTGGCTTTATTTGCGCTTGACTTCGCCACCCTGCGCCATCAGGCAGGCCACGACGATGTCGTCTTCCAGGTCCACCTTCAGGCCGCCATCCTTGGGCAGGATCAGCTTCAGGAAGTCCAGCACGTTGCGCGCGTACAGCGACGATGAATCCGCCGCCACCCGTGCCGGCAGGTTGGTCTCGCCGATGATGGTCACACCGTGCTTCACCACCGTCTTGTCGGCCTCGGACAGCGGGCAGTTGCCGCCCCCATTGGGTCCCTTGCCGGCGGCGATGTCGACGATCACCGAGCCTGGCTTCATGCTCTTGACCATGTCTTCGGTGATCAGCGTTGGTGCCGGCCGGCCGGGAATCAGCGCGGTGGAGATCACCACGTCGGCCTGGGCCACGCGCTTGGCCACTTCCAGCTTCTGGCGGTCCAGCCAGCTTTGCGGCATGGGTTTGGCATAGCCGCCCACGCCCTGGGCGGCTTCTTTTTCTTCCGGCGTGTCATAGGACACATCGATGAACTTGCCGCCCAGTGACTCCACCTGTTCCTTCACGCTGGGCCGCACGTCGGAGGCCTCGATCACCGCGCCCAGGCGCTTGGCGGTGGCGATGGCCTGCAGCCCGGCCACGCCCACACCCAGGATGACCACGCGCGCCGCCTTGATGGTGCCGGCCGCCGTCATCAGCATGGGGAAGATGCGCTGGTACTTGTCGGCGGCCATCATCACCGCCTTGTAGCCGGCGATGTTGGCCTGCGAGCTCAGCACGTCCATGCTCTGCGCGCGCGTGGTGCGCGGTGCCGCCTCGAGCGCAAAGGCCGTCAGGTTGGCGGCGGCCAGGCGCTGCAGGCCCTCGGCGTCGAACGGGTTGAGCATGCCCACCAGCGCAGTGCCGGCTTTCATCTGGGCAATTTCGTTGTCGAACGGGCTGCGCACCTTCAGCACCAGCTCGCAGCCGAAGGCGCCGACAGCGTCGGTGACCTCGGCGCCGGCGGCGACATAGGCCTCGTCCGTCACACTGGCGGCCAGGCCGGCGCCGCTTTGCACACGCACGGTGTGGCCTTGGGCCTTGAGTTTTTTCGCCGTCTCGGGGGTGACGGCGACGCGGGTTTCTCCCACCGTGGTTTCGGCGGGCACACCAATCAGCATGGGGCGACTCCTGGGGCTGTTTGAATCTTTCGCGAAGCTTACCCGAGTTTTCCAGCCGGTTTGCCGGGAATAACCTGGGGGTATCGCCCAAGCGACTGGTGCTCACCAGGCCTGCACGCGCCGGCACCTGCCCATAATGCTCCATGGACACCCGCTGGAAACCCAACGTCACCGTGGCCGCCATCATCGAGCGCGAAGGCCGCTTCCTGTTGGTGGAAGAGCAGGATGGCACAGCGCTGCTGCTGAACAACCCGGCCGGTCACCTGGACCCGGGCGAGGCACTGGCGGACGCCTGCGCGCGCGAAGCGCTGGAAGAAACCGCGCACCGCTTCACCCCCACCCACCTGGTGGGCGTCTACATGACGCGGCGCCAGCGCGCCGCCACCGATGTGGCAACCGGCGACGACATCACCTACCTGCGCTTCGCTTTCTGCGGCGAACTGGGCGAGCTGGAGCCCGGCCGCGCATTGGACACCGGCATTGTGCGCACCCTGTGGTTGACGCCAGACGAAATCCGCGCCAGCCAGGCACGCCACCGCAGCCCGTTGCTGCTGCGCTGCGTGGAGGACTACCTGACCGGCCAGCGCTTCCCGCTGACGCTGCTGCACACCGAGCCCAGCGTCAGCGCGCAGCCGAAGCCAGCCGGCACCTGAGCCGGCCGCCCGCAAACGCCGCCTTACTTACTTGACCAGCGCCGCCCCCACCCTGGCCGCCACCTCGTCCTGCGAACCCGTGCCGCCGGAGCAGCCTATGGCACCAATCAGCTTGCCGCCTTCCAGCAGCGGAATGCCACCGCGCGAGGCGATGACGTCGTCCAGCGTCACGATGTAGGTCAGGCCGCCCTGCACACCGCTCTCAAACGCCTTGGTCTCGCGACGGAACTTGGCCGAAGTGCGCGCCTTGTGCTGCGCGATGTCGATCGAGGCCAGCTGGGCACCGTCCATGCGCTTGAACGACACCAAGTTAGCGCCGGAATCCATCACCGCGCAGATCAGCTTCCAGTTCTTGGCCTTGGCCTCGCCCAGGGCGGCGTTCAGCACGGCATCGGCCCGTTCCAGCGTGATGGGCGTGCCATAGGGCACATCAAACGGCATTTTTTCCGGAATGGTGTCCAGCGGGTTGGCGGGCATGGGGGCCGGCGCGGGCGCCGTTTGCGCCCAGACCGTGCAAGCCGCCAACAGGGCAGCGCCCAGCAACAGGGAACGGGGGGTCTTGAACCTGACGATGTGGGTCATGGAAATTTCTCCTGCGAGTTGAAAAACCGGCACTGCGCGATCCGCAACGATTGAAGCACCTGCCCGGCGACTGGTCAATGGGTGTCAGCGAGCGCTCGCTCAGCGGGCAGCCATTCCAGCCCAAGCCGTGGGTGAAAGCCACCCCTGGGATAATTGCCCGCCATGTCAGCAGCAATCAGCAACAGCAGCAAGGCCCGGCACCGCGTGGTGGTGGGCCTGAGTGGCGGCGTGGACTCGGCCGTCACCGCGCACCTGTTGAAGCAGCAGGGCCACGAGGTGGTGGCCATCTTCATGAAAAACTGGGAAGACGATGACGACAGCGAATACTGTTCGTCCAACATCGACTTCGTGGACGCCGCCGCCGTGGCCGATGTGCTGGGCATAGAGATCGAGCACGTGAACTTCGCCGCCGAGTACAAGGACCGGGTGTTTGCCGAGTTCCTGCGCGAATACCAGGCCGGCCGCACACCCAACCCGGACGTGCTGTGCAACGCCGAGATCAAGTTCAAGGCCTTTCTGGACCACGCCATGCGCCTGGGCGCGGAGAAAATCGCCACCGGCCACTATGCCCGTGTGCGCCTGAACGACGCCACCGGCAGGCACGAGCTGCTGAAAGGCCTGGACCCGTCCAAGGACCAGAGCTACTTCCTGCACCGGCTCAGCCAGGCGCAACTGGCCAAGACGCTGTTCCCGGTGGGCGAGCTGCACAAGACCGAGGTGCGCCGCATCGCCAGCGAGATTGCCCTGCCCAACGCGAAAAAGAAAGACTCCACCGGCATCTGCTTCATCGGCGAGCGGCCGTTCCGCGAGTTCCTGAACCGCTACATCGCCAAGGAGCCCGGCCCCATCAAGGACGACAAAGGCCGCACCATCGCCCAGCACCAGGGCCTGAGCTTCTACACACTGGGCCAGCGCCAGGGCTTGGGCATTGGCGGCGTCAAGGCCAAGGGCGCGCAAAAGGGCGGCGGCGAGCACGCGCCCTGGTTTGTGGCGCGCAAGGATGTTGAAAAGAACACGTTGTGGGTGGTGCAGGGCCATGAGCACCCGTGGCTGCAGTCCAGCCACCTGGAGGCGGGCGATGCCAGTTGGGTCAGCGGCGAAGCGCCCTCGGCCGGGGTGCTGGCCGCCAAGACGCGCTACCGGCAAAGCGATGCTGGATGCACATTGGCGCCGCATGCCAATGGCAGCTTTGCGCTGGATTTCTCCGAACCGCAGTGGGCGGTGACGCCGGGGCAGTCGGCGGTGCTGTATGACGGTGACGTCTGCCTGGGCGGTGGAGTGATTGCCGGCGGTCAGGCCTGAGTCCGCTAGCGCCGTTCGTTGCTGAGTGGTAGCTGCCGACGCCGCTAGTGCGCGTGACTACGGGAATGTCCCCCGGCCCTGCGGGCCTCCTCCTTGATTTCCCTCCGCCACGCGCCCCAGCGACATCGGGACCATTGACAGGCGCGACGTTGGAATACCTATGCTGGCACGCCAACCACGCTCGCGGGATCAGGTCGTGGTGGCGTTCAGCGCAGCGGCATTAAGGAGGAGGGCCGCAGGCCCGGGGGACAGCCGCGGAGCTGAGCGCCGCCGCGGCCTGATCCCAGCCAACCAACGGGCATTCGGAAATTCAGAACGGAATGTCGTCATCCATGTCATCAAACCCGCTCGACGGCTTGGCCGCCGGAGCAGGGCGCGCAGCAGGCGCGGCAGCGCGGGCCGGCGGCGGGGCCGAGCGACGCGGCGCGTTGTCGTAGCCGCCTTCTTCACCGCCGCCACTGGGGCCGCCCATGCCTTCGCGGCTCCCCAATAACTGCATTTCGGTGGCGATGATGTCGCAGGTGTTCTGCTCCACGCCGTCCTTGTTGGTGAACTTGCCGTACTTCAGGCGGCCTTCCACATAGATGGGGCGGCCCTTCTTCACGTATTCGCCGGCGATCTCGGCCAGGCGGTCATAAAAGGTGACGCGGTGCCATTGGGTGTCTTCAATGGTTTCGCCGGTGTTCTTGTCCTTGCGGCGGCTGGACGTGGCCAGCGTGACGTTGGCAACGGCCTGGCCAGAGGGCAGATAACGGATTTCGGGGTCGCGGCCACAGTTGCCGACCAGGATGACTTTGTTGACGGATGCCATGTCAGGTTTTCTCCAGAAGATGGGGTGATTATCCAGCCAGTTGCGGCCGGTTTGCAGCCGGGAAACCCGGGCTGCAGATTCGAAGGGGTAAAACCCAGTTTGTTATTTTGGTACAATAGTACCATTATTCGCTGACGGGATCGCACCATGACCGATGCAGAGTTCATCCATGCCTTTGAACAGGGCGACCTGAGTCCGGCGCAGTTTGGCCACGGCGCCCATGTGCGCGTGGCCTATGGCTATTTGCAGGCCATGCCGTTTCTGGAGGCCTGCATCGCCATGCGCGACGGGCTGAAGCACTTTGCGGCGCGCATTGGCAAGGCCATGCTGTACCACGAGACCAAAACCGTGGCCTTCATGAGCCTGGTGGCCCAAGGCATGCGCGACGGCGGCGTGGCCGGCTGGGAAGACCTGCTGGCTCGGCACCCGGACCTTGGCAACGCGCAGCTGCTACAGCGCTATTACCCGCCGCAGGTGCTGGACTCCGAGCTGGCGCGCCAGCAGTTCCTGCTGGCCCAAGCCGTGCCGCCGCTGCCGGAGGCCGCATGAAAACCCCCGCCAAAACCCCGAAAGATGCCGCTCAACCAGCAGCCGCACGCCACGTGGTGGAACGGGTGCAAACCGGCATTCGGATTGAAAAACGCATGCTCAAAGTGCTCAAGGCGCTGGCCGAGCTGCACGACCTCAGCCTGGGCGACCTGGTGGAGGGCATCGTGCTGCATGCCTTTGAGGGCAAGACCGCCTTTGGCCCGGCCAGCCTGCAGCGCATCGCCGAGCTGAAGCGCATTTACGGCCTGGAACTGGACGCCAGCGCGGCGCACCAACTGGTCGAATCCGGCTGACAAGCCAAGAAACCCGCTGGGCCCTATCATGGAGGGTTGTTTTCCGCAGTACCGAATACCTTGAACACCCCTACCGACGGCGCCTACCTGGCCGCAGCCCTGCAACAGCGCCACATCAGTGTGCGCGGCGCGCGCACCCACAACCTGAAGAATGTGGACCTGGACATCCCGCGCAACCAGCTGGTGGTGATCACGGGCCTGAGCGGTTCGGGCAAGTCCAGCCTGGCCTTTGACACGCTGTATGCCGAGGGGCAGCGCCGCTACGTGGAAAGCCTGTCCACCTACGCGCGCCAGTTCCTGCAGCTGATGGACAAGCCCGATGTGGACGTGATCGAGGGCCTGAGCCCGGCCATTTCCATCGAGCAGAAGGCCACCTCGCACAACCCGCGTTCCACCGTGGGCACAGTGACCGAGATCCACGATTACCTGCGCCTGCTGTTTGCCCGCGCCGGCACGCCTTATTGCCCAGACCACGACCTGCCGCTGCAGGCCCAGACCGTCAGCCAGATGGTGGACGCCGTGCTGGCCCTGCCCGAGGACACCCGGTTGATGGTGCTGGCGCCGCTGGCGCGCGAGAAAAAGGGCGAGTTCTTGGACGTGTTTGCCGGCATGCAGTCGCAAGGCTATGTGCGCTTTCGCGTCAACGGGCAGACCTACGAGTTTGACGACCTGCCCAAGCTGAAGAAGACCGAGAAGCACGACATCGACGTGGTGGTGGACCGCCTGCGCGTGCGCGCCGACCTGAAGCAGCGCCTGGCTGAGAGCTTCGAGGCGGCGCTGAAGCTGGCCGATGGCCGCGCGCTGGCGCTGGAGATGGACGCGCCGGAGGGCCAACCCGGGCGCGAGCACCTGTTCAACGCCAAGTTCGCCTGCCCGGTGTGCAGCCACTCCATCAGCGAGCTGGAGCCGCGGCTGTTTTCGTTCAACTCGCCGGTGGGCGCCTGCCCGACCTGCGACGGCATCGGTGTGCAAGAGTTTTTTGACCCGGCGCGGGTGGTGGCCTTCCCCAGCCTGAGCCTGGCCAGCGGCGCCATCAAGGGCTGGGATCGGCGCAACGGCTATTACTTCGCGTTGCTGGAAAGCCTGGGCAAGCACTACAAGTTCGACGTCGACAAGCCCTTTGAGGACTTGCCGGCCGACGTGCAGGCGGTGGTGCTGCACGGCTCGGGCGAGGAAGTGATCAAGTTCACCTACGTGATCGACTCGGGCGCCTCCAAGGGCAAGAAGATCACGCCCAAGCACCCGTTCGAGGGCGTGATCCCGAACCTGGAGCGCCGCTACCGCGAGACCGACTCGGCCCTGGTGCGCGAAGACCTGGCGCGCTACCGCAACACCCAGCCCTGCACCGACTGCGGCGGCACCCGGTTGCGCAGTGAAGCGCGCCACGTGTACCTGGTGGACGACACGCCAGGGGCGGGGCGCGCGCACCGCAAGTCCATCTTCGAGATCAGCCACGCCACGCTGCGCGAGAGCCATGCCTACTTCAGCAAGCTGCACATGCCCGGCTCCAAGGGCGAGATCGCGGCGAAGGTGGTGCGCGAAATCGGCCTGCGGCTGAAGTTTTTGAACGACGTCGGGCTGAATTACCTCAGCCTGGACCGCAGCGCCGACACGCTGAGCGGCGGCGAGTCGCAGCGCATACGCCTGGCCTCGCAGATCGGCTCGGGCCTGACCGGCGTGATGTATGTGCTGGACGAGCCCAGCATCGGCCTGCACCAGCGCGACAACGACCGCCTGATCGACACGCTGAAGCACCTGCGCGACATCGGCAACAGCGTGCTGGTGGTGGAGCATGACGAGGACATGATGCGCGCGGCCGACCACATCATCGACATGGGCCTGGGCGCCGGCGTGCACGGCGGCCGGGTGGTGGCCCAGGGCACCTTCGACCAGGTGCGGGACAACGCCGAGTCGCTGACCGGCCGCTACCTGGCACAGACGCTGAGAATCGCCGTGCCCAAGCGCCGCACGCCCTGGCTGCCGGTGGTGCACGCCGAACCGGCAGAGCCCGTGAAGGCCAGCAAGGCGGACAGCAAGCCGCGCTTCCCGGTCACCGCCGCCAGCATCGCCCGCGCCGAGCGCCAAGCGGTGCACCTGGCCACGCAGGGCAAGCTGCAGGCACTGAAGGTCATCAAGGCCACGGGCAACAACCTGAAGGGCGTCAGCGTGGCCTTTCCGGTGGGGCTGCTGACCTGTGTCACCGGCGTATCGGGCTCGGGCAAGTCCACGTTGGTCAACGACACGCTGTACACCGCCGTGGCGCGCCAGCTGTACCGCGCGCATGACGAACCGGCACCGCACGAGGCCATCGAGGGCATGGAGTATTTCGACAAGGTCATCAACGTCGACCAGTCGCCCATTGGCCGCACACCGCGCAGCAACCCGGCCACCTACACCGGCCTGTTCACGCCGATTCGCGAGCTGATGGCCGAAATGCCGGTGGCCAAGGAGCGCGGCTATGGCCCCGGGCGCTTCAGCTTCAACGTCGCCGGCGGCCGCTGCGAGGCCTGCCAGGGCGACGGCATGGTGAAGGTGGAGATGCACTTCTTGCCCGATGTCTATGTGCCCTGCGATGTCTGTCACGGCGCGCGCTACAACCGCGAAACGCTGGAGGTGCAGTACAAGGGCCGCAACATCGCGCAGATTTTGGACATGACGGTGGAAGCCGCTTACGACTTCATGCAGGCCGTGCCCACCATTTCACGCAAGCTGCAGACACTGCTGGATGTGGGCCTGAGCTACATCAAGCTGGGCCAGGCCGCCACCACGCTGTCAGGCGGTGAGGCGCAGCGGGTCAAACTGGCGTTGGAGCTGAGCAAGCGCGATACCGGCCGCACGCTGTACATCCTGGACGAGCCCACCACCGGCCTGCACTTTGCCGACATCGACCTGCTGTTGAAGGTGCTGCACCAGTTGCGCGACGCCGGCAACACCATCGTGGTGATCGAACACAACCTGGACGTCATCAAGACGGCCGACTGGCTGATCGACATGGGCCCCGAAGGCGGTGCCGGCGGCGGTCAGGTGGTGGGCATGGGCACGCCGGAAGACCTGGCGGCCAACCCGGCCAGCCACACCGGGCACTACCTGAAGCGGCTGCTATAGGCCTGCGAGGCCTAAATCCCCGCCGGGCCGCCCCAAGGGGATTTGCGGCCCCCTTGGGGGGCAGCGAGCCACACGCAGTGGGCGAGCGTGGGGGCCTATTTACACAGGCTGGAATCGGCTGCGACGACCAGATCGTCCTTCTTCTTGTCCTTGGCGGCCGCCGGGTCCTGGGTGGAGCCCCCACCTGAGGCACCGCCCGCACCCGCAGCCGGGCTGGACTGGTCCTTGAAGCTGTCGCTGAAGGTGCTCACCAGCGTCTGGATCACCGTCACCGCAGCCGAGCCCGGCGGCGGCACTGTCACCCCGCCCGAGGTGTAGTTCACGTCCTTGCCCGTGGCCACCCCGGCGCCCGAGATCAGCCCGCTCACATTGGCCGTCACCGCACCGGCTGGCGCGCTCACATTGGCGTTTTGCAGCAGGTTGTCGCCCGCCGTGAGCTGCACGCTGCCGCCACTGGAGTTGATGGGGCCGTTGATGGTCAGGTCGTCCTGGCCAGCACTGCTGCCAGCCGTCAGCACGATGTCGCCGCCAGCCTGCACCCCGCCCGGGCCTATGGTCAGCGGGCTGTGCGCGGCGATCGTCATCTTGCCGCTGGCGCTCACCGTTTGCTGCCCGGTGACCACGCCGCCGGTGTTGTCCACACTGACGTTGCCCCCGCTGTTGCTCATGCCGGTGATGTTCAGCGGCACGGTGTTGACCAGGGTGATGTCGCCGCTGCCGGTGTTGCTGGCGCTGATGCTGCTGATCTTGTTGCCGCCAGCCGTCAGGTTGGTGCCGCCGTTGGAGCTGGTGCTCAAGGAGGCGGTGGTAAAGGCGCCGCCTTGGTTGATGGCGCCGTTGTTGGCGCTCAGTGTGATGGCCGGTGCGCTGATGGTGCCCACCTGCATGCTGCCGCTGCTCTGGGTGGCGGTGAGCGGGCCGCTCAGGTTGATGCTGCCTGCGCTTTGGCTGAAGCTGTTGCTCACGGTCATGCCGGCACCGCCGGTAAGAGTGCCCGCGCTTTGGCTGTAGCCGCCCAGGTTGATGGCGGAGGCCACGGTGAGGCTGCCACCACTGAGCACGATGGGGCGCGCGCTGGTCAGGCTTTGCAGGCTGGCGGTGATGTCGAAGATGACGTTGCCGGCACCGGCGGGGATGTTGACGGCCAGCACGTTGCTGCCGTCGGGGATGGCTTTGCCGGCCCAGTTGTTGGCGTCGCTCCAGCTGCCGCCGCCCGCGCCGGTCCAGCTGACCTGGGCCAGCGGGGTGATGCTGGCGGCACCGGCGGCCACGCTGCCGGTGAGGGCGTAGTTGGCGGCATCCGTGCCGCTCAATTGCAGGTCGGTGATGCTGACGGCCTTGTTGGTGCCGACGTTCTTGTCGGCGAACAGGGCTTTGCCGAAGCCGGCCAGGCTGACGCTGTCGCTGCCGATGATGCCGCCGAGTTTGGCGTTGGCGGTGGTGATGGTGGCGCTGGTGGTGCCGTCGTAGACCTTGTCGGCCACGCTGATGCCGCTCAATTGCAGCACGGCGGGGCTGATGGTGGCGCTGGTGGTGGCGGTTTGGAAGTTGAGCAGGTAGTTGGCGGCGTCGCTGCCGGCCAGCGTGAAGCCGCTGAGGTTGATGGTTTTGCCGACGCCGGCGTTCTTGTCGGCGAAGCTGGCTTGTATGCCGCTCAGGCTGAGGTTGTCGCCGCTGACGGCGCCGCTGAGTTGGGCGTGGCTGGCGTCGATGTTGGCGATGGTGGTGCCGTCGTAGGTCTTGTCCACGCCGGTGATGCCGCTGACGTTGCTGAGGACGGCTTTGCTGATGTTGGCGTTGCTGGTGGCGGTGCTGGGGGCGCTCAGGGTGTAGTTCTGGGCGTCTTTGCCGGACAGGGCGATGCCGCTGAGGTTGACGCTCTTGCTGATGCCGGCGTTCTTGTCGGCAAAGCTGGCGCTGGCCACGCTGATGCCCAGCTCATCGCCGGCGATGGCGCCGGTGAGCACGGGGGCGCTGGCGGCCAGGGTGGCGTTGGTGGTGCCGTCGTAGATTTTGTTGTTGATGGCGATGCCGCTGATGGCGCTGATGGTGGCCTTGCTGATGTCGGCTGTTGCCGTGGCGCTGTTGGTGCTGAACAGGTAGTTCTGCGCGTCGGCGCCGCCGAAGTTCAGGTTGGTGATGGCCACGTTTTTACCGACGCCAACGTTCTTGTCGGCAAAGGTGCCGGTGGCGCTCTGCACGCTGACGCTGTCGCCGGCCAGGATGCCGCTCAGGACGGCGTTGCTGGTGTTGATGGTGGCTTTGGTGGTGCCGTCGTAGACTTTGTTGGCTGCTGTCAGGCCGCTGATGTTGCTGATGGTCAGCGGCAGTATGGTGGCCAGGAAGGTGCCGCCGTCAAACGTGTAGTTGCTGGCCTGGCCGCTTCCGTTGCCCAGTGTCAGGCTGCCCAGGTTGACTTGCTTGTTGGCGCCGACGTTCTTGTCGGCCACCGTGCCGGCTCCGCTGAGTGTCAGTGTCTCGCCACTGATCAGCCCGCTCATGATGAACATGCCTGCCTTCACCACGTTCGTGCCGTCGTAGAAACGCTCTCCGCTCAGGCTGATGATGGGGATGGCTGGTCTGACCTGCCCTATGTTGCCGTTCACACCTGTCAGCAGGTAGCCGTACACGGGCAGCCCGTTGCTGTCGTGGGCAGTCGCGGTGGCGCCTGTGGCGGTCACCAGTTTGTTGTTGCCCACGTTGGGGTCGCTCAGCGTGCCGGTGGCGCCAGCGAGGGACACACTGGC
>NZ_JBFUDE010000008.1:0-37379 GCF_056404875.1 Hylemonella sp. P2_B10
TCTGAGCCAGGATCAAACTCTACAGCTACAGTTCGATCTTGAATTTTTTCGCACATTTCTGTGCAACTCATAAAAACGGAATTGAAGTGAACTTCACTTCTATTCTCATGAGCGTTTGTAAGTCAGTTAAGACTTAGTTCCGAAGAACTTGGCTTTCGCCCTCAAACGCCCACGCTTATCGGCTGTATATTTTTAAAGATCTTGTCTCAAAAGCTTGGCTTTTTTGACTGGCTTGCTGTGATCAGCGAAGCCTTGAATTATGACACGTTTTTTAATGACCTGTCAATTTATTTGGTCTTTTTTTGCGTCGCGCCTGAAGCGCCAAACACACCAACCAAACCGGTGACTCCCATCACCTTCTTCACTGCTGATCTGCATTTGTTTGCTCTCATCAGCGAAGCCCACGACTATAGCACGCTTTTACGGGTTAACCCGAAATTTTTAAACTTTTATCCGTACGACGTACCGCATTCGCGGCGCGCTCACGCAGCCAGCGGGAGTGTCTTTATACGCTTTCCGGTCAGCACAAACAAGGCATTGGCAACTGCGGGCGCCAGTGGCGGCACACCGGGCTCGCCGACACCGCCCGGCGGGCGCTCGCTGGGCACGATATGGGTCTCCACCACAGGCGCCTGCGCCAGCGAAACCACGGGGTAGCTGGGGAAATTGCTTTGCTGCACGGCACCATTCTTGATGTCTATGCGGCCATACAGCGCGGCGCTGAGCGCGAACACCACCGCGCTCTCCATCTGCTGGGCCACGATGCCGGGGTTGACCACGGTGCCGCAGTCCAGCGCGCACACCACCCGGTGCACGCGCGGCTTGCCGTCTTGCAGCGACACCTCCACCACCTGGGCCACGGCGGAGCCAAAAGAGTCGTGCAGCGCCACGCCACGCGCACGGCCCGCCGCCAGCGGTCTGCCCCAGCCCGCTTTCTGCGCCGCCAACTCCAGCACCGCCAGGTGGCGCGGCGCCTCCTTCAGCAAGCCCAGACGGAAGGCCACCGGGTCCTGCTTGGTCTCGAAGGCCAGTTCGTCCATGAAGCATTCGGAGAAAAACGCATTGTGCGAATGTCCCACCGAGCGCCAGAAGCCCACCGGCACCCCCATGCGCGTGGCCACGTGTGCCATCTGCTGGTTGGCAAACCCATAGGGCAGGTCAAACAGGCCTTCGGCCGTGGTTTTGTCCGGTGTGTCAAAGGGGCCGGACAACGCCGGGATGCCGCGCGCCATCCAGCGCGGCGTGATGGCGTCGCCGGCGGACTTGATGTCCAGGCTGCTCACCGTACCGTCCTTGTTCACCGAAGCGCGCAGCCGCGCCACGTGCATGGGGCGGTAAAAGTCGTGCGTGGTGTCTTCCTCGCGCGACCAGGCCAGTTGCACCGGCTTGCCACCGCATGCCATGGCCACCTGCACCGACTGGGCGATGAAATCCACCTCCAGCCGGCGGCCAAAGCCGCCGCCCAGCAGCGTCAGATGCAGCGTCACCTGCTCCAGCGGCACGCCCGCCACCTTGGCAGCAATGGCACGGCCCATCTGCGGCACCTGGGTGGGCGCCCAGATCTCCACCTTGCCATCCTTCACTTGGGCAGTGCAGTTCATGGGCTCCATGGTGGCGTGCGCCAGGTAGGGCGCGTGGTACCAGGACTCCACCTGCCGCGCCGCCTGTGCCTGCGCGGCGGCCACGTCACCCCGGCTGTAGAAGCCAAAGCCCGACTCGTTCTTCACCGCCGCCTCCAGGCTGGCGGCAATCACCTGCGTGTCCAGCGCGCCGCCTGGGCGCGGCTGCCATTGCACCTTCAGCGCCTGCGCCGCCTGGCGGGCATGCCAGGTGGTCTTGCCCACAACCGCCAAGCCAGCGGTACCGCCGGCGTGGTCCGCCAGCGTCACCACTTTGTCCACGCCCGGCATGGCCAGCGCGGCGCTAGAGTCCACCTGGCCGGGCGAGCCGCCCAGCTCCGGACACAGGCGCACGGCGGCAAACAGCATGCCGGGTCGGCGCACATCCAGGCCAAATACCGCCGAGCCATCCACCTTGGCAGGCACGTCCAGCCGGGGGGCGCTCTGGCCTATCAGCTTCCAATCCTTGCGCGCCTTCAGGGTCACCACGCCCGCCGGTGTGGTGGCCGCCGCCTTGGCCATCTCGGCATAAGGGGCAGACTTGCCGGAAGGGTGGGAGATCACGCCGTCCTTCACCGTCAGCTCGGCCACCGGCAGCTTCCACACCTGCGACGCCGCTCCCAGCAGCGAGGCACGCGCCGTGGCCGCCGCCGTGCGCAGCGGGCCCCAGGCGTCGGCCACGCTGGACGAGCCACCCGTGGCGTTGATGCCCAGCTCGCGCGCCACCTTCCCCACCATCCACTCGCCCAGCTTCACCTTCATGGGCCTGTTCGCGCCTTCGGACTCCAGCGGATGAAAGGGCAGGCTGGCCACCAGCATGGCCACATTGCCGTAAATCTTGTCGCCGCCGGCCTGCTCGATGCGCACGCGGCTCAGCGGCACGTCCAGCTCCTCGGCCACCAGCATGGGCAGGGCGGTGTACACCCCCTGGCCCATTTCGCTGCGCGCCATGGCCAGCACCACCGAGCCGTCGCTGGCCAGCTTGATCCAGCCGTTCAAAGCCACATCCCCCTCACCGGCCTGCATCAACTCCGCCGCACCCAGGCGCGAACGCGCCGGCAGCACGCTCCAACCCACCACCAGAGCGCCCACCGCGCCCAGGCCGCTCAACAACCAGGTGCGCCGCCTCATGCCGCTGCTCCCGTGGCCTGGCCAGAGGCCCGTTTGATGGCCGCGCGCACCCGCTGGTAGGTGCCGCAGCGGCAGATGTTGGTCATGGCGGCGTCAATGTCGGCATCGCTGGGCCTGGGGATTTTCTCCAGCAGCGCGGCGGCGGCCATCAGCATGCCGCTCTGGCAGTAGCCGCATTGCGGCACCTGCTCGGCGATCCAGGCCTGCTGCAGCGCATGCGGCTTGTCGGCGCTGCCCAGGGCTTCCACCGTCTGTATCGCCTTGCCGGCCACCGCCGACGCCGGCATCACGCAGGAGCGCACCGCCTCACCGTCCACCCGCACCGTACAGGCGCCACAGGCGGCCACGCCGCAGCCAAACTTGGTGCCGGTCAAGTTCAGCACGTCGCGCAGCACCCACAGCAGCGGCATGGCCGGATCGGCATCCACCTGCTGGGTTTTCCCGTTGATTTTCAGCTCCATTGCCCGTCTCCTCAGCAAGTAAACACTGTCCGCGCTGACTATACGCCGGCCCTGCAGCAAGTCGGGCGCCGGAGAGGACATCGGCGGGGCGGGATAATCCCTGACATCATGGCTTTGATCACCTTTCTCGACGCCCAGCTTGCTTTCGGCCACGTGCCGCTGCTGGACCACACCGATTTCGCCCTCGAATCCAACGAACGCGTGGGCCTGATAGGGCGCAACGGCGCCGGCAAATCCTCCCTGTTGAAAATCCTCGGCGGCCTGGAGAAGGCCGACGACGGCAGCCTGCAACTGCAGCAGAACCTGCGCCTGGCCTACGTGGCCCAGGAGCCGGTGCTGGACCTGGAGGCCACCGTGTTCACCGCCGCCAGCGCCGGCCTGGCGCACATTGCGGCGCTGATCGACCAGTATTCCCACGGCGAGGGCGATCTGGACGCACTGCAAAGCGCCATCGAGGCGCAAGACGGCTGGAACTGGGAACAGCGGGTGACCGAAACCCTGCACCGGCTGCACCTGGATGAAAACGCCATCGTCGGCACCCTCTCTGGCGGCACCAAGAAGCGGGTGGCGCTGGCGCAGGCGCTGGTGGCCCAACCCGATGTGCTGCTGCTGGACGAACCCACCAACCACCTGGATCTGGACTCCATCGAATGGCTGGAAGACCTGCTGATCGATTTCAAGGGCAGCGTGGTCACCATCACCCACGACCGCAGCTTCCTGGACCGCGTGGCCACCCGCATCGTTGAGCTGGACCGCGGCAAGCTGCGGTCCTACCCTGGCAACTTTGCGCAATACGTGCTGCAAAAGGAAGAACAGCTGGCGCAGGAGGCCGTCATCAGCGCCAAGGCCGACAAGCTGCTGGCCCAGGAGGAAGTGTGGGTCCGGAAGGGCGTGGAAGCCCGCCGCACACGCAGCCAGAGCCGCATCGTGCGGCTGGAAAAGCTGCGCTCCAGCCGCCAGGCACGGCGCGACGCCGTCGGCAGCGTGCGCATGGACGTGGCCTCCGGCGCGCCGGGCGGCAAGCTGGTGGCGGAGCTGACCGACGTCAGCAAGGCCTTTGGCGACAAGCTCATCACCAAGGACTTCACCGCCACCGTGCTGCGCGGCGACAAGATCGGCCTGATCGGCCCCAACGGCGCCGGCAAGACCACACTGCTCAAACTGATCCTGGGCGAGTTGCAACCCGACAGCGGCAAGGTGCGCCAGGGCGCCAACCTGCAAGTGGCCTATTTCGACCAGATGCGCAACGCGCTGGACCTCGACGCCACGCTGGAGGACTTCATCAGCCCCGGCAGCGAGTGGATCGAGATCGGAAACCAACGCAAGCACGTCAAGAGTTACCTGGGCGACTTCCTATTTTCACCGGCGCGCGCCAACTCACCGGTGCGTTCACTGTCCGGCGGCGAGCGCAACCGCCTGCTGTTGGCGCGGCTGTTCGCCCGACCGGCCAATGTGCTGGTGCTGGACGAACCCACCAACGACCTGGACATCGACACGCTGGAACTGCTGGAAGAACTGCTGCAGGACTACGAAGGCACCGTGTTCCTGGTCAGCCATGACCGCACCTTCCTGGACAACGTGGTCACCAGCACCATCGCGTTTGAAGGCGACGGCCTGTGGCGCGAGTACGAAGGGGGCGTGCAAGACTGGCTCACACAGTCGCGCCGCAGCCAGGACATCCGCCAGGCCGCCGCAGCCAGCAGCGCCAAACCCAAGGCCAGCGTGCCGGCGCCGGCTGCAGCCCCCGCAAAAACCGCCACCAAGACGCGCAAGCTGGGCAACAAGGAGCAACGCGAACTCGAAGCGCTGCCCAAGCAGATTGAAGCGTTGGAGCAAGAACAGGCCACGCTGCGCGAAGAACTGGGCGACGGCAGCCTGTACGGCCGCGATGCGCAGCGCGCTGCCGCTTTGAGCCGGCGCGACGGGGAAATTGAAGAACTGCTGCTGACCGCGCTGACGCGCTGGGAAGAACTGTCGGCCGTGTGAGGCCGCCCCCGAGGCGTCAGACGCGGTAGCGGTCGGTGGCGGTGCTGAGCTTGGCCAACAGCGCCGGCGCAATGGCCGTCAGCGGCAGCACCTCGTCGGCCGCGCCGTGCAGGATGGCCTCGCGCGGCATGCCAAAGACAATGCAGCTGGCCTCGTCCTGCACGTAGTTGTAGCTGCCAGCATCTTTCATCTCGCGCATGGCCTTGGCGCCGTCGTTGCCCATACCGGTCAGCATGATGCCGTAGGCATTGCGGCCCACCAGCGCCGCGCCGGATTTGAACAACACCTCCACCGAGGGCTTGTGCCGGTTCACCGGCTCGCCGTCCTCCACCACCGCGACGTAATTGGCGCCGCTGCGGTCAACGCGAAACTGCTTGCCCCCCGGCGCGATGTAGGCATGGCCAGGCAAGATGCGCTCGCCGTGCACGGCCTCTTTCACCGTGATCTGGCACAGGCCGTTCAAGCGGGCGGCAAAGCTGCTGGTGAAGCCCGGCGGCATGTGCTGGGTGATGACGATGCCTGGTGCGTCGGCCGGCATCTGCGTCAGCACTTCCTTGATGGCCTCGGTGCCGCCGGTGGACGCGCCGATGAAGATCAGCTTCTCGGTGGACAGCCGGCCCAGCGACTGCGGGACGTGCTTGGCAGCGGCCGGCGTGCCCGGTGCCGCCGCCGGGGCAGGCGCCACGGCGCGCTTGATGTGGGCCGCCGCGGCGATGCGCACCTTCTCCACGATCTCCAGTGCCAGCTCCTTGATGCCGTCGGCGACACCTATGCGTGGCTTGGCGACAAAATCCACCGCACCCAGCTCCAGCGCACGCATGGTCACTTCGGCGCCACGCTCGGTCAGCGTGGAGATCATCAGCACCGGCATGGGCCGCAGGCGCATCAGCCGGCCGAGGAAATCGATGCCGTCCATCTTGGGCATCTCCACGTCCAGCGTGATCACATCGGGATTGAGCTCGCGGATCATCTCGCGCGCCACCAACGGATCGTTGGCGGTGCCCACGCACTCCATGTCCTTCTGGCGGTTGATGATGTCAGCCAGCAGGCTGCGCACCAGTGCGGAATCGTCCACCACGACAACGCGTATCTTCTTCAAACCAACACCTCGTCAAAACAAGTCCACCGAGCCGCCGGAGGTGGTCTTGGCCACCTGGGCTGCATTGCCACGGCGCTCTTCCACCGCCAGGGTTTCCGGATGGGAATGGGCCAGCCGCTTGACCAGCGCCTTGCCCGTGACCGGGAAAAAACACACCTTGCGCGGGTGGATGTCCAGCACGTCCTGCGACACCACCGGGATGCGCTCGGTCTGCAGGTAGTCCAGCACGAACTTGGTGTTGCGCTCGCCCACGTTCATGGTGGTGAAGCCGGCCATCACCTGCCCGCCGCCAAACACCTTGGCCTGCATGGTCTCGCGCCGCGCGCCGATTTTCAGCATTTCGTTGATCAGCAACTCCATCGCGTAGGAGCCGTAACGGCCAAAGCCGTCGCCGGTGTCGCCGTCGGGCAGCATGAAATGGTTCATGCCGCCGGCACGCACCTTGCCATCCCAGATGCAGGCGGCGATGCAGGAGCCCAGCACGGTCATGATGACCAGGTCTTCATTGGAGACGAAGTACTCACCCGGCAACACCTTGACGGCGTCGTACTGGAAGTGGTGGTCGGCGTAGAAGAACGAGGCCTCGCCCGGCTTGCGCGGCTGCGCCTTCAGGTGATCGACGCGAGACACCCTGCCCCCAGGCAGCACCTTGCTGCCCGCCGCAAGCGGCGCGCCTGCCGTGCGCGACAGCGGCGATCCGAGGCTGGAGGGTGGCAAGCTCATGGTGTCCTTGTCGTCTTATTCTGAAACGGCCGGCGCCTACAGGCGCTCATACACCGTCTTCCCACGCAATGTGAACAAGTCCTTGGATTCGGTGAAATTCTCCGCGTGGCCCACGAACAGCAGGCCACCCGGCTTCATCACCCGGTGTATGCCCTCCAGCACCTTGCGCTGGGTGGGGCCATCGAAATAAATCATCACGTTGCGGCAAAACACGACGTCAAACGGCTCGCGAAACGGCCAGTCATGCCCGATCAGGTTAACGCTGATGAAGTTGATGACCTTTTGCAGCTCGGGCTTCACCCGCGCCATGCCCTCGTTGGCGCCGGTGCCGCGCATGAAATAGCGCTGCATGCGATCGGTGCCTATGCTTTTGAGTCCATCCACGCGGTAAACGCCGCGCGCGGCCTGGGCCAGCACCTTGGAATCGATGTCGCTGGCGGTGAGCGCGAAATTCGCCTTCGGGCCCAGCGTGTCGAACACCGTCATGACGATGGAATAGGGCTCCTCGCCGGTGGAAGCCGCGTTGCACCAGACCTTCCAGTTCTGGCCGGGCTTGGACTTCAGGTGGCTGGCAAAAATCTCGAAATGGTGCTGCTCGCGGAAGAACGAGGTCAGGTTGGTGGTCAGCGCGTTGACAAACTCCTGCCACTCGGGGCCGTCGTGGTTCTCCAGCCAGGTCAGGTAGTCCTTGAAGCTGTTGTAGCCGGTGTCGCGCAAGCGGCGCGACAGACGGCTGTACACCATGGCATGCTTGCCATCGTGCAGGCTGATGCCGGCACGCTGGTAGATCAGCTTCTGGACGCGGTCGAAATCGGCGTTGGTCCAGGCGAACTCGCGCGTCTGCATGTCCGTGCCGGAGGCGCCCGCAGCCTCTGCCGCCCGCTGTATGGAAGAGGCCTTGGTTGCAGAAGGGGCAAACGGTTGCGGCATAGACGGGCGAAGTGGTGGGCCAGGCCCGGGGGCATCAGTCTTCGGTGCTCCCGAAGCCCATGTCCATGCCGGACATCAGCTTCTCGATGTCCAGCAGGATCAGCATGCGCTCGCCCAGCGAGGCCAGGCCCAGCACGGCATCGGCGTCTATCACCGTGTCCATGTCCGGCGCCGCCTTGACGCTGCCCGCGGGCAACTCCATCACGTCGCTGACCGAATCCACCACGATGCCGACGATGCGGTTGCGCAGGTTCAGGATGATGACCACGGTGAAGGCGTTGTACTCGGCCTTGGCGCAGCGGAATTTCAGCCGCATGTCCACGATGGGCACGATGGTGCCGCGCAGGTTCACCACGCCCTTGATGAACTCGGGCGCGTTGGCGATGCGCGTGGGCTTCTCGAAGCTGCGGATTTCCTGCACCTTCAGGATGTCTATGCCGTATTCCTCCTGGTCCAGGCGGAACGTCAGGTATTCGCGCGCGCCGGCGGCGACGCTGCTCATTTCTTCCATATTTCCCATCGCACCCATGGCGGCTCCTTGTTCTTCAACGCTGGGGACTGTTCAATGACGCGAACGGCGCACCAGCGCACCGGTATCCAGGATCAAGGCCACCTTGCCGTCGCCCAGAATGGTGGCACCCGACACGTTCTGCACCTTGCGGTAGTTGGTCTCCAGGTTCTTCACCACCACCTGCTGCTGGCCCAGCAATTCGTCCACCAGCAAGGCCACGCGGCTGCCATCGGCCTCCACCACCACCATGATGTCGCTGGATTTGTCGAGATCGAAACGCGGCACCTGGAACACCTTTTCCAGCTCGATCACCGGCATGTACTCGTCGCGCACCTTGACCAGTTGCGCGCCCTGGCCGACGGTGCTGACGGCGTCGGCCTTGACCTGGAAGGACTCCACCACCGAGGACAGCGGCAGGATGTAGACCTCCTCGCCCACGCCCACTGACATGCCGTCCATGATGGCCAGGGTGAGCGGCAGGCGCACCGAGACGCGCATGCCATAGCCTTCGGCCGAATCGATTTCCACGCTGCCGTTGAGCGCGGCGATGTTCTTCTTCACCACATCCATGCCGACGCCGCGGCCCGACACATCGGTGACCACCGCTGCGGTGGAGAAGCCGGGCGCGAAGATCAGTTGCCAGACGTCGGCGTCGCTCATCGAGTCCGACACGTCCAGCCCGCGCTCGCGCGCCTTAGACAGGATTTTCTCGCGCGACAAGCCGCGACCGTCGTCGCGCACCTCGATGACGATGGAGCCGCCCTGGTGAGAGGCCGACAGTGTGATGGTGCCGGTTTCGGACTTGCCCGCCTTGACGCGGTCCTCTGGCATTTCCACGCCGTGGTCACAGCTGTTGCGCACCAGGTGCGTCAGCGGGTCGGTGATCTTTTCCACCAGGCCCTTGTCCAGCTCGGTGGCTTCACCCTGGGTGACGAAGTCCACCTTCTTGCCCAGCTTGGTGGCCAGGTCGCGCAGCATGCGCGGGAAGCGGCTGAACACCACCGACATGGGGATCATGCGGATCGACATCACCGACTCTTGCAGGTCACGCGTGTTGCGGTCCAGGTCGGCCAGACCGCTGAGCAGTTGCTGGTAAGCCGCCGGGTCCAGGCCGCGGCTGTTTTGTGCCAGCATGGCCTGGGTGATGACCAATTCGCCCACCAGGTTGATCAGTTGGTCGACCTTGTTGATGGCCACGCGTATGGTGGCGGCCTCGGGCGACGCCACGGCACCGGCGGGTTTGGGCGCCGGCTTGGCGGCACCTGCTGCCTTTTGCTCTGGCGCTTCGGCACGCGCCGCAGCAGCGGCTGCGGCGGCCTCGGGCGCACCCGGCGCACCGTCGAAGAAGCCAAAACCGGGCAAGGCCGCCAGCGGCGCGCCGGGCGGTGGGTCATCGCGCACATAGGCCGGCACGTCGTCATCGGCACCGCCGTCCGCGCCGCGAATGAACTGCACCTGGTCGCGCGACACGTGGAAGGCGAACAGGTCCAGCAGGTCATCGTCGCTGGACGAGGTGGTGACCTGGAACGCGCGCACATCCTCGCGGTCGCTGGGGAGCGACGCAATCTGGCCCAGGCCAACGATGTCGCGGAACAACTCGGTGATGGCGTCCGCCTGGTCGGGGTGCTGCAACGGGCCGACCTTGATCTGGAAGCTACGCTGGCCAGGCGGCGTTGCGGGCGCTGCCGCCACAGGGGCCGGGGGCGGCGGCGGCGCCGCCACCTTGGGCGCGGGTGCCGGCGCGGGCGCAGGCATGCTGCCGGATGCCAACACGCTGATGCGTTTCACCAGGTCCGAGGTGTCCAACACATCGCCCACGCCACCCGCCTGGTGACGCGCCAACAGGCTGCGCGAAGCGTCGGCCGACTCCAGCAGCACGTCCACCATCAGGGAGTTGGGCTGCAGCTCGTGGCGGCGCAGTTTGTCCAACAGCGACTCCATCTGGTGCGTCAGCTCCGCCACGTCCGAGAAGCCGAAGGTGGCGGCACCACCCTTGACCGAGTGGGCGCAGCGGAAGATGCCGTTGAGCTCTTCGTCGTCGGCGGTCTCCAGGTTCAGGTTGAGCAGCATCTGCTCCATCTGATCGAGGTTCTCCCCCGCTTCTTCGAAGAAGATCTGGTAAAACTGGCTAAGGTCGAAGTCGCCCCCGCCACTGCCCTCTTGTGCTTCAGCCATGCCTTGCTCCTGTGTGGCGCTTGTCTGCCAGTCTGGACTGCTTCATTTACTTGATGACCTTCTTGATCACTTCCAGCAGCCGCGCCGGATCGAAAGGTTTGACCAGCCAGCCGGTGGCGCCGGCCGCCCGGCCAGCCTGCTTCATCAGGTCACTGGACTCGGTGGTCAGCATCAGGATGGGGATGGTCTTGAATTGCGGATGGTCGCGCAGCTTGCGCGTCAGCCCCAGACCGTCCAGGCGCGGCATGTTCTGGTCCGTCAGCACGAGGTCAAACGACTGCGCCTGCGCCTTCTCATAGGCGTCGACGCCGTCCACCGCTTCCACCACCGCATAGCCGGCACCCGTCAGCGTGAAGGAGACCATTTTGCGCATGGAAGGGGAATCGTCGACCGCGAGAATCGTTTGCATGGAAAGCTCCAACTAGGCAATGTGTAGTTTCAGAGGATAAATCAGAACAGCTCGATCGAGCCGGCATCCATTTCGTCCTGCGTCACTGGATTGGGGCGCTCGGGCACTTCTTCCACGAAGGGCAGCGCCTCGCCGTCCTCCATGCCCATGGATTCCGAGGCCAACCGGTAAGCGCAGCCCTGCAGTATCTTGGAAGTGTGGTTGATCAGTTGCGACGCCATGTCCTGGAACTGCAACTCGGTGACCGCCGCGCGCAGGGAGCTGCGCACGTCGTCCAGCTCCTTGGCATCGGTCAACGCCGGGTTGGCCAGGCTGGCGCTGGCAGTGGTGAAGCGCTCCATCAGGTTTTCCATGGTGTGCGCCAACAGGCCATCCAACCGGGTCAGATCATGCACCACCACCAGCAGCGAATCCTGCACCTCGGCCACCAGCATCACGGGCAACTGCACGCCTGGCACCGCAGGTGTTGACGATGTTGTTTGCATTGTCTCTCCAGCCATCTCGTCAGACCACTTGTTATTGTTCCCTGCCTGGCTTCCCAGCATTAAAATTGGGTACAGCCTAGGTTATCAGGATTCCACCAGATTTGGTTAAATTCAAGCACATTTGCTTGACTATTGAGCTTGAACATGAAGTTGGTTCACCATAGGCGGCGACGTGGGCAGCCTGATGGCTCATCATAGCGACCAGCATGCCCACCTCATCTGACCATCCCCCTCTGCGCGTCCTGCATCTGGAAGACTCGCTGCTCGACCATGAACTGGTCAAGCGCGCGCTGGCCAAATCCACACAGGCCTTTGAGATCGAGCGGGTGGACTCGCTGGAGGCCTTCGTGCTGCACACCCGCGAGCGCCCTGTCGACGTCATCCTGGCCGACTACCACCTGCCCGGCTTCACCGCCCTGGACGCCTGGGCCCGGCTGGCGCGTGACGGACACCCGCCGCCCTTCATCCTGATCTCCGGCGCCATTGGCGAAGCCGCCGCCGTCGATGCCATCAAGCTGGGCATGAGCGACTACCTGCTGAAGGATGACCTGGGCAAACTCACGCATGTGGTGCGGCGCGCGCTGGAAGTGCGCGAAACCCGCATCGCCAAGGAGCGCGCCCATGCCGAGTTGGAGGCCTCCGAAAAACGCCTGGCCGAGTTCACTGAGCACCTGCAAACCACCATCGAGCAGGAGCGCGCGGCCATCGCACGCGAGGTGCACGACGACATCGGCGGCGCGCTGGCCGCGATGAAGCTGGACCTGGCCTGGATTGCCCGCCACAGCAGTGACCCCGCCATTGCCAGCCATTTGCAGGCGGCCAATGACATGCTGCAACACGCGCTGGGCGCCAGCCAGCGCATCATGATGAACCTGCGTCCGGCAATTCTGGACCAGGGCCTGGCACCGGCCGTGCAATGGCTGGCCAGCGGCTTTGAGCGCCGCACCGGGATCAAGACCAGCTTCCTGACCACCGAGCCGCGCCAGGAGCTGCCCAAGGCCGTGCAGCTGGCGGCCTACCGCACCGCGCAAGAGGCGCTGACCAACATCTCCAAGCATGCCCAATGCAACGCCGTGCGCATCGACCTGTCGGATGCCAATGGCGTGCTCACCCTGGAAGTGACCGACAATGGCCAGGGCATTGCCGATCATGAACTGGGCAAACCCAAATCCTTTGGCCTCAAGGGCCTGCATGAGCGCGCGCGCTCGGTGGGCGGCTGGCTGGACGTCAGCACCGGCCGCGGCTCTGGCACCTCCATCATCCTGTCGGTGCCGCTGGACGCGCAGGCCGCCATGCCATCCGAGGAGTCCGTGACATGATACGAGTGATACTTTGCGACGACCATGCCGTGGTGCGCCGCGGCATACGCGACACCCTGTCGGAGGCAGTGGACATCCAGGTCACGGCCGAGGCCGGCAGCTATGCCGAGGTGCGCGAGGCCCTGCGCACCGCGCCCTGCGACGTGCTGGTGCTGGACCTGAACCTGCCTGGCCGCGGCGGCCTGGAGGTGCTGGGCAGCCTGCGCGAGTCCAACAGCAGCGTCAAGGTGCTGGTGGTGTCCATGTTCCCGGAAGACCAGTACGCCATACGCAGCCTGCGCGCCGGTGCCCAGGGCTACCTGAACAAGGCCGGCGACCCGGCCGAGTTGGTGGAAGCGGTGCGCACACTGGCCCAGGGCCGCAAGTACGTGACGCCTGAAGTGGCGCAAATGCTGGTACAAAGCCTGTCTGAGCCGGTCAACACCTCGTTGCATGCCAGCCTGTCCGAGCGCGAATTGCAAACCCTGCTGAAAATCGCCTCGGGCAAGCGTCTGTCGGACATCGCCGAGGAGCTGATGCTCAGCCCCAAGACCGTCAGCGTCTACCGCGCCCGGGTGCTGGAAAAACTCAAGCTCAGCAACAACGCCGAGCTGACCGTCTACGCCATCCGAAACGAACTGGTTTAGTGGCTTACGGCGCCGTTAGAGATGGCGTGAGAACAAGGTGATGCCGCGCTCCATCAGCGCCATGAAGGGCTGGTCCAGCATGGGCAGGGTGACAGCGATGCCCACCAACCCGACGGACAGCGTGATCGGAAAACCGATAGCGTAAATGTTCATCTGCGGCGCCACCCGCGAGACGATGCCCAGCCCCAGGTTGACGAACATCAGCATGCCTATCATGGGCAGCGCGATCCACAGGCCGCTGGCGAACAGCTCTGCGCCAAACTCATACAGCTTCATGTGCGCCAGCGCCTGCAGGAAGTTCTGGTTGGTGGGGAAGGTCTCGAAGCTGCGCACCACCGCCGAGATCACCATCAGGTGGCCGTTCATCACCACGAACAGCAGCGTGACCATCTGGCCGAAAAAGCGCGCCACCGCGCTGGACTGGGCATTGGTGGTCGGATCGAAGAAGGCGGCAAAGTTCAGCCCCATCTGAAAGCCCACCACTTCACCGGCCAGTTCCACGGCGGCGAAGATCAGGCGCACCATGAACCCTATGGACAGGCCCACCGTCACCTGCTGCACCACGGCGCCCAGTGCGTCGGGGCCGTTGATGCTGACCACCGGTTGCCCTTCCAGGCTGGCCTGTGCCGCAAAAGCGATGAAAAAAGCCAGCGCGATGCGCGCGCGCACCGGAAAGCCGCGTGTCGAAAACACCGGCGCCGCCGTGAACACCGCCAGGATGCGCAGGAATGGCCACAGGATGGGCGACAGCCAGGCCACCAGCTGGGCCTCGCTGAAGGTGAACATGTGCCCGGCCCCTCGCTGCGCCGCGCTAGGCCAGCGACGCGGGGATGGACTGGATGGTGCGGGTGATGTACTCCACCAGCATGCTCAGCATCCACGGACCGGCGATGGCGAACACCGCCATGGCGGCGATCAACTTGGGCACGAAAGTCAGCGTGGCCTCGTGAATCTGCGTCACGGCCTGGAACAGGCTGACCAACAGGCCCACCACCAGCACCACCCCCAGCACCGGCGCGGACACCAGCAACAGCATCAGCAGGGCTTCCTGACCCATGGTCAAGACGGCTTGCGCGTTCATATCGACTCCTTAAGTCACGAAGCTGGCGGCCAACGAGCCGATCAGCAGGTTCCAGCCATCGGCCAGCACGAACAGCATCAGTTTGAACGGCAAGGCCACCAGCACCGGCGACAACATCATCATGCCCAGCGACATCAATATGCTGGCCACCACGATGTCGATCACCAGGAAGGGGATGAAGATCATGAAGCCGATCTGGAAGGCCGACTTCAGCTCGCTGGTGACAAAGGCCGGCACCAGCACGCGCAGCGGCGCCGTCTGCACCTTGGCGTCCGGCGGCAGCTTGGCCAGGCGGGCGAACAGTGAAAAATCGGTCTGCCGGGTCTGCTTGACCATGAACTGGCGCAGCGGGTCCTCACCCCTTTCCAGCGCCTTCTCGAAGGTGATGGCGTTGGTGGAATAGGGCAGGTAGGCCTCGGCGTAAATCTTGTCGAAGGCCGGCCCCATGACGAAGAAGGTCAGGAACAGCGACAGCCCGACGATGACCTGGTTGGGCGGCGCCGACTGCGTGCCCAGCGCCTGGCGCAACAGCGACAGCACGATGACGATGCGGGTGAAGGCCGTCATCATCAGCAGGATGGCCGGCAGGAAGGACAGCGCCGTGAAGAACAGCAGCGTCTGTATCGGCACCGAATAGCTGGTGCCATTGGCACCGGTGCCCACCAACAGCGGCAGTTGGCCTGCGGACGGCTGCGCCCAGGCCGCACCGTGCGCCACCAGGACGGCCGCCGCCGCCAGGGCGGCGCCGGCAAAAACGCGCCGCCGCGTCATGGCAGCACCCGGGTGCGGGTATCGTCGCCGGTGCCCGGCGCGGTCTCCACGGGCAGTGTGTGCAGGCAGGTGACGGACTGGCTGGTCACCCCCAGCACCAGCCACACGCGCGCCGTGTCTGGCCCCACTTCCACGGTGACCACGCGCTGCTGCGGCCCCACGGCCATCGCTGAAATCACCTTGGAGGCCGGCCCCATGGCCGGCAGGCCCAGCAGCCCGGAGCGCCGCTGCAGCCACCTGACTGCCGCCGGCAGCAAGGCCAGCAACACCACGAACAGGACAACCAGGCCCAGCGTCTGGGTCATCATGGCGCCGTCATCCGCGGCTGATGCGCCGCAGCCGCTCGGAAGGTGTAACCACGTCGGTCAGGCGTATGCCGAACTTGTCGTTCACCACCACCACCTCGCCCTGGGCGATCAGGTAACCGTTGACCAGCACGTCCATCGGTTCGCCCGCCAGCGCATCCAGTTCCACCACCGAGCCTTGGCCCAGTTGCAGGATGTGCTTGATCGGCACCTTGGTGCGGCCCAATTCCACCGACAACTGCACCGGGATATCCAGCACCATGTTGATGTCGTTGACCGGCGCATCACCCGGCGATGCCGCGAAAGGCCGCGAGGTGCCGGACAGCGGGCCGCCGGCGTCGCCGGACGCCGATTCGTCAGCAGTTTTCTGCTCTTGCAGGGCCTCGGCCCAGTCGGCCATGCCGTCGTCTTCAGTACCGGCAGCGGTTTCGTCAATTGGCATTTCGTTCTCCCAACCAGTTCAGGTCGTTGCTCCGCAAGCTCTTCTCTATGCGTATCGCGTACTTGGAATTGTGCGTTCCATAGTGGCATTCGAAGATGGGAACACCGTCCACGGTGGCCTGTATGCTGGGCTCGCGCTCCAGCTCAATGAAATCTCCGGGGCGCATGGCCAGCAGTTGCTCCACCGTGGCGTCGGCCCTCGCCAGCTCAGCCACCAGCGTGACCTCGGCGGCCTGGATCTCGCGCGTCAACACATTCACCCAGCGCCGGTCCACCTCGATGGAGTCGCCCTGGGTGGAGGAATACAGCACGTCGCGTATCGGCTCCAGCGTGGCATACGGCATGCAGAAATGGATCGCCCCGGTGATCTCGCCGATTTCCAGCTGGAAGCTGGTGGCGATGACGATCTCGCTGGGGGTGGCGATGTTGGCAAACTGGGGCTGCATCTCCGAGCGCTGGTACTCCAGTTCCAGCGGGTAGATGCCGCGCCAGGCCTTCTTGTACTCGTCAGTGATCACCTCCACCAGCCGGTTGATCACACGCTGCTCGGTGGCGGAAAAATCACGCCCCTCGATGCGGGTCTGGAACTTGCCGATACCGCCGTACAAGGTGTCGATGACGCCGAACACCAGCGCCGGCTCGCACACGATCAGCCCGCTGCCGCGCAGCGGGCGTATCGCCACGATGTTGAAATTGGTCGGCACCGCCAGCTCGCGCAGGAAGGCGCTGTAGCGCTGCACCGCCACCGGCCCCACCGAGATTTCCGGGCTACGGCGGATGAAATTGAACAAGCCCACGCGCAGGTTGCGGGCAAAGCGCTCGTTGACGATTTCCATGGTGGGCATGCGCCCACGCACGATGCGTTCCTGGCTGGAGATGTTGTAGGAGCGGACCTCGCCCGCCTCCGGCACATCTTCGACCAGTTTCTGGCTCTCGCCGGTGACCCCTTCCAGAAGGGCATCGACTTCTTCCTGCGAAAGAAATGACTCACTCATGGTGCTGGTTCAACCCACGTCATTGCACGATAAAACTGGAAAAGAGCACGGCGCGCACGGGAACTTCGCTGTGCGCGGCCTTCTTGGGCTTCTTTTTCTTCGCCTTGGCGCCGGCCTTTTCCTTCTCCGCCGGTTTCTCTTCCTCTTCCTCCTCCAGGCCGCCAAAGGGTTTGGCCGCCTCGACCAGGATGTCGTGCGCCAGCTTGTCCTTGCCTTCACGGCTAAGAAGTTCGGGCGCGGTGCGCTGCGAGATCAGCAGCAGGATGCCGCTGCGTATGGCCGGCAGATAGGCCTTGACGGCATCGCTGGCATGGGCATCGGCCACTTGCAGCGTAACGCCCACCTGCGCCACCTTGTCGCCACTGGCGTCGGCCAGGTTGACCACCATGTTGTCCAAGGGCAGGAAGGTGGGCGGTGTGCCCGGCTTCACGGCGGTCTTGGCGGGCGCTTCCTCCTCGCCATCGGCAGCGGCGGCGCGCTGCTTGCTGATGAACACCCACGCGCCGCCCGCCGCCACCGCCAGCACGACGACCAGCAACGCAACAATCACCAACAGCTTCTTGCTTTTCGCGGGCGGGCCTTCAGCGGCTTCGGGTTTTGCGGACACGGCACATCCTTCAATGTCAACGGATGCCTCGCCGGCACCCCTGGGTTCTGCCCATTATTCTGCATGCGCAAACGGGCAAAAACCGGATTAGCGTTGGATTCGCATGGCTTTCCATCCCAAGGGTTGCATCCGCCGGCCAGCCTGGGCCTCACCCAGGGCGTTGGCGCTAGACGAAATAGTCCACCGCGCCGCCCATCCCCGAGGCCATGGCGCGCGCGCCTTGCGCGGGTGCCAGGCTGGCCAGCACCATCTTGGCCTGGCGCGCCTCGGCACGGTCACGCTGCCCTTGCGACGCCTGGCCACCCTGGGCCGAGGTGCCCACCGTGGTGCCGCTCAGCGTCAGGCCCTCGTTTTGCAGCATTTCCTTCAGGTGCGGCATGGCGTTTTCCAGCACCTGACGGATTTCCGGCTGGTCGGTGCGAAATTCCACATGGGCCTCCTGTCCCACCACGGAAATGCTCACCTCGACCGGCTTGGACCCCAGGCCATCGAGCTTCAATTCGGCGTTCTGCACGTCGCGTGACACCCAGTAGCTGACCTGCTCGGCCACTTGCACGTCCGGTGTGGCCTGCGCGCTGACAACGTCCACACTGGCGCTGGGCTTGTCGATGATGGCGCCGTGGGTGACGGCAAAGCCCTGGCCGGGCGTACCTGCGTCCGCCGCCATGCTGCCCGGACGGCTGGCGCTCTTCTCCAGAGCGCGCTGCGCCTCCCGGATGGCGCCGTCCGCAGAGGCGGCCAGCACCAGGGTCTCTGTGGCCGGGGCTTGTTGCGCCATGGCGCCGGCCTGGCTGCCGGGGTCGGCCATGCGCAACTGCGCAGCCAGCTTGCTGTCGGCCAGCTGCACGTCACTGGGCTTGGCGGCCGACGTAGCCGTGTTGCCTGCCAGCTGCGTCTTGTCGTCCACTTGCCCCTGGGCGGTGCTGGAGGGGCCAGACGGCACAGCGCCTGCCGCCGCGCCACCGGTGGCGTCAGCAGCTTGCAGCTGCGCCTTCAACGCCTTCATCAAATCCGACTCCGCTTTCACCAGGACATGCGTTGGCTGTGCGCCGGCCGCTGCAGCAGGCAAAGCCGTGCCGTCAGCCGCACCGTCGCTGCTGGCTGCTGCGGCGTCGCCGGCGACGGCTGCGCCTTGCGGCAACACCGTGGCACCGGCAGCATCCTTGCCGGTTGCCAGGGCGCCGGCGGCGGCAACAGCACCTCGCCCAGGGTCCGCGGCCAGGTCACTAGCAGTCGCATCGGCGGCCGCAGTCGGCACACCGGCGCCGCCCACCCCGCCCGCTTGAGCGGCTTGGGCCGCCACAGCCAAGGGATCCACCGCAGACAGGCCCGAAGCCGTGGCCCCGGCTTCCAGCCCCACGCCCGTGGCTGCCAACGCAGCCAGGCCGTCCTTGCCCACGCCCGACGAGGTGTCGCTGTCCGCATCCATGCCCAGGGCGTTGAACAGGGCCATGAAGCCCTGGTCGCCAGCATCAGCGCCGCTGCCTGCGCCCACGCCCGCCGTGCCCTTGGCGTGGTGTATCCCGGCGCCGGCCTTGGCCGCATGGGTGTTGGCGCTGTGTGCTACGTTCATGACAATTCTCCATACAAGCGCCGCCCAGCCGACCGCAGATACTGGTGGGTGGCAAATTCATCGGTCTGTTTTTGTTCGCGTCGCGCCTGCGCAGCATCCAGCTGTTGGCGCTTGGTCTTGAGCAACTGGTTCAGGCGCATCAGACGGAACTCGGCCTGCAGCAAAACCTGCTTGGCAGCCCCCACCTGAAGCGCCGCATCAGCGATGGCCTTGTGTTGCAGGCCTATGGCATGGTGCAGCCGCTCCATGAACTGGAAGTGGTGGAACATCAGCTCCGGCGCGGTGCCCTGGGCGGCGCTGCGGGTCCATTTGGCATTGGTCTCGGCGGCGTAGTTCTCCAGTTGCTCCAGCTGCTGCTGCGCATGGCGCTGGGCCCGGTCGACATGGCCCAGTTCCTGGCTGGCGGTGTCGCGCCGTTGCGTCGCCACATCAATGGCCAGCAACACGCTTCTCAATTCAGACATGGCGGGCCTCGCGGCGTTTCAACATGCGGCCCATCATGCCGGCTCCCGTTCGGCGGACATGGCCGCAGCCAGACCCTGCCAGCTGTCTTGCATGCTGGCAGACTCGAACATGTCTTGCTGCAGGAAGCGCGTCATCGGCGCATGCAGGTCCACCGCCTCGTCCAGCGCCGGATCAGAGCCGCTGACGTAGGCACCGATCTGTATCAGGTCGTGCCCCTTGTCATAGTGCGCGGCGATGGCGCGGAAACGGCGCGCCTGCTCAAAATGCTCGCGCGACACCACGCTGTGCATCACCCGTGAGGCCGAGCGTTGCACGTCGATGGCCGGGTAGTGGCCTTCCTCGGCCAATTCGCGTGACAACACGATGTGGCCGTCCAGGATGGCGCGCGCCGCGTCGGCGATCGGGTCCTGCTGGTCGTCCCCCTCGGACAACACGGTGTAGAAGGCGGTGATGGAGCCCACGCCATGCAAGCCGTTGCCGCTGCGCTCCACCAGCTGCGGCAGCTTGGCAAAGCACGAAGGCGGGTAGCCCTTGGTGGCCGGTGGCTCGCCAATGGCCAGCGCGATTTCGCGCTGCGCCATGGCAAAGCGGGTCAGGGAATCCATCAGCAGCAGCACATGCTGGCCCTGGTCGCGAAAGTACTCGGCAACGGCCGTCGCATAGGTGGCCCCCTGCATGCGCAGCATGGGTGGCGCGTCGGCCGGCGCCGCCACCACCACGGAACGCGCACGGCCCTCAGGCCCCAGGATGTCCTCGATGAATTCCTTCACTTCGCGGCCACGCTCGCCAATCAGGCCGACCACGATGACGTCGGCCTCGGTGTAACGCGCCATCATGCCCAGCAGCACGCTCTTGCCCACGCCAGAGCCAGAAAACAGGCCGATGCGCTGGCCACGCCCCACCGTCAGCAGGCTGTTGATGGCGCGCACGCCGGTATCCAGCGGCTGGCGCACCGGCGCACGGTCCATGGCGTTGATCTGCTGGCGGTTCAGCGGCAGCGCCGCGACGTTGAACAGCGGCCCCATGCGGTCCATGGGTTCACCATGCGCATCCACCACCCGGCCCAACAAGCCTTCGCCCAGCGGCAGGCGCAGCAGGCCGGAAGTCACCGCATCGGCGCCCAGGTCGGGCTCGCCCAGGCGCGGCACCGGCACATAGGCCGCTGCCGGCGCGACAGCCGCACCGCTGGACAGGCCCTGGGTGTCGCCAGCGGGCATCAGGTAGGCCCGGTCATTCGAAAACCCCACCACCTCAGCGACGATGGGGCTCTGCCCTTTCATGCCCACCGTGCATTGCGCACCTATGGGCACGCGCAGGCCACTGGCTTCCAGCACCAATCCGGTCAGGCGCGTCAAGGTACCGCGCGCCTCCAACGCCTCGGTGGCGCGCACCCGCTGACTGGCCTGGGCCAGAAAGACCGGCCAACGCCCGTTGCCGGGGTCTGTGGCGGTGGGGGTGTCTTCAGTCGTCTGCACGGTCGGTCTCTTCCCAGACCGGGCTCAGGCCCAGCCCGGCGGTCACACGCTTCCAGCGCTTCTCCAGCGTGGCATCCACCACGGCGCCAGCCGATTCGATCAAACAGCCACCGGCGCTGACCGCCGGATCGGCCACGTAGTTCAGGTTGAGGTTGGCAAATTCGAGCTTCAGCGCCTCGTCCAGCACCTCCATGTCCAGCGGGTTCAAGCGCACCACGGCGCTCTTGGCGTCGGCCGTCAGCATGCCCAACGCCTCGCGCACCACCGGCTGCAGCACATTGGGGTTGACCGACAGCTCGCGGCGCAGCACCTGCTGGGCCAACTCACAGGCCAGCTCCAGCACGCCACGCGCGATCAACTGCTCGGACTCGGCCAGTTGCTGCTGCGAGGCCTCCACCAGGGAGGCCATGCGCTTGGCCGTGTCGCTGCCCTTGGTGGCCATGAATTCGGTGATCTGGCGTTGCCCCTCCAGCGTGGCCTGGGCGTGGCCCTGGGTGAAGCCCTCGCTGTAACCCTGGGTGTAACCCTGCTGGCGCACGACCTCGTCGGCCGCCTGCCGGCGTGCCTCCTCGCGCGCCTTGGCCTGGCTGGCCAGCAGCAGGCCGGTGGTGTCCACCGCCTTGAACTGCCATTGGGCGACGTCGGCTATCTCTTCGCCCGGAATGAATTTCGTATAGTTGCGCACGCTAGCTCACACCCGGTAGGAACACCCGTTACACCATGGCGTCGTCGCCGCCGCCACCGATGACAATCTGCCCTTCGTCCGCCAGGCGGCGCACCACCTTGAGGATTTCCTTCTGCTGCGCCTCCACCTCGGACAGGCGCATCGGGCCGCGCGACTCCAGATCTTCCCGCATCGATTCGGCGGCACGGGAGGACATGTTGGACAGGAATTTGTCCTTCAACTCCGGCTGGGCGCCCTTCAGTGCCACGATCAGCGAATCCGAGGCCACTTCCTTCAGCACCAGCTGGATGGCCTTGTCGTCGAGCTTCATCACGTCGTCGAACACGAACATCTTGTCCGTGATCTTCTGTGCCAGGTCCGGGTCGTGGCCGCGTATGGACTCGATCACCGTGCTTTCAATCGCATTGCCCAGGAAGTTGATCACCTCGGCCGCCGTCTTCACTCCGCCCAGCGAGGCCTTGCGTATCTTGTCACCGCCCGACAGCACCTTGAACAGCACCTCGTTCAAATCCTTCAGCGCGCTGGGCTGTATGCCCTCCATGGTGGCAATACGCAGCATCACCTCGTTGCGCTGGCGCTCGGTGGCATGCTTCAAGATGTCGGCCACCTGGTCAAAATCCAGATGCACCAGGATGGCGGCGACGATCTGCGGATGCTCGTTGCGCAGCAGTTCGGCCACCGACAGCGGGTCCATCCACTTCAGGCTTTCAATGCCGGAAACGTCACCGCCCTGCAAGATGCGGTCGATCAGCAGCGCGGCCTTGTCGTCACCCAAAGCGCGCTTGAGCACCGAGCGCACATAGTCGCCCGAGTCCGACACCAGCAGGCTCTGCGCCGCCGCCACATTGGTGAATTTGTCGATCACCTCGTCCACCTTCTCGCGCGAGATGGACTTGGTCTTGGCGATCGCCTCACCCAGCTTCTGCACCTCTTTGGGTGACAGGTGCTTGAACACCTCGGCGGCCTCCTCTTCGCCCAGCGACATCAACAGGATGGCGGCGTCGTTCAGGCCTTCTTCGGGTGTAGCCATGGTGTGCGCTCCAGCCGGTCGGCTTCAGGCCGCCGCCTCGCCGTTGATCCAGGTCTTGACGATGTTGGCCACGGCCGCCGGATTGTCGCGCGTCAGCTTGCGCGCATCCTCCAGCCGTTGCATCGACTCGGTGACGATGGGGGCCGGCAGGCCGGCAGCGCCTGGCGCGCTCAGCTGCGGGCGGTCGGGGTCCTCGGACACCAATGCGTCCAACTGGCCACCCGTCATACCGTCCGCGCCCGCCAACTGGGGCGGCTGGCGCAGTACCTTCAGGCCCGGCCGCACCAACCCCATCAGCACCAGCGCGGCCAGCAGCAGCGTGCCCACCGGCCACGCCAGGGTGCGCACCAAGTCCTGCGTTTCAGGCTGGCGCCACAGCGGGATGTCCACGTTGGCTGGCTTGTCGGCCGTGAACGGCGCGTTCATCAGGTTGACCGAGTCGCCGCGGTCCTGGCTGAAGCCTATGGTCTCGCGCACCAGCGCCGTCATGCGCTGGATCTGCTGCTCGGTCAACGGCACGGTCGTGACCTTGCCCTTGTCGTCGGTGCTGCTCTGGTGGTTGATCACCACCGCAGCGCTCAGCCGCTTGACCACCCCGGTGGCGCCCTTGACCACGCGCACCGTCTTGTCCACCTCGTAATTGGTGATGGACTCGCGCTTGGCGCCCGCTGCCAGCGCGCCGCTGGCGCCGCCGACGGCCGACACCGCCTGCGCCGCCCCGGTGATGGGTGCCGCAGCCGGTCCCGGCGGCTGGTTGGAGGTGGCGCCCGGTATGCCGGTGGGCGGGTTGCCACCGGCACCGGCGCCGCTTTCCACCACCTGCTGGCTGCGAATGGTGCTGCTGTCGGGCGTCTGGTTGGGTTTGTGCGATTCCGAGGTCTGCTCGGTCTGCGAGAAATCGACCTCGGCGGTCACCTGGGCCTTGATGTTCTGCCGCCCCACCACCGGCTCCAGGATGTCCAGGATGCGGCGGGTATAAGAGGCCTCCAGCTGCTGCACATACTGCAACTGCACCGAATCGGCGCCGCCCGCGATCGGGTTGTTACTGCCGTCGGCATTGGACAGCAGCTTGCCGGTGTCGTCCAGCACGCTGACCGCCGAGGGGCTCATCTCCGGCACGCTGGAGGACACCAGGTGCACGATACCGGCAATCTGCGCGCGGTCCAGCGAGCGGCCCGAATTCAGGCTAACCAGCACGGAGGCCGACGGTTTCTGCTGCTCACGGAAAAAACCGTTCTGGTTGGGCAGCGCCAGGTGCACGCGGGCGCTCTGCACGGAAGCCAGTGACTGGATGGAGCGGGTCAACTCGCCCTCCAGGCCACGCTGGAAGGACAGTCGCTCCTGGAACTGCGTCATGCCGAAGCGGTTGGCGTCCAGCGTTTCGAAACCTGACACCGCCCCCTTGGGCAGGCCCTGCGAGGCCAGCCGCAGGCGCACATCGTGCACCTTGTCGGCCGGCACCAGGATGGCGCCGCCACCCTCGGCATACTTATAGGGCACATTCATCTGGCCCAGCTGAGCAATGATGGCACCGCCATCCTTGTCCGCCAGGTTGGAATACAGCACCCGCCACTCGGCCTGACGCCCCATGACCAGCCCGACGACGGCGATGGCCACGAACAGGGCCACGCCCAGCGCTATCCTGAACCGCTGCTTGGGTTCCAGCGCAGCAATGCGCTCGTTCCAAGACGGGTTGACAGGAATTGCGGGAACAGCGGCCATCGTGGGTTTCCAATGCGGCGTGACGCGATTGTGCGTCAGCTATGCAGAGGATTATTCAGGCTGCCCCCGCAAACATTAGGGGGAAAAGGGCTGGCTTTACCCTTCAATTGAAAAAATGTGTCACCCCCGGGGATTGCTAGTATTCCAGCACCCTTTCCCACGGACACAGCCATGGACCTACGCCTGACCCCCACCACCATGCCGGTGAGCACCGCCGCCACCCGCGCAGGTGGCGTTCGTACAGGCGGCGCGCAGGAGGCGGGAGGCTTTGGCGGCGCGCTGAAAAGCGCCTTGAATTCGGTCAGCGCGGCTCAGAACCAGGCCACCCGGCTGCAGCAGGAAGTGCAGATGGACAACCCCAACGTCAGCCTGGAAGAAACCATGGTGGCGATACAGAAGGCGCAAATCGGCTTCACCGCCACCCTGCATGTGCGCAACCGCATGGTGCAGGCTTACACCGACATCATGAATATGCAAGTGTGAGGCATTGCGGGACAGACCAAAATTGCGCAGCGATTTTGCTCTGTCCTCAACACTTCGTAGCTGTCCGGCTGTTCACCTTGCCGGACAAACCACTTCAATGCAACGTGACCGGCCGCCCTTCCAGCGGGTCCCCATGCATCAGCCAAGGTTCAGCCAGCGTGCGCACCTCGGCGTCGTTGATCAGGATGCGCGTCATGATGCGCGCTTTTTCCTGGCGCAACTCATTTGACAGCTCCTCCACCGTGGCCTGGTAGCGCAATTGCTCTATCAGGACCGCGCAGGCCCCTTCGAAGCGCACCACCTCGTCCCAGTTTTCGGCCTTGGCCGCTTCCAGCATCTTGCGGCTGCTGTCTTCAATGGCCTTGTAATAGTCCATCAGCATCTGTTGTGCCATTGTCGTTCTCTCCTGCTCAATTGGTATGGGGAGTGGCCACTTGCTCGCGCACCTGGTTCCAGGCGTCGGCGATGGGCACGATGAGGTCGCGCACTTCCAGCAACAGGCTTTCGTCGTTGCGCAGATTGGCCAGCGTCAGGCGCGCGGTGCTGTATGAATAAACAGCCCGAAGATTGGCGGCGATCTCGCTGGCACCCTTCGAATCGTCCAGACCGGCTTTCAGCCCCTGCTCGATGATGCTCACCGCCTTGCTGATCTCCCGGCCTTTGGCGGCAACGTCGCCGCGCGCCATGGCCGCACGGGCGGCGGACAAGGACTGCAGCAAACCGTCGAACAGCAGTGCGACCAGCCGGTGCGGGCTGGCGCCTTCCACGCTGGTTTCCAGTCCGACCCGCTTGTAGGCGGAGGCGGACCGGGCGGTGACGGAGGTGTACATTGCGTGTCCCATGAAACTGATATCTCAGTTATCGGCACATCCTGCAGAAACTCAATCTGAATTGTGGCCCCAAGGCGGCGCAATCCCAAGGATTGCAAAATCCGGGCAGTGGCCCGTGGCCACCCCGCCCGGCGACGTCAACTCTTGTTCCAGAGCGCAATCTGCTGGGTGACAAACTGGTTCAGCGCCGTCAGCGAACCCATCTGCACGTCCAGCGCGCTGTAGGTCGCCTTCAGCTGGGCCGCCACCACATCGGCGTGGGCCGAGACCTTGTCCTGGGCTTTCTGGTTGTTGTCGGACTGCTTTTGCAAGGCATTGGTCTGGTTGGTGATCAGTCCACTCACCGCCAGTGCGCCAGTGGCGAAATCCTTGGCCTTGCGGGCGATGCCATTGGTGGCAGCATTGCTGTTGTTCAAGGCGAACAGGTTCTTCAGGTCCGGCAGTTTGTTGGTGATGGCCGCGTTGAGTTTGCTGGCGTCCACCGTCAGGGCGCCACCCAGTTGCAGCGTGATGCCCACAGAAGCCAGGTTGCTGAAGCTAGACCCGGTGGTGGATGAGGTCATCATGCTGCGCAGCGCGTTTTGCAACCCCACGATCACCGAGTCGCCCTGCAGCACGCCGGCGGTTTTGGTCGCGCTGTCATATTTGGTGGCATCGGCCAGGCTGGCGTTCAGCGCGTTGTAGGCATCCACCAGGGCCTGGATGTTCTTGGTGATGGCGGCGGAATCCGTGCTGACGTCGATGTTCACCGGCGCGGTGGTCACCGCGCCCAGCTTCAGCGTCACGCCCGGCACCGCGTCCTTCACCGTGTTGTCGGCTGACTGCACGGTGACACCGTTGATGGTGGCGATGGAATTGCTGGCCTCCTGGAAGCCATTGAGCCCCATGCCGAAGCCGCTGGCCCCTCCCGAGGCCGCCGTGCCCGGGTCGAAGGCCAGGCTGGACAGGCCGGCGCTGTCGGTGTTGTCGGCGTCATCGTCGGTGGCCTGGATGCGGTAGCCGGCCGCCTGCCCGGTCGTGTTGGAGCGTATCAGCAGGCGCTGGCCAGTCACATCCTGCAAGATAGTGGCTGTCACGCCGGCGTTGGCGTTGTTGATCTTGGCCGCGATGCCGGTCAGGGTATTTTCGCCCGGGCCGATGGTGATGTTGACGCTGGCAGCCGCTCCGGCGGTGAATACCGGCGGCACCGTGGGGGTGGTGGTGGTACCGAAATCCCAGCTGCCTATGTCTATGGTCAGCGAGCCGGTGCCGATCTGGGTGTCAACGGGTACAGCGCTGGAGGCTGTGGACTGCGCCCGCGCCAATTGAGACACCGATACGCTGAAGGCCGTGGGCTTGGCGGCGGTGCTGGCGGTGACTGAGACGGCGGCGGTATTGCCGGAAGTGGCCGTGACGCCGGCCCATGCGCTGTCCAGCGACAGATTGAAGGCGGCCGTGTTCAGGGCCGACATCTGCGAACTGATCTGCCCCACGGTGGAAATCTTGGACTGGATGTTGGCGGCCTTGGTCTGCAAGGACACCAGCGGCTGCTTCTCCAGCGCGACCAGCTGTGAAATGATGCTGTCTACCGGCAGGCCACTGCCAAGACCCACGGACGAGATAGCCATAAAACCCTCCTGCCAGCGCGGCCGACCAGCCTCTGACCGCCGCAAAAACCAAAACAGCGGCGACGGATGTCATCCGCCGCCGCCCTCTAAGAGCCCTGCAAGTCTAGCCTGGGCTCAGGGTACCAGTCCCCGGAAAAGCTTACCGAAGCAGGGCCAATACACCCTGCGGCAGCTGGTTGGCCTGCGCCACGATGGCGGTGCCGGCCTGCTGCAGGATCTGCGTGCGGCTCAGGTTGGCGGTTTCCGAAGCGAAGTCGGCATCCACGATACGGCCACGGGCAGCGGACAGGTTTTCCGTCTGGATGCCGATGTTGGACACCGAATTCTCAAAGCGGCTTTGCAAGGCGCCCAGATTGGCGCGTGAGCTGTTGACCTGGTTGATCGCACTGTCGATCTTCTTCAGCGCCACCCAGGCGTTGGCTTGGTTCTTCACATCCAGCGTGTCGATGCCGATGGCGTCGGTGGTGGTGGTGGTGGAGTTCACGCTGGTGGCCAGACCGGCCAGCGACAGGCCGGTGGTGGTGGCGGTGAAGCCGGCCAGCGTCACGGCAGCGGCGTCGCCGTTGGTGTCCAGTTTGGACGACATCACGTCGATGGCGTAGGTGCCACCCGACTCCACACGCAGGAAGGCCGTCACACCGGTGTCACCGGTCTTGCGGTTGATGGCTTCCACCACCTGGCCCATGCGCTCCTGGCCGGAACTGGCGGCCGTGATCGGGCCCAGGTCAATAGCCGTGCCACCGTTGACCGCGATGGTCAGCGTGCTGGTCGCGATCGAGCCTAGCGTGTTGACCGACGAGGCGGCAATGTTGCTGGTGGTCTTGTCGTAGGCGTAAGCCACGTCGGACAGGCCATCGGCACGGGTATTGGCCAGCGAGCCCACCGTGATGGTGTCACCGGAGTTGGCGCCCACCTGGAAGGCGCCGCCAGCGAAGGTGCCGTCCAGGATGTTGCGGCCGTTGAAGTTGGTGACCTTGGCCACGCGGTCGATTTCATCGCGCAACTGCGCCACTTCGGCCTGCAGCGCGTCGCGGTCGGCATCGCTGTTGGTGGAGTTGCCGGATTGCACGGCCAGTTCACGCATACGCTGCAGCATGTTGCTGACGTTGCCCAATGCGCCTTCAGCGGTCTGCGCCATGGAAATGCCGTCGTTGGCATTGCGGGCCGCCACCGTCAGGCCGCGCACCTGGGAGTTCATGCGCTCCGAGATAGACAGACCGGCGGCGTCGTCCTTGGCGCTGTTGACGCGCAAGCCCGACGACAGGCGCTGCATGGAGGTCGACAGCGAGCTCGCCGACATCGCCAAGTTGCGCTGGGCATTCAGCGAATTCAAGTTCGTATTGATCGTTGCAGCCATTTCGAAACTCCTAAAAAGATGAAAACCAGTCGTTCAACATACTCAGCTCTCAGCACCGGGGCTGAGGGCACGGACCGGGGTTCAGGAAACCCTTGCCGCCGTCGCCTCTAAGAAAGAGAACAGCGGCAATCCCGGATTTCCACGTTTGCCGGATGACACGTCAATCAACTGGCCCGTTGGATAGGTTTTCGGGTGATGGCTGGGAAACTTTAGAAAAAGCATGTAAATCCCCCCTTTTTTTAAGCGTATGGGGGGAAAAACCAATGCTGGCAATAACTTGCAACAGCTGGTTAAAGCAAGTCCCTTTGCCCCAGCCGCCGGAATTGGCCGTATTTTGGGCCGCTTATCCAGTCTACGGCTGCTCGTCGTTTCATCACAATTTCCCTCACTGCTAATGGTCTTTTGCCGGCGTCGCTGGCCCCGAAACCAGTGTTAGCCAACGATCAATTCACAGGAGCTCTGAATGGCTGCTACGATCAACACAAACATCAATTCGCTGAATGCGCAGCGAAACCTGGCCGCGTCGGCCAGTTCGCTGGCGACCTCCATGCAGCGGTTGTCTTCCGGTTTGCGTGTCAACAGCGCCAAGGATGATGCCGCCGGACTGGCGATCTCGGAGCGCATGAACACGCAGGTCCGCGGATTGACGGTTGCCGCACGCAACGCCAACGACGGCATCTCGCTGGCGCAAACGGCCGAAGGCGCCCTGGGCAAGGTCGGCGACATGTTGCAGCGCATGCGTGAACTGGCCGTGCAAGCGGGTAACGCCACCAACAGCGTGGCCGACCGCACCGCCTTGCAGGCCGAAGTCTCGCAGCTGACGGACGAAATCGACCGGGTTGCCAAGCAGACCACCTTCAACGGCCAGAAAATCCTGGACGGCACCTTTGCCGGCGCCGTGTTCCAGGTGGGCGCCAATTCCGGCGACAACGCCACGCTGGGCGCGCTGACCAATTCCACCGCGCAGGGCCTGTCGCACATCGCCTATGCCTACGACAACACCAACACCGGCATCGACCCGTCCAACGTCAACACGCTGACGTCCATTGCCACGGGCACACTGACCATCACGGTGGGCGCAGGCCTGCCCATCGATCTGGGCGCCATCGAGTCGGCCAGTTCTGGCCAGGAACGCATGGGCCAGATCATGGAGGCCATCAACCGCAAGGCTTCCGACACCGGCGTGTCGGCCTATCTGCAGCCCGATGGCAACGGCCTGTTCAACATCAGCCTGATGTCGGCCAAGCTGGATTCCAACGGTGACCCGCAGAACATTGCGCTGGCCGGCTTCAGCACGGCGACCACCGGCTTTGCCAATGCTGGCCTGGCCACCAGCGTGACGGCCGCCACCACCACCACTGACGCGCTGGGCATTGATTCGCTGAACATCAACTCGCAGGCCAACGCCTGGGTGGCGCTGAAGAAGATTGACAGCGCGATCGACCAGATCAACTCCTCGCGCGCCGACCTGGGCGCCCTGCAAAGCCGCTTCGAGAGCGCGGTGTCCAACATCGACATCCAGATCGAGAACCTGGCGGCAGCCCGCGGCCGCATCGTGGACGCCGACTTCGCCAAGGAAACCTCCAACCTGTCGCGCACGCAGATCCTGCAGCAAGCCGGCACCGCCATGGTGGCCCAGGCCAACCAGCTGCCGCAGGGCGTGCTGGCGCTGCTGCGTTAAGCAAAAGCCTTCATCGGGCGCATGGCGCGCCGCCTGCGCGCAACGGACTGCCGCTTGCCGCCCATCCGGGTGGTGCGCGAGGTCGCAGCCGCGTCGCTTTCCTGACATCAAGACCCTCAGCCGCTGGCAGCCCCCTCATGGGGGCCGCGGCATTCAGAGTCCGCCGATGGGATGGTGCAGCGCCGGATCCCGGTGACGCAACAGCTTGGGACTGACGTCCTTGCAAAGGCTGTATTCAGCGGCATCGAAAATCTTGTCGTCCTTCACCGCGACCATGTTGAACCCGTGCGCGAGCTCGCCAAGGTGCACCGATGCCACCGGTATCAGTTCGATGCGGTGTTTCGAGAGATCGACATTGGAATTGAAATCCCTGAGGGCGAATATCTTGTAGCCAAAGCCGGTCAGCAACTTGACGATCTCGGTGTTGACCAGGCCATCGCTCCAGTCCACATAATGGCGATGCACCTCGAACACGATGGCCGGTGCTTCCCCAGCCGGTGCCGCCAGGTACTTTTGGGCACCCAGCAATACCCGCAGCTCGGCCCCTTCGATGTCCAGCATGATCAAGTCCAACTGGGAGACGCCCAACGTTCCGAGGTAGTCTTCCACCGTGACGGTCCGAATGCCGCCGGTGGCATCCCCCTCAATCGCCTCAGAAGAAGCGAATGAATCGTCGCCGACCAGTTGAAGCGAGCTGGTGCTGTTGTCCCACAGCCCTTCAGGACGAGCCACGATATTGGTCAGGTTGTTCAGCTTGGCATTGTGAACCAGCATGTTGCGCTGGTCGTCGTTCGGCTCAAAAGCGTGGACTTGACCCTGGTTGCGCGCCACCTGCTGGGCGATCAGGATGGCATGGTCGCCAAAGTAAGCGCCGCCTATCAGAGCCTGCTTGGCGGTTTTCGCGAGATTCACCAGCAGCCGTGTGGTTTGGGGCTCCCACGCATGGGTGGGCACCTCGGGCTCGGACATGACAAAGTCACGTGCGATCTTGGAGCGGTAATAGAAGTCAAGCACTGTGCCGTTGGCCAGCGACTTGCGCACCACCTCGTTGTCGCTGAACAGGGCGTCCACCAGCGGGCCTGTGACCAGCTCCCGGACTTCCAGGTCGGGCGTGGCGATCTGCTTCTCAAGTGCCAGCAATTGCCGGATGAAAGCGTTGCGCCATGCCGGGTTCTTGGCAATGTTGTCCAATGCGGACCGTAATTTTTCCTGTGTCATGTCTACTCTGCCTCTCTCGCTTGAATTGATGTGGGCCGGGCCGCCGTCTGTCCTCACGCCCGGGTGCGGCGCAGAAAGCCATCCGGCGCCGAGGTGACCAGCAGGCGGTCTTCCACCGAGCGGTCGATCTCGAACTCGGGGTGGCTCTTCAGCCACTCCCACACCGCCGTCTTGGGGTTGTCGCCCTTGCCCCAGGGGCGGTCGGTCCACACGTAGTCGTCGGCCATGTCCTCGACGAAGGTGTCGAACACCACGCAGTAGCTGCCCACGCTGACCAGCGGGCCATAGGCGTTCAGCTCGGCCAGCACGTGCGCGTGCGTGTGGTTGGAATCCAGGCACACCAGCACCTTCTTGCCGGCCGCCTTGGCGCGCACCTGGGCCACCACCGACTCGTCCACGCTGGAGCCCTGGATCATGCTGATGCGGTGCGCCAACGGGTGGCTCTCAATGGCCTGGCGGTTGTGCTCACGGATGTCGATGTCCACACCCAGCACCTCGCCATGGCCCAGCAACTGCAACATGGAGGCCGACAGGACCAGCGAACCGCCGTGGGCAATGCCGGTCTCAATCACCAGGTCGGGCTTCACGGCCCAGATCAGTTCCTGCATGGCCATGGCGTCTTGCGGCAGCTGTATCAGCGGCCGGCCCAACCAGGAGAAATTGTTCATGTAGTGGCGCGCCAGCGCCATGGTACGGAAATCCTTGGCCAGCGCCTGGAATTCGGCGTCGTCGCGCGCCGCGCCTATGCGCTGCTGCTTTTCCGCCCGGTAGTCGGGATGGGCGGTGGGGGTGGTTTCCAGATAGGAAGACATATATCAGTGTCCTTCGGCAGAGGGGTAGGCCCTGAGGAATTGAGGAAAAAAAGCGGAAAACGGTTGCGGCGAGAACTGGAACAGCCGCCGCACCTTGGCGATATCGACATCAGGAAAATCCCAGTCGGCCGCGCCGGGGCTCACCGACACCTGGATTTTCGCCTGTTCCGCCAGCGCCTGCGCAATTTGGGCGTTGGACGTGCCGACGCCGGCCGCGACATTGAAAATGCCAGCCTCAGGCGCCAGGGCGATGCGCGCCAGCAGCGCCACCGCGTCGTCGATGTACAAATAGTCCTTGCGCGATGCAAGCGAGGTCTGCAATTGCACCTGGCCGGCGCGCAAGCCTTCGCGCAGCAGTTGCTCCAGGAAGCTGTCAGCGCTGTCGCGCACGCCCACAATGTTGGACAGCCGCGCCACCTTGACCGCCCGGCGGCCGCCGTGCAGGCACAGCGATTCCCCCATCAGCTTGGACAGGTTGTACAGATCGCTGGGGTCATTGGGGTTGACGCGCAGCGCAGCGTCCTCGCTGGTGTCGCTGCCGCCGGCGTAGACGCGGGTGCTGGACAGGTAGGTCAGCGAGTCGAATTGCCCGCTGGCCAACAGTTGGCGCAGCACGCACACATGCGCCTCCACGGTTTCCAGCGGCCGGGTGCGGAAATCGCTGGTCAGGCCGATGGCGTACACCACATGCCCCAGCGGGCGGCTGAACACGGTGGCGTCGCCCCGCGCCGGCACCTCACAGCGGTGGCTCTGCGCGCGCAGATAGGCCGCCAGGTGGCTGCCGACAAAGCCGGCACCGCCCAGGACGGTGAACTGTTGCGCAGCGTTGCTCAACATACATTGGCTCCGACGGGCTTCAGCCCAGCACTTCCAGCCGCGGCACGGCGGTGACGAATTGGCCGCCCCAGGCACTGACCTGCGGCAGCTGCTGGCGCACCTCGTCGCGCAGGTTCCACGGCAGTATCAGCACGAAGTCTGGTTTGTCGGTCAGCAGATGGTCCTGCGACACGATGGGAATGCGGCTGCCCGGCATGAAGCGGCCCTGCTTGGCCGGGTTCAGGTCCACCACGTAGGGCAACAGATCAGGCCGCACACCGGCAAAGTTCAGCAGCGTGTTGCCCTTGGCGGCGGCGCCATAGGCCCCCAGCCGCTTACCCTGGCGTCGGGCTTCCAACAGGAAAGCCAGCAAGTCGTTCTTCACCTGCAGTGCCTGGCTCTGGAAGCGGGCGTAGAAATCGCGTGCACCCATGCCGGCCTCGCTTTCCGCGCGCAGCACCTCCGCCACCGCTGGCTGCACCTCGCGCTGACCCGTGTCGCGCCGCTGGGCAAACACGCGCAGGCTGCCACCGTGGGTGGGCAGTTCCTGCACATCGAACACCGCCAGGCCATTGGCCTCGAACACGCGCCGCACGGCACCCAGCGACAGGTAAGAATAGTGTTCGTGGTAGGCGGTGTCGAACTGGTTGTTCTGCACCATGCGCAGCAGGTGCGGAAACTCGAAAGTGGCCACGCCTTCGGCCTTCAGCAACAGCGCAAAACCGCCCACGAAGTCGTTGATGTCGGGCACATGGGCCAGCACATTGTTGGCCGCCGTCAGGTCGGCCTGGCGGCCCTGGGCCACCAGCTGTGCGGCCAGTTCCCGGCCAAAGAAGGCTTCTTCAATCGTCAGCCCCTTGTCGCGCGCCGCCTGCGCCGTGCTGGTGGTGGGCTCTATGCCGTAGCAGGGGATGCCGCGCTGCTGCACATACTGCAGCAGGTAGCCATCGTTGGCCGCCACCTCCACCACCATGCTGTGTGCGCCCAAGCCCAGGCGCTGCTGCATGTCGATCACGTAGGCTTCGGAATGCTTCAGCCACGAGGACGAGAACGAGCTGAAATAGGCGTAATCCTCGCTGAAGAAGGTGTCGCGCCCGGCGTAATCCTCGGTCTGCACCAGCCAACAGTTCTCGCACACCAGCAGGCGCAACGGGTACCAGGTCTCGGCAGCCTGCAGGGCGGCGGCTGACAGGTAGGAGTTCGATGGCGGGGCGCCGCCCAGGTCCAGGAAAGGCAAACTCAGGGGGCTATGGCAATGCCGGCACTTCACAGCCGTACTCCTTCAAAATCAGCGCCCAGCAGGGCGTGGCCGGCGTCGCGCGCCGACAAGCCCTGAACGGGCAAGGGCCAGGCTATCGCCAGCCGTGGGTCCGCCGGGTTCAGCCCAGCCTCGGCATGGCCGACGTAGGCGGCAGAATGGCAATACAGCATGTCCACATCATCCGTCTGGGTCTGGAAACCATGGGCAAAGCCCTGCGGAATCAGCAAGGCGCGGGCATTGTCCTCGGACAGCAGCTCGGCATGCCATTGCAAAAATGTGGGCGAGCCCGCGCGCAAATCCACCGCCACGTCCCACACGGCACCACGCAGGCAGGTGACCAGCTTCACTTCGGCGTGCGGCGGCAGCTGGTAGTGCATGCCGCGCACGGTGCCGCGCTGGCCGGTGCGGGTGTGGTTGACCTGGGCCACCGGCCCCTGCCAGCCCAACGGCGCCAGTTCGTCAGCGCAATACAGGCGCGACAGGAAGCCGCGAGCATCCCCCAACTGCTGGCGCTGCAATGCCCGCAGGCCGGCCAGCGGCGTGGGGATGGCTTCAAAACGGCTCATGCGCCACTCTCAAAAACGGCCAGGTCAGACAGGCACAACGCGCGCGCGTCCTCGCCCCGCTGCTGCTGCCGGTACCAGCCCATGGTGCGACCAATGCCCTGAGGCAGGGCCCAGCGCGGCGCAAACCCGAGTTCACGCCCGGCCTTGGCGATGTCCAGTGCCAGCAGACCCGCCTCGTGCGGCCCGGCAGGCACCTCGCCATAACGCACTTCGCCCGCGCCATAGGTGGCCAGGGCCAGGTCGACCACCTGGCGCACCGTGGCGGTTTCGCCGGTGCGCGGACCGAAGTTGTAGGCGCTGGCGAAGCGGGCGTCCTGCCACAGCAGCTCGGCCAGGCGCAGGTAGCCGGCCAGCGGCTCCAGCACATGCTGCCAGGGGCGCACCGCATCGGGCCGGCGTATCTCCAACGGCTGGCCGGCGCTCCAGGCACGCACGGCGTCGGGAATCAACCGGTCATGCGACCAGTCGCCGCCGCCAATCACGTTGCCGGCGCGGGCTGTGGCCACCCGCACACCCTGCTCACGCAGGAAGGAATCGCGGTAGCTGGCAGTGACGATCTCAGCCGCCGCCTTGCTGGCGCTGTAGGGGTCATAACCGCCCAGGGCGTCGTCTTCGACATAGGGACGCGCCCATTCGCGGTTGTGGTACACCTTGTCGGTGGTGACGATCACCGCCGCGCGCACGCTGTCCAGGCCGCGCAGCGCATCCAGCAGATGGGCGGTGCCCATGACATTGGTGGCCAGTGTCTGCAAAGGTTGGGCATAACTGGGCCGCACCAGGGCCTGTGCAGCCAGGTGCAGCACCAGCTCCGGCTGCGCCTGGTGCACCACAGCAGCCAGGGCCTGGGCGTCACGGATGTCGACCTCGTGGCTGTCCAGCAGTTTGGCCACGCCGGCCAGTGCGAACAGGCTGGGTTGGGTATCGGGCGGCAATGCCACGCCGGTGACGTGTGCGCCCAGCTTGTGCAGCCACAGCGCCAGCCAGCAGCCCTTGAACCCGGTGTGCCCGGTCAGCAGCACCCGCTTGCCGGCCCAGAAACGGGGGTCGGGCAGGCCGGCGCTCACCACACCTTCCACGGCGCCCGCCCCGATTGCCACAAGTCTTCCAGCAGATTCTTCTCGCGCAAGGTGTCCATGGGCTGCCAGAAGCCCTTGTGCTCATAGGCCATCAACTGGCCGTCGGCGGCCAGGCCCGCCATCGGCTCCAGCTCCCAGCTGGTGCCGTCGCCGGTGACGCGCTGCAGGCACTGTGGCGACAGCACGAAGAAGCCGCCATTGATCAGCCCGCCATCGCCGCGCGGTTTCTCGGAAAAACCCTGCACGCTGCCGCCAGCGCCCATTTGCAGCGCGCCGTAGCGGCCGGGCGGCTGCACCGCCGTCACCGTGGCTTGTTTGCCATGCTGCTGGTGGAAAGCGATGACCGCGGAGATGTCCACATCGGACACGCCGTCGCCGTAAGTGAAACAGAAAGCCTCTTCATCCTTCAAGTACTCGCCCACCCGCTTCAAACGGCCACCGGTCATGGTCTCGTCGCCGGTGTCCACCAGCGTCACACGCCAGGGCTCGGCGTGCTTCTGGTGCACCTCCATGCGGTTGTTGGCCATGTCGAAGGTGACGTCCGACATGTGCAGGAAGTAATTGGCGAAGTACTCCTTGATGATGTAGCCCTTGTAGCCGCAGCAGATGATGAACTCGTTCACCGCATGGGCGGAATACATCTTCAGGATGTGCCACAGAATAGGCTTGCCCCCCACCTCAATCATGGGTTTGGGGCGCAGATGGGTCTCCTCGGAAATGCGGGTACCCAGGCCACCGGCCAATATCACTGCTTTCATGCTGTCTTTCTCTCAGCCCACAGTGTAAACATCTGCGCGCAGGCTGCCTCCACGCGCCGCACAAAGCCGGCCTCGTCCATCAAGGCGCTGGCCTGCATCTTCTGCCTCAGCCCGGCCCGGGTCCCGGCCAGTGCCTGCGTGTCCGCTGCCAGCGCCACCGCCTTGGCGATGTATTCCTCTTCTGTCTGGGCGATCCACTCCGGGTGCCCCAGCCCTTCAAGGATGGTGCTGCCCAGCCGCCCCACACTGGGCCGCCCGGCCAAGGTCACATAGGGCACGCCCATGTACAG
>NZ_JBFUDE010000009.1:0-9177 GCF_056404875.1 Hylemonella sp. P2_B10
GTTGTTCTACTTCCGCACCACGGACGTGACCGGTGCCATCGAGTTGCCCGAAGGCAAGGAAATGGTCATGCCTGGTGACAACGTGACCATCACGGTCAAGCTGATCAACCCCATCGCCATGGAAGAAGGCCTGCGCTTCGCCATCCGCGAAGGCGGCAAGACCGTGGGCGCCGGTGTGGTGGCCAAGATCATTGCCTGATAGCCCATATTTAAGAAAGATTAAATACCATGGCTACCAAGCAAAAAATCCGCATCCGCCTGAAGGCTTTTGACTACAAGCTGATCGACCAGTCGGCTGCCGAGATCGTCGACACCGCCAAGCGCACCGGCGCCATCGTCAAGGGCCCCGTGCCCCTGCCCACGCGCATGAAGCGTTTCGACATCCTGCGTTCGCCGCACGTCAACAAGACCAGCCGTGACCAGTTCGAGATCCGCACGCACCAGCGCCTGATGGACATCGTGGACCCCACCGACAAGACGGTGGACGCCCTGATGAAGCTGGACCTGCCGGCCGGCGTGGACGTAGAAATCAAGCTGCAATAAGCGGCTGCAAGCAGTTTGACGGGCCGGCTCCCGGGTCATTCCGGGGCCCGGCCCGTCTAACCTTTGAGAGTGGGGGCGCGGGACTTGCGTAAAAGCCGGGCACGCGTTATACTCTTAGGCTCTGTTGGGTTGGCCAAAGCTTTGCTTTTGTCTTTTCAGCAGAGTTTTATTAACAGTCTTCCACGCAAAAACGTCGTAACCAATTGCAGTTGCGGCGGTGGAAGTTACGGAGAAAACAATGAGTCTGAGCAACTCCCTGGGGTTGCTGGGCCGCAAGGTGGGCATGATGCGTCTGTTCACCGATGACGGGGATGCTGTTCCCGTCACGGTGGTGGATGTGTCCAACAACCGTGTGACCCAGGTCAAAACCCAAGAGAACGATGGCTACGTCGCCCTGCAGGTGACGTTCGGTTCGCGCAAAGCTTCGCGTGTGACCAAGCCTCAAGCCGGCCACCTCGCCAAGGCGGGTGTTGAAGCCGGTGAAATCACGCAAGAATTCCGTATCACGCCTGATGCCGCTGCCCAGTACAAGACTGGCGCCACGGTGGCTGTGAGCTCGGTGTTTGCCGTGGGCCAGAAGGTGGACGTGCAAGGCACCTCCATCGGCAAGGGCTTCGCCGGCACCATCAAGCGCCACAACATGAGCTCTCAGCGTGCTTCCCATGGTAACAGCCGTTCCCACAATGTTCCTGGCTCCATCGGTATGGCCCAGGACCCGGGTCGCGTGTTCCCTGGCAAGCGCATGACGGGCCACCTGGGTGATGTGACCGTGACGACGCAGAACCTGGACGTGATTCGCATCGACGAAGCGCGCCAACTGTTGTTGATCAAGGGTGCCATTCCCGGTTCCGCCGGCGGTTTTGTGACCGTCCGCCCGGCCGTCAAGGCCAAGCCCGCAGCCAAAGGAGCGAACTAATGCAGCTCGAACTCCTGAATGACCAAGGCCAGGCCTCGTCGAAGTACGACGCGCCTGAGACCGTGTTTGGTCGTGAATACAACGAAGACCTGGTGCACCAGGTGGTCGTGGCCTTCCAGGCCAACGCCCGCCAAGGCACGCGCGCCCAGAAGGACCGCGGCCAGGTTCACCACTCGACCAAGAAGCCCTTCAAGCAAAAGGGCACCGGCCGCGCTCGCGCCGGTATGACCTCTTCGCCGCTGTGGCGCGGGGGCGGTCGGATTTTCCCGAACCAGCCTGACGAAAACTTCACCCAGAAGATCAACAAGAAGATGTACCGTGCCGGCATGGCCTCCATCTTCTCGCAGCTGGCCCGTGAAGGCCGTCTGGCCGTGGTGGACTCCATGAAGGTGGAGTCGCCCAAGACCAAGACGCTGGCCGCCAAGTTCAAGGCCATGAATCTGCAGTCCGTGATGGTGATCGCCGACGAAGTCGACGAAAACCTGTACCTGGCTTCCCGCAACCTGCCCAACGTGCTGGTGGTGGAGCCGCGCTACGCCGACCCGGTGTCGCTGGTGCACTTCCGCAAGGTGCTGGTGACCAAGGCCGCCATGGACCAACTCAAGGAGATGTTCGCATGAGCGCCGCGCAAGTGAACAAATTTGACGAAGGCCGCCTGATGCAGGTGCTGATCGCTCCCATCGTGTCCGAAAAGGCCACGATGATTGCCGACAAGAGCAATGCGGTGACCTTCAAGGTGTTGCAAGGCGCCACCAAGCCCGAGATCAAGGCCGCTGTTGAACTGATGTTCAAGGTCGAAGTCAAGGGCGTGTCGGTTGTCAACACCAAGGGCAAGACCAAGCGTTTTGGCAAGTCCATCGGCCGCCGCGACAACGTGCGCAAGGCTTATGTGACGCTCAAGCCGGGTCAGGAACTGAACCTGGGCGGGGAGGCTGCTTAATCATGGCCGTTATCAAAATGAAACCGACTTCACCAGGCCGTCGTGGCGTGGTGAAAATTTCGCGTGACCACCTGTATAAGGGTGAAGCCTATGCGCCGCTGCTGGAATCGCAATTCCAGAAGGCCGGCCGCAACAACAACGGTCACATCACCACCCGTCACAAGGGCGGTGGCCATAAGCACCACTACCGTGTGGTGGACTTCCTGCGCAACAAGGATGGCATTCCGGCAAAGGTCGAGCGTATTGAATACGATCCGAACCGTTCCGCGCATATCGCCCTGGTGTGCTACGCCGATGGTCATCGTGCCTACATCATCGCCCCGCGTGGCCTTGAAGTTGGCGCGTCCATCATGAGCGGCGCTGAGGCCCCGATCCGCGTGGGCAACACGCTGCCGGTGCGCAACATCCCGGTGGGTTCCATCGTGCATTGCATCGAGCTGCAGGTCGGCAAGGGCGCGCAAATCGTGCGCTCCGCCGGTACCTCGGCCACGCTGCTGGCGCGCGAAGGCACCTATGCCCAGGTGCGCATGCGCTCTGGCGAAGTCCGCAAGATCCACATTGACTGCCGCGCCACCATTGGCCAGGTTGCCAATGAAGAGCACAGCCTGCGCCAGTTGGGCAAGGCCGGTGTGAAGCGCTGGATGGGTATCCGCCCGACCGTTCGCGGTGTGGTGATGAACCCGGTCGACCACCCGCACGGTGGCGGCGAGGGCAAGACCGGCGAAGGCCGTCATCCTGTCGATCCGTGGGGTAACCTGACAAAGGGTTACCGTACCCGTAACAACAAGCGCACACAGGTCATGATCGTGTCGCGTCGCAAGAAGTAAGGGGCACGAGAATGACTCGCTCTCTGAAAAAAGGTCCGTTCGTTGACCATCACCTGGTTGCCAAGGCCGACAAGGCCGTCACCAACAAGGACAAGAAGCCGATCAAGACCTGGTCGCGCCGCTCCATGATCCTGCCCGAGTTCATCGGCTTGACCATCGCCGTGCACAACGGCAAGCAGCACGTGCCGGTCTACATCACCGACCAAATGGTTGGCCACAAGTTGGGTGAGTTCGCGCTGACCCGTACTTTCAAGGGCCACCCCGCGGACAAAAAAGTCCAGAAGAAGTAAGGGAATGACCATGGAAACACGTGCAACCCTTCGTGGCGTCCGTCTGTCCGTTGACAAGGGCCGCCTGGTGGCGGACCTGATTCGCGGCAAGAAGGTCGATCAAGCCCTGAACATCCTGCAGTTCACGCAGAAAAAAGCTGCCGTGATCATCAAGAAGGTTCTGGAGTCCGCCATCGCCAACGCCGAACATAACGACGGTGCCGACATCGACGAATTGAAGGTCAAGACCATCTACGTCGAGCAAGGTGCCACCCTGAAGCGCTTCACCGCGCGCGCCAAGGGCCGCGGCAACCGTATCAGCAAGCCCACGTGCCATGTGTACGTGACGGTCGGCAACTGAAAGAGGTCTGGAAGATATGGGACAAAAAATCAACCCCACCGGCTTTCGCCTGTCGGTGAGCCGTAACTGGGCCTCGCGCTGGTACGCCAGCAACCGTGACTTCGCCGGCATGCTGGCCGAAGACATCAAGGTGCGTGAGTACCTGAAGACCAAGCTGAAGAACGCCTCGGTCTCGCGCGTGCTGATCGAGCGCCCCGCCAAGAACGCCCGCATCACCATCTTCTCGGCACGTCCGGGCGTGGTGATCGGCAAGAAGGGCGAGGACATCGAAAACCTGAAGCGCGAACTGGGCAAGCAATTGGGCGTGCCGGTGGCAGTCAACATCGAAGAAGTGCGCAAGCCCGAAATCGATGCCAAGCTGATCGCCGACAGCATCACCCAGCAGCTGGAAAAGCGCATCATGTTCCGCCGCGCGATGAAGCGCGCCATGCAGAACGCCATGCGCCTGGGCGCCCTGGGCATCAAGATCATGTCCTCGGGTCGTCTGAACGGCATCGAAATCGCCCGCTGCGAGTGGTACCGCGAAGGTCGCGTGCCGCTTCACACGCTGCGCGCAGACATTGACTATGGCACCTCTGAAGCCAAGACCACCTATGGTGTGATCGGCGTCAAGGTCTGGGTTTACAAGGGTGACACGCTGGGTCGTAACGACCTGCCGGCCGCCACTGAACCCCGTGCCGAAGAAGAGCGTCGCCCGCGTGGCCCGCGTCGTGATGGTGGCCGCCCTGGCACTGACCGCCCCGCTCCGCGCGGCGCTCGTCGCCCGGTTGGCGCCGCTACGGCACCGGCTGACGGCAGCGACAAACCCGCCGAGGCCACCCCTGGTGCCGAGGCCCCGAAAACCGCCGTTAAGCGCGTCCGCAAGGTAGCCGCGCCAGCTGCAGCAGCTGACGGCGCCAAAGGAGAGTAAACATGCTGCAACCCGCTCGCAGAAAATACCGCAAAGAGCAGAAGGGCCGCAACACCGGCATCGCAACCCGGGGTAGCTCGGTTGCTTTCGGTGACTTCGGCCTGAAGTGCACGGACCGCGGCCGCCTGACGGCGCGCCAGATCGAGGCAGCACGCCGCGCCATTTCGCGTCACGTCAAGCGTGGCGGCCGTATCTGGATCCGCGTCTTCCCCGACAAGCCGATTTCCCAAAAGCCCGCAGAAGTGCGTATGGGTAACGGCAAGGGTAACCCGGAGTACTACGTGGCTGAAATCCAGCCCGGCAAGATCGTGTTCGAGATCGTCGGTGTGCCCGAAGAGCTGGCCCGCGAAGCGTTCCGTTTGGCTGCCGCCAAGCTGCCGCTACGCACCACCTTCGTCGCCCGCATGATCGGCCAGTAATCAGGAGCCATTGATATGAAAACTACTGAACTGCGCACCAAGGACGTTGCCGGCCTGAAGGCTGAGGTCAAAGAGCTGCAAAAGGCCCATTTCGGCCTGCGCATGCAAAAGGCCACGCAACAATTGAACAACACCGCTACGCTGCGCTCCACGCGCCGCGACATTGCCCGCGCCAAGACCATCCTGGCCGAGAAGCAAAGCGCTGAAAAAGCCGCCAAATAAGGAGCCACTAAATGACGGAAGCTAAAAAATCCCTCAAGCGCACCTTGATCGGCAAGGTGGTCAGCGACAAGCGTGCCAAGACAGTCACCGTGCTGATCGAACGCCGCGTCAAGCACGAGCTGTACGGCAAGATCGTCGGCAAATCCAGCAAGTACCACGCCCATGACGAAAAGGGCGAGTACCACCTGGGCGACATCATCGAGATCACCGAGAGCAAGCCGATCTCCAAGACCAAGAACTGGGTGGCTACCCGCTTGGTGGAAAAGGCTGCCACGGTTTAAAGCCCTTGCGGCTTGAAGACTGCAGGTCTGACAAAAACGGCTCACAATGTGAGCCGTTTTCTTTTGTAAGTTCAAATCAACGCATAGAGGAGTTCAAGATGATCAAAGTAGGCGACACCCTGCCAGCAGCCACGCTGATGGAATATTCCGAAGTGGAGGGCGAGGGCTGCAGCATCGGCCCCAATGCGGTGGATGTGGCCAAGGCCACAGCCGGCAAGACCATCGCGCTGTTCGCGCTGCCTGGCGCCTTCACGCCCACTTGCTCGGCCAAGCACGTGCCCGGCTATGTGGAAAAATTCAACGAACTGAAGGCCGCCGGCGTGGACGAGATCTGGTGCGTCAGCGTCAACGATGCTTTCGTCATGGGCGCATGGGCGCGCGACCAGAAAACCGCCGGCAAGGTGCGCATGCTGGGTGACGGCAGCGCAGCCTTCACGCAAGCCACGGGTCTGACGCTGGATTTGACCGGTAAGGGCATGGGCCTGCGCAGCAACCGCTATTCCATGCTGGTGAAAGACGGCAAGGTGGCCACGCTGAACATTGAAGGCCCGGGCAAGTTCGAGGTCAGCGACGCCGGCACCATGCTGGCGCAGGCCAAGGGCTGAACAGGTGGGGTGGCCTGTCCGGGAACGTGAACAGCCGGACAGCTACAAACAGTTGAGGACAGAGCACCGCTTCGCGGTGGTCTGTCCCGCAATGTCTCAGATTTCCACTTTCAAGTAATGCGACCCGGCAATCGGGTTGTGGTAATAGGGCGGCACTTCCTCAAAGCCCAGGTCCTTGTACAACGCGCGGGCGGCTTCCATGTCGTCCAGCGTGTCCAAAAGCACCCGGGCATAGCCGGCGGCGCGGGCGGCATCCAGCGCGGCTTCCACCAGTTGGCGGCCCAGGCCCAGGCCGCGAAAGTCAGCGCGCACGAACAGGCGCTTCATCTCGCAGGCGTTCGGGTAGTCCACCGTGTTCAGCGCCCGCACAGCGCAGCAGCCCGCCAGGCGCTGGTCCACATAGGCCAGCAGCAGCGCGCCGCCAGGTGCCGCGTAGGCGCCTGGGAGCGTGGCCAGTTCCTGGTCAAAGTTCTGGAAACACAGGTCCACAGCCAGGCTGGCTGCGTACTCCCTGAAGATAGTGCGCACCAACTCCAGCTCTTCAGCCTGCTGCGGGGCGCGTATCTTGATGGAGGGTTGCTTCACGGCCAAACTGCCCACCTCACCCAGCAATCTTCACCATCAGCGCTACCGCGCCAGCACAGCCTGCGAACACAGCGGCTGCCACCGCGCGAGATGCCCCGTCGTCCCGCGAGGCCGGTGTTTCAGCGGGCAGTTCCATCTTGCCGTCCACCATGGGGGCGATCAGGTTGCGCCGCTTGCGCATTAAATAGAACATCACGGCCGCCACATGCAACAGCAGCAGCGCCAGCAGGATGTATTTGCCATAGGCCTTGTGGTAATGGGTGGCCAGGCTGACGGTGGAACCGGACACGAACTTGGCCAGCGGGCCACTGGAGGCGATCTCGTCGTCGCTGATCAACCCTGAGCCAACCTGTACCAGCAAAAACCCCAGCATGGCGAACACCGACAGTGCACCCAGCGGTGAGTGCCCAGCTGCCTGATCGGTATGAGCCTGGCCTCTGGCTTGGCGCCAGGCGGCCATGGGTGAGTACAAGAAAGTCTGAAAACGTGACCAGTGCCCGCCCACGAAGCCCCACACCAGTCGGAACAGCAGCAGGCTGGCCACCGTATAGCCCAGCCGGAAATGCCATGGCATCAGCGCACCCCCCACCTGGCCCGTGACGGCCATGCCCAGTACGCACAGCACCAGCGCCCAATGGAACAGGCGGGTGGGTAAATCCCAGACTTTCTTTGTGACGGTGCTGGCCATGGGCGTTGCGGCTTTCTGGATGGTGGCGGCGAGGCATCAGTTTAGCCGCTGGCATCGCCAGCCAGCCAGGGTTGTCATGTGCTGCGTCAAACGGCAAATCGAATTAAACTCGCCCAGGTTCTCGCCCCCATCACCATCCCAAGGAATGCCATGAAGAATCTGTTCCGCCTGTTGTCCGTTGCCGCGTTGATGACTTTGACACTGCCGGCCTTTGCGCAGTTTGCCAAGCCCGAGGACGCCATCAAGTACCGCAAGAGCGCCATGTTCATCATGCAGCAGAACTTCGGGCGCGTGGCCGCCATGGCCACGGGCCGGGCTCCTTTTGACGCCAAGGTGGCCGCAGACAGCGCCGCGGTTGCCGAATACATGTCCAAATTGCCATGGGCGGCGTTTGGCGAAGGCACCGACAAGGGCGACACCAAGGCCAAGCCGGAAATCTGGAAAGAGCACGCCAAGTTCCAGGAAGCAGCCGACAAGCTGCAGGCCGAAATGAGCAAGCTGGCTGCCGCCGCCAAAACCGGCAACCTGGACAGCATCAAAGCCGCTGTGGGCGCGGTTGGCGGTTCGTGCAAGACCTGCCACGATGCCTATCGTGCGCAGTAAAGCGACGTACGCTTAACTTGGCAGGTGCCCGCCTTCAATGGCGGGCACGCAAACGCCTGGACCATCCGTCCAGGCCGGGCCCGCTGACGGTGGGCCGTTTTAGGCAGCCAAGTCTTACTTTGGTCACAGTGCGCTTGGATGGGCGCGGTACATTCGTGCACGCGCATGGTCGTGGCAGGCCGGACCATTTGTAACAACGCACCTTGTGACGGGCGGGTTGCTCAGGTTACAAAATTCCTCAAGTTCTCTGTCAATACGGCCGAAATAGTGACGATGGGGCGCAAAAGGTGTCTTTTTCGCGGTCTTGGTAATCTGTGACTGCGTGTGAAATAGTGCGCAAATGTGTGTGTTTTTGTAAAGAGTGCTCGGGTGGCGCAGACTAAGATAGCCGCTAGCGTAGAAGCGGCGTCTTTTGTATGGCGTCTTTTGGGTTGTTGTAGCGAATCAATGCTGTTCCGGCCGCGCGGGCCGGAGCAAGCTTTTGTCTATTGAGCGGGGATCTTCACCATGGCCAGTATCATCACCAGCCTGAGCACGTCGCAGATTGCAGGGCTTTCCACCGGCTCTATCAAATCCTTGACGACGGACGATTGGGCGGCCTTCAACACCGCGCAGTTGCAGGCTCTCACCACGGTGCAAATGCCGGCCATCACTACGGATGGCTTGCAAGCGCTGACCACGGCGCAGTTCACCGCCATCGMMACMGMCGACATCCGTGCGYTGACCTCGGGCCAGATGAAGGCCCTGGGCACCAACGAAATCGACGTCATGACCACAGCGCAGATCGCCGCGCTGACCTCGGGCCAACTGGGCGCGCTGACCAGCGACCAGTTTGCCGTGTTCACCACCGGCGACCTGGCAGCCCTGAGCTCGCAAGCCATAGGCGCACTGCCCACGGCCACCATCGCCAACATGACCAGTGACCAGATCATTGGCCTGACCACGGCACAGGTTCCCGGGCTGACCACAGGCCAGATCAAGGCACTGACCAGCGACCAGTTCTCAGTG
>NZ_JBFUDE010000010.1:2500-5918 GCF_056404875.1 Hylemonella sp. P2_B10
GGCAAATTAGCTTTGATCCGGAGATTTCCGAATGGGGAAACCCACCTGCAAAGGTATCGCATAGTGAATACATAGCTATGCGAGGCGAACCGGGTGAACTGAAACATCTCAGTAGCTCGAGGAATAGACATCAACCGAGATTCCGAAAGTAGTGGCGAGCGAAATCGGAACAGCCTGTTAGTGATAGCACGACTCTTAACGGAACAGTCTGGAAAGGCTGGCCATAGCAGGTGATAGCCCTGTACGTGAAAAGAGACGTGTGGTACTGAGCTAACGAAAAGTAGGGCGGGACACGAGAAATCCTGTCTGAAGATGGGGGGACCATCCTCCAAGGCTAAATACTCATCATTGACCGATAGTGAACTAGTACCGTGAGGGAAAGGCGAAAAGAACCCCGGGAGGGGAGTGAAATAGATCCTGAAACCGCATGCTTACAAAAAGTAGGAGCCCGCAAGGGTGACTGCGTACCTTTTGTATAATGGGTCAGCGACTTACATTCAGTGGCAAGGTTAACCGAATAGGGAAGCCGTAGAGAAATCGAGTCCGAATAGGGCGATCAGTCGCTGGGTGTAGACCCGAAACCAAGTGATCTATCCATGGCCAGGATGAAGGTGCCGTAACAGGTACTGGAGGTCCGAACCGACTAGTGTTGCAAAACTAGCGGATGAGCTGTGGATAGGGGTGAAAGGCTAAACAAACTTGGAGATAGCTGGTTCTCTCCGAAAACTATTTAGGTAGTGCCTCAAGTATTACCGTCGGGGGTAGAGCACTGTTTTGGCTAGGGGGTCATGGCGACTTACCAAACCAATGCAAACTCCGAATACCGACGAGTACAGCTTGGGAGACAGAGCACCGGGTGCTAACGTCCGGACTCAAGAGGGAAACAACCCAGACCGCCAGCTAAGGTCCCTAAAATTGGCTAAGTGGGAAACGAAGTGGGAAGGCTAAAACAGTCAGGATGTTGGCTTAGAAGCAGCCATCATTTAAAGAAAGCGTAATAGCTCACTGATCGAGTCGTCCTGCGCGGAAGATGTAACGGGGCTAAGCCAGTTACCGAAGCTGCGGATTTGCAATTTATTGCAAGTGGTAGGAGAGCGTTCTGTAAGCCTGTGAAGGTGCGTTGTAAAGCGCGCTGGAGGTATCAGAAGTGCGAATGCTGACATGAGTAGCGTTAAAGGGGGTGAAAAGCCCCCTCGCCGTAAGCGCAAGGTTTTCTACGCAACGTTCATCGGCGTAGAGTGAGTCGGCCCCTAAGGCGAGGCAGAGATGCGTAGCTGATGGGAAACAGGTCAATATTCCTGTACCGATGTGTAGTGCGATGTGGGGACGGAGAAGGTTAGCTCAGCCAACTGTTGGATATGTTGGTTCAAGCCTGTAGTCGTGCCTGGTAGGTAAATCCGCCGGGCTTAGATGAGGGGTGATAACGAGGCTGCTTGCAGCCGAAGTGAGTGATACCCTGCTTCCAGGAAAAGCCACTAAGCTTCAGCTACACACGACCGTACCGCAAACCGACACTGGTGCGCGAGATGAGTATTCTAAGGCGCTTGAGAGAACTCAGGAGAAGGAACTCGGCAAATTGACACCGTAACTTCGGAAGAAGGTGTGCCTTTAGTAGGTGAAGTCCCTGCGGATGGAGCCCAATGAGGTTGCAAAAAATCGGTGGCTGCGACTGTTTATTAAAAACACAGCACTCTGCAAACACGAAAGTGGACGTATAGGGTGTGACGCCTGCCCGGTGCTGGAAGATTAAATGATGGGGTGCAAGCTCTTGATTGAAGTCCCAGTAAACGGCGGCCGTAACTATAACGGTCCTAAGGTAGCGAAATTCCTTGTCGGGTAAGTTCCGACCTGCACGAATGGCGTAACGATGGCCACACTGTCTCCTCCTGAGACTCAGCGAAGTTGAAATGTTTGTGATGATGCAATCTCCCCGCGGAAAGACGGAAAGACCCCATGAACCTTTACTGTAGCTTTGTATTGGACTTTGAACAGATCTGTGTAGGATAGGTGGGAGGCTTTGAAGCAGGGTCGCTAGATCTTGTGGAGCCAACGTTGAAATACCACCCTGGTGTGTTTGAGGTTCTAACCTAGGTCCATTATCTGGATCGGGGACAGTGCATGGTAGGCAGTTTGACTGGGGCGGTCTCCTCCCAAAGCGTAACGGAGGAGTTCGAAGGTACGCTAGGTACGGTCGGACATCGTGCTAATAGTGCAATGGCATAAGCGTGCTTAACTGCGAGACTGACAAGTCGAGCAGATGCGAAAGCAGGACATAGTGATCCGGTGGTTCTGTATGGAAGGGCCATCGCTCAACGGATAAAAGGTACTCTGGGGATAACAGGCTGATACCGCCCAAGAGTTCATATCGACGGCGGTGTTTGGCACCTCGATGTCGGCTCATCTCATCCTGGGGCTGTAGCCGGTCCCAAGGGTATGGCTGTTCGCCATTTAAAGAGGTACGTGAGCTGGGTTTAAAACGTCGTGAGACAGTTTGGTCCCTATCTTCCGTGGGCGCTGCAGATTTGAGGAAGCCTGCTCCTAGTACGAGAGGACCGGAGTGGACACACCTCTGGTGTATCGGTTGTCACGCCAGTGGCATTGCCGAGTAGCTAAGTGTGGAAGAGATAAACGCTGAAAGCATCTAAGCGTGAAACTCGTTTCAAGATGAGATCTGCCGGGGCCTTGAGCCCCCTAAAGAGTCGTTCAAGACCAGGACGTTGATAGGTCAGGTGTGGAAGCGCAGTAATGCGTTAAGCTAACTGATACTAATTGCTCGTGCGGCTTGACCCTATAACTTTGATGTACCGCAAGGTCCACATCAAGGAAGTTATGCCAAGTTGACGCATTCAAAATACCAAAGCTGATTACGATTCTATAAATTGGTCGACCTGACCCAGTCAGGTTGGCAAAAAGTTATGCCTGACGACCATAGCGAGGTGGTACCACTCCTTCCCATCCCGAACAGGACAGTGAAACGCTTCAGCGCCGATGATAGTGCGGGTTCCCGTGTGAAAGTAGGTCATCGTCAGGCTATTACAGCAAAAACGCCCAGTCATGTGACTGGGCGTTTTCTTCAGTGCCTCAGAATCGAGCTGCCAGCAGCAGGTTCGCCAGACATTGAAGAAAACGCAAAAGCGTTTGCAGGATGACCAGAAATGGTGTTATACTGCAAGGCTTCGCTGATCACAGCAAGCCAGTCAAAAAAGCCAAGCTTTTGAGACAAGATCTTTAAAAATATACAGCCGATAAGCGTGGGCGTTTGAGGGCGAAAGCCAAGTTCTTCGGAACTAAGTCTTAACTGACTTACAAACGCTCATGAGAATAGAAGTGAAGTTCACTTCAATTCCGTTTTTATGAGTTGCACAGAAATGTGCGAAAAAATTCAAGATCGAACTGTAGAGTTTGATCCTGGCTCAGA
>NZ_JBFUDE010000011.1:0-5061 GCF_056404875.1 Hylemonella sp. P2_B10
CAGTTCGGCGTAGGCATAGATTTCCACGCGCTGCGGGTCGTGGTTGCCCACCAGGGGCTCCAGGAAGTAGCGGCAGGCGTGGTTGCGAAAGTCGGGGGAGACGTAGCCCACTTTCAAGCGCCGCCCGGCCAGCGGCGCATTGCCGTGGGGCTGCCATTCCTTGCGCAAGGGCTCGCCGAAGCGCCTCTCGTACTCCTGGTACGCCTCGAAGATCTCCTGTGCGCTCTTGTCGGCGTCGTAGTTCAGCGCGAACAGAAGGTTGTTGTAAATGTGTTTGTGATCGGGCGCCAGCGCCAGCGCCTGCCGGAAACTGTCTGCGGCCTCGGACAAATGCCCCCGGTGCAGCAAGGCCGTGCCCAGGTTGCCGTGCGCTGCCACGTTCTGGCCATCCAGGCTCAAAGCACGGCGCGCGCAGGCTTCGGCCTCTTCCGTGCGGCCTAACACGCACAGCACATCGACCAGGTTGCTCCACACCGCCACCAGCGTATCGTCCAGCGCCAGCGCCTGGCGGTAGCAGGCCTCGGCCTCCACCGGCTTGCCCAACTGGGACAGGTTCAGGCCCAGCTGGAAATGGGCATTGTGGTCGTCCGGCTCCAGCCGCACAGCCTGTCGGTAGCAGACCTCGGCCTCGGCCAGCCTGCCTTGCTGCAGCAGGCTGTTGCCCAGCTGGGCATAGGCGGTGGCAAACTCGGGCAGCGCCTGCAAGGCGCGCCGCCACACCACTTCCGCTTCCAGCAACTCGCCCGACTCCTGCAACAGCTTGCCCAGGTTGACATAGGCGACGGCAAAGTCGGGCTTCAACTGCAAGGCGTGCTGGAAACAGGCCTTGGCGGCCGCCATGTCCTGCTGCGCCAGCAGGTTGAATCCCAGGTTGTAGTGGGCCGTGGCCTGCCCGGGCCGCAAGGCCACCACGCGCCTGAGCAGTTGTTGAGCCTCCACCCACTGGCCTTGCTGCTGCAGCGAAATGGCCAGGTTGCTCAACGCGTCCGCATGGTCTGGCTGCACCAGCAGGGCCTGGCGCCAACTCGCCTGCGCCTCGGGCACCCGGCCCTGGTCGCGCAGGTTGTTGCCCAGGTCGTAATGCATGTCGGCTTCCAGCGGCAAGATTTTCAGGATGCTGCGCAGCTTCGCCTCCAGCTGCTGCAAGGCGTCCCCTCCGCCCAGCAGCCCGGCGGCCCGGGGCTGCGGCGCCTGGGTGGCCTGCCATTGCTGAAACATCTGCCCGAAGGCGGCTTCCACGCGCCGCGCAAAGCCGGCCTCGTCCATCAGCGCGCTCATGCGCATCTTGTGCCGCAAGCCGGCCCTGATTTTGCCCAACGCCTGCGTGTCGGTCGCCAATTCAACCGCCTTGGCAATGTAGTCCTCTTCGCTGTGCGCTATCCATTGCGCACAGCCCACACCCTGCAAGACGCTGCTGCCCAGCCGCCCCACGCTGGGCCGGCCGGCCAAGGTCACAAAAGGCACGCCCATGTACAGGCTCTCGAACAGGGTGGTGCCCGAGTTGTGCGGAAAGCAGTCCAGCCCGATATCCACCCCGCGCAGCACATCCCACGGCGGGCTGTGGCAGCCAATCTGCAGCCGGTGGCGCTCAATGCCATGCGCGGCAAACCTGGCCGCCAATGCCTCCTGCATGTCGTCATCCTGGTAGCTGCCGCTGTCAACCACCAGCCGTGCCTGCGGCAGTTGCTGCAGGATGCGCGACCACACGCGCACCGTGTGGTGGTTGATGCGCACCGCCCGCGTCAGCGTGCCAAACGTGATGTACCCATTGCGCCGTGCTGGCAGTTCGCCCACCTCACCGGTACCCTCGCCGGGCCGGTAGACAAAGCAGGGCGCGGGCAGGCGCCAGGGCTTTTCGGCAAACAGGGCGTCACTGCCCGGTGGAACGCTGACCTCGTCAGTCAGGTAATGGTCGATGGCGCTCAAGCCCGTGGTGTAGCCAAAGCCCAGCCAGCTCAGCGACACTGGCGCCGGCTTGCGCGCGAACATGCCCAAGCGGTTGCCACCGGTGTGGCCGGCCAGGTCCACCAGAATGTCTATGCCATCAGCGCGCACACGCTCTGCCAGCGCGGCGTCGCTCAGGGCCCGGGTAGGGACCCAGTGCTCCACCAACGTCTTGTAGCGTGCGGTCAGCGCGTCCTCGGCCACCAACTCGGCATAGGCATACAGCTCGACTGTGGCGCGGTCGTGGCTGGCCAGCAGCGGCTCCAGGTAAAAGCGGCAGGGGTGGTTGCAAAAGTCAGGCGACACATAGCCCACTTTCAGGCGCCGGCCGGCCAGCGGCGGGTTGTTGTGCGGCCGCCAGTGGACGCGGGCCGGCAGGCCGAAGCGACGGTCAAACTGGCGATAGGCCTCAAAAATGGCTTCGGCGCTTTTGTCGGCGTGGTAGTTCAGCACGAACAGCAGGCTGCCATGGCTGAGCACGTCGTCGGGGTTGATCTCCAGCGCCTGCTGCAGGCTTTCCAAGGCTTGCGGCAAATGCCCCCGGCGCAGGAAGATGGCGGCCAGGTTGGCATGCAAGGCACCCAGCCCGGGGTTCAGCCGCAAACCCTGGCGGGCGCTGGCCTCGGCCTGCTTCAGGCGGCCCTGGTCCTTTTGCGAACTGGCCAGGTTGTTCCAGGCAACGACAAAATCCGGTTGCAAGTGCAGGGCGCGCTCGTAACAAGCCTGGGCTTCGTCAAAGCGCTTCAGGTCGTTCAGCAGGAAACCCAGGTTGTTGTGGGCGCCGGCATCGTCTGGCAGGGCTTGCGCGATGGCCTGAAAAATCTGCAACGCTTCGGCCAGCAGACCCGCCTGATGCAACGCGCGCGCCAGGTTACCCTGGGCCTCCCAATCCTCGGGCAGCAACTCTGCGGCGCGGCGCTTGGCGGCCACCGCCTCGGCCAGCTTGTCCTGCGCATGCAACAGCGCTCCCAGGGCCTTCCAGGCGAAGCCGTCGTTGGGAAATCGCCCCGTCATGGCCCGCGCCAGGCGCTCACCTTGCGCATACTGGCCTTGCTTGAACAAGGCCGTGATGGCGTTCATCTCGTCCATGCTGGGCGTCATTGCCGGTGGCGTCGTGATCACCGGCGCGGCCGGCCGGCTGGCGGCAGTGCGCGCGTCCCAGTGATCGAACATCTGCTCAAAGGCCATCTCCACGCGCCGCACAAAGCCGGCCTCGTCCATCAAGGCGCTGGCCTGCATCTTCTGCCTCAGCCCGGCCCGGGTCTCGGCCAGTGCTTGCGTGTCCGCTGCCAGCGCCACCGCCTTGGCGATGTATTCCTCTTCTGTCTGGGCGATCCACTCGGGGTGCCCCAGCCCTTCAAGGATGGTGCTGCCCAGCCGCCCCACGCTGGGCCGCCCGGCCAAGGTCACATAGGGCACGCCCATGTACAGCGTCTCGAACAAGGTGGTGCCCGAGTTGTGCGGGAAGCAGTCCAGCCCGATGTCCACCCCGCGCAGCACGTCCCATGGCGGGCTGTGGCAGCCTATGTGCAGACGCCCGGGGTCTATGCCTTGGGCTTCGAAGCGTGCCGCCAGGGCTTGGCAGGCAGGCGCATCCACGAACGAACGGCTGTCCACCACCAGCCGTGCGTTGGGCACTCGCTTCAGGATGTCGGCCCACACGCGCACGCTCTTGTGGTTGATGCGCACGGCACGGGTCAGGGTGCCGAAGGTCACGTACCCGTTGCGCAGGGCGGGCAGTTCGCCGACTTCGCCCATGTCGGCCCCGGGGCGGTAGGCGTAGCCGGTGCCGCTCAGGCGCCAGGGGGTTTCGGAGAACAGTGCTTCGCTGCCTTCGGGGGCCTGGGTGGCGTCGGTCAACAGGTAATCGATGGCTTTGAGGCCGGTGGTGTAGCCAAAGCCCAGCCAGCTCAAAGAGACTGGCGCGGGCTTCCTGGCGAACACGCCCAGGCGGTTGCCTGCGGTGTGGCCGGCCAGGTCCACCAGCACGTCGATGCCGTCGGCGCGTATGCGCTGGGCCAGCGCGGCGTCGCTCATGCCGCGCGTGGGCACCCAGTGGGCCACCTGGCTCTTGTAGCGCACGGTGAGCATGTCTTCGCGTGCCAACTCGGCATAGGCGTAGATTTCCACTGCACCTGAGTCATGCCGGGCCAACAGCGGCTCCAGGAAATGCTGAGCCGCGTGGTTCATAAAGTCACCGGACACATAACCCACCTTCAGCCGCCGCCCAGCGCGGGACGGGTTGGCATGGGGCAGCCCGTGCTTCTTCAGCGGCGCGCCAAAACGCCGCTCGTACTCCTTGTAGGCCTCAAAGATTTTGGGAGCGCTGTAGTCGGCGTCGTAATTCAACGTGAACAGCAGATTGCCATACACGTCTTCATGGTCAGGTTGCCGTTTCAGTGCCTGGCGGAAACTGGCCTCTGCTTCGCGCAGGCGGCCGGTTTTCTGCAGTGTCAGCCCCAGGTTGTTCAGCGCTGCCACATTGCCGGCATCCAGCGCCACCGCCTTGCGCAGCACCTGTTCGGCCTCGGCATACAGGCCCTGGACCTGCAACAGGTGGCCCAGGTTGGCATGGGCCTCAGCATCCTCGGGCAGCAGCACCACCGCCTTGCGCTTGGCCTGTATCGCCTCGGCCAGCTTGCCCTGCGGCTGCAGCATGCTACCCAGCGCCTTCCAGGCAAAGCCATCCTCAGGGAAGCGCTGCACCAGCGCGCGCGCCAATTGCTCACCTTGCACATGCTGGCCCTGCTTGAACAAGGCGACCAGTTGCTGCACCTGGGCCGGATCGGGCGCGCCCTGCGCACCAGGGGCATCATCAGGCGCCGGCTGTTGCTGCTGCCAGCGCTCGAACATCTGCTCAAAGGCCATCTCCACGCGCCGCACAAAGCCGGCCTCGTCCATCAAGGCGCTGGCCTGCATCTTCTGCCTCAGCCCGGCCCGGGTCCCGGCCAGTGCCTGCGTGTCCGCTGCCAGCGCCACCGCCTTGGCGATGTATTCCTCTTCTGTCTGGGCGATCCACTCCGGGTGCCCCAGCCCTTCAAGGATGGTGCTGCCCAGCCGCCCCACACTGGGCCGCCCGGCCAAGGTCACATAGGGCACGCCCATGTACAGCGTCTC
>NZ_JBFUDE010000012.1:0-2779 GCF_056404875.1 Hylemonella sp. P2_B10
CATGCCTGCCTTCACCACGTTCGTGCCGTCGTAGAAACGCTCTCCGCTCAGGCTGATGATGGGGATGGCTGGTCTGACCTGCCCTATGTTGCCGTTCACACCTGTCAGCAGGTAGCCGTACACGGGCAGCCCGTTGCTGTCGTGGGCAGTCGCGGTGGCGCCTGTGGCGGTCACCAGTTTGTTGTTGCCCACGTTGGGGTCGCTCAGCGTGCCGGTGGCGCCAGCGAGGGACACACTGGCAACGTCGCCAAACATGGCATTGACGGCACCCAGGCCGGCGCCCGCCAGGCTGATGCTGGTGCCGCCATCGTAGATCTTGCTGACCGCGCCGGTCAGGGTCCCGCTCAGCGTGGCCGGCGTGCTGTTGTTGTAGACCACGCCGTTGCCGCTGCCCAGGATGCTGCCGCCATAGGCGGTGTTGTACTGCTTGAAGGCCAGGCTGGACGGCAAGCTGTCGAGCTCGACGTCCGGGTTGGTCAAATACAGCAGCCAGCGGCCGCTGCCGGCGCTGATGCTGGCGCCATAGCCGGCGTTGACGTGGCCACCTCGCAGCACCACCGAATTGCCGGCACCGCTGACGCTGATGGTGCCGACGTTGATGGTGCCGGCGGCCACAACGTTGAGGCTGCTGCCGCTGACGTTGTTCACGTTCATGGATGCACTGCCACTGCCCAGGCTGACCGCGCCACTGCTGCTCACAGTGATGTTGCCCATTGCATTGCTGCTGGAAGTCAGTGACACGCCGCCACTGCCGGCACTGGCGGCGGTGGACGCCGCGGTGATGCCCCCGCCCGACTGGCTGATGCTGGCGTTGCTGGTGGTCAGGCTCAGGCCGAAGCTGGTGGACACGCTGCTGGCCAGGGTGATGCCGCCGTTGCTGGTCAGTGAGATGGCACCGTCAAAGCTCAGCGTCTGGTTCACCGTCACCGCGCCCGTGCCCGTCACCGTCAGGCTGCCGCCAGCGCTCGATCCCCCCAGGTTGTAGGAGGCCGCCACATTCTTGAACTGGACGCCGCCCGGCCCGCTGAGGGTCACGTTGGCAATGCTGTTGGCGCCTTGCAGGTTGACGCTGCCCCCGCTCGAGGTGGCCGACAGGGTTCCGGCGTTGATGACATTGGCACCGTTCTGACTGACATTGCCGCTGCCTGACAGGGTGACGCTGCCGCCATTCGCATTGAGGTCGGCCGACAAGGACACATTGCCCGAGGAAGAAGTGGCACTGATGCCCAGCGCGCCCGAACTGGAACTGACCGGTGCGTTGAAGCTGATGTTGCCGCCGGTGGCCAGCGTCAGCGTGGCCGCGCCGCCACCGGTCTTGCTGACGGCTGAATTGACATCGATGTTGCCGCCGCTGGCGCTCAGGCTGACGTTGGTCCCGGCGTTCAGCAAGGCGGCCACCGCACCGGCGGTGATCTGGCTGCCATAGCCGGAATACTGGCCGGCCAGGATGGGGTTGTTGCCTGCATTCAGGTCCCCGCTAAAGCCGTCAATGGCTGCCACGCTGCCGATGACGATGCTGCTGGGGTCCAGCAGCAAGCTGCCCATGGCGCCCCGTGCCGCAGAGGTGTCCACCAGGCCCTGGAAGTCCAGGTACTGCTTGCCCGAGACCTCCACCCGGCCCCCGTCTCCCCCGTTGGCCCCGCCCCTGGCGCTGATGTGGCCCCCAAAGCCGGTGGCCTCATCGGCCCACACCACCACGGTRCCGCCGTTGCCGTTGTCGGTGGCATCAGCCTTCAGGCTGGCTCCGGGCATGACCACGGTGCGCCTGGCGTTGCTGATGCTGGCGTCATCGCCGTGCCAGCCACCACCGATGTGGATGTTGCCGCCGCTGGCGCTGTTGCTGCTGTCTATCTGCGCGGTTTCCCGCAGCACGGTCTTGTCGGCGGTGACGAGCACCGAGCCGCCTTGGCCCTGCAGCTTTTGCGCCTGGATGCTGCCGCTGACGTCGGCCATGTCCAGCGCCTTGAGCACGACTTTGCCGCCTTCGACRCTCAGGGCGTTGGCCTGGATGGCGCCGCTGTGTTTCARGGTGCCGGCGAAGACGCCGACGGCGTCGCCTTTGAGGGCCCCGAGGTTGACGGCCTGGTCGCTGGGGGCTTGCACTTGCAGCACGATGCCCTCTAAGCCTCGCCCGGTGATGTCGACTTGCCGCCCGGCGGCCAGCACGGTGGCGCCGTTGGCCTGGATGAGGGCGTCTTTGCCGGTGTTGATGTGCGGCGCGATGAGCACGATGTCGCCGCTTCGGGCCAGGATGCTGCCTTGCACGTCGATGTTGCCGCTGGCAAGCTGGCCGTTGCCAAAGCGCAGTTTGCCGGCCAGGGCGTCGGCGTCTGTCAGGCCTAAGGCTGATGCGGTGAAGCCTGCGGTGTCGACGACGGCGCCGGCGCCGACGGTGATGCCGGAGGGGTTGACGAGCACCAGTTTGCCGTTGGAGCCCAGGGTGCCGAAGATGGCGCTTGGGTTGTCTGTGACGACGCGGTTGATGCTGGTGGCGCTGGCGCTGGGTTGGGCGAAGTAGGTGCTGGCGCCTGCGGGTATGGAGAAGCTTTGCCAGTTGATGACGGAGTGGTTCAGTCCGGCGCCGTTCTGGGTGGTGACGACCAGTTGGTTGGCGCCGGGGGTGCTGATGCTGGCCTGGCCGACGACGGCGACGCCGCCTGTGGGGTTGGCCCAGGCTGAGCCCATGGGGCTGCAGGCCAGGGCGACGCCTATGGCCAGAGCACCCAACGACAGGCTGGCGGCTCGGCTGTGGCTGCTGGCGCCCAGGCAGGGGCTGGCG
>NZ_JBFUDE010000013.1:0-2048 GCF_056404875.1 Hylemonella sp. P2_B10
TGCAGGGCCAAGGCGGCTCGGTGCTCGTCACCGCCGACAAGACCGTGCTGCGGGAAACCGCGCAGATAGACAGCAGCAACAGCGCCAGCGGCGGCAACATCCACATCGGTGGTGGCTGGCACGGCGATGACGCCAGCATCAGCAACGCCAGGCGCACCGTGGTCATGCCCGGAGCCAGCCTGAAGGCTGATGCCACCGACAACGGCAACGGCGGTACCGTGGTGGTATGGGCCGATGAGGCCACCGGCTTTGGGGGCCACATCAGCGCCAGGGGCGGGGCCAACGGGGGAGACGGGGGCCGGGTGGAGGTCTCGGGCAAGCAGTACCTGGACTTCCAGGGCCTGGTGGACACCTCTGCGGCACGGGGCGCCATGGGCAGCTTGCTGCTGGACCCCGCCAACCTCACTGTGGGCCTGGTCAATGATTTGAACGGCAACGGCACGCCCAACGAGCTCGCAGACGTGCTGGCCGGCCTGGTGCTGTTGGCCACCGATTTTCCCGGTGCCAACAGCATCATCACCAACACGGCCTTGAATCTGCAGTTGGCGCTGGGCAATGTGTCGCTGGCCGCCAGCGGCAACATCGTCGTGGGCCAGCCGGTCACCAGCAGCGGCAACGGACTGACCCTGACCGCGCAGACCGGCTCCATCTCCCTTAACGACAACATCAGCCTGGGCGCGGGCACCTTGGCGCTGAGCGCCGGCACGAGCATCACGCAAAGCGCGCCCATCACCGCCGGCAACCTGACAGTGGTGGCCGGTGGCTCGGCCAGCCTGAGCAATTCCGGCAACAATTTCAGTGGTGGCGTGGCGGCCCAGGTCAACGGCAGCTTCTCTTACTTCAACACTGGCGAGATCACCATTGACTCCCTCAGCGGCATCAACGGCCTGCAACTGGGCGGATCGTTCACCCTGAACTCGTCCACCGGCGGTGTGGTGCAGCGCGCGCCCATCGTGGCCGGCGGGGCGGGCAGCATTTCCGTCAATGCCGGCCCTGATGTGGTGCTGGACCATGCGAGCAACAATTTCAGCCAACTCAGCATCGGCGCGGCCGCCAATGTCTACATCGTCAACCCGCACCCGTTGACGCTGGCCGTCAGCGCCGCCAGCCTGAACGTCAACACCAGCGGCGGCAACGGCGCCATCAGCCAAGGCGGCACCATTGACCTGACCGGAGGCAGCCTGACCATCAACGCCGGCACCGGCGCGGTGTCGCTGAGCACCACCAGTTCCAGCAACAGCGCCTTCACCGTCAACAACATCACTGCCGGCTCGCTGACCCTGGGGCTGTCCAGCGACACCCGGTTGTCCGGCAGCATCACCACCAGTTCCGGCGGGGTGGACATCAGCACGCCCTCGGGCTACATCAACCTCACCGCCGGCTACGGCAGCATCGTGTCGGCCGCCGGCATCGCGCTGCATTCCAACTTCTACCTGGGGTTGAATTCGGCCTCGCTGCAGGCCAACAACGGCAACGTGGTGCTGCGCACCGACAACGACCTGTTCGCCACCTCGCCGTCCATCACCGCGACCAATGGCCGCATGCTGGTCTATGTGGGCAACGGCGGCCACAGCTATGACCTGGCCGCACTGCCGGCGTTGGCTTTCAAGCAGTACAACACCACGTTCGGCAACACCATTCTGGGCAGCGGCAACGGCCTGATCTACAACACCAGCCCCAGCGGCGTCGCCGCCACCTTGTCGGCTGCCTTGATAGGCAACCTGAGCAAGGTGTATGACGGCGGCACCAACATCAGCCTGACGGGCGCCACCTTGGGCTCGGTCAGCAGCAACGTCGCAGGCGACGTTGCCAGTGTGTCCCTCGCTGGCGCCACCGGCACGCTGAGCGACCCCAACGTGGGCAACAACAAACTGGTGACCGCCACAGGCGCCACCGCGACTGCCCACGACAGCAACGGGCTGCCCGTGTACGGCTACCTGCTGACAGGTGTGAACGGCAACATAGGGCAGGTCAGACCAGCCATCCCCATCATCAGCCTGAGCGGAGAGCGTTTCTACGACGGCACGAACGTGGTGAAGGCAGGCATG
>NZ_JBFUDE010000014.1:0-1770 GCF_056404875.1 Hylemonella sp. P2_B10
CAGCAGTCAGCAGTGCTGGCCAGGACGACCTGACCATCAACGGCCCCATCAACTCCAGTGGCGGCAGCGTGCAGCTCACGGCGGGCGACAACCTGCTGCAAAACGCCAATGTGAGCGCGCCAGCCGGTGCGGTGACGGCCAATGTGAGCGGGCTGATCTCGGGCGCCGGGGTGGCCACGGGCAAGGACGTGAACTACACCTCGGGCGGGGTGACAGTGCCGCCACCGGGCTCGGCTGCGGTGACGGTGATCCAGACGCTGGTGAGCACCTTCAGCGACAGCTTCAAGGACCAGTCCAGCCCGGCTGCGGGTGCGGGCGGTGCCTCAGGTGGGGGCTCCACCCAGGACCCGGCGGCCGCCAAGGACAAGAAGAAGGACGACCTCATCGTCGCCGCCGATTCCAGCCTGTGCAAGTGAGCGCCTGATCCAGCCCAAACGCTATCCATTACGATAGCGCCATGGGCTTTGTAGACATGCTGTGCGCCGCCGAGCGGCAAAACGCCTCCATGCTGTGCGTGGGGCTGGACCCCGAGCCGGCGCGCTTTCCCGGCAAGCTCAAGGGCGACGCCAGCCGCATCTATGACTTCTGTGCCGCCATCGTGGACGCCACGGCCGACCTGGTGATCGCCTTCAAGCCGCAAATCGCCTATTTCGCCGCCCATGGCGCCGAGACGCAGCTGGAGCGGCTGATGCAGCACATGCGAAGCGTGGCGCCCCAGGTGCCGGTGATCCTGGACGCCAAGCGCGGCGACATCGGCAGTACTGCCGAACAGTATGCGAAGGAAGCGTTCGAGCGCTACGGGGCGGACGCGGTCACCTTGTCCCCCTTCATGGGCCTGGACTCGGTGCAACCCTACCTGAAGTACGAGGGCAAGGGCGCCTTTCTGCTGTGCCGCACGTCCAACCCCGGCGGTGATGATTTCCAGTCGCGCCGCCTGGCCGATGTGGATGGCCAGCCGCGCTTGTTTGAACACATTGCCGCGCTGGCGCAAGGTCCCTGGAACCTGAATGGCCAGCTGGGCCTGGTGGTGGGCGCCACCTATCCGGCCGAAATCGAGCGCGTGCGCGCGCTGGCGCCGACCGTGCCGCTGTTGATACCTGGCGTGGGTGCCCAGGGGGGCGACGCAGCAGCCACCGTCAAGGCCGGTTGGCGCGGCTCCGCCCAGGGCGGCAGCACGGCGCCCATCGTGGTCAGTTCGTCGCGCGCCGTGCTGTATGCATCGGCCGACGAGGGCGCATTCGCTCAGGCCGCACGGAACGAGGCGCGCCGCACGCGCGACCTGCTGCAAGCCGCCAGATTTTGATTTGCCTCAGCTTGCCGGCCATCGGCACGCCCTATGATGTCGTGATTCGCGTGCTGGCTTCGCGTGCCAGCCTCTGCGCCGTGAAGGGACAACCAGAATGACAAGCCGAGCCTCGCTGAACCACACCTTCAGGACCGTCTGGAACCAGGCCTTGGGGGCCATGGTGGCGGTGGCCGAGATTGCCAGCGGCGCCGGCAAGGGCAGCGCAGGCGGTGCGGGTGATGCCGCCAGCCCCTGCCTGGGCGCCAGCAGCCACAGCCGAGCCGCCAGCCTGTCGTTGGGTGCTCTGGCCATAGGCGTCGCCCTGGCCTGCAGCCCCATGGGCTCAGCCTGGGCCAACCCCACAGGCGGCGTCGCCGTCGTCGGCCAGGCCAGCATCAGCACCCCCGGCGCCAACCAACTGGTCGTCACCACCCAGAACGGCGCCGGACTGAACCACTCCGTCATCAACTGGCAAAGCTTCTCCA
>NZ_JBFUDE010000015.1:0-1164 GCF_056404875.1 Hylemonella sp. P2_B10
GCGCTGAACTACCTGAACTACGACGCCGACAAGAGCGCACAGGAGATCTTCGAGGCGTACCAGGAGTACGAGAGGCGCTTCGGCGAGCCCTTGCGCAAGGAATGGCAGCCCCACGGCAATGCGCCGCTGGCCGGGCGGCGCTTGAAAGTGGGCTACGTCTCCCCCGACTTTCGCAACCACGCCTGCCGCTACTTCCTGGAGCCCCTGGTGGGCAACCACGACCCGCAGCGCGTGGAAATCTATGCCTACGCCGAACTGGCACGCGAAGACATGCTCACCGTGCGCTACAAGAGCCAGGTGGCCCACTGGGTGCCCACGCGCGGCATGAGCGACGCCGCGCTGGCCCAGCGCATACGCGCCGACGGCATCGACGTGCTGGTGGACCTGGCCGGCCACACCGCAGGCAACCGCCTGGGCGTGTTCGCCAGAAAACCTGCCCCCGTGTCCTTGAGCTGGCTGGGCTTTGGCTACACCACCGGCCTCAAAGCCATCGACTACCTGTTGACCGACGCCACCCAGGCCCCCGAAGGCAGCGAAGCACTGTTCTCCGAAACCCCCTGGCGCCTGAGCGGCACCGGCTACGCCTACCGCCCCGGGGCCGACATGGGCGAAGTCGGCGAGCTGCCTGCCCAGCGCAACGGGTATGTGACCTTCGGCACCCTGACCCGTGCCGTGCGCATCAACCACAAGAGCGTGCGCGTGTGGGCCGACATCCTGAAGCGAGTGCCCAACGCCAGACTGGTCATCGACAGCGGCAGCTACAAAGACAACGCCACCTGCGAAGAACTGGTACAGCGCTTTGCGGCCCAGGGCATAGAACAGAGCCGTCTGCAAATCGGCTGCCACAGCCCGCCATGGGACGTGCTGCGCGGGGTGGACATCGGGCTGGACTGCTTCCCGCACAACTCGGGCACCACCTTGTTCGAGACGCTGTACATGGGCGTGCCCTATGTGACCTTGGCCGGGCGGCCCAGTGTGGGGCGGCTGGGCAGCACCATCCTTGAAGGGCTGGGGCACCCGGAGTGGATCGCCCAGACAGAAGAGGAATACATCGCCAAGGCGGTGGCGCTGGCAGCGGACACGCAGGCACTGGCCGGGACCCGGGCCGGGCTGAGGCAGAAGATGCAGGCCAGCGCCTTGATGGACGAGGCCGGCTTTGTGCGG
>NZ_JBFUDE010000016.1:0-657 GCF_056404875.1 Hylemonella sp. P2_B10
GACGTCATGACCACAGCGCAGATCGCCGCGCTGACCTCGGGCCAACTGGGCGCGCTGACCAGCGACCAGTTTGCCGTGTTCACCACCGGCGACCTGGCAGCCCTGAGCTCGCAAGCCATAGGCGCACTGCCCACGGCCACCATCGCCAACATGACCAGTGACCAGATCATTGGCCTGACCACGGCACAGGTTCCCGGGCTGACCACAGGCCAGATCAAGGCACTGACCAGCGACCAGTTCTCAGTGATCACCACAGCAGACCTGGTGGCCMTGACCACGGCCCAGTGGGCAGCGGTGAGCTCTGCTGACTTCCAGGCCATGACCACGGCGCAATTCACGGTGATTGCCACCGATGATTTGCGCGCATTCACGACCGCACAAATGAAGGCGCTCACGACGGGTCAGGTGGACGTCATGACCACAGCGCAGATCGCCGCGCTGACCTCGGGCCAACTGGGCGCGCTGACCAGCGACCAGTTTGCCGTGTTCACCACCGGCGACCTGGCAGCCCTGAGCTCGCAAGCCATAGGCGCACTGCCCACGGCCACCATCGCCAACATGACCAGTGACCAGATCATTGGCCTGACCACGGCACAGGTTCCCGGGCTGACCACAGGCCAGATCAAGGCACTGACCAGCGACCAGTTCTCAGTGATC